>JANQGJ010000003.1 GCA_028277395.1 Bacteroidales bacterium | reverse complement strand
AAAGAAATGAGGTCAATTGACAAGAATTTCTTACCATCACTAATCAGTAATATGAATAAGTACATTAATGTAAACGAAATTATTTAAAAATACAGTATCAGAAATGCTTTGGGAAGTGCTGACAAAGTTAATGACTATTGAAGAATTAAATACTTTTAGATTGGTTGGTGGCACTTCTCTAAGTTTATTATTTGGACATAGAATATCTGTTGATATAGACCTATTTACAGATACAGAATATAATACGATCGACTTTGATGCAATCGATAAAATATTCAGCGATTCTTTTAACTATGTAGAAATTGTGATTGGTGGAGATAACAGTATTGGCAGATCATATTATATTGGTAGCAATGAAAATAATATAATTAAAACAGATTTATTTTGTACTGATACTTTCGTATTCCCGGTAATTGAAATGAATGGATTAAGGTTAGTACGAACTGAAGAAATAATTGCGCAAGGGGGACGGAAGAAAGATTTTTGGGATATGCATGAACTTATGGAAAAATTTTCCTGGAATGATATGCTGGATATTTATCAAAAAAGATGCCCTTACAATTATTCTAGAGAAGAGATAATTACTAAACTAACTGATTTTACTGAAGCCGATTTCGATTTCGATCCACATTGTCTTAAAAACAAATATTGGGAGCTAACTAAACTTGACATTGAGGAATCAATAACCAAAAGTTTTCCAAAATAAATCAACAAATCATCTCAGCAAGCAATAGTAGGATCACATTAAATTTTCTATCTTCCATAACTAAGCAAAAACATACAGACACAAAGTTCAAAATGAACTTACCTGATATTATATAATGTAAAACGATTTGTAATTCTGATGTTTACAGAAGTTTTGTTAATTATTTAACCTCATTATATTCCACGATTTGGCTAGTTAAAAAAAATGCTTAAATTTGTGATTACATCACAGATGTACTACTTTGTAATTTAACAGGTTTGTGTTTCAAAACATCTTAACACCACCAAACATAAACCAGAAACAAGCAATAATTACTCAATCTAAACATATATGAATGAAGCTAATCAATCAGATTTTATTCGCATCTATAATAGCAGGTATTATGATTTCCTGTGATTATAATAGCCAAAATAACTCTAATCATTCAACTTTTGAAGATTTTGTACTTTCATAAAGCTGTAACAATTTGACAAGCATAAAGCAATAAATAGATAATGTTTCATACCGCAAAACTGGTATGCACTATTAGAACTAAGAAAATATTCAATTATTAATTAAAACTATAAAAACATGAAACTGACTAAACTACTGCTAAGTACATTAACAATGATGATAGTGATATCATTATCATCTAATGCACAAGAAAATATAAATCGGGAAATCCTTCCAATAGTAGAGCCCGAAGCCAAACATTACACTGAGCTTGATGCAAGAAACACAACACCACCTGAAAGGTTTGAAGTAAAAGCACCAAAAGATGCTCCTAACGTTGTAATTGTATTGATAGATGACCTGGGGATGGGTGCTACTTCTACATTTGGAGGCCCGATTAATACTCCAACCATGGATAAATTATCAAACAGTGGCTTACGCTATAATAACTTTAACACCACATCATTATGCTCACCCACAAGAATGGCTATTAAAACAGGTAGAAACCATCATACCTGTAATACGGGTTCGATCATGGAAACCTCTACAGCTTACCCGGGAAACACAGGATCACTTCCTGCAAGTGTTTCTCCGTTAGCTGAGATGTTGAGGTTAAATGGCTACAGTACTGCAGCATTTGGTAAATGGCATGAAACAGCAGCATGGGAAACAAGTATTTCCGGGCCATTTGACCGTTGGCCGACACGCCAGGGATTCGATAAGTTTTATGGATTTATCGGTGGCGAAACAGACCAGTGGGCACCACTTATTTTTGATGGTGTTAAAAAGGTAAATCCTCCAAAAATGGATAACTATCACTTTACAACTGATATGACCAATCAGGCAATAAACTGGGTTAAAGCACAACAATCACTGACTCCTGATAAACCATTTTTTATTTACTTCTCCACTGGTGCCGTACATGCTCCACACCATGTTTCCAAAGAATGGTCGGATAAATACAAAGGTCAGTTCGACAAAGGTTGGGATGCTGTAAGAGAAGAAACAGTAAAAAAGATGAAAGCTAATGGGATTATTCCACAAAATACCAATCTGGGGCCAAAACCTGAGGAAATTAAAGACTGGAAGAAGCTGACAGATAATGAACGAAAACTGTTTGCCCGACAGGCAGAAGTATTTTCAGGGTTTGTGGAAATGACTGATTTTGAAATTGGCCGGTTGGTAGATGCTATTGAAGAAATCGGAGAATTAGATAATACCCTCATCGTATATATCGCCGGAGACAATGCAACAAGTGCTGAAGGCGGTATGGTAGGTATGTATAACGAAATGACCTATTTTAATTCAGTTGAAGAAAAGGTGGAAGACCTTATTCCACTAATGGATGACTGGGGACTGCCAAATACTTTCCCACATATGGCTGCAGGCTGGGCAGTTGCCTTTGATGCTCCGTTTACCTGGACAAAACAGATTGCTTCCGACTTTGGAGGAACACGTACAGGAATGATCATACATTACCCTGAACAAATAGACGAAAAAAATGGTATCAGGGAACAATTTACACATGCAATTGATATAGCTCCAACAATCCTTGAAGTAGTTGGATTACCGGAACCAAAAGTTGTTAATGGTGTACCGCAAATACCTATTGAAGGAACAAGTTTTGCTTACACATTTAATGATAAAGATGCTGCAGAAAGGCATGTTATTCAGTATTTTGAGCTATTTGGAAATCGCGCACTTTATTATGATGGCTGGTTTGCCAGAACAATACACAGATCACCATGGGAAATGACTGATCTGCCTGCTCTTGAAGAAGATGTCTGGGATTTATACAACGTTCGCGAGGATTTTAGTCTGACTGAGAACCTGGCCGACAAATACCCTGAGAGATTAAAGATGATGCAGGATCTCTTTATGGCGGAAGCCGAAAAATATCATGTATTACCAATAGATGACAGAGTTGTAGTAAGAACAAATCCGGCTATTGCAGGCCGTCCTGATATTATGGGCGACAGAACTTCATTGAATTTATATGAAGGTATGGAGGGTATGATGGAAAATACATTTATAAACATAAAAAACCGTTCTTTTTCAATAGAGGCAGAAGTTGAACTGACTGAAGAAAACTCTACCGGTGTTATTTTAACACAGGGTGGCCGTTTTGGTGGCTGGAGTTTGTATATGAAGGAAAGCATACCCATGTTTACATACAACTTTTTGGGTCTAGAACGCTATGTAATTAGTACAGATTCAAAGCTGACACCGGGAAAATACACCATCGATTTCACCTTTAATTATGATGGTGGTGGAAATGGTAAAGGTGGAGATGCAGCAATTCAGGTATCTGACGGTTCAACAGGAAATGGAAGAATTGAACGAACCCAGCCTAATATGTTTTCGGCAGATGAAACAGCAGATGTGGGATTGGATAATCAAACTCCTGTAGCAAAAGGTATTGGTTACGGGCCCGAAGAAACAAAATTTAATGGCAGAATTGATAAAGTGGTTGTGGAAATAAAATAAACATAATCAGTCAGAGATATGGTACATTGCTGAAATACTGATCAGCAATGTACTATACTTTCCCAACACCCGAACTGGCACCTCAGTTTTTTTTAAGATACTGAACCCAAAATATAATCTATAGTTGAATACCCAACAACAGGAAGTCAGTAGAATATACCTCAACTACTTTTAAGCGCAGATAATTGCATAATCGAAATCATCGCACCTACCTTACCAAACCCCTGAAAATGAAAGCATTGTCATTAGTCACAAATACCTGGCAATCAGTTGGGATATTGGTATTTTTTTTTGTAATTTCACTGAATTATTTGATTAATTACTTTACTAACCAAAAAAACAAAAATGAAAAAATCATTATTATTAATCCTGTTAACAGGATTATTACTGCCGGGTATTGCCCAGGAATTTGCCCCGGTTGGAGCAGAATGGCACTGGGATGAGAGATTTGCCTTTTCAGGAAACATAGATTATATCAAGTTTCAATCTGAAAAAGACACTACCATACTTGGCGAATCATGCAGAAAAATAACCAAAAGGCATCCGTTATTATGCAATATGAGGCCTGAGGTTGAATTTGTATTTGACCGTAATGACACAGTATTTTTTTATGATGAAATTTTCAACACTTTTCAAATCTTATATGACTTTAATGCAGAAACAAATGACAGTTGGGTAATTTTATTTGTAGATGAAACCAATGATGCAGACTCACTTATAATAACGGTTGACTCAACTTCAACAATGATAGTAAATGATGAAGAATTGAAAGTTCTCTATGTAACATATTTCAAGAATGATGAATATATGCCGGAAACCTACTATTCCAGAATTATTGAAAAATTTGGTGATATGATTTATATGTTCAACTGGCAACCATTATCAATGGTAGCATGTGATGGAAACATCTCATTTGGGCTTCGCTGTTATGAAGATAACGAATTTGGATTTTATTCAACCGGATTAGCTGATTCATGTGATTATGTTTACATCTGGACAGGTATTGAAAATAGTTTAAATGAAAATGACATATCAATTTATCCAAATCCGGCAATTGAGCAAATCACAATTGAAGTACCGGACAAAACCAACCTGCAGGTAAAAATAACCGATATCACTGGAAACTTAATAATTCATGAGAAATTCACCGAATCAGTTAATATAGGAATTTCCGGCTATGCATCAGGAGTATATTTAGTATCGATCTATAAGAATGATAAAATAATTGGAAGAAATAAAATATTGAAAAATAACTAATCCGGCTCAAGTCTGCTGCAAAAGCACCGTGCGAAAGGACTTGAGCCACTTATTACTTCGCATCTTCCCTACCTCCAATTCAAGTCTGAAGCTAAGTCCTCAGGTGCAGTGGCCTGAATTCCGACGTATCTTCAATTTTGCCATGTATGTACTCACATGTCATAATTAGCCAGAAATACTACAGAACCATTTTTCACCCCAAACCACTACCAAAACACCTACATGTCTTTCATTTAAAAAGCAAACTACATATTATGGTTTGATATTTAACACTTTCAGAATAATGATTGGTGATTGATCTGTTGGTAAATTTGTTTGTAGAATAGTACTTGTACTTCGTATTTTATTGCGAATATTAATTGTTTGCTTTATTAGACGACTGAATAAAAGTTGTATTTTTACATATTAAGATTAACCTATAATGCCAAAACAAAAATTATGACAGAAAAGTTTAAAGGCAAATACCGGATAACATCCACAAGATTACAGAACTGGAATTATGGATGGAATGCATCTTATTTTGTTACCATCTGCACTGGTGACAGAGAATGTTATTTTGGAGACATAGCAAATGGAAAATTGAAATTATCAGAGATAGGAATGATAGCTGATAAAATCTGGTCTGAGATCCCCAAACAATTCCCATTTATTAACCTAGACACCTATGTTATAATGCCGGATCATGTTCATGGGATTTTGATTATTGATAATAATCAAAACAGAGACGCGATTAATCGCGTCTCCACCGGGGGGAAAACAGGAATAAAAAATCCCATGTTGCATGATAATCTATCCAGAGTTATCAGGTGGTATAAAGGGAGGGTGACATTTGAGATCAGAAAAATAAATAAAGATTTTCACTGGCAATCCAGGTTCCATGATCATGTCATCAGGGATGACAGATCACTGAACAACATCCGGCGATATATAACCGAAAACCCGGATAAATGGGTTGAAGATAAATTAAATTCATCGGTTTAATGAGATCCCCAGCTAGCATTTAACAAAGTGCAATGCTTGAATATTTGCGCCTATCTTCTCCTGAAACACTTCCAAAGTTTCTTAGCTAAATACCAACTCTACCAGCTACCAACAATCCCAAAAAAGCCTATCTTTGTACCAGCTTCAGAAATGAAGTTACGAGTAAACGTCTAAAAAAATGTATTTAAGTTTAATCTTATATAGGAGAAACCCCTCTTGGTTCCTGCTTTGGCAGGAGCGGCTTAGACACCGTACTCGCCTCGAGGGGTTTTTTCATGGAGATTAAAGAAATGAGTGATCAATTAAATTTAACGACCGAAAAGGTTGGCAAACCCATCCTGGTGCAAAACCCTTACACTAACAAAGTAGTGAATATGGAGCCCTTTTTTAAGGTAATCGAAACCGATTTCGATGGGAGCTTTGAAGTTGCTGCCAGTGAAATTAATTCGATAATCAGACGGATATCGTGTTTTCCGCTCAATAGTAATCCTTTGAGTGACGGAGCACCCGATAATTCAACGTTATTATGGCGATTGTATTCCTTTCATGATATGGTTTCGGGAATTGAGGAAGTGGATTGTTAGTACTAATGACTTAATTTGAATTAATGTCATCCTGAGCGAAGCGAAAGTCTGCCACTGGCAGGTGGCTCTGGTATTGATGGTAACAACTACTTATTTTCAGGTATTATGGGCTGCATTGGTATCAATTTATTATAAAGCAAGATTCACGGTAAGAGATACTTCGCTTCGCTCAGTATGACAAATGACTCTTTTAGTACTGTCCTCAAAAACATTCTGTTTGCCTCATTACCAGGCTTGATTAGCTAACAATCAGAATGATAAATCGTAAAGAGCTTTAATATCCTGACAGAAACTCCGTATTCAAATTTCTAAATCTTAAAATCTAATCATTTTCAAATCCATGCATTTTCAAATCATCAAATTATACTAACTTCACGCCAAATTATTTCAATGCTAAAAGATAACTTCCCATGATTGAACTTGACAGGGGAAATTACAAACTACTAAATAATGTGCTCAACAACATTGGTTTTAATACATCATTTGCCAGAGTGGTGATAAAACAGGATGTTACAGGACGTATTTATGTTGATGATGTATCTGATCCAAAGTCATGGTACATTCTCCACCCTTATGGTATGAGTTTGCTTGGTGGTGATACCAATAATCAGCAATTCAATAGCTGGTTTGCTGATTATGCACTTAACAAACATAAAACAAGGAGATCACCGGAATGGATGCAGGTTTTCCCTGCAGAATGGAACGATAAAATCAGGTCCGTTTTTAATGATAAACTTGTTGCCGCTCCTTCCAGTGGTAATACCAACGAAAACTGTATTGAAATACACAAACGTGTTAATTTCAGGTTCAACAGGCAAAAGTATCTCACCTTAAAAGAAGGTTACGGAACTCACAATTTTGAGATTGTACGCACAACCGAATCCATGTACGATCAGATGAAAGGCAATGTTGTTCCTTCTAATTTCTGGAGGAATGCTCAGGAGTTTTGCAGTAAAGGTGTGGGATTTAGTTTATTTCATGAAGGAAAACTTGCTACCACAGCCTATTCGGCTTTTATCACTGATCATGACCTTGAGTTGGGGATGGAAACATTTCCAGAATTTCGTGGAAGAGGTATGGCTCTTCACGCTTGCGCAGCATTGATAGATTATTGCCTGGAAAGCGATCATGAACCGGTATGGGCCTGTAACCGTAATAATATTCCTTCTTACAATCTTGCTCAAAAACTTGGCTTTGAAATACACCTTACTTTTCCTTATTACAGACTCCCGGCAGCTCAATAACCCAACTGTATATCGTTAATTATCAGACTTATATCAATATATGTGCACTAACTATAGTCAAAAAAAATGACTGAAAGCAGTATCAATAACTGGTTAAATGTTATAAATTTCCAGTCGTTTTGTAAAACTAATATCCAGACAATATGAAAACCAAAAACCTTACCCTGATTTTTCTCATGTTCATATCAATACCATGCCACACTCAAAACTGGGAACCTGAATGGTCTCTAACACAATCGCAAAGTAATGATTATACATGGACAGGTATATTAAATGTTGATTTTGAAAATAACATTTATACTACAACCCCGTATAGAGATATTCTGTATCTTAAAGACACGATTCTTATTAACGAAAATGCCAGCTATTTTCAAAACTGGGCAATTATAAAACAAGATGACCAGGGTAATACGTTATCTGTTGTCGACCTGGCTCCAGCAAGTTATAGATTAATATCTGAAGTAGTACTTACAACTGATAAAGATCTAAATATGTACATTGCCTGTGAATTTATAAAATCTGTTACAATCCTGGATACAACGATTATGGAAGGTTTTATGTCGCAGGATTGGATCTCGGAAGTGTTAATTGCCAAAATTAATCCTGACCTGAAACTTGAATGGACAAAAGTTATTACCAGCCCTGCTAGTGATAAATGCCATAATATTGGTTTTTCAGATGATGGTTATCTATATCTGACTATAGACCACGTAAAGATCGGAACATCAACTGATACAATTGATTATTTTGGTCAGGATACGGCATTATTTTTACACTCAATGAGTTCTGTTCTTAAAATGAATGTTGATGGTAACATTGTATGGCGCAAAGAGTTAGTGGGAAGTGGAGCTCAAATAGAAATAAACGGGCTGCTAATGAAAGATCCAGACAACTTATTAATTCATGGATATACAACGGGCGAGTTGTATTATTCTGATAATACATTATTTCATCCAGACCCCGCACAAGGCGACCAAAGGCCGTTTATCATAGATATAAACTCCACAGGTGATTTTATCTCCGGAACTATTCCGGACTGGCCTGTTACCTTCTTAGGAGTTGAGGTTGATTCTCATGAAAACTTTTATTTTATATGTTCTGTAAGGGATACTCTTTTTTTAGGAAATGATACCGTAATCCAATACCCTGATACAACAAAATATGTAATAGCAAAAACAGATTCTAACCTACAACCGCTATGGCACGAAACTTTTGTAACCATACTTGACTATTCCACTAATTCATATATCAAATTATGTAATGATACATTAATAATAGCGGCAGGATCCGATCTCACCATCGAATTATTTGATACCATATTTGAAACTGATTTCTACAAACAAACAATAGTAGGACAGATTACCCCTGATGGCATACTGAACAATCACACTACCCTAAAGTCAAATTTGGGATTGAAGTCACAAGGTCTGTATATTGATAATTGCCACAACCTGATAGTTTCAGGAAACTTTATCGGAGAAGCAATTATTGGAAATGACACATTACAAACTCTGGAACCGGAAGTATGGGATGGGTTGATAGTGAAGATTAGCAGAAACCTGCAACAACGCTATGACCTTGGAAACGACACAATTGTATGTGAAAATATTGAGCTTAAAGCTCCTGAAGGATATGAGTATTATAGATGGAATGACAGTATAACGGAATCAAATAGTTACATGGTAACAAAATCAGGAGAATACAAACTGGAATTTGCAAATGATGATGGATGCTGGATAAGAGATGCGATATACATAATTGTAGATCCTACGTTTAACATCAGCATTGGACAAGACACCGCAATATCTTTATCAGACACTTTGTTTCTTTCAATTCCTGATCAGTATGACAGTTATCTATGGTGGAATGGCTCAATAGAGAGTTCAACCTTTATAACCGGCGAAGAGGCAGGTTCGGGAACATGGGTCGTTTGGGTTGATGTAACACAAGGAGCCTGCACAGTATCTGACAGCATTGAAGTTGTAGTAAACAGCATTCCCCATCTCAGGGATATTGGTGTATCGGTTTACCCAAACCCTGTAAGTGATGAACTAAATATCATTTCCAATGAAAAGTACAACATGATCGAACTCCTTAATTTGAATGGTAAAGTACTGCTAACCAATCATCATTACAACCAACAGACTAAGTTAAACATGTCAGATCTTTCAAAAGGTGTTTATCTAATCAGAATTTATATGGATGATTTTGTGGGAGTTGGGAAGATTGTGAAGAGGTGATGTGATTTGAAAATTTGAAGATGATAGAAGCTGTAAATGGACGTATTGTCATAAAATAGGTTTGCACAAATAATAAACTTATGACAGGAAGTGTTTGCCGGACCATTAATAACAATCGAGCAGTTGAACAATAGAACAATCGAACAATCAAACAGAAATCAAATCCGCATTGCAAATGCCAATGTAAAAAACATCCTCGATACACTCCGTTAATCGAGGACGAGTTTGATCGAGCAATCGAACAATCTAACAATAGAACAATCACACAATCAAACAGAAATCAAATCCGCATTGCAAATGCTAATATAAAAAACATCCTCGATACACTCCTTTAATCGAGGAGGAGTTTGGAAATCCATTGATAGATCAGCAAGTCTGACTGCATTGACATGCCAGTGTGGATATTACGACCAGGCTCATATAAGTAACGATTTTTTGAAACTTGCAGGCATGACTCCTAAACTGTATTTTAATGATTGTGAACCTTATTCCGATTATTTTCAATAAAATAGGTAATAATTACTATATTTGAGTATTGAAAAATGACAATTACAGAAAAACAATAGAACAAGACCATTAAAACCGGTTAATTAATGAATACAACTTAATCCACCTTGGGATTGTTCAATTGAGTATTGTTATTGGAAACTTCACCACTAAAAACTATATTATGAATGAAAGATCAGTGGTTGATGAGTTATCTGTTAATCAATTGATAGAAATACTCAGGGAAGCTGTCGTACTGGTTAACGAATCAGGAGAAATAATTAAAGTGAACAGCGCTACCGGCAAATTATTTAAATACGATTGTGAAGAGCTTGTGGGAAAAAATATCAGTATATTGATACCCAAAGAAAATAAAAAGGTTCATAGTTCCAGCATTAAACAGTTTTTTGAAAATCCGGTTGATAGAAAAATGGGTATCACCAATGAACAGATTGGTTTATGCAAAGACGGCACCATAGTTCCAGTAGAAATAAGACTCAGTCCTTTTGAGATCGAAAATAATACTGTGGTAATTGCTACAATCAAAGATATTTCAGAAAGAAAGAAAATTGAAAAGGAACTGGTTCAATACAAATATTTTTTTAATCATACGCACGATCTTACCTGCATAGCTAATACAGAGGGTTATTTTGAGGTTATAAATGAGCAGTTTACCAGGTTGCTCGGTTATTCTGAAGAAGAACTGCTCAAAAATAAATTTCTCGACTATATTCATCCTGAGGATTTACAAGCTACGTTAAACGAAATCAGTAAGCTCGAAAAAGGTAAAGTAACACTTAGCTTCATAAACAGATACAGAACCAAAAAAGGGGATTATCTGTGGTTTGAATGGACATCGGCACCAGACCCTGATTCGGGGAAATTATATGCTACAGCAAGAGATGTAAGCCAGAGAATGCGGTCAGAAGCACAATTCCGGTTACTTGTTGACTCTATACCAAACGCAATCGTACTTGTGAATTCATCGGGATACATTACAACCATAAACAAACGTACAGAAACGCTGTTTGGCTACTCAAAAGACGAGCTTAAAGGTCAGAAACTCGAAATCCTGATACCCAGGCGGTATAAAAATTGTCATGTGGCAAGTCGCTCAGATTATCTATCTGATCCCAAAACCAGGGGTATGGGTGCAGGACGGGATCTTTATGCACTACGTAAAGATGGCACCGAGTTTCCGGCAGAAATAGGATTAAACCCAATAAAATCAGACGAAGAGATGCTGGTGCTTGCATCAATAATTGATATTACTGAACGAAAGAAACTTGAGAATGAACTAAATGATGTTTCCGAAATATTAAAAAAACAAAATGATGAGTTGATCATGTCCGACAAAAAACTCAGAGAAGCGGTTTCCACCAAGGACAAATTTTTCTCCATACTTGCCCATGATCTCAAAAATCCGTTTAGCATAATAATGGGATATTCTGAAATATTATCCTCAACGATGAAAACTCTCAAACAGGAGACAATATATGAATACATAAAAGAAATATATGCATCCACCAAAACTACGTATTCATTATTGGAGAATCTGTTGGCCTGGGCATTATCGCAACAGGACAGAATATTAATACACAAAACACAATTAAAGCTAAAAAAGATTATACTGGAAAGTTCTGCACCATACTCACCTAATTCACGTAAAAAGAAAATAACCTTTGACATTAGCATTTCTGACAACCAGATTATATTTGCAGACAAGTACACATTTACTACCATACTTGGAAATTTAATAAGCAATGCAATAAAATTTACCCCGGTTAATGGTAGAATAGAAATATCACATGAAAGAAAAAATGGATTTGATGAATTGAAAATAACCGACACCGGCGTGGGAATGACCGACGAACAAATTAATAACCTCTTTAAAGTTGAAAAAAGTAAATCAACAATGGGTACGATGAATGAAGAAGGTACCGGACTCGGATTAATTTTGTGTAAAGAGTTTATTGAAAAGAATGACGGAAGGATAAACATTGAAAGTAAACGGGAAGAAGGTAGTACTTTTACCATATTTCTTCCAGTAAAGTAATTATATTATAATTATCATGTAAATGATTGATATTAAAAATTTAAATAACAAAAGGAATCAACTGAATGCTGTGATGAATGAGAATGATGAGTTTTTTAGCATGTTTGGTAGTTTAGATAATGCAGCCTATGCCGATGGTGCAATTCCGAAAAAGTACAAAGAACTAACGGGATTATCAATTTCAGTATTAACAAAATGTGATGAATGTGTATTGTATCATATACAGGGATGTATTGCCCAAAAAGCCTCGAAAGATGAAATTATTGAAGCCATAAAAATTGGGGTAATTGGAGGAGGTTCTGTTACCTACCCTACTGCCAGGTATGCCTTTTCGCTATTGAAAGAACTGGATATAATCTAGAATTCACCAAGCGACTACATAATTATATCACTAAATTACAAACAGTTAGTCTCAGTAATCAACAAACTTCTTCTGTTTTGTTATTACATTAAAAAGGTATTTTCTACGATTTGGGTCTCCTTCATTCCTCACTTCAAGGTTCCTTTCAATTGCTACTACTTCGTTATCCGAATACCAGCTAACATTGCCTGCTTTTAATTCATCTTTAAAAATAACTTCATTGCTACGGTTTTCAATCAATATGTAGTGAATATCAGGCAACAACTCGTTAAACATCTTATAATTCTTATAAACAATTGTAAAAGTGTTACTGTTATTGGTTTTTACGGCATAGCTACCTTCAAAATAGTCTTTGGCAACAAGGTCGATATTATGATCTCTGTTGCTGTCTCCTCCTACCCTGGTGCCTGTACAGCCAGTCACTAGTATTAAAATCAGACCCGCAAACAGACAAAATCTCATGGATTATTTTTTTATAAATTTCATGGATTTTAGAAAACCATTATCAGATACAACAATCATATGATGTAAACCTGAAGGTATGTTACAAACAACAGGTAGAGTGTGTTCTCCGGGTGAATACAAATTACCACTGCTCTCATAAACAACACCACCACTGTTATCAATTATTTTATACGATAGTTTCGTTTTTTCCCTTACTGAAAACTTCAGTCTAAAACTGCTGGCTACAGGTTGCGGATATATTGCTTCTATGGAGATTTTGTCAGTAATTACAGACAATTCATCAACTGAAGTTATTGTATCACTTAAGCTGACTTTAGCCATATAAATATTCAGATCCCCGTCATTTGTTCTTCCGTCGGACCAGAAAGAAATTGCTGTATTTTCTGTCGCAACCAACTGATGGTACTCTCCAATACCAAAATAATTTCCTGCCGGTATTACATGATTGAAATCGGAAGAAACAGAGTTCAACTGAATTTCAGTAAATGTTTCTCCACCATCTTTACTTATTCCCATAAAAAAATCGGTCATTTTCTCACCAGGATCATAATTAGCCCTGTCGTACCAGTCTAATATTAGTACTCCTTCATCATTTACATATAAGCTTGAATAAAACTGATCTACCATGGATACATTGTTTGAGTTTACAACCTTTGGAATACTCCATGTATCACCCTCATCATCAGAATAAGTAAGAAACACATCAAAATAATCTTCATTTACTTCTTCTGATGCAGTGTAACTCAGATAAAGTCGTCCATCGAAAGTACCTCCCGAATTATCCACTGCCAGATAAACAGTAGGCTGAAACCGGTTGGATATATTGGGTGCATTGAAGGTATAATCAGGAAAACTAACTACTTCTGTGTAACCATCGAAAGTTTCTCCGCCGTCAGTTGATTTCGATACAAAAACACGATTGGGGTTACCCATACCAACACCACTGCAATATATATTCCCGTTTGCATTTGTTGCTACAGATGGCAGGTGTTCTCCCCTGGGGACTACAGCAGAATGCAAGAGGTTAAATTGATTGTCAAATGTGAACATTTTTATGTTGTCTTCAACAAACTGAATATATATATTTCCGTTATATTGTGAGGTATTGCTCCTGTCAATGGTCATCCATGGTTTGTCTGTAAAGCCTGCTTTCACAACATCAATAAAATCCCAGGTTGCGCCTCCGTCTACCGATTTTGAGGCCAATGTATTAACCCATGTAAGTTCACTAATTGAAAGGTTAACAAAATATGCCGTCCCCTGGTTATTGAATGCCAATACAGGATCACCCGAACCATCATAATTACCGGTATCCGGGATACCATTATAATCGCTTATGTTCCAAGTATTTCCATAATCATTGGTGTAGTATATAATAATCTTGTTGGTCTCTTCATCATTAAAACCATGCATTGTAGCTAATATGATATTATTAGTATCCAATGGATTCATGGCAACATGGAATTCAGCCTCGGGATATTCGGCATCATTCAATATTTCATCCTGTGCATTTAATAGTAAACTTATAATTACCAGGTAAAATGTAGTAAAGTATTTCAACATCCTTGTGAGTTTCATTAAGATATAGATTAGTAACTAAGACATTTTTAATATCAGTTAGTTGTATGAAAACGATCAATAAAACTAATTAGTCTTGTTTATTTCATTTTTTATTACAACTGAAATTATTATCTATCTTTATGCGATCAATAATTGGTTAAAAAAAAAGCATAGTTAAAATGAGAACCTTAATTACAATTCTTCTGTTATTCACCTGCTTTACACAAATTTTCGCGCAAAATAATGAAATTATAACCATCAACAATGATATACAACTGATCCATCTTGGCGATTCAGTTTTTATCCACAAAACTTTCGATACATTTGACGATTACGGAAGGATCAGTTCAAACGGATTACTTGTTATAAAAAACGGTAAGGCAATCATGATTGATACTCCGATGGATAATGCAAAAACACAATTGTTAACAGATTATATATCAGGCACGTTGAATACTACCTTTGAGATGGTTATTGTTGGTCATTATCATAATGATTGTTTAGGTGGTCTGGATTTTGTTCACAGTAAAAACATACAATCAGTTGGTAACACACTTACAGGAGAAAAATGTGATGAACTGGGTTATACAAAACCTCGTATTACCTTTGATAAGTCATTTGATTTTGATTTAAACGGACTAAACGTTTATTGTTATTACCCCGGAGGAGGACATACAACCGATAATATTGTTGTTTACATTCGTGAGTACAATTTACTTTTCGGAGGATGTCTTATAAAAGCTATGGGTTCAACTAACCTTGGTAATATAGCTGATGCAGATTTAAGTAACTGGAAACAGTCAGTTCACACCGTAATTAACAGGTTCCCTGATGTTGAAACTGTAATCCCGGGTCATGGTGAACCAGGTGGTCCTGAACTACTGATGAATACAATTACCCTGGTTGAAGAACACAATTAAGGTACTGTGTTAGCCCTGATCCTTTTACTCATACCTTAGCGAGTCAACCGGATTTTTTATTGCAGCTTTATATGCTAAAAATCCTACAGAAATATAAACGATTATCATGGTTAACGATCCGGCAATCAGGAAATAACTAATACCAATATCAATCTTGTAGGCGAAATTTGTTAACCATTCCCGTATTGAGTAGTATGCTATAGGAAATGCCATTAGCATCGCCAATGTTACAGGACGAACAAAGTAATGTGAGAGCATCATAAATATTGATCCGTTACCGGCACCATTTACCTTCCTGATTCCCACTTCCTTTGCTCTCGACTGAACTATGTACTTTACAAAACCGAATAATCCAAAACATGATAAGCTAATTGCTATTATTGAAAATATTATAAACAAAGTACTGGTATGCATTTCCTGTTTGTACATATAATCATAATCATTATCGAAAAAAGAATATGAAAATTCTGTTCCTGGTGAGATATTACCCCACAACTCTTCAATTTCCTGAACAGTTGCAACTGTATTTTCACCGTCAATTAACACTGAACAGAATAATGGATTCCAAAACATATTTACATCGGGCAGTTGAACCATACCCAGTGGTGATATTTCTGAATACCTTGAACTGTAATAAAAATCTTTAACCACTCCTATTACTTCATATTCAACCTCATGCCTTGTTAGGATCTTACCTAAAACTGATCCATCACCCAGAGACTTTGCAGCTTTTTCATTTATTACAATTTTTCTTGCATCCTTCGAAAAGGAATCATCAAAAAACCTGCCCTCCAGCAACTCGAATCTATATACATTCCGATAGTTATGATCACAAGGCAGAATATCCATAATTACCTTTTCAATACCATTCAATTTTTCAACGTTGTAGGTTCTGAAATCACAATCACGGTTTGGAATGAAGTGAGATGATGAAGATTGTATAACTCCTGGTATTTTCTTTAATTCTTCATTTAAAAGCTTAGTCTTATCCCATGAGATGTTCTCCGTACCCCTGATTATAACGACATTGTTTTTTTTAAAACCCAGATTCTTGTTTTGCAAAAAGTTAAGCTGATCGGTTATAACAAACGCCCCGATAATAACCAGTATACTGATCACAAATTGAGTTATAACAAGTATGTCTCTGAATTTAATACCATGAAGTTTGATCTTTGCAGAAAATGATAGTGCTGTAACAGGTGATTGCTTTGAAATAAAGAATGCCGGAAATGATCCTGCCAGAACGCCTGAAATTATTGCAATTAATAACATGGCCGGATATACCCACCAGTCCAGACTTTCGGGAGACCATATATTAATTCCTGTAAAATTCCGGTAATACGGAGCTATGAAAGCAATCAGCAGAACAGAGAAACCAAGGGCTATTATACATAGTAAGATACTTTCAAGTAAAAATTGAGTAATCAGAGGCCTTCTTCCAGATCCAAATGTCTTTCGCACTCCTACTTCCTTTGATCTGCTTATTGATTTTACCGTTGACAGGTTACTGAAATTAATAACCGATATCAAAAGTATCAGTAAACCGGCAATGAGGAAAATATAAATATATATCATATTACCACTTTGCTTGTACTCATTATCAAATGAAGGTGTCAGATGAATTTTTTGTAACGGGTGAAACACAAACCTGACACTGTTACCTTTTGAGAACCACTCTTCGAGTGAGATGTTTTGCCAGCGTTTTATTATTGGTGCAATATTCCTGAGTGCAAGTTCATTGAATTTTTCCTCAAACTCAATAATATCAGTCCCGGGTTTTAAAACAACATAGTTATGAAACCCGGTATTTAACCAATTATTATTGTTCATGTTATACCACGATTGTGAAGCATTGGAGTATAGCATATCATATTCAAAATGTGAATTTTCAGGCATACTGCTGATAATCCCGGCAATGGTAAATCTTTTATATTCCCTGTCCATACCCGTGGAAATTACTTCACCGGTGGGATCATTATCGCCAAAATATTTTACAGCCATTTCCTGTGTAATAAATGCTGTATTTGGATTAAGTAATTCATTTAAATCACCTTTTAACACCTTCACATTGAAAACATCAAAGAAATTGGGATTAACACCGGAAAGTTTTACCATGAAAGCAGTACCGTCATCTTTTGCCAGCATTGCCTCATTAAAATTCATGGTAATTGTTGCAATATCTACTTCTGCAAAGTCATTTGACAGAACTTCGTTTATCACTTTCGCCGTTGTAGCATCATTTGTTTCCTCATTTATTGCAACTCCTTTGAAGGCAACCCTGTAGGTTCTGTTGGCATAAGGGTGAAAATTATCATAACTAAGCTCATACTTTATCCAAAACGCTATTAGAATAAAAGCTGTAAACCCTACTATCAGGTTTATTATATTTATAATAGAAAATATCCTGTTATTCCTGATATTTCCAATTGCGAATTTTAAATAGTGCTTCATTATCTGTTATACTTCTGTTAATAATATTGATGCACAGGTTATTCGTATCTTAATGAGTCAACAGGATTTTTACGTGCTACACCATATGATAGCCAACTTATTGTTAACAATACAACAACAAGTGTAAAAACGCCTGAAAGACCAAATATCCACCACGACAAGCTGGTTTTATAAGCAAAGTTTCGCAGCCAGATATTCATTGAATACCATGCAATTGGTGTAGCAATAATAAATGAGAAACCAACCCATATCACGAAATTCCGGTTTAGCAATTGTACTATTTCACTTATGCCTGCACCATTAACTTTACGGATACCTATTTCTTTTGTACGGTTCACCATTATAAACGATGCCATACCAAATAATCCGATACATGCAAGAAATACAGCTAGTCCGGCAAAGTACTGTAGTAGTTTCAGAGTTGCCTTTTCCTTATAATAAATACTGTTAAACCTATCATCCAAAAAATAAAAGTTAAATATCTGACCGGGATAACGATTCCGGCATATTTCAGTTATCCTGGTAATTGAGGTATTAAGATCTGAGGGAGCTATTTTCACCATCAGATTCCAGCAACGATCAGGATGTATTACAAACACTGCAGGTACTATTTTTTCATACAACGATTCAAAATGAAAATCTTCAGTCACTCCGATTATTTTACGTTCAGATGGTGGCCAGTTACATTTCAGTGTTTGTCCGATGGGGTTTCCTGTAATTCCAATCTTTTCAACCGCAGCCTGATTAAGGATTATTGCCTCGTCAATATCAGATTTTAAATCGCGGGAAAACAGTCTGCCAAGTTTTGCATCAACACCCAGTGTCCTGAAAAAATCATAATTAACATGAACGTAAGGCACTACAACCTTTTCCGATTCTTCGGTTAATTTCACTACTCCGTAATCACTAAGGTCATATGAAGGAACCCTGCTTGCCTGTGATACATTAACCACCTCAGACATTCCCAGCAACTCTTCTTTAAGGGTATTGTATTTTTCATTACTTCCAAAATCATCAACTTCCGAAACAATGACGTAATCCTTATCAAATCCCAGTTCCTTATTCTTCATGAATGAGATTTGACGAAACATTACTATCGCGCAAGCTGTAAGCAATATAACTATGGTGAACTGAAATCCAACCAGGAATTTACGGAACCAAAATTTTGATCTACCTTTTTCCATAACTTTTGATGCCTGCATTGTTGGAAGAAAAAATGCAGGATACCATACTGCCAGAATTACCGTGATTATTAATATAACAGCAATTCCCAGCAGAGTATGTAAATTCAGCAATGATGACAATGACAACACCTTCCCCGTCATGTCATTAAACTCCGGCAGCAATAGTCTCAACAGCAGAACTGATACAAAAAGAGAGATTATTAATACCAGCACGGATTCAGTTACAAATCGCATTGCCATTTGTTTAACAGATGAACCAAATACCTTTCGTACACCAATCTCCGTAGATCTTGTTGTTGCATTGGCAGAAAGCAGATTTATATAATTAAAACAAGCAATAAACAGTATAAGGAGGCCTATTCCGGATAATATCAACACATAAACAATACTGTTCTGAGGCTGTATATCATTATCAAAGTGTGAAGAATACAAATGAATATCGGTTAGTTTTTGTAGTGACATATGAGGCACATCGGCTTCAGGATCGGTGGGATCCTTCATCAGTTCACAAATCTTTTCCTCAACTGCAGGTTTGTCAAACCCTTCCTGCATTTGAAAGTAAGCCAGGAAATTCAACCATCCCCAACTTTGCATCCAGTCATC
Organism: Bacteroidales bacterium; assembly: GCA_028277395.1. Classification (GTDB taxonomy): domain Bacteria; phylum Bacteroidota; class Bacteroidia; order Bacteroidales; family F082. Next base: position 63,404 of record JANQGJ010000003.1, on the reverse strand, counting down.
TCCAAAAAGCTCATTACCATTTACAAGAGTAACAAAAAAGTCATACCTGAAATGTGAATTCAGCGGCATATCTTCAATTATTCCTGTTATAGTACAATCATATTCATTATCAATTGTAAGAATTTTTCCCATCGGATTTTCATCACCAAAATACTTCCTGGCAATTTTATCTGTAATAACGATGGTTGCAGGCTGAGTTAATGCTGTTTCCGGCTCTCCATCAAGAAAATTAAATGTGAACAAACTGAAAACCTCCGGATCAGCGTAAGTCATACCGTTTTCTTTAAATTTGTTCTCTCCATGATTAAAAGTCATATCATCTCGTGGCAGTAATCTTATATGCTGTTCTATTTCGGGAATATTTTCCGACAGATATTTTGCCGCTCCGGGAGCAGAGTACGGATGGTCTGCATAACATAAACGATAAATGTTTTCAGCATTGTAATGATATTTGTCATAGCTGAACTCATGCAGAACATACATAAGCAACAGTATACAGATGGCCATACCCGAAGATAAACTAACAACACTTATTATGGAATATGTTCGGTTACTTATGAGGTTTTTTATAGCAACACGTAAATAGTTTTTTAACATGGTAAAAGCGTTTTAATTACAGAAATACTTGATCATCTCTCAAAATCATAAACATCTATAATCTCTGATCATTCATATCTTATCGACTCAACAGGATTTCGCCGTGCAGCATTGTATGTTTGCCAGCTTACAGTTATCAGAGCAATAAGTAATGCAGTGATTCCTGCCAGTGCGAATATCCACCAGTTTAACGTGGTTTGGTAGGCGAAACTTTGCAACCATTTTGTCATTGCATAGTATCCAACGGGGCATGCAATAACGAATGCCATCAGCACCCATCTGACAAAATCTTTATTCAGTAATATCATTATCTCTCTAACAGTTGCACCATTAACTTTACGTATACCGATTTCTTTTTTACGTTGCTGGTTGTAGAATATTGACATGGCAAGTATGCCCATTACAGATATTACTATTGCCAAAACAGCAAACCATGTAACTATCTGTGAGGTTCTTTTTTCTTTGGCATACCATTTTTCAATTGTATCATCAAAAAAACCATAATCAACAGGTACTCCACCTGTAAATTCATTGTACGATCTTCTTATTTCCGCAAGGATAGCTTGCTGATCTGTTCCTTCTATCAGCATTAAAATATTCCAGGGATATTTATCTTTTTTCATCTGACTTATTACAACATTATCAATTTTATGATGAAGAGAGCGGATATGAAAATCATCAACTATTCCCAATACAGGCAGTTCTGTACCGGCAAAATAGAATGACTGAGGTAAAGAGTCAAGTCCCAGATTGTTTACTGCTGTCCTGTTTAACAGTATACCATTTTCAGAATATGCTACTCCGGTTGGAATAATATTCATTTGCATAATATCGAAAAATGAAGAGTCTACAATAAACTGCTGAAAACTAACAGGTCTATCCTCATAATTAAATGACTGGTTATTGCCACCATCGATCGGACTCCCTGCAACATACGACACTTTCTTTACACCGGGAATCTGCAACATTCTGTTTCTGAATGCATCCTTCTCGGTTTTTTTTATTGCATTATCAAACCAAATGGCATTTTTTGTTGAATATCCCAGTTTTTTACTTACCAGATAATTGGTTTGTTTGGTAATTGCAAGGGTAGAAATTAACAGGATTATTACAACAGTATATTGAAAACCTATCAACAACCTTGAATAATACCCTTTACTTCTTCTTCTGTATCCTCCTTTTATAACCTCAATTGCTTTAAGCCTGGTGATTATCAGGGCAGGTAGTATCCCTGATACAAATCCCACCAATATAACAGCCAGGATTGAAAAAATCAAAACCTTACCATATATTTCTGTACTAAGATTCAATTTGGTTTGCAGCAGATCATTAAAAACGGGTTCAGCTGCAAAACTCAATAGTACAGCACATCCAAAGGAAAATAAACAAATCAGCACTGACTCAATCACATGTTGTCTAACCAGGCCTTTACGAGAGCTGCCAACAAGTTTCTTTATTGCCATTTCTTTGGCACGTCTTCCTGCCTGTGCAATAGTAAGATTCATGTAATTAATGATAGCAAGAATGAGTATCAATACAACAATTGCGGATAAGACTGTAACAAGTGTTTTGCTGTTATGATTTATTGCTCTCCCATAAATGTCACTGAAATAATTATCCATCAATGGCTCAAAAACTACGGTTTTGACTCTGTCGTCCTGGTATATCCAGTAATCTTTTTTAAAGAGTTCCAGTACAACATCTTCTTTATCAGGAAGGTTTGTGTTTGGTTTTGCAAGAAAATAAATACCAAAAGAGCTATTACCCAGACTTGTAAGTAATTCTGGATAATTCCAGATATCAGCCAGGCATCTGAAATTTACAATCGCATCACAACTTATAAAGTTTGATGTTTTGGAAATATCCTCAACAACACCTTTAACAATGCAATCAATTCCTGAAATAACCACCTGTTTTTCAATTGGCGATTCATTGCCAAATATACGGTTTGCAAATTCTTCAGAAAGTACTACCGAATTCCTGGTTTTCAGAGCAGTTTCCTTATTACCTTCAATAAGGTTAAAAGTAAAAATATTAAAGAATGTTGAGTCAGCCAGCAAATACTCAAATTTCACTTTGGTGTTATCGGTGGTTCTAAATACTCCACTATTATTGGATATCCTGGTATAGCTTTCAATTTCAGGTATTTCATCTTTCAACCATGGGCCTACAGGAGCTGCATACGTAGCATAGTTTTCATTTGTAATTCTGAAAATGCGATCTTTATTTACCTGCTCAGAGTTAACCGACAACTCATTTTTTACATAAATACTCAGCAGTATTACAAAAGTTAGGGATATTGTAAATCCAAGCACAGTAACAAACGCATATAGCTTATTGTTTACCAGGTGATTGATAAACGACTTCTGACTTTTTAGCACCATAGTTTTGATTTTATGGATTAAGTTGTTGCAACCGATTGTCTACTGATTTGGTTTTTCGGTAATCACCTGTCCATCAAGCATATTTATGGTTCTATGTGCGAATCCGGCATCACGGTCGCTGTGAGTAACCATAATAATTGTAGCACCTTCCTGGTTAAGTTCGGTAAGTAAATTCATAACCTCAATACCATTTTTTGAATCCAGATTACCTGTTGGCTCATCCGCAAGTATAAGCTTTGGATTTGTAACCACTGCCCTTGCTATAGCTACTCTTTGCTGCTGTCCGCCGGATAGTTGTTGAGGAAAATGTTTTGTACGATGACCTATCTTCATTCTCTTTAATACATCGTTTACTCTCTTTTTACGTTCTGATGCTTTCATTTTAAGATAAAGCAATGGTAACTCCACATTATCGTATACACTTAGTTCATCAATCAGGTTAAAGCTTTGAAAAATGAAACCAATATTACCTTTTCTAAACTGGGTACGGTTTTTCTCTTTGAGATGCGAAACATCGGTATTGTTAAATACATACTGACCATCAGTAAGATTATCCAATAAACCAATAATGTTTAGCAATGTGGATTTACCGCAACCGGAAGGCCCCATCACAGCTACAAACTCACCTTCTTTAACTGATATATCAACACCGTTTAACGCATATGTTTCAATGTCTTCAGTACTGAATACTTTTGTAAGATTTTCTGTTTTAATCATTGTTATAAGATATTAATATGTTATTTTTTCTTTATTATATATTATTCATTTCTAATTGCTTCTACAGGATTCTTAGTGGCTGCGATCCAGCTCTGCCAGCTTATTGTCAGTAATGAGATTATAAGTGTAATTACACCGGCAAGTGCAAATACCCACCAACTCATTGAAGTTTTGTAGGCAAAATTTTCAAGCCAGGTATTGATCAGGTACCATGAAGCAGGAACTGCAATTAAATATGCTATCAGTATCCAGATAAAAAAGCTTCTGATCAACATTAGTATGATCTCTTTTACCGAAGCTCCGTTAACTTTCCGTATTCCAATTTCTTTTACCCTGTATTCACACATAAAAATTATTAATCCCAGGGCTCCAATAATGGATATTACAATTGATATAATGCAAAAGATCAGTATTAACTCTGCCTGTTTTTCCTCACTTTTATACATAGCATCCAGACTTTCGTCCAAAAACCTGTAGGATATATCATAGTTTTCCTCAAACTGGCCATATACTTTTTTAATATGCTCAATAGTACCGGAAATATCTTCATTTAATATTTTCAAACTTACACGGTTATGCCTTGTTTTTGTTAACCAGAAAGCCAGGGGTTGTACTTCTTCACGCAGTGAGGCATATTTAATGTTATCAACAATTCCAACTACTTCACCTTCAAAATCAAATCCGGGAATTCTTTTGCCAATTGCTGATTCTTCCCAGCCAAATTCATCAATGGCTTTCTGATTAAAAATGAAGTTATTTTCGTCAGCATCAATATTGGAAGAAAACTTTCTTCCATCGGTGATCTTAAATCCCATGAAATCAAGATAACGCTCATCAATCGGCCAGCATACAAAGTTTACCTGTTTACCATCTATATTTCTACCCCAGCTCATACCAACATTCCCGGGAATAAACTGTGAAAATGCAAAATCAGTTATGTTCGGGTTCTTCATTAACTCCTCAACAAACGCATCTTCCTGTTTTCGAATGTCATTGGTAGTTCTTACAACAAGGATATTCTCCTTCTCAAATCCTAAGTTATAATTTTTTACATATGATATTTGCTTTTCAATAAACAACACTCCTGTTATAAGTATTATTGAAATTGCGTATTGAATAACAGTTAACACCTTTCCTGATATCCATTTTTTTGTTGAAAACGACATTATCCCTTTTATTGCAAGAACAGGATTTACTTTTGTGATAATTCTTGAAGGTAAAATTGATGCTATGGCCCCAAGTGTAACAAATAGAAACAGGCATGCAATAATTAAAGCATAATGATCTGAAAGGTTAAGGTCGTAGCCGAAAATATCCTGCCAGAAAGCAATTGTAAATACACAAACTAACAATGCAACTATAAATGACAAAACCATTAACAATACGGATTCAGAAACAAGCAAGAGGAATAAATTACGTTTTGATTCTCCCATAATGTTTTTCAGATTAACAGACTTAATCATTTTTGGAGCATTGGCAACAGCGAAATTGATATAGTTAATAAACGCCATTATCAATAATAAAACAGCAACCAATACCATTGTTCTGGAAAACATCAGATTTCCGGAACCATCATTACTGAAATGGATTTCACCCAGTGGTGTAAATGCAAATGACAGGTTTATATCTGAGTAATGTGAGAAATTATCCTGAATAACCGGAAGGTCCAGAATTTTATCATTTAGTTTCGCTATATCAGTTCCCGGTGCTATCAGATAATAATGCCTGAAACTCCATTCTGTCCAGTCATCAATCCATTCTTCTGTTGGATACGAACAAAAAGCTTCGTATTGAAAACTGCTATTAACCGGCATATCATAGAACACTGCTTCAATTGTATATGGTTCTTTAAAATTTGCCAGAAGTATTTTTCCAACAGGATCTTCATCGCCAAATAATCTTTTTGCTGCCTTATCTGATATGATTATTTTATTGTTTCCATGTAATGGATTTTGTGAACCACTCTTTATTCTTACAGTGAAAATATCAGTAAAGGTAGAATCAACAGCTATGGTTTTTAAGTCATAACCTGCTACAGGATCTGATTTCCTGGCAAAAGTTTTAGGTCCAAACGCAAATGAGCATAACCCATCAACTTCAGGAAGACTTTCCTCAATTAAGTCTGCCAGTGGATTTGGAAGCCTTACACTTTCCCTTATATCGCCACCATCCTCAACTATTAAGCTTAGCCTGTATATGTCGTTAAACTTTTCATTATTACGATCATAAGTAAACTCATTCCATACATATATTGATAATAACATAAACGCAGCAAATGATATGGACAGGCCTAACAGGTTAAATAACGTTACAAAACCAGATCTTCGCAGATCTGAAACTATGGATTTTAAATAGTGAATTATCATTTTTATTTTTTTTTTGATTATCAAGAAGTATTAATTATTCATATCTCAAACTGTCAACTGGATTTCTGCGGGCTGCAAAATAACTTTGCACTGAGATAGCCACAATAGCAACCACCAGTGCAAGCACCCCTGCAACCAGGAAATACATTATTCCAAGGTTTATTCTCTCGGCAAATTCCATTAGCCATTCCTTTAAAATTATATACGCTACCAGAAAAGCAGGAACCATTGCCCACAGTACCCATTTCAACATATTTACGAGAAGGAACAGCATAACTTCATTCGAAGAACTTCCCATGACTTTTCTTATTCCAATCTCTTTGGTTCTTTTTTCAACATTAAAAACAGATAGGGCAAACATACCGGTGAAGCTTAGGAATATTGCAAGTAAAGTACCGTATAGCAGAAGATCTATAAGCTGGTCTTCTTTCCAGAACTTCCTTTTATAACTGTATTTTAAATCAACGAAATGAGGTATATAGTCAGCATCAAACTGTAATAATAAATCTGAAACCTGTTTCCGCTCATTAATACCAAATTCACCGTCAATTCTCAAATAAATTATGTTTAGCCAGTCAGAATAAGCAGCAATTACCAGCGGTTCTATCTCTTCTCCCGAGTGTCTGTTGTAATAGAAATCTTCGACAACCCCGATAACCTTATATGGTTCACCGTTTAAATAAACAGTTTTCTCCACAGGATCTTTCATTCCCAGCATATTGACTGCAGATTGATTAAGAATAACACTTTGCTGGTCATCTCCTGTACCTGAAAAGTACCTGCCTGATGATAATGGCAATTCCAGGAGCTTGCAAAATCCGCCATGTACACGATATTCGTTAATGTATTTTTCATTTTCCTCGGATTCACCATGTACATATATGCCCTGTCCGCTACATCCACCACCCATCCAGTGTGTTGAACTTGCTGTGCTTTTAACAAATGGAAGCTTTTTTAGTTCATCCATAACAGTAGCAGATTTATTTCTTATAGCGTTGTCGAAACGGGTAATCATGATAACATTCTCCGGGTTAAAGCCAAGAGGTATGTCTTTTAGATATTTTACCTGTGAAACTATAACCAGTAAGCTGACGATCAGGAAAACACTGATTGAGAATTGGGTAATAACCGATATGATGGATAACCATTTTTTACGCTTTATTGTTTCTCTTCCACCTTTGATGGCATTAATAGTACCAAGCCTTGAAAGATAAACAGAAGGATATGCACCACAAATTATTATCAGAACAATCATAAATACGATCATACCTGTTATTCCCTGAAAATCAAGTATATCATCAATACTGATTCTTAAATCGGCAACCTGTGCAAACAAAGGAATAACAGCAATAGTAGTTATGAAAGCAAGAATAAATGCAGAAATACAAATTATAGAGGTTTCGAAATAGAATAGCTTTCGCAGATTAACTAACCCTGCTCCAAGAGACTTTCTGACACCAATTTCCTTTGATCTTTTTTCACCATAAAGTACAAACAGGTTAACGGTATTTACAACTGCAATCAACAAAATAAAAGCTGCCAGAAAACTTAATATATACAAATTTGTAATATTCCCTTTTGAAGTCAGGTCAAAATCAGCTTTCGTAAACAGATGGAGATCACTAAGCATCTCAGTACCGGAAATAGATCTCTGTTCCTGCAGATTAAACCCATCATCAAGTATTTTATCATATTCCTCAGCAATCTTCTTCCCTGAACTTTCAGGATCAGCACCTTCATTAAGTAAATAATATGTAAAGAACTCAAGACCCCCGAAACGTTCAGGCCTGATCGTGCTGATGGAAAGCAGTAAATCAAAGCTAAAGTGAGTGTTTACGGGCAAATCCTTAATTATACCTGTAATATTATATTCCTGATCTTCGGTTATCAGAATTTTACCAAGACATTCTGTGGTATTGAACAGTTTAATAGCCAGTGTTTCTGATAATACTGCAGAAAGAGGACTTTTTAAAGCATCATCAACATTACCGAACATCAGATCTAATCCAAATACTTTTAAAAACTCAGCATCGGCATATAATCCGGCCTGGCTACTTATTTGCTTATCATCAGCTTTTATCTTGAAATAACCTCCATTGTAAACCTGTGTTGCCAATTCAATCTCAGGAACCAGATAGGGTATTTCAGTATATGCCTTTCTTAAACATCTCGGGGTATTGTCAACTGTTTCATCAATTATAAAAGTAGTGTAAAGTCGTACTAACCTGTCCTTTGTAGAAAAATGAGTGTCATAACTTGTTTCATGTTTAACATAGATCATCAGCAACAGGAAAGCTGTCAGTCCTATCGCCAGTCCCGGAATACTAACAAATAGTAGTATTGGTTTTTTTCTAAAACTTCGAAGTGTATTTAAAAGTTGTTTGATCATTATCTTAGTAAAAAACATTAATTCAGTATAAGCATCTCATTATCTCCAAAGTTATCGTAACCAGAAACTATTACCTTTTCCCCCGGATTCAGGCCTTCTTTCAATTCAAAATATTTTGGATTCTGACGACCAATCTCTATTTGCCTTCTTTCAGCTGATTTTCCATCCGGGGAAACAACAAATATCCATCGCCCACCTGTTTTTTGGAAATAGTTTCCTCTGGGAAGTAGCAGCGATTGCTTCGGGCTTCCAAGTTGCAGTCTGGTATAATAAGTTTGACCTGTTCTCATATTATCAGGACTCTCTCCCACAAATACCATTTCTACTGCAAAACGGCCATCCCTGACATCCGGTAATACTTTTCTGATCTTTAACTCATATTTCTTGCTCTGCCGTTCAAGTTCCGCTGTTAATCCAACTTTTACCTTATCGATATAATGCTCATCAATCTGTGCAACTACTTTAAAAGAGGTGAGTTTATGAATCTGACCTATTCGTCCGCCTTTGGGAATTGATTGTCCAATTTCTGCGTCAAGTATTGTTAATTGTCCGTCAACCGGTGCTTTTACATTCAGATTATCCTGACGTTGTCTTACCAGTTTTAAATTCAGGTCCATATTTTTCAGGTTATCTTCCATTTGCTTAACCTGGATTGATCTGTAAATAGAATCCTGTTTCTGACGTTCAACATAAAGCTCATAACTCTTCCTGGAAAATTCGAAATCCTCTTTCGACTTCAAATACTCTTCCTGGGAAATAAGATCATCTTCATAAAGTGATTTGTTTTGCTCATAGGCTCTTTCCTTACGAATTATATCATACTCAATGTTAAGAAGCTCTCTTTTAATCTGAAGTTTTTCCTGCTCCATAACAACCATGGTATTTCTAAGAAAATTACTCTTTTCAGCCAATTGTGCCTCACTGTTAAGAATGCTTAAACTCAGATCAGGATTACTCAATTTCAGAATTATATCACCTTTTTCAACCATCTCTCCTTCTTCAACAACTTTTTCTTCAACACGGCCGCCTTCGCGGGCATCAAGGAATATTGTGGCTATGGGTTCAACATTTCCGGGAACAGTGATATAGTCATGAAAGATACCTTCAGCAACAGTATCAATAATCAACCTGTCTGCATCAACTCTTAAAGTTGACAAATTATTTCTAAAGAAAGCGAAGTATATAAGAAACGAGAATGCAATTAGAATAGCAATCGAAAAATAATGCTTTGCTTTTAAACCTTTTTTCTTTTCTTTCTTAACGTCCATTATTGTATTTTTTCTTCAATTTTAGTTTTGATTTCAATTAATTGTACCGGAATTACATCAGATGTGTCCATGTTCCTGTTTTATAGAACTCAAGCATTTGTCTTCGCATAACATATATTAATTGTGCTTTTAACAAACTTGCTTTCGCAGACGTGTACCTTTGTTTTGATGCTTCATAATCTGTAGCACTGGCAAGTCCTTTTTCCATTTTTGCAGTTACATTTTGAAGGGTCAGTTCACTGAACTCAAACAATTCCTTTGCTGATAAAAATTCGTTCTCAGCAGAATTCACATCATCAACAGCTTTCCATATTTCTGCATATAAGTCGTCTTTTTGTCTTTCCAGAACCAATTGTTGATTTTCAATTTCAATACGTTTTCTTTTGATCTTACTGCTTACTGATCCCTTGTTAAAAATGGGTATTACCAGTCCAAAATTAACTACCTGGTTTTGATTATTCTCAATCTGTGAATTGAAACTTAAAGTATCACCATCAAAATATCCTGTATTAATACCAGCTGACATATAAAGCCGGGGTGAAATATATCCACGGGCAACAGCCAGATCTTTTTCTGATGCCATGAATAAATATTCCTGCTGCTTAATTTCTGGTAATATTTGCTTTGCTATGTTAAAAAGAGAATCAACCTCAGGTTTAACCAGCAATATATACGAATTAGTCAATGTTGTATCTATATCAAAATTCTCACCTGCATCCAGTCTAAGTAAATGCTTTAAGTCCAGCAGGGTTTTATTGTAGTCGTTCTGAGCTAGGGTTAAACTGAGTTTATCAGCTGCCCACTGACTTTCCAACTCCTGGGCTGTTATTGGTGATTCTCTTCCCACATCAACAAGTTTCTGCATTCGTTTATACTGTAATTCGGAAAGGTCGGCCTGGCTCCTTGCCACATCTGTTAAACCTTTGCTGTAAAGTACAGTATAGTAGGCAGTAAGTATATCAAGTACTAATTTGTTTTTTATATAATTTGCTTCGGCAATTGATGCCGACAACAGGAATCGATTGTATTTTATTGTGTTTTGTTGTACAAGGCCCTGAAATATATCAACCGAAGTACTAATCCAATAATCATTTGAAAAAGTACGCTTGAAAGTTACATTATTGGTATTACCATCAATATTTCGGCCAAAGTTTATAATTGCACCACTTCCCATATTCAGAACAGGTAATAATTGTGCCTTGCTTTCTGACAAATTAATTTCCTGATTGTCAATACTATTAAATGCAATATTTAAATCTATGTTGTTCTCTACTGCATGATCAACACATCGTTTGATTGTCCAGACCTCCTGAGAATGAACATATGTTGATATTAGCATAAATAATATGGCAATAGTAAACCTCCACAAAACCGGTATACAATGGTTTTTTATCACCCGCTGATGGTCTGAAAGTATCTTTTTCGAAATTATTTCTGATCTTTTCATTTATTTATTTCATTGAATCACTTCTTGTTCCCAAAGGGTATGCCGAAAGTCGTAAATAGCTGTGTATCTACTATATACACAGGCCAATTGTACATAAGAACAAAAAATATGTAAAATATTTTTACATTAAGTGTGTAATTAATTTACGAATAACTAATTTCGTCACTAATAAACCTGGTTTAATGTTGATCAGTTTGAAAACTCAAACTCGACATCGATGAAAAATAAAGGTTTGGAAACAGATGTTCATTATTGAATTAAAAGCAGGAATATGCAAGGTAGTATATTGATTCTCGACGATAACAAAAGTGTATTAACGGCATTGGAATTGCTGTTGCAACCGGAATTTGGTACAGTTACCTGCCTTAGGAACCCCAATGTACTGATGTCAACCATTAGAGGTAAAAAACCTGACGTAGTACTACTTGACATGAACTTCAAGGCAGGTATTAACTCAGGAAACGAAGGAATTTACTGGTTGAATCAGATACAAAAATATGACCCTTCAATTTCGGTAATTATGATTACTGCCTTTGGTGATATTGAGCTGGCAGTAAAGGCTGTAAAAGAAGGTGCATTTGATTTTGTACTAAAGCCGTGGGATAATAACAAACTGATTAGTACATTACATGCTGCTTTAAAGTTAAGAAGGAGTAAAACTGAAAGTGCATCATTGCGCAAGACAACAGACAATCTGAAGAAAGAGATCAATAGTTCATCGAAAATTACCATAGGCCAATCTGAACCAATGCGAAGGGTCATGGATATGGTTAAAAAAGTTGCAAAAACGGATGCCAATATATTTATAACAGGTGAGAATGGAACAGGAAAAGAATTGATAGCACGTGAAATACACAGGTATTCCACAAGAAGTTCAGAAATTATGCTAAGTGTTGACATGGGTGCGATCAGCGAAACTCTGTTTGAAAGTGAGTTATTCGGACATACAAAAGGATCATTTACCGATGCAAAAGAAGATAGACTGGGAAAATTTGAAACTGCTGATAATGGAACTCTGTTCCTCGATGAAATTGGAAATTTACCTCTTGCGTTACAGGCCAAACTCCTCACTGCACTGCAAAACCGTACAATTATCCGCATTGGCAGTAACAAGCCGATTCCTGTCAATATCAGACTAATTTCAGCAACAAACAAAAACATACATAAAATGGTTGCGGATGGACTTTTCAGAGAGGACCTTCTTTACAGAATCAATACTATTACAATAGAATTACCTCCTTTAAGGGAAAGAGGTACCGACATTCAGCTACTTGCAGACTTCTTCCTGAACAGATATGGTACAAAATATGATAAACATGGACTTACTCTTAACAGAAAAGCTATTGACAAGTTAATGAATTATTCATGGCCCGGAAATATAAGAGAACTTCAACACAGTATTGAAAAGGCAGTAATACTTGCCGATAGCAGAATTATTGATGAGTCAGGTTTTACTTTCAATGATGAATCATTTGTAAATACCGGAGGTATTAGTAACCTTACTATTGATGAAATGGAAAAAGAAATGATAAAATCCAGGATCAGAAATGAAAACGGAAATATGAGTAATGTGGCTAAAAAACTTGGAATAACAAGACAAACCCTATATAATAAAATTAAGAGATATGATTTATAAACACTTCTATATCACAATATTAACAAAGCTATTGATATTAATATCACTTGTAGTTGCTACAACATATCTGTACGTTGTTGAGCAGGCATATACGTGGTGTTTAACTTTAGTTGCTATTATCATAATATCCTTATTCAATTTATTGAGATACTTTAATAACATGAACGAATGGATAGCCTTTTTTCTTCTGGGGATCGAAAATGAAGACTCAACTCTAAAGGTTCCGGGGAAATCGGGAAACAAATCAATTGATGAAGTGTATAAAGGTATTGACAGATTGAAAGATTTATTTTTAAAGGCAAAAATTGAGATTAGCACCCAGGAACATCATTACAGATCAGTAATAAACCAGTCGGCAACCGGCTTGTTCTCTGTTAATGAGAATGGAAGGATAATTAATATTAACCCTGCGGCTACTAAGTTAACAGGACTGCAGGAGTTTCATCATATTAACATACTTAAGAAAATTGATAGTTCCCTACCCGATTTAATTACAAAACCCATCATTGCAAAAAACAAGCAATCAGTTGTTTTTGAAAATAAGTACGGGCAAAAACTATTGTTCAAACTTTCAGAGATCGTAACAAAAAAAGAAAAAGTAAAACTAGTGGCTGTTGGAGACATTACCAAAGAACTTGATAATGGTGAGGTTGATGCCTGGATCAAACTTGCACGCACTTTGTCTCATGAGATCATGAACAATATTGCTCCCATAACAACACTATCAAAAGTTATATCTTCTTATTTTACTATTGATAACGAGAATGTTAAAGCCGGTGATATTGATGATAATACTATCACTAACACATTAAAAGGACTCCATGTAATAGAAGAAAGAAGTGTTGGACTCACAAAATTTGTTGAAAATTACCGGAAATTCACCAAACTTCCGGCACCTGAATTTAAAAAAGTCAATCTCAGTGAAATAGTAGAAAGTAATATAATTGCAGCCCTTGCCTACACGAATAATTCTAAAATTGAAATAATAAAGAAAATACCTGATAATATTTATGTGGAAACAGATAGTAAACTTCTTTCTCAGGTAATTATTAACCTGGTTAAAAATGCATGTGAAGCACTTAATTTGGCTGATATTCCTGAGCCGGTTGTCAGGATAGAACTAACAAAAAAGGTTAATACCCAAATATATATTACAAACAATGGTCCCGGAATTCCGGTTGAAATAAGGGAGCAGATATTCATTCCTTTTTACACAACAAAAGAAGAAGGATCGGGAGTAGGCCTTAGCTTAAGTAAACAGATAATGTTAAAAATGGGGGGTGATATTATTCTTACTTCTGCAAAAGATGACGATACCACATTCTGTATAAATATGAATTAATGTTTAAACTTATTATTAACATTAAAAACCAATATAATAACGCATGTATTTCTAAATTTGCTCCCGTTAATCCAACTAACCGGTTTATTTTAGTAAGAGCTGTTAATTATAAGATAATATGGTCAATACAAATACTGTATAACAATACAACATGAAAGTAAAACCTGAAAAAGCTGAGATTTCATTTAAATCCGGCCTGAATTGTGCCCAATCTGTGTTAATGGCTTATTCAGAACCATTAAATCTGGATGAAAACTTTTGCCTAAAACTATCAAGCGGGTTTGGAGGAGGAATGGGAAGACTGCAAAAAACCTGTGGAGCTGTTACAGGTTCATATATGGTCATCGGCATAAAAACCAGTAACAAGTATAACGACCTGAATGAAAGCAGAGAAAAAACCACCAGTCTGATCAGGGAGTTTACTGCAAGATTCAAAGAAGTCAACGGAACTACCAAATGTCGTGAGTTGCTAAAATGCGACCTAAACAGTAAACACGGACAAACATATTTCAACGACAATAACTTAGCTGAGAAGGTATGTATAAAATGTATACTGGATGCAATAAATATTGTTGAAGAAATAACAAACAGGAATTAGTTAATGAAAACAATACCAGCCAAAAAAAACTTTATTATGAAAAGATCACTGATTTATCTGACCCTGATACTTATTCATGTTCAATTATTTTCACAGGATAAACACAATGAAGAAAAATATTACCCTGAAACCGATCCTGCCGTAATTGAGAAAATTGACCAGTGGCAGGATATTAAATTTGGATTATTAATGCATTGGGGACCTTACAGTCAATGGGGAATTGTAGAATCATGGTCACTCTGTCCGGAAGAATATGGATGGTGTGAAAGAAAAGAAGGTTTAAACCCAAACGATTATTTTAAGTATCTACGCGAATATGAAGGACTAAAGAACACATTTAATCCGGTAAAATTCGACCCTGACAAGTGGGCACGGGCTGCAAAAGATGCAGGAATGAAATATGTTGTGTTTACCACCAAACATCATGATGGATTTTGCATGTTCGACTCAAAATATACTGACTATAAAATTACCGACCCGGGATGTAAGTTTTCTGTAAACAAAAAAAGTAATATTACTGAAGAGATATTTAAGTCATTCCGAAAAGAAGGATTATGGACTGGAGTATATTTTTCCAAACCCGACTGGCATTCTCCTTATTATTGGGATCCATATTATCCTCCCAGGGACAGGAATGTAAACTACGAACCTGAAGAAAACCCTGAGAAGTGGAATAAGTTTACAGACTTTACTCATAATCAAATACTTGAACTGTTAACTGATTATGGAAATATTGATATTCTCTGGCTTGATGGAGGATGGGTAAGAATCCAGACAAAAGATGAGATAAAGAAATGGTACACCGATCAGCTCAAAAACAATACGAATGGTTATTTAAAACACAGGATCATTAACCAGGATATAAAAATGGATGATCTTGTTAAAAAAGCACGTGAAGTACAGCCAGGGCTGATTGTTGTTGACAGAGCCGTTCCGGGAAAAAATCAAAATTATCTGACACCTGAGAACAGGGTTCCTGAAAAACCACTACCTTTCCCCTGGGAATCATGTATAATATCAGGAGGTGGATGGTCGCATACAAAGGATGCAAAATATATGTCTGGTTATAAAGGTATCCAGTTACTTGTCGATATAGTTGCCAAAGGCGGCAACCTGTTGTTAAACATAGCTCCAACACCTGATGGTGAATGGCAGGCAGGAGCTTACAAACTATTGGAAGAATATGGCAGATGGATAAAAGTAAATGGTGAGGGTATCTATAACAGTCGTCCTGTAACACCGGCAAAAGTTGATAATATTTGTATCACAAGAGGAAAAAACGGTAATACTTATTTCTTTTATTTATGTGATGAAAACGAACTTGAAATGCCGGATAAAATTACCATTAGATCACAGCAACCAACTGATAATGCCATTGTTACAATTCTTGGCTACAACAAACCTCTGAAGTGGAAGCTTACAGATAACGGTTTTACAATTACAATTCCGGAATCGGTAAAGAAAAACCCTCCTTCAGATTATGTTTGGACAGTTAAAGTATCCGAAACGAAACAAAGTGAATGATCAGTTGGTGATGTTGGTACCTAACAAAAAAAATCTTGTTGCTTAATTCAGAAAGTTACAGTGGTAAAATAGTATTTGTTATTAACGTCGGGCTGTAAATAACTTTATGTTTACATATTTGAATGTGTAATAAATTTCATAATTTTGTATAAATTAAGAGGAATAATATAAACATGCCAAAAAGAATATAATCGTATGAAAAAAACAATACTTGTTATTGACGATGAAATGAGCATTAGAATGTTGCTTGAAAATTTTCTAAGCAAGACCTATGATGTAATTACATGCAATGATGGTCAGGAAGGGCTGAAATATCTTGAGGAAGGAAATATGCCTGATCTGATTGTAGCCGATATACAAATGCCTAATCTTGATGGGTATGAGTTTTTACGTAATATCAGATCAAGTGGATTTTTTCAAAATATACCCACTATTATGCTTTCAGGGATTGAGAGCAGCACAGAAAGAGTGAAATGTTTGAAATTAGGTGCTGACGATTACCTTGTTAAACCATTTAATCCTGAAGAGCTGGCGATCAGAATAGAGAATCTTATTATTCGGAGAGGAGCTTAACATTTTGTTCATCAATTTTATACCAGGTGTTTAATCTACTTTACATTGGAAATAATCCTGAAGCAATTTCTGCTTTTTATGATTTAAAAGACGAATTTAATATAGTTCAGTTGCCTAACGGGCTTAAAGCATTGTCGTATCTTAAAGAAGGTAACAAACCAGACGCAATCGTTTGTGAAGCAAGATTGCAGGGAATGAATGGCATAGAAGTTGGTAAAATGATTAGGGGGTTAACTGATCTGGTAAGAACACCTTTTATTGTCTTCATATTTGAAAAAGACAAGGAGATTACACAGGCTGCTTTTAATGCAAGGGCAATTGTTGATGACATATACCTGTTTCCGTTTGATCTGTCAAAGCTTCATGTACGAATCACCTACCTGAAAAATTATTACGAAACATTTAAAGATCAGAAGAGACCTGACTCTGCATTTAAAGAGTACAAAATTCCGTTTCTTAAAAGGGCATTCGATATTATTGTATCAGCTACTGCCCTGCTGCTGCTTTCTCCAATATTGCTATTAACAGCATTGGCTATCAGGCTGGAATCGAAAGGCGCAGTAATATACAAGTCGAAACGTGTAGGTACCGGTTATAAAATATTTGATTTTTTGAAGTTCAGATCCATGTTTACCGGAGCTGATAGCAGGTTGGGTGATTTGAAACACCTGAACCAGTATTCGCAAAATGAATCCGACTCTGATGAATTTGATACTGATTGCCCCGAATGTGCAAAACTACCGGAGAATGAGTTCTGTTCGCCGGTTCTTTACATAAAAGGTTTGAAAATCTGTGAAAACTGGTATATAGAACAGAAGAAAAAACAGGATGCTTCAACTTTTGTGAAAATCAAAAATGATCCAAGGGTAACTAAGGTTGGAAACTTCATTAGAAATACAAGTATTGATGAACTGCCACAATTGATAAATGTACTTAAAGGTGACATGTCAATTGTTGGAAACAGACCTCTTCCGCTTTATGAAGCTGAGCAGTTAACATCTGATGACTGGAGTGCAAGGTTTATGGGACCTGCCGGTATTACCGGCCTGTGGCAGGTTGAGCTACGTGGTAAAAAAGGTGTTATGTCGGAAGAAGAAAGGAAAGCTCTTGATAATAAATATGCTGAAACCTATTCGTTCTGGGGAGATATAGTATTGATTTTCAGGACTATACCAGCATTATTGCAAAAAGAAAATGTTTAATGAAATTGTTAAAAAAATATTAATAACTATTAAATCACTTAATTACAAGCAGATATTTATTTAGTAGATTGCATGCTAATTGAGAGACTTGAAGAAAGAACAACAGGAAGGATGAGAGTTTATTTGATTAGAATTATATTTTGTTTCATATTGTTGTCATGCTTTTCCGGTGTAATTGGACAGAATAGTAATTCTGATGATCTTATTTTGTTTAATCCGATTACAGACAATATTACTGACCGGTTACCTCCGTTAAGGGTTCTTGTTGACTCGGCCAGTTTTAACTCTCCTTCAGCAAAATACGAAGATCTTAAAGCAACCTATTATTATTACGAACAAATAACTGCTGCACGTGAGTGGCTTGAATACTTAAGTATCAACCTTGATGCTGTTGTCGGCAGATGGGATTATCGTGATAAAGATGAGTTTAGCAGATCTGACAGGTTTTATTTATCCGAATCTTACAGAACAACTTTCGCAGCTATGTTCTACATTAGAATGCCACTTGGTGCACTATTCGACAGAAGAAACAGGATAAATAAACAGAAGAAATGGATAGAAATTTCGTTAACACAGAAAGAAATAAATCTCAGGTATTTACAGGAGAGGGTAATAATTGTTTATAACGATCTTGTACAGGCGCAAAGTCTTATAAGAATTTATAATGATTACCAGACATTTACCATGATGCAGATGCAGATGGCACAAAATGAATTTCTGAATGGTGAAATTTCTACTGCAGAATATACAAGGTTAAAAGAAATACAAACCAGTGGAGCCACCAGATATCAGCAGGCTATTGCTGATTTCAACAAAAACTACCAGACACTGGAAGTGATTACCGGTATGAATTTTAATCTTATTACAGTACTTAGATAACTTTAAAACATAATATGGACCTTCTTCAAATATTAAAACTTTTTAAGCGAAACTGGTTATTATTAATTAGTGTTCCTTTAATATTTGCCGCGGTTACATATTATTTCACAAGAAACCAGCAAAAAGTATATCAGTCCGAGGCTGTTATCTATACTGGTATCACAACCGGTTATTCAATTGAGTCAACATCACAACGAACAAACGACTTTTTCACTACAAGTGCCCAGTTTGACAATATGATAAACCTTCTTAAATCGCGTCAAACCCTTATTGAAACATCACTGCAATTGCTAACCCAGGATCTTTCGCTCGAAGAATATAATCCTCAGTATATTTCCCAGGCTAACTACCAGCGACTGATGGCAACAACACCAAAAAGGATAAAAGACCTTGTGGTGAAAAACAATAAATCAGGTGTTGAACGTGAAAAGGAAGAACAGATCAAAAATCTTGAGAAAGAGATCAGATCGCTTGAAAAAGAGATAAATAAGAAGAAAAACAGGGCTGCACAGGAAAAAATCAGAGATGGAATACCTCCAACAAAAGCAGATCATGATTATTCCGGTGTTGAAAAAGAAGCCATGCCAGTTGTAGATAACGATGACGATAATTTCTCATATCATGTTGTTCAACAGGGTGAATCACTTGAGTTGCTTGCCAGCAGATACGGAGTTTCAAGAGGTCAGATCATGTCATTAAACAACCTGTCGGATGTTAACCTTACACCTGGACAGTCGTTAATAATCAAAAAGAACACTACCACTGATGGTAAATTCCATATAGTAAAACCAGGTGAAACATTATATTCCATTGCAAAACGCTATGGAGTTAACATCAGCAAACTCAGGGAACTCAATGGTATTGATAACAGATCACTGACACCGGGACAAAGAATACTTATTCAAAGTGGTTCAGCAATAGGAAATTCCAATAACTCATACGATTATGCCATTAAAAGTGTTTCGGAAGGAATTACACCAACTATAAATCAACCTGTAACTGACTATTCCAAAACTACACAAACATTAAGTGGGAGGAGTATCAGTGATAACTCATTGTTTATAAAAGATCCAATTATACCTCCCGGAGTCAGACCTGAGGATTTTAAGAAAACACTCGCTAATATGACAAGGTATTATACAAGAAATGATACCAATTATATTTACGGATTGCTGCATTATGGAGAAAGCAGGCATTACAGCGAACAGTCCATCGGGCAGATACAGATTTACAGGATAAATAATAGTGACCTTGTAAGATTAATATTTACCAGCGATGACCCTGGAATTTGCCAGCAGACACTCAAGATCTTATCTAAAGTGTTTATGAAAAACTATAAACTACTAAGGGCAAATGAAACAAACCTTGTAGTGAAGTATTTTGAAGCCCAGGTTGATTCTGCCGATAAAAAACTTCAGGCCGCTGAAGACAGATTGCTGAAGTTTAACATGAAAAATAATATTATCAACTATTACGAGCAGAGTAAGGCAATCGCCGGTCAGAAAGAGGATCTTGACCTGTACTATCAGAATGAGCAGATTCGACTGGCATCTTCTGTGGCTTCTCTTAAAGAGCTTGAACTTAACCTGACTGCTCGCGACAGTATCTATCTGAAAAGTGATGAAGTAAATCAGATGAAAAAAGAACTCAGCCAGGTAACTGAAAGTATCGTTATAAATGAGCTTGCAGCTGATTATGATGACAGGGTTAGCGACGAACTTGAGCTGCTTAGGGCAAGACAACTTGAGTTGAGGAATGATATTAAGTTTTATGTTGATCAGCTTTATCTTTACAGCCACTCGACCCAGGGACTTCCGATAAAAACCCTTCTCGAAGAATGGCTGACAAATACAATTAACCAGGAAGAAGCTAAAGCTGCACTTATCGTACTTGCCAGAAGGAAACTTGACTTTGTTAGAACCTACCAGAAGTTTGCACCACTTGGAGCTATGCTTAAGAGAATTGAACGTGAGATAAAAGTAGCAGAACAATCATATCTTGAGTTACTAAGAAGCCTTAACCTGGCAAAAATGAAACAGCAAAATGAGGAAATGTCGACCAATATTAAAATTGTTGATGAGCCATTTTTCCCCATCACTGCGAATCCATCAAAAGCTAAAATTATTGTACTCGCTGCTGCCGTATTTGGTTTCTTTTTAACTGCATTTATTATCCTTGTACTCGAATATTTCGACACATCGATGAAAAACCCTTCAAGGGTTGCTAAACTTACCAATATGAAACTGGCCGGTGCTTATCCCAGATTAAGTTCAAGAAGCAAAGCCAATGAATTATCTTTTATCAGCAGAAGACTAATTGATATAATTATACAAAACGTTAAACTATCGCTTAACAAAGAGATTGGTGAAAAAGATGACGGACCTTATTTAATTGCTATTTACAGTACGCAAAACAGAGTTGGAAAAACACTGATTGGAGAACGCATTGTAAATCGTTTAAGAGAAGTAGGAGATAATGTATTATATCTGAACTATGCAGGTGATGATAGTGATAAAGATGATTATAATTACTCGTATCTCTATAAAGTAACCGATAATTTCATTGAAATAGAAAACCTTCAGCAATTGATAAGTTCAAACTATTTAAGGAAGGATAACAAACCTTACGATTATATTTTTATTGAATTACCATCAATTGTTTACAATACTTATCCTCTTAAGCTTGTTGGTAATTTAGATATGTCGTTATACATTATAAATGCAACCAATACACTTACAAAAGCAGACAAAACCGCACTTGCCACATATGAAGACATTGCATTACATAAGCCAATGGTTATAATTAATGAAACCGAATTATATAACCTGGACGAATTGCTTTCTGATGTACCAAGAAGAACAAAACCTGATACCGTAGGAAAAATCAAGCAAATAATGTCATATCCGTTTAAATATCGCATTAATATCAATAGAAAGGCATAACCTGTGGCTAATTTCTTAGCTAAAATATTTAGAAATCACAATTTTCTATCACTGGCAAATAATGGGTTAGTGGCAGTACTGGGATTCTTTTCCTTTGTAGTTCTGGTAAGAAGTTTGCCTACCAATGAGTTTGGAGAATGGGTATTGTTTATTACAACTTTGAATTTCATCGACATGTTACGTTTTGGGATCACCAGAACTGCCATTGTGAGGTTTTTATCAGGAGCAGACGATTCTGAAGGAAAGAAACTGTTGGGATCCAATTATGTAATCAATGCCGGATCAACAGTTTTGCTGATCCTGGTGATTGTAGCAATTAATTACTTTTTCAAGGATAGTATTGAGCAATCAGGATTTTCATTGTTTTTTGACTGGTTCCCGCTTGTTGCGATAATCAATCTGCCATTTAACAACTCCTTATCGGTGTTACAGGCAAAAATGAGGTTTGACTATATTCTCATTATCCGAACTGTAAATGTGGGCTCTTTCATGTTGTTTCTTATTGTAAATTACTTCATGTTCGAATCAGGGATAATTGTTATAATGTGGGCATACATTATTACAAACCTAATAAGCTCGTTATTGGCATCTTTCTTAAACTGGGACGGTATACTTCATATTTTTAGTGCAAAGCAACGTACAAATAAAATAATCCTGAATTTTGGTAAATATACTTCGGGTACTTTGATAGGTGCAAATTTATTACGTAGTGCTGACACATTTATTCTTGGATTAAGTCCGTTTTTAGGTGTTACCGGTGTTGCTTTATACAGTATTCCTTTAAAACTCACAGAAATTATTGAGATACCAGTAAGAAGTTTTGCCATGACAGCATTCCCAAAGATGTCAAAAGCAAGTATTGAGGGGAAAAAGAAAGAGGTAATGAGAATATTTTACCAAAATGCCGGTGGTTTAACCTATATATTAATCCCGGTAATGGCTTTCTGCTTCATATTTGCTGAGGAATTTGTAACAATACTTGGCGGACCTGAATACAGGGAAACAGCTAGCGTCTTCAGAGTGTTTTGTTTTTACGGACTACTTCTTCCCATAGACAGATTCATCGGTGTTGCTCTGGATAGTGTTAATATGCCCAAGCAAAACTTTATCAAGGTGGTTTATATGACTATGTCAAACATAATTGGAGATGCAATTGTAGTATTTGGAATGTATTATCTGGCATATGTTGTATCGTTTGTAACACTGCTTTTCATTGGATACACAAACCCGCTTATTATTTCTGAAACTGCCTCTGTTTTTACAATGATATCTGTACTTAATATGGTTGCAGTAATTACAATTTTGTTTGCCATAATAGGTATTTTTGTAGGAAGTTATTATTTAAAGAAGGAGCTTGATATAAGTTTAAGAAAGGTATTTTCAGGAGGTCTGACATTCTTTGAAGGTATTGTAAAACGCAGAATTAATAACCAATAGATATCTGCATCTTCAATATAAATAAAATTACTATTTTTAACTCCTATGTTTAAGTCTTTAAAAGGAAGAACAGGGGCCGCAAAACTGGAAGATCCGGTTGTTATTATTGGTATTATTATCTTATCAGTAATTTTAAGCTATGTGATTGCCAAAGGAGGACTAATGACTGTCGCAGCCCTGCTTGGTTTATTACCCGGTTTAATTTTCTTAAACAGATTATTTAACCATCCGGCTCTGGGACTTGGTACACTATTGGTATTCTCATTTGTCGCTATTGGTCTCACAAGGTATTTGGTAGGAGTACCTCTCGGATTGGGAGTTGACGGATTGTTGGTTATTTCATTTGTTGCTATTTTCTTTAAAAACTTTTATAAAAAAATAAACTTTGACCAGGCTAACCGTGATATAACTTACTTGTTATTTGTATGGTTCGCATATGCAGTCCTTCAATTATTTAACCCCCAGGCACTAAGCAAAACAGCCTGGTTCTACGCAATGCGGGGGATGTCCATGTACCCCATATTGCTGGTACCACTGGCATTGATGCTCTTTAAACGGTTAAGGTACTTGTTCGTATTTCTTTACGTGTGGGGCTTTTTTACAATCCTGGGAACGTTAAAGGGTTTACAACAGCTTTACATAGGACTCGATTTCGCTGAACAATTCTGGCTTGATACAATTGGTGCTGTAACACACATAATTAACGGACAGTTACGTGTTTTCTCTTTTTTTAGTGATGCGGGACAATTTGGAGCAGCCCAGGGAGCTGCAGGAATCGTAGGCATACTTGTGGCAGCAAGTATAAAAGGTCGTTTCAATAAAATTTTCTTTCTGATAGTGGGTATTATGGGCTTTTGGGGAATGATGATCTCCGGTACACGTGGTGCGATTATCGTTCCAATGATAGGTGGAATTGTTTATCTCATTCTCAGAAAGAACATAAGAGTACTAATTATTGGTGGTGTAATTATGTCTGTTATTTATGTGTTTTTTGCCTATACATATATCGGTGAAAGCAATTACCAGATCGCAAGAATGAGAACTGCGTTCCGCCCCGAGCAGGATGCCTCTTATCAGGTTCGTCTTGAAAACAGGGCAATTCTTAAAACGTACCTCGCTGATAAGCCATTTGGTGGAGGAATTGGAAGTGCAGGTAACTGGGGACTCCGTTTCTCTCCTGAAGGTTTCCTTGCTAATGTTGCTACAGATAGTTGGTATGTTCAGGTGTGGGCAGAACAGGGTATAGTTGGATTAATACTACACTTATTTATTTTGTCTTATATCATTATTAAGGGCTTTTTCCTGGTTATGGTCAAAGTAAAAAATGTGGAGCTCGCAGGTATTCTGGGAGCTCTGATTGCCGGCTATGCAGGAATAATGGGTGCAAGTTATGGTAATGGTGTACTTGGACAGATGCCTACAGGTGCATTGGTGTATTTTAGCTGGGCATTTATTTTTATGGCACAACAACTTGACAGAGAATACTCATATCTTGTGTCTGTTGGAAAGTCACCTGGTTCGTTAGCAAACAAAACATAAATAAAAGCGATTACATATGACTGTACAATCAAACCAGCCTTTAGTTTCCGTGATTACAGTAAACTATGACCAATCAGAGGTTACTTGTGAATTTCTTAAATCATTTGCCAACATTACCTACAAAAATGTTGAAATTTTTGTTGTTGATAATGATTCACCAAATGATAACCCTGATGTTATTAAAGAAAGGTTTCCTTATATAAATCTTCTAAAAACAGGTAAAAACCTTGGTTTCGCTGGTGGAAATAATGTTGCATTGCCTTATTGCAGGGGTGAATATGTACTTTTTATAAATAACGATACCGAAGTTGAGCCTGGTTTTTTGGAACCATTAGTGGAAACACTCCGGCAGGATTCCAATATTGGAATGGTTAGTCCGAGAGTCCAGTATTATCATTCACCGGGAATTATACAGTACGCAGGATTTACCAAATTTAATATGATTACCACCCGACTGTTTAGTTATGGTTATGGTAAAAAAGACAATGGGGAACATACAAATGTTTGCGAATCAGGTTCTATTTTTGGAACAGCCATGCTCGTACCGTTATCCGTAATAAAAGGTGTAGGAATGATGGCAGACATTTTTTTCCTGTACTACGAAGAACACGACTGGGCAGCACATATCAGGAAAGCAGGATATAAGATTTATTACCAGGGAAATTCATTGGTACTGCATAAGGAATCTATTTCAACCGGTAAAGACAGTCCGTTCAAGATTTATTACTTAACACGAGGCAGGATATTATTTGCCCGTAGAAATACACATGGGCTGCAAAAACTTTTTGCTCTGCTATACATCTATTTTATTACAACACCACGTATTACGTTAGGTTATCTGATGAAATTCAGACTTGATCATGTATGGGCTTACTGGAAAGCTGTATGGTGGAATCTTACTCATCACAGTGGTAATATTTTCGGATTACCTCAGTTAAAAGATGATTGACTCAAGTTTTGAAGTACTTCCCCAGAAGTTCATTGGTTCAAACTTCGAATAATCATAATATCCAGTATTAAGGTTTAATTTATAATTAATTGATTTTAAATAATTTTGTACAAATTCTAATACAGTAACCGGGTTTCCTGAGCAACAGTTAACAATCCCGTTATTTTTTTCGTTTAAAGCCAGTTTGGCTATAATTCCTGCAGCTTCCTCAACTTTGATAAAATCCCTGATCTGATCTCCCGGGGACATATTGAATATATTCCCCCCGCTTTCAACTATTCTATTCAACTGTCCTAATAATGAACCGGGACTTTGACCTGGTCCATAAATATAAAAAATCCTTGGCCATGTCAAATTAAAAATGTACTTATCCTGCAGTACTTCAATCAGTTTCCTCAATCTATCCTTGGCTTCAGCATAGTTATTCTCAGGTCTGGCAATCATATCTTCTGATAAACATCCCTCAACCATTCCATATTCAAAGCATGTACCCGCAACCAATACATTTTTCAATCCGTTTGAAACCATATTTTCGATTAAACAGTAACTGTTTGGAAGATTTTTTTCCAAATGGTAAGGTTCATTATAATTTGGTAAACCTTCCCAGGCTAAATGTATCAGGATCTCAGGTTGATCAAAATACCGGTTATAGTCATTGATATTATCATTAAGGTTAAGGCTAACATAATCAACATCTTTGAACCAGGGTTGTTTTTTCGCTTCATCCATTGACTCAACTGATGTGGCAATAATTTTACAATTGTAATTTAACAGGTTATTAATAACATGGTTCCCAAGAAAACCTGTAGCACCGGTAACTAATACTCTTTTCATATTATACTGAGTTTTGGTATCGGGATCACAAACCTTCCACCCCACTCCTCTATATACTCAAGCTGATACATTATCTCATCCTTGATATTCCATGGAAATATTATCACATAATCAGGCTTAAACATCTTTAACCTGGCTTCGTCTGCAACCTCAATTCTACTCCCCGGCAGGAACCTGTTTTGTTTAAATTCGGAAGCATCTGCAACAAAAGAGATCAGATCATTCTTAACCCCACAATAATTTAATAATGTATTTCCCTTAGCTGCAGCACCATAACCCACAACTTTCTTATTCTCCGAACGGCATTTCAATAAAAAATCAAGAAATTCTATTTTGCAACTACCGGCTTTCTCATGAAATTCTTTATACCCGTCAATACCATGCAATCCGGCACGGTTTTCCTTATTTAATACTTCATTTACTGAATTACTACCTTTATGTAAGAGATTTCCCACATGTTTTGCATAAATCCTTAATGAACCTCCGTGAGTGGGTATTTCATCAACATCGAATATTTCCAGTCCATGAAATTCAAAGATTCTGATTACCGAATACAGCGAAAAGTATGAATAATGTTCATGATAAATTGTATCAAACTGATTTTGCTCAATAAGGTTAAGCAAGTGTGGGAACTCCATAGTAATAACCCCTGTTTCTTTCAGGGCAATTTTAAGAGCCATAACCAGTACATTCAGGTTTGGATCATGAGCAAGAACATTGTTACCTATGATGAGATCTGATTTTTTACCCTCACCAGAAAGCCTTTCTGCCAGGTCTACATCAAAAAAGTCGACAATAGTGTCAATACCTTTTTCCATAGCAATAGCAGCTGTATTTGCAGTTGGCTCAATACCCAGGCATGGTATCCCCGACTTTACAAAATTCTGCAGTAAATACCCGTCGTTTGATGCGATTTCAATAACCCTGGATTCCCTGGAAAGCATTAACCTTTCAATAATCATTTCAACATATTCACGGGCATGTTTAAGCCAGCTTTGTGAATACGATGAAAAATAAGCATACTCATCATTAAATATTTCCCTGTTGCTTTTATATTCATCAAGTTGCACAAGCAAGCAATTATGACAAACCATAACCTTTAATGGAAAGTAAACTTCTTCAGAATTCATATCTTCCTTTTTAAGAAATGAATTCGATGGTGGTGATGTACCCAGATCAATGAATGTATGTACTATATTGGTTTTGCAAAATCTACATTTCATAATCTAAATTCCTTTAAAATCTGAACTTAAAAAACTGAAATTTCTATCTCTTTCAGATATCTCAGTTACATTCACAGGTAGCTTTAAATCAAGTATGGGATCTAAATAATTTAATCCTGCTTCACTTTCTGGGTTATAAAACTCACTATGGAGGTATAATAATTGACAATCATCCGTAAGTGTCTGGAAACCATGAGCAAATCCTTTGGGAATATATAGCATATTAAACTTTTCTGCTGATAATTCAATTGAGAAAACCTCCAAAAATGTCTCTGAATTTCTACGTAAATCAATAATTACATCAAAAACAGTACCTGACAGGCACCTTACAATTTTAATCTCACTATATGGATTCTTCTGATAATGCAATCCCCTGAACGTCCCCTTCCTATTTGATATTGAATGATTAATCTGAACTATCTCTCTATTAAGTCCACAAACTGACAACTCATTTTTACAAAATGATCTGACGAATAATCCGCGATCATCTTTTATTGGTTCTAATATTATTTCAAATACTCCCTGAAATCCGGTTTCACATATTTTCATTGTTCAGAATTTAATTCAGATAATCTGAAATCTGGGAATTTAGCTGTTCAAGTATATCTCCACCTTTATTAAAACAATCAACGAAATCTGCAATTGACTGTAACGACTTCACAATATCCCATTTGGGTTCCCAACCCAGTTTGGAAACAGCTTTCGAACTGTTTAGTTTTAACATCATGGTTTCGTGAGGATTATAATTTCCATCGATAAAAATATTTGTTGAACTATTACCAATCTCTGAAAGAAGTTTTTCAGCAATCCAAAGTACATTCTTAGTGTCATATTCATCAGATCCAAAGTTCCATGGACCTGAAAATTCCTGTCCGTTGTAAACCAGATTTTCAGCAAGAAGCAAATAACCTGTTAATGGTTCAAGTACATGTTGCCACGGCCTTACAGCATCCGGATTTCTTAATAAAATATCCTCAGATCTGTCAATAGCCCTTATTATATCAGGGATCAATCTGTCTTCAGACCAGTCGCCGCCTCCAATAACATTACCTGCACGAGCAGATGCTATTGCTACTCCATGTTTTTCGTAATCGGTTATATTAAAAAAAGAGTTGCGATACGTTGATGTTAATATCTCTGAGCATGCCTTACTACCAGAATAGGGATCATAGCCACCCAATTCGTCATCTTCAGTTAATGAAGTTACTCCCTGATCATTTTTGTAGCATTTGTCTGTGGTTACATTAATAACAGCTTTAACCGTATCTATGGAACGGACAGATTCAAATAAGTTAACGGTGCCCAAAATATTTGTTTCAATTGTATGTAAAGGTTCTCTGTAAGATCTTCGAACAAGAGGCTGAGCAGCAAGATGAATAACAATGGAAGGTTCAGCTTTTATAAGCGCTTCTTTTAATTTGGAGATATCACGAACATCTGCAATCGTAGAGGATACCATGGAGTCAATATTACATTCATGGTACAATGAGGGCATTGTATCAGGTTTAAGAGCATAACCATAAACATTTGCACCCAGTTTTCTTAAAAATACACTGAGCCATGCACCCTTGAATCCGGTATGACCGGTAATGAATACATTTCGGTCTTTCCAAAACCCTGAATCAGGTAATTTCATTCCCATATTCTCCATTTACAATTGTCGCTATTCCATAATGATTCCAACTCTATTTTATCTCTTAGAGTGTCCATCGAATGCCAGAATCCTATGTGTTTATGAGCTGTTAACTGCCCGTCTTTCACCAGCTTCTCCATTGGTGATCTTTCCCAGACTGCCATATTTGTATTATCGATATAATTGAATATTTCCGGTTCAAGTACAAAAAAGCCACCGTTTACCCATGCACTTCCTTTAGGTTTTTCTTCAAAATCACGAATAATACCGTCATTATCAATATCAATAGAACCAAACCTTCCCCTTGGCTGAATAGCTGTTACCGTGGCATATTTACCCGAATTAATATGATCCTCAACCAGTTTAGTAATATCTACATCTCCAACTCCGTCACCATATGTTAACATAAATGTTTCATTATCAACATACTTCTCGATCTGTTTAATCCTTCCACCGGTCATCGTATTCAAACCTGTATCAACAAGAGTAACTTTCCATGGTTCAATATGCGAAGAATGTACCTTATAACTGTTATTTAAAAGATCAACTGTAATATCCGACTGATGTACAAAATAATTCGCAAAGTACTCTTTGATCATATAACCTTTATATCCCAGACAAATTATAAAATCATTGAATCCATAATATGAATATATTTTCATGATATGCCAGATAATAGGTTTACCTCCTATCTCAATCATTGGTTTGGGCTTAATATCGGTTTCTTCACTAATTCGTGTACCAAGGCCTCCGGCCAGGATTACAACCTTCATAATTCAGTGTTTTTCAACAAAGCTAATAATAATTTTTGAGGTCTAAAAAAATAAGCTATCTTTGGTTATAATATATATTATGTATTAACTACAGATAGGATAAATACTAGCACATAATATGACGGACGAAAAAGCACCAAACTCACCACTGGTCTCAATCGTAACAGTTAACTACGACCATAGCCAAGATACAATCGAATTTCTCGATTCAATGCAAAAAGTAAAGTACCCTAATCTGGAATATATAGTAGTTGACAATGGTTCTCAGGTAGAAGACTATAACAGACTGAAAAACAGTTACCCTGATTACAACTACATCAGGATTGAGAAAAATGTTGGATTTGCAGGTGCTAATAATCGTGGTCTCGAAATAGCAAAAGGAGATTATATCCTTTGTATTAATAATGACATTATTGTTGATCCCGGCTTCCTGGAACCATTAATAAAAAAACTACAAAACAATCCACAAATTGGTATAGTATGTCCGAAAATTTACTTTTATGACCCACCCCAAAATATCCAGTTTGCCGGTTATACCAACTTCAACCAAATTACAATCAGAAACAGAGGAATTGGTTATAATGAGCCTGACACAGGACAATATGACAAGGATACCATTTCAGCTTTTGCCCATGGTGCTGCAATGCTGTTTCCAAGGAAGGTACTGGAGGAAATAGGATTAATGAGTGAGTACTTCTTCCTTTACTACGAAGATATGGACTGGGGAAAAAGAGTAAGAAATCATGGGTATAAAATTGGTTTTGTCCATAATGCTAAAGTGTATCATAAAGACTCTGTAACAACCGGACAGAACAGTCCGAATTTCACATATTACAATAACCGTGGAAGATTGATTTATATGAGAAGAAATATAGGTTTGCCAAAAATCATAATAAGTACCCTTTACCTATATACTTTTGCTCTTCCAAAAAATGTCCTTTCGTTTATGATCAAAGGTGAAACAAAAAATGCAAAAGCATTTATAAATGCCTACTTCTGGTTTTTATTACATATTTTTGACAAAAACATCAAGCATAATCCAAAGCTTAGTAATTGACATAAGTCAGTGATATTTATTAACTTTACAATTAAAAAATAAATGGACATAGTTATTTACATTATTAATGCCATAGAAATACTGATCTATTTCTATTTGGTTTCAGCAACTTTATATGTTTTTTTATTTAGTACTGCGGGATTATTCTACAGGGATAAGCATAAAAATGATGTTAGCAGAGAAAGAAAATTTGCAGTTCTGATACCAGGATATAAAGAAGATGCTGTAATTGTAAATGTTGCAAAACAGGCTCTTAATCAAAACTATCCCAAAGATAAATACGAAGTCATTGTTATTGCTGATTCATTTGAGGATAGTACGCTTGATGCTTTAAATAAACTTCCCATCAGAGTTGTTGTTGTAGAGTTTGAGATTAGTAAAAAATCAAAAGCTCTTAATAAATGCATGAGTATTATCGGTGATGATTATGACGTTGCTTTCATTCTGGATGCTGATAACATTATGAAAGAAGATGTACTACATAAAATAAATAATGCCTTTGACAGGGGATATCTGGCAGTCCAGGGACATCGTACTGCCAAGAATATGGATGCAAATTTTGCCATACTGGATGCAATGAGTGAAGAAATAAACAATAACATATTCCGTAAAGGTCACAGAGTATTGGGATTGTCGTCAGCATTAATTGGCTCAGGTATGGGACTCGACTATGGACTGTTAAAAAAAACTATGGCAACAGTTGATTCTGTCGGAGAAGATAAAGAGGTAGAGCTAAAATTGTTAAAACAAAAATACAAGATTGAGTATGTCAGCGGAGCATTGATCTATGATGAAAAAACATCAAAATCAGATGTATTTGTAAACCAGCGTAGAAGATGGATTGCAGCCCAATTAGATTATTTCAGAAGTCATTTCTTAGACGGACTGAAAGATTTAATATTAACAGGTAATATTGATTATTTTGATAAAGTGCTACAAATGATACAACCTCCAAGGATACTTCTTACCGGAATACTTGGAATTATTACAGGATTTTCAGCACTCCTTCTTATACCAGTCTTCAGCTTCCTGCAGCCATACTTTGTTCCGGGATTTTACTGCTGGCTCACATTGTTAGTACTAACAATTATATCGCTGATATTTTCAATACCCGTCAGATTCTACAATCGCAAAACATTTTGGGCATTGATGAGGGTGCCACATGGATTTTTATTAATGATTTTAAGTCTTCTAAGAATAAAGGGAGCAACTAAGAAATTTTTACATACAACACATTCACATGTTGATGAGAAGTCAGAAGAATAAACACTACAGGCTATAATGTCTTCAAGACGCACATATTATCCACTTGTTTCTATAATTACGGTTAACTACAATCAATCGGAAGTTACCTGTGCATTACTCACATCACTTAACAAAATAAGCTATCCAAACTTTGAAGTTATTGTTGTAGATAATAATTCAACGGAAGATGACCCTACAATAATTAAAGAAAGGTTTCCAAACATAATATTCATACAGAATCCAATTAACTATGGATTTGCTGCCGGTAATAATTTTGGACTTATGAGGGCAAAGGGTGATTATGTTATGTTATTGAATAATGACATTGAAGTACCTGTGGATTTCATGGAGCCATTGATTGAAAAGCTGGAAAATGATCATTCGATCGGTGCAGTTAGTCCAAAAATAAAGTTCTACTATCAGCCCGACACAATACAATATGCCGGTTTTACTCCTATCAATAATATTACTATGCGCAACGCATCAATAGGCTACTGGCAAAAGGACAAAGGCCAATATAATGAAGATCGGGAAACAGCATATGCCCATGGTGCAGCTATGGTGGTACCAATTCGTGTTGTTAAAGAAGTAGGATTGATGTCATACATCTTTTTCCTGTACTACGAAGAGGCTGACTGGTGTGCGCGAATTACAAATGCCGGCTATTCAATACATTATGTACATAACTCATTTGTACTTCATAAGGAATCTGTATCAACAGGAAAATTAAGCACCCTTAAAATTTATTATCTAAATCGTAACAGAATAGTATTCATGCGGAGAAACATTCATGGGCGTGAATTCTACCTGAGTTTAGGCTACCAGTTGTTTGTTGCTATTCCTAAAAATGCATTCAAATATCTGTTAAAAGGAAAAGTAAAACCTTTTCTTGCTTATTACAGAGCAATTGGATGGCATTTGAAGAATATCGTTTCATCTGAAATTCATGAAAACCCAAGATTATGATACAAAATGAGTTACTATTTATTCTTGGAGTATTTCAGTTGGTATTTTATATATATATTGCTATATCGGTAAGCTATTTACTGGTATTCTCATTTGCAGGTCTTTTCAGTTATAAACCACAACCCGGACTGAATGGAAAAAACAACAAAATTGCATTATTAATACCTGCATATCGGGAAGATGATGTAATAATTGAAGTTGTTAACAATGCTCTTGACCATAACTATCCTAAAGATAAATTTGATGTGATCGTTATTGCAGATTCATTCAATCAGGATACACTGGCAAAAATGAAGGATCAGAATATTATATTATTTGCAAAGGATTTTGAGATCAGTACAAAATCCAGGGCATTAAATTACGCACTTAGAAATCTGGATGATGATTATGATATTGCCTGTATACTTGATGCCGATAACCTGATGGAAACTGATTTTTTGATTAAAATAAATGATGCTTTCAACAGAGGTTTTACTGCAGTTCAGGGTCACAGAGTTGCAAAAAATCTGAATACCAACTTTGCAATACTTGATGCTATAAGTGAAGAGATCAACAATAATATATTTAGGAAAGGCCAAAGAGTTCTGGGATTATCGTCATTTTTAATTGGTTCTGCAATGGCTTTTGATTATGGTTTATTCAAATCAATGATGAAAGAAATTGAGGTTGTTGGAGGATTTGACAAAGAGCTTGAGATGAGATTGCTAAGTGACAGGAACAGAATAGAATATTTACCTAACGCTTATGTTTACGACGAAAAAGTTCAAAACGCAAGAGTTTTTTCCAAACAGCGCAGGAGATGGTTATCAGCCCAGTTTTATTTTTTTGGGAAGAAATTTTTACCAGCTACAAAAATGATGTTAAGAAATGGCAATTTTGAGTACTTTTTTAAATCACTTTTGTATTTACAACCACCCAGGATAATATTATTGGGTATCCTGACAATTATGCCAATACTTTCATATTTGACTAGTTCAAATCAATGGCTTATGCTGTGGTTAGTAGCATTAATAGCACTAATATTGGTTTTTTTATTCTCAATACCAAAAAAATTTTATACTTTTAGAACATTAAAAGCGGTACTGGTGCTGCCAAAGGGGTTTTTATTAATGAGCCTTTCATTAATCCGGATAAGAAATGCAAATGAGAGATTTATACATACAAAGCACACTTATAATGCATTCCAAATAAAAAGAAAGAAAAATAATACCGGCAAAATATGAAAATAGCGATTGAAGGACAACGATTATTTAGAAAGAAAAAGCATGGCATGGATATGGTTGTGCTGGAGTTAATAAACGAGCTTCAAAAACTGGATCATGAAAATGAGTATGTTGTTTTTGTTAAACCCGATGAAGATACCGGGGCATTGAAGGAAACATCAAACTTTAAAATTGTTGAACTTGGGGGTGGCCCCTATCCTACATGGGAACAGTTTGCTCTTCCAAAAGCAGCTAAACAGGAAGGATGCGATATACTGCATTGTACAAGTAATACTGCTCCTATTTCACCTGGAATGCCGCTTATAACAACCCTTCACGATATAATCTATATGGAAAGTATTAGTATTTTCAAGAAGGGAGGTACATGGTATCAGAAACTCGGTAATATGTACCGTAGATGGAATGTACCAAAAGTTGTTAAGATAAGCGATAAGATAATTACTGTTTCGAAATTCGAACGCAAACGTATCGGGGATTTCTTTAAAATACCTGAAGATAACAACAGGTTGGTTGCTATTTACAACGGTGTTACTGAACATTTTAGAAAGATTGATGATAAAACAGAACTCGACAGAGTAAAAGCATTGTATAATCTCCCTGATAATTTTCTTTTCTTCCTTGGAAATACTGACCCTAAAAAGAATACACCCGGTGTTTTAAAAGCATTCTCAGAGTATCTTAAGAAAACCGGTGATGATATATATCTGGTTATGCTTGATTATGAAAAATCTGCGCTTGACAAAATACTTTCTGACATAGGTGACAAAGGTTTGATTGACAGAATAATCCTTACAGGTTATGTTGTTAATACAGACCTCCCTGCGATTTACAACATGTGTAGAATATTTCTGTATCCTTCATTACGTGAAAGCTTTGGAATACCAATGCTTGAGGCTATGCGATGCGCTGTACCGGTAATTACTTCAAATACCTCATCAATGCCGGAAGTATCAGGAAATGCCGCTTATATTGTTGATCCTTATAAACCCGAAGAAATTACTGAAGGTATTATCAAATTGTTAAACGATAACGACTTACGGAAAGAATTAATTGAAAAAGGCACTGAGCAGTCGAAGAAATTCTCATGGAAAAATATGGCAATTGATGTTCTGAAACTTTATAATGAAGTCTATAATAATCACCACACAAAATAATTATTGGAATGGTTAAGAATAAAGATATTATTGTTTATGGCCTGCAGGCATGGGATTATAACATTGCCAGTACATGCAAATATACCGCAATCGAAATGTCGAAGAATAACAGGGTACTATATGTAAACCCTCCCATGCAAAGAAGTTCGGTATTATTCCAGAAAAATGAACCTGAAATTCAAAAGCGTCTCCGAATCAACAGTGGTGAAGAAGATGATCTTGTTCAGGAAAATGATAACCTTTGGGTTCTTTATCCCAAAACGGTTGTTGAATCAATAAACTGGATAAGATCAGCATGGCTATTCAACATTTTCAACAAAATAAACGATAAAAGATACGCCCGTGAAGTAAAAAAAGCCATTGACCGGCTTAACTTTAAAAATTTTATTTTGTTTAACGACAATTCCATGATAACAGGTTTCTATTTCAAAGAAATGCTGAAACCCGATGTTTTCGTTTACTTATTGAGAGACGCGGTTATTCATGTTGATTATCATAAGCGTCATGGAACCAGGCTACAGCCACAGATAATAAAAAAAGCTGACTTTGCCGTTGCTAACTCCGATTATTTTGCTGATTATGAACGTCAGACCAATCCAAGATCGTATATGATCGGGCAAGGTTGCGATCTTAAAATGTACAATGATGATGACGGCACATTACCAATTCCGAACGATGTTAAAGATATTAAGAAGCCGATTATAGGCTATGTTGGATTTCTCACAACAATTAGGCTTGATATCGAAGTTCTGGTACATATTGCAGAACAAAAGCCAGAATGGAGTCTGGTACTTGTTGGTCCTGAAGACGAGGGCTTTGAAAAAAGCAGATTACATGAACTTGACAATGTATATTTTCTGGGAAAGAAGCGTCCTGATGAATTAGCAGGATACATAAAAGGTTTTGATGTATGCTTAAATCCCCAGGTTGTAAATATTATTACCGATATCAACTATCCTCTTAAGATTGATGAATACCTGGCAATGGGTAAGCCAACTGTTGCTACAAAAACTACTTTTATGGCTTATTTTAAAGACCATACTTATCTGCCAACTACAAAAGAAGAATATGTAACTGAAATAGAGAAAGCCCTCGGTGAAGATTCTCCCGAACTGCAGAAGTCGAGAAAAGCCTTTGCAGAAGAACACACCTGGGAAAATTTTGTAAGTAAGATTTACGGTTATATTGAAGATACCTGGAAATTAAGGAAAGAATCAACTTAATAGAGCATAAATAAAGTGATCAAAGGACGGGATATAATTGTTCATGGGTTACAAAGCCTGGATTCGCCAATAGGTAGTAATTGTATTAATATTGCCTATGAGTTTGCCAAAAATAATCGTGTATTATATGTTAATTATCCAGTTGACAGGTTAACTTTGTTACGTGAAAGATCAAATCCGCTGATCAATATAAGAAAACAGGTTCTGGAAGGTAAAATTGATAGTCTTGTTCAGGTTAATGACAACATGTGGAACCTGAACCCTAAAACTGTACTGGAATCAATCAGCAAAATATCATTCAGACCAGTTTTTTCATTTTTAAATTCAATTAATAACCGTAGATATGCAAATGCTGTAAAACCGGCAATAAAAGAGCTTGGGTTTGAAAATGTAATAATATTTAACGACAGTGATTTTTTCAGGGCATTCAACTTCAAAGAATTAATTCAACCTGATCTTCTCATATATTATACCCGTGATAATATGAGAGCGACAGATTTTTTCAGGAAGAATGGTTCTTATTTTGAAGACAGGTTAATGGAAAAATCAGATCTGGTTGTTTCAAATTCAGTTTACCTGAACGATATAGCAAAGAAAAGCAACCCCAATTCAATATATGTTGGGCAAGGATGCGACATATCACTTTTCAATAAAGACAATGTTAAAAATATCCCGGATGATATTAAGCCGGTTAAGAAACCAATTATTGGTTATATAGGGGCCCTTAAAAGTACCAGACTGAATATTGAAGTGTTAGAACACATTGCCGAATCAAAACCCGACTGGAGTGTTGTTTTGGTAGGCCCTGAAGACAATGTTTTTGCCGAAAGCAAGTTACATGGGATCCCTAATGTTTGTTTTCTTGGCTCAAAAAAGGAAAGTGATCTGCCACTATACCTGAATTATTTCGATGTAGCCCTTAACCCGCAGGCATTAAACGAACTTACTATTGGTAATTATCCGCGCAAGATAGATGAATACCTGGCTATGGGAAAACCAGTTGTTGCCACAAGTACAAAAACTATGGAAGTATTCAGTAAATATACATATCTTGCAAATGACAAATATGAATATGTAAATCTGATTGCTAATGCACTTGAAGAGGATTCAGAAAGTAAGTCTCAGGAAAGAATTGAATTTGCAAAAACACATACCTGGGAAAATAATGTTAACAACATATACAGGGCCATAGCTGACACTTACCTTGAAAAATAGAGAAATGAGTATAAAAGAGAAAATAAAGTCAAATCCCGGATTAAAAAAGCTGGCCTTTTGGTTACTGTCCCCACGAAATCAGGCCAGGCCAAGGTTATGGATCAAGCTGTTTGTAAATCCGTTTAAGCACAAGAGAGGCAGAAGGTCATTGATCAGGAAAAGTGTTAGATTGGATGTTATGCCTTTTAATAATTTCGAAATCGGACGTGATTCTACAATTGAGGATTTTTCAACAATTAATAATGGAGTTGGTGATGTTATAATTGGAGAAAGAACACGAATTGGAATGAGCAATACCCTTATAGGACCTGTTTCCATTGGAAACGATATAATGTTTGCCCAAAACATTGTTGCATCCGGATTAAATCACAGTTATGAAGATATAAGCATTCCAATCGCAGATCAAAAGGTGAGCACCGCTGAAATAGTTATAGAAGACGAGGTTTGGATTGGTGCAAATGCTGTTATAACTGCAGGAGTTACAGTTGGAAAACATTCAGTTGTTGCTGCCGGATGTGTAGTCGTAAAAGATGTTCCGGCATATTCAATTGTAGGAGGTAATCCCGGGCGGATTTTAAAACAGTACAATAATGACAAGAAAATATGGGAAAGACCAGATACTGCAAAAATTAAATAACCAATAAATAATTAAGACTAACTGAATTACTTACAACCTATTACTAAACAACACAGTCAATAATGGGAAAAATTATTACTTTTTTAAACTATACAAAAGATTTTGTTAAACACGGAGAGTTTCGATATATACTATCATCAATACGATATATTTTAACCGGTAAAACCACAAGAAAAACCCGTCCTTACAAAAGTAGTCTTGGTAGATTTATGGTAAGAAAGGGAACTCTGGATTTTCAGTTTGCCAATTATGCTTATGAAAAAAATGTAAAAAGATTCGTTTACAAACATCTAAATGACTATGATGTTTTTCTTGATGTAGGAGCAAACATAGGAACATATTCCATAATATCAGCAAATAACGGTCTTCGGGCAATTGCATTTGAACCGGTAAAATCGAATTACGAAGCTTTTATAACTAACCTGGGCCTTAACAACTTACAGGACACTGTAGTTACATACCCTCTGGCACTGGGTAAAACAAAAACGCGAGCCAACTTTACACTGGACATGGTTAACACTGGCGCATCTCATCTTACGGAATATTCAGATATTACCGAAGAAATCGAAAATCCTGAATTTGAGGATATAAATATTGTCACTTTTGATGAAATATTTGAAGAGTTAAATATTGGAAGAGATGAGAAGGTTTTCATGAAGGTAGATGTTGAAGGTATGGAACCTGATGTACTCATAGGAGCAGCAGATTTTATAAAAAACCACCCCAATATATTAGTAGTCATTGAAACGATTCATGTAGGCAGGGAAAGACTTGAAGAAGTATTTAACAATCTTGCCGAATTCGAATTTCTGGAGGTGGATGGTCTTAATATGGGAGCAAGAAAAATCAAATAATCAAATTATGAACTATATCGAAATAGCGTTTTGGGTATTACTCTTTATCGTATTTTATGCTTATCTGGGTTATGGAATACTTCTTTTCATTCTTATAAAAATTAAGAGGATTGTATGCCGTAAGAAAAAGGAAATTAATGAAGATTATGAACCTGAAGTAACTCTATTTGTGGCAGCCTACAACGAAAAAGACTATGTGGATGCTAAAATTAAAAACTCCTTTGATATGGAGTATCCAAAGGAAAAAATCAAACAGGTCTGGGTTACAGATGGTTCAGATGATGGTACACCTGACATCCTTAGAAAATATAAGGATCAGGGTGTAGAAGTTTATCACGAAGATGCAAGGGGAGGTAAAATTGGTGCCATGAACAGAGGTGTGAAGTTTGTAAAAACACCTATAATTATCTTCTCCGATGGTAACACCATGCTTGGGAAAGAATCTGTTCAACGCATTGTAAATATGTTCAAAGACCCGAAGGTAGGATGTGTTTCCGGTGAAAAGAGGATTTACAGCAAAGACAGTGATTCAGCCGTAGGAAGCGAAGGTATTTACTGGAAATATGAATCGACCCTTAAAAAATGGGACGCTGAATTATACTCGGTAGTTGGAGCAGCAGGTGAATTATTTGCAGTTCGTACAGATCTGTTTCAGGATGTTGAAAAAGATACACTGCTTGATGATTTTATAGTTTCATTGAGGATTGCTATGCAGGGATACACAATTCAGTATGACCCCGAAGCATATGCAATTGAAAGTGCTTCAGCTAACGTAAAAGAAGAACTTAAAAGAAAAATCCGTATCGCTGCCGGTGGTATTCAATCGATTGTAAGGCTCAGCTCGCTGCTTAACCCTTTTAAATACGGAACGCTTAGTTTTCAGTATATTTCCCACAGAGTATTAAGATGGACTCTTGCACCGGTTGCACTACCATTAATACTAATAGCCAATATATTGCTGGCTATGAATGCTGGATTCGATAATTTTACAAATATCTATACATTATTATTCTATGCACAGGTGCTGTTTTATGGAGCATCTCTCCTCGGGTGGTATTTTGAAAACAAAAAAATTAAAATCAAGTTGTTGTTTATTCCCTATTACTTCTTTGTTATGAATTATGCAGTATTTCTTGGATTTGGCAGATATCTCAAAGGTCAGCAAAGTGTAAACTGGGAGCGTGCAAAAAGAGGATCATGAAAAATTTACTAACAAAACTAGCAATAATACAACTATTAATAATCTCATTTTCAGCATACTCTCAAAGAAACTGCTCAATTGAGATTGGATCCGATCAGACAATTATCGAAGGAGATGAAATATCTCCTGGTGATGAAATATGCCTTCTCGGAGGCGATAAAGATTACCTGCTTCTGAGAAATATAGTTGGCACTGAAGAACTACCTGTCAGAATTGTTAACAAGGATGGAGCCGTTGTAATAAATACTGATCATGTTTATGGAATAAAATTCGACAACTGTAGTCATATCATCTTTTCGGGAACTGGTGACAGCGAACAAACTTACGGTATCCAGGTAACGAGAGTTGGAGGAGGTGCCGGAGTTTCGGTTGATAACAGGTCAACTAACATTGAAATTGAGAACATTGAAGTTGCATTTACCCTTATTGGTGGGATATATGCTAAAACCGAACCCTATCAGGGAAACTGTTCAGATCTTGTAACAAGAGAGAATTTTACAATGTACAATATAAAAATACACGACTGCTATGTTCACGATACCGGTGATGAGGGGTTTTATGTGGGAAGCTCCAAATATACCGGTCAAACAGTGTATGAATGTGATGATATAGTGGTATTACCACATGTAATTGAAGGCGTGGAAATCTACAATAATATTGTCGAAAATACCGGTTGGGATGGAATTCAGGTTAGCTCTTCACCAGTTGATTGTAGCATCTACAACAACATTATCAGGAATGACTCTCATAGAGAAACACTTTACCAGATGTCGGGAATATTAATTGGAGGAGGTTCAAAATGCGACTGCTACAATAACCAGATTCATGATGGTTACGGTGATGGCATTGATGTATTTGGAATTGGGGATATGAAAATATTTAACAATCTAATTGTACGTCCTGGTATAAAACACGATCCTTTTAATCCAGATAATCATAAAAGTGGTATATATGTAGGAACTGTACAGGGTACAACTGCACCAAATTCTTCGTTTAAAGTTTATAGCAACACTATTATCTCTCCCAAATCTTTTGGAGTTACTTACAATAATAACGAAGCTGCTATGGGTTATATAGCAAATAACCTGATCACCGACCCGGGTTTTGCTAATGATTCGTACATCAATATTATGGTGCCTGCCAACAAAATAACTCAAAACAATAATTATCTGAGTGTTGATAACTCAATTCCCCGGTTTTTAAACCATAATCAGGATAATTATGATCTAAAACCTGATTCACCGGCAGTAAATTATGGAATATCTTTGACGAATGAGGGTATTAACTTTGATATACTTGACAGGTTCAGACCATTTCATACCTATTTTGATGCCGGAGCATACGAATGCCACGATCCGCATGCATCAATAGGAGAAAATAACGAAATACTAGGAATACTATACCCTGTTCCTGCGAAAGATATACTTAACGTTCCAATAAATGTTAACCTGAATGATCCATTTAGAATAGCAATATCAAATATTGAAGGCGAATTTGTTTATTCGCACAGATACGAGAAAACCATAACCATTAATGATGAAATACTTATTGATGTTTCAGATTTGTCAGCCGGCAAATACATACTAAGTATTGAAACAAAAAATCAAAACACAAGTAAACCCTTTGTTGTAGTCAGGTAAGGTAATGAAACGTAAACTTTTAAATATTCTTCCAGGAAATTTGATCAGAAGAATCAAAAGATACTATCTTGCTTTAAGATGCCTGTTCTACTATGGTAATCGATATAAATGCCCTGTCTGTAATCACAATTTCAGGAAAATGCTTCCCGGAGGATTTGACCTTGAGGTGATAAAAGAGAAAGAAATAATAGGTTCCGGTCTTAGAGAAAATAATATTTGCCCATACTGCCAAAGCACAGACCGGGACAGACTTGTGTTTGAATACCTCAAATATCATACAGACATTTTTGGACATAAGCTGAGAGTATTGCATGTAAGTCCCGAACCCGCTTTATACAACAGGCTGAGAAAACAAAAGAATATCCTTTATGTTACAGGAACGAAGTATGCTGAAGGATATTACTATCATAAGAACATCGAATCGATAGATCTGACTCAGCTACACTATGGAAATGATGAATTTGATATGGTTATTTGCAACCATGTACTTGAACATATAACAGACGATAGCAAGGCTATGTCAGAAATATTCAGGGTTTTGGTAAAAGGAGGTGTTGCAATTCTTCAGGTTCCCATTTCTTTAAAACTGGATACAACTTATGAGGACAACTCAATAACCGGTCATAAAGACAGGGAGAAACATTTTGGTCAGTTTGATCACGTTAGGATCTACGGAAAAGATTATAAAAACAGACTTGAAGACGCTGGTTTTAAAGTACTGTTATATGATCCGTTTGAAAGACAGGAATTATCAGTAAATGAAAATAAATATGCTCTTAATGTTAATGAAAAGTTATACATTGGATATAAAATGAAATAAATCAGCTAATATGAATCTCACAATAGTAAAGTCATATTTCATTGTAGCTTTTACTGTACTATTTATGTCAGGTTCATTGTGCAATGAAATAAACTCAATTGATTTTTTCCACTCAGATAGTCTTACTGATGATGTTTCCCGTGCGAAATATTTACTCGACCTTTCCAAAACACTCAAAAAATATGATAACGTATTAAGTTTAAATTCAATCACCCAGGCTTACAACTTAGCTTCACTTACAGATAATGATAGCTTGATTGCAGCTTGTAATTTAGAGTATGGAATCATTCTGTCAAAGAATAAGCAGGCAGTTAGTTCGTTATTTCATCTTAAAAATGCATTGACTTACTATGAAAGCATAAATGACACTGTAGCATTACCTCCGATCCTGGTAAATATTGGATTGACTTATATCAACGATAACAAACCCAAAAAATCACAGGTATTCTTAACTTCTGCCCTGGCTGAATATGGCATATTGAAAGATACAGCAGGTATTATATTATGCCATACGCTGCTTGGACGATCATTTGAAAATATTG
Organism: Bacteroidales bacterium; assembly: GCA_028277395.1. Lineage (GTDB taxonomy): Bacteria > Bacteroidota > Bacteroidia > Bacteroidales > F082. Next base: position 19,375 of record JANQGJ010000003.1, on the reverse strand, counting down.
GCAGTGTTAATGATGCTACTGAACATTATAGTAAGGCTTTAAACCTGTCTTCGGCAATTCATAATAGTGAGTACCAGGCTACTAACCTGTTAAACATATGTAAATTAAATATGAAATCAGGTACTAACGACAGTATTTTGCTTCAGATTAACAGGGCCGATAGGATTATCCGGGAAAATTCCATACATCATTTGATCCCGGATTATCTGATTACTTACAGTAATTATTATTTATCATTAAACGATACTCTAAAATCAATTGAATATTTACATAAATATATTAACCTCATTGAAAACGATGACAACAATAAGGTGAATGAACTCATGTTGTTACTTGAAGAGTTTAAAAGTGATGGAACTGGTAATTATAGCTATACATTAGTGTTTTTGTTACTCCCGGTTGCTTTACTGATCGCGTTGGTTATTTTCCTTGTGATTAGAATAAAAAAACAAAAAAGTTCCCATTTAATAAACATGGAAAGATGCAGGAAAGAGATCATCGCTTTCAGGGATAATATTACCGGGTTGGAGGAAAAAATTAAAACCAAAACAAATAGTAGGCTGATTGAAATCGAAGATGAAATTAAATCGAATAACCTAAACAAAATTTCAATACAGAAATCTTACGAAGGCCTTAAGCGTGTTAATTACCTAAAAGACATGTTTCTATCAAAGATCAGCCATGAAATAAGAACCCCGTTGAGCGGTATATTGGGTTTTGCTGAGATATTGGAAACTCAATTGGCACTAATGGATGAAAACGACCTGTTTGAGTTTGCCAGCAGTATAACTGAAAGTGGATTAAGCCTGGTTTCTCTGTTAAATAACATATTGGATATCAGCAGGCTTAATTCTAACAATATGAAACTGGAATTAACTGATTTCAATACTGCTGATTTAATACATGAAGCAGTAAACAATTATCAGGCCGAGGCCGGATTAAAAGGTTTGAAGTTAATAATTGATGCTAAACAGGTACCTGATATTCATACTGACCGGGAATTGCTTTCAAAAGTATTATCATTAATACTCAGTAATTCAGTAAAGTTTACTGAAAAGGGATATATAAAAGTGAGCCTGTTTTTGAGTAACAAGAAAAACAGCCTGATTATAACTATAGTTGATACCGGAATTGGAATTGACAAAGTTTATATTGATGAGGTATTTGAACCTTTCAGGCAGGAAAGCCTAGGTTACTCAACATCATACCAGGGTGCCGGTCTTGGTCTTCCACTGGCAAAGAAAATGGTAAATAAACTAACAGGCACAATCGAGATTAGTTCAGTTAAAGGTACTGGAACAACAATAACTATTAGCCTGCCTCTAAAGTTTTCTGCGAGCAAACCGGAAATAGAAATTAAAGAAAATAAACCTCCGGCCCAAACTGATTCAGCAGCATTGCCTTGGGAAACAGCATCAGTTTTGGTTGTTGAGGATGATGCAATGAATCAGATACTGTACCGTAAAATTTTGAAAAAAAGTAAAAATCTTGAAATAGCGAAAGATGGTAAAACTGCATTATCAGTTATTGAAAAACACCTGGGTAAAAACAAGTTTGATTTTGTCCTGATGGACATAAACCTTCCGGCGCCATGGGATGGAATAAGCTTAATGAAGGAAATCAGAAAACAATGGCCCGAATACCAGGAAGTTCCTTTCATCGCTCAAACTGCTTATGCCATTTCAGGTAACAGGAATGTAATGTTGGGTGAAGGTTTTGATGAGTATATTACGAAACCAATTATAAAAAGGACTCTCATTAACACAATAAAATCTGCACTTAATTAATATTCTGAACCGGATTTTCCCGATTAACAAATAAATTATAAAATCAAAATTGTTAATTTATTTGTTAAAGTGGAAATTATTTCCCGATTTTGGATATTTTTGTATAAAGTTTACAATAAGCATACATATATATTGTTGTGTATCATTAATATTGAATTATTGGCATACGTATTGCTTTTTTCAATTAAACCCCTTGTATATGGATACTGTAGCAAGCAATAACAAGATAAAGATACTGGTAGTAGATGACAATTTATTAAACAGAAAGCTTGCGTGTGCCGTTCTTAAAAGTTATAATCTTGATTATGACATTGCCGAGAATGGAAAAATTGCCTATGATTATTACCTGACAGGCAACTATGATCTTATTTTAATGGATATTCAAATGCCAATAATGACTGGCATTGAATGTACCCGTAAAATAAGAGAATACGAAAAAAATTCTGATTCATCATCCACAATACCAATAATTGCTGTTACCACTTTTACTATGGTTAGTGATAAGAAGAATTGTTATGATGCAGGAATAAATGAAGTACTCGCAAAACCCTACAAAACTTCTGATATGATAGAAATGATCTCAAAATATATTGATATTGAAGATACTGATAATTAGAAACCCGACAACCATAACCAGGTTCGCACCTACACATAAACATCCGACTAAATACATATCAATCAAAACAATACATAAGACTTATTAATCGGTTTTATGGCACCAATTAATCTGTAGTAAATCTGATGTATCCCATTTTGATTCAGTAACTGACCATTGATTTTTTATTACGTATTTTTGACAACACAAAATTTTGATATAATGCAATTATCGAACCGCCAAATATTCAAAAATCATCTGGCAATTCCATCCAGTTTAAAAGAGCCAATCGAGATTGTCAAAGCTAATGGAATTTACCTGTACAGTTCAGAGGGTAAAGAATACATTGATCTGGTTTCAGGAGTATCAGTTAGTAATGTAGGACATCTCCATCCAAAAGTAACAACAGCTATTAAAGAGCAATTGAACCACTATATGCATTTGATGGTTTATGGTAAATATATCCAGTCACCACAGGTTAAATTAACACAAAGACTGGTTGAAAACCTTCCAGACAAACTCAATTCTGTTTATCTTGTTAATTCAGGTAGTGAAGCTGTTGAAGGAGCTCTTAAACTAGCTAAGAGAGTTACCGGTAGAACAGGTATTATATCATTTAATAATGCTTATCATGGTAGTACACACGGAGCATTAAGTGTTCTTGGCAACGAAGAAATGAAGAATTCATACAGACCACTTCTGCCGGATGTTCATTTTTACGATTTTAATGATCACGCTGTGGTTGATGCTATAACCTCATCAGTTGCCGGTATAATTATGGAACCATTACAAACTGAAGCAGGTATCATCATTCCCGACATTGATTGGCTGCATGCCATTCGAAAGAAATGTGATGAAACGGGTACCCTTTTAATTTTTGATGAAGTTCAATTGGGATTTGGAAGGTCAGGAAAACTTTTTGCTTTCGAAAATTTTAATGTAATACCAGATATACTTTGCCTGGCAAAAGCCATGGGCTCCGGTATGCCGGTTGGAGCATTTATTTCTTCTGTTGAGAACATGAACAAACTAACGTATAATCCGGTATTGGGTCATATTACAACATTTGGAGGACATCCTGTTAGCTGTGCAGCCGCACTTGCGGGTTTAGACGTTATTCTTGATGAAAAACTTCATGAAAAAGCAAATGAAACTGGCACGAAATTTACAGAACTTCTTTCTGGTGAAAAGACAATCCTTGAAATAAGACAAGTTGGTCTAATGGTAGGAGTTGAGCTACGTCCTGAGTACGATGTAAGTAAACTAATATATTCGTTTCAACAGAATGGACTAATTGTTGATCAGTTTCTTTTTAATAATAATAGTTTCAGGATAGCTCCTCCCCTAACCATTACCGATAACGAAGTTTTGATTATTGTTAATAAGATTAAGAGAAGTTTGCAAACACTTTCACCTGAAACTATATAACATCTTTGAGGTATTATGTAAATTACACCCATTTTGTTGAAAAGACATAAGATGCCTGTATACCAGCTAACAGAAAAAATACTGTTTCCGAATCCGGAGCTTGCCGAACCAGATGGATTACTGGCAATCGGTGGTGATCTTTCACCGGAAAGGCTTGTTAATGCATATGCAAATGGCATATTTCCATGGTATAATGAAGGGCATCCTATACTTTGGTGGTCGCCAGATCCAAGGATGGTACTGTTTCCGGATAAATTCAAAAGGCACAAAACCTTAAAAAAAGATGTTATAAGTAATAAATTCGATGTGTCATTCGATAAAATGTTTACCCAGGTTATAACTAAGTGTGCTTCAGTTCCCAGACCGGGGCAAGATGGAGACACATGGATCACAGATGATATGGTAGATGCATATGTCAGGCTTCATGAAATGGGGATTGCACATTCAGTTGAAGTTTGCCATAATGATAAACTGGTAGGAGGATTGTATGGTTTGTCACTTGGGACCGTTTTTTTCGGAGAGTCAATGTTCCATACGGTCTCGAATGCTTCGAAAGTAGCATTATGGCAACTTGTTGAAAAATTAACAACCTGGGATTTTGACCTGATAGATGTCCAACAGGAAACTGATCACTTAAAGAGTTTAGGTGCAAGTGGAATTAAAAGAAAAGAATTTTTACATTTGCTGTCTGTTTCCATAAAGAAAAAGAGTAGAATTGGTAACTGGGAAATGTGAAATACCTTTCCCGTTATCATTTAGTCTTATTTTATGGGTATATTAGAGAGAAAAGGATACATAAATATTATTTAATGGAAGAGTATAAGTTACATATGAAACAGGCTATTGATCTCGCGTTATCAAATGTAAAAGAGAATAAAGGAGGTCCTTTTGGCGCTGTTGTTGTAAAAAATGGAAAGGTAATTGGTAAAGGTGCCAATTTAGTTACATTAAACAATGACCCTACTGCTCATGCTGAGATTATTGCTATTAGAGAAGCTGCAAAGAATACAGGTTCATTTATACTCAGTGATTGTGAAATTTATACCAGTTGTGAACCCTGTCCTATGTGCCTGGGTGCAATTTACTGGGCAAGAATAGAGAAGTTGTATTACGCAGCAACTAAAGATGATGCCCAAAAATCAGATTTCGACGATTCAGTAATATATAAAGAACTTACTCTGCCTAAAGACCAGCGTTCTATCCCTTCACTACAGCTAATGAGAGACGATGCTGTCAAAGTATTTGAAGAATGGAACGAAAGTGGTAATAAAATTCCCTATTAGAACCAGTATACACGGTGTAGCCAGCTATCGTTTCATATGGCGGTCGATTTCCCGTTTATGATCTTTTTCTTTTAAAGTATTTCGTTTGTCATAGTAATGTTTTCCTCGTGCTACAGCTATCTCAAGCTTAGCGAATCCTTTATCGTTAATAAAGAGAGTAACAGGTACAATGGTCATACTTTTTTCCTTAACCTTAATTTCAAGTTTTTTAAGTTCGCGGGATGTTAATAGCAACTTCCTGTCACGCTTTGCAATATGATTATTATAAGTACCATAACTATATTCGGAAATATGCATCCCTCTGACAAATAATTCTCCCCCTTCGAAGTAACAATAGGAATCAGCAAGACTGGCTTTACCTCCCCTGATTGATTTTATTTCAGTACCTGTAAGTACAATACCGGCAATCAGTTTTTCTATCAGGTAATACTCCCAGGATACCCTTTTATTCTTTATCTTTATATTGTTCTGCATTTTGTAAAGTTGAACTGCAAATTTAACAAACAATTCGATCTCGGATATTGGTTTCTATGTCACAAATCATATACCATTCTTAGGTTATTAAGATAGAATGTTAGTAACTAATTTTATTTTGTTACAATACAAAATTTTGTGCCCTTGGTTTTGTATTATATTTGCACCCTGAGATGAAGATGGATTTACAAATTTTGATCAGAACATTCATAGTAAACATAGCTACAGCTTTTGCTGGAGCATCAAAAGATTTTTCAGACGGTCGTTTTTTTTCGACCGTCTTTTTTTTGCAAATTAAATTCAAAAACTGATATAATATGGAAAAACTTGTAGGTAGGAGTTTGGTTTCAATAACCGATTACAGTAAGGAGGAAATATTACACATACTTGATCTGGCCGAGGATTTTGAAAGAAATCAACGTCAGAGGTTGCTTGATAATTATGTAGTATCATCGCTGTTTTTCGAGCCATCAACCAGAACAAGGCTGAGTTTCGAAAGTGCGGTTCAGTATATGGGAGGTAGTATCATTGGTTTCGCAAGTGCAGATACATCAAGTGTTAGAAAAGGTGAATCTCTCAAAGATACCATACTAACAGTTAGCTGTTATTCTGATTTAATAGTTATGCGTAACCCTATGGATGGAAGTGCAAGATACGCAAGTGAAGTATCTCCTGTGCCAATAATAAACGCCGGTGACGGAGCAAACCAACATCCTACACAATGTTTACTCGACTTATATTCCATAAGAAAAACACAAGGTAGTCTTGATAATATCCATATTGCAATGATCGGTGATCTCAAATATGGAAGAACGGTACATTCACTTGTTCAGGCACTTACTCTTTTCGGAGCAACTTTCCATTTCGTATCTCCCGAGTCACTAAAAATGCCAAGTTCAGTTAAAACCACTATTAAAAATGCGGGACTTGAATATCACCAGTACACTGATATTATGGATATTATGCCTATTGCAGACATATTGTACATGACAAGAATTCAGGGAGAAAGATTCCCGGATCCTATGGAATACGAAAAAGTTAAGAACTCATATATTCTTGACAATAAAATGCTGAGTAGTTCAAAGGATACTATGAGGGTATTACATCCTCTGCCAAGAGTTAATGAAATTTCTGAGGATGTTGATGATAACCCGAAAGCTTATTATTTTCAGCAGGCTAAAAACGGGGTTTATGTACGTCAGGCCTTAATTGCGGCCATATTGGGACTTAAATAGAAAATATGTTCAACATATTTACTTTATTCATTAGAAAATTAAAATAAAATGGACAGTAATAAAAGGAAAGAGTTAAAAGTATCGGCCATACGTAATGGTACTGTTATAGATCATATACCCTCAGGAAAATCATTTCAGGTTATTAAAATACTTAACCTAAAAACTGACAAAAATCAGATATATTTTGGTACCGGACTTGATAGCAAGAAGTTTGGTAAAAAAGGTATCATCAAAATAAGCGATAAATATTTCGCAGACGAAGAAATAAGTAAAATAGCTCTTGTCGCACCTTCAGCAACTCTTATTGAGATAACTGATTATGAGGTTACCAAAAAAGAAAAAGTGAGCCTTCCTGACAAGGTTGAAAAAATAGTTAAGTGTTTCAACCCTAAGTGTGTAACTAATATCCAGGAAGTTTCTACAAAGTTCAATGTAATTAGTGATCACAAAGGAGAAATGAAACTTGCCTGTCACTATTGCGAAAAAACCATGGGTAAGGAAAATATCGAATTCTTTTAGCATTCCCGGAAACCGATTATATGAAATCGGGGTTCAATTTTTGTGATTGGTTAAGATAATATTTTACCCATCCAATAGTTTATATTATTGGTTGGAATACCATAAATAGACTAATTATCAAAAAGAAACACAAAATACTTGAACTTATTAGCAACGGTGAAGGACAGCAACTCGACTTTAAATTTGAAGTCAGCGATGCTGCAAAAATTGCCAGATCGCTGGTTGCTTTTGCGAACACTGATGGCGGTGTACTGCTTATCGGAGTAAAGGATAATGGAAAGATCTCAGGTATCCGGTCAGAAGAGGAATATTATATGCTAGAAAATGCAGCAAGCAGATATTGTGTCCCTGAAATTAGTTTTAACTCAAAAGAATGGATTATTGAAGGGAAGAAAATACTTGAGGTGAGAATCAGGAAAGGCGATAATCCACCTCACAAAGCACCAGGTCCTACTGGAAAAATGAGAGCATATGTAAGAGTTAATGACCAAAATATACTTGCTAATGGTGTTAGAATGAAAATTTGGCAAAAGCTAAATAATAACAGCGATGTAAAACTCGTTTACTCTGATGATACTAAGAAACTACTTGATTTATTCAACCATCATGAGAATTTAACTTTATCTCAGATTAATTCTGAAATGCAGTTATCAAAGTTTAAAACAGAAAATCTGCTTTCAAAACTGGTTGTTATGAATGTTTTAAAGATGACTGATTGTGAGTTTGATGCAACTTTTGAACCAAATGACCCTGATAAAACCGGTTATTAGTGGATTTTAAACTATTTTAGCGCTAGATTTATAAAATATGGTATCAATTTCTTACAAATACTGCATAATAACCTGTCTGATAATACTACTTTCAGTGGCATCCTCTTATGCACAACTTAATACTAACAAAACTACCGGCTCTGATTTTCTAAATAACTCCAAACCTGAAATAAATGTATCCTTATCATCTTCATTTAGTACGTTAGGGAATGGTTATACGGTATTTGGAACAACCCTAATGCCTCAAATGTCTTTCCCTGTTTCTGATAAGTTTTCAGTATCAACCGGAATAGGGTACACGACATTATTCACTGGAGGTGGTAATATGTTTGGAACAACAGGATCGTACGGACATTTATTTGTATCAGGTGATTATCTCGTTAATGAGAAAATAACTTTACGTGGAACAGCCTATAAAACTTTCAGTCTGGGAGCAAGCTCCGGGATAAATGATGAAAAAAAAGGACAATTAATAAATGATTTTAGCTCACAAGGATTCATAATGGATGTTGAATACAAAGTAACAGATAACTTCAGGGTTAATGTAGGAGTAGAATATAGAAAGCAAAACTATCCGTTGTTTCACCCTGGAATGATCCCTCCCGGTCAGTTTATGGGAATCGGTAATCCATCAGATAGTTTTTTTAATAATAATTTAAATCCATCCTGGTAATCTTTTTTACCGTTTCATTTAATATATTTCTCGATTATGATCAGTTTAACTAAACAAATTAATGCATTTAGTACACTAGGGAAATTATTTTCAAAAGTGGCTGATGGCTCTGTACGATCAAATGAAAATCCGCATTTATCATCATTGAATGATGCCGTTGTCAACTCCGGAAATTCGAACAGATGGTTTGTTGAAAACAACGTCAGGTACATGTTGAAATCGCTGGGAAGTAGTTTGTCACAGGAAAATATTGAGAAATGGATTGGTAAATATTATGATAAAATTACTGATTCAGCAGCAGGTAAAACAGTTGGGGTTGTAATGGCGGGAAACATACCATTAGTAGGTTTTCATGATTTTTTGTCAGTTATAATGTCAGGAAACAAGATCCTGGCTAAATTATCATCTGATGATGATATATTGTTACCAGTAATTGCTGAAATACTCATTGAAATAGAACCTGAGTTAGATCCTTTGATTTGTTTTGCTGACGGAAAGCTTGAAAAAATAGATGCCATAATTGCTACCGGAAGCAATAATACCTCCAGATACTTTGAGTACTACTTTGGTAAATACCCAAACATAATCAGAAAAAACAGGAATAGTGTTGCTGTTCTCACCGGCAATGAAACTGAAGAAGAACTTATTGGAATAAGCAATGATATATTCATGTATTACGGTTTGGGCTGCAGAAATGTATCACATCTGATGGTACCAAAGAATTATGACTTCAAAGATCTGCTTGATATTTGCAGTGAAAATAAGCAGATTAACGAAAATAACAGTTACTTCAATAATTATGAGTACAATAAAGCTATATTCCTTGTAAATGGCACCGAACATCTTGATTCAGGAAACCTGTTGATAACTGAAGATAACAGATTATCCTCTCCGGTAAGTGTAATACATATAAGTTATTATTCCGATATAAGTTCAGTAAAAGAACAGTTAGCATCTCAAAAATCTGAAATTCAATGTGTAGTTACGTCTTTGAATGAGATTGAAAATTCTGTATTGCCAGGAAACAGCCAGTCACCTGATCTGTGGGACTATGCTGATGGTGTGGATACAATGGAATTTCTGCTAAATTTATAGTAAATAGTATAATATCAACAATAAACAAGCTATCATTGTTTTGTTTTCACCAATAAATTGTCAGTAAATTTTTATTAAAAAAATTAGGATATAACTACTAAAGGTAATATTTTTGCAGCCCTTTTTAAGAAGCATAGTAAAATCAACTAAAATGAAGAAAGATATTCATCCAAAGAATTACAGGTTGGTCGTTTTCAAAGATATGTCAAACGATTATGCCTTTATTACAAGATCAACAGCAAATACTAAAGATACTATTGTTTGGGAAGATGGGAATGAATACCCATTGGTAAAACTTGAGATTTCTGATAAGTCGCATCCCTTCTTTACCGGAAAAATGAAACTTGTTGATACAGCAGGACGTGTTGATAAATTTAAAAACAAGTATAAAAAACATTTCGATAAGAAGACGAAATAATAATCCATATACCGGCAAGGAATGCTTTTCCCTGTTATTTTATGGTGAATTAGCTTATCTAAAACTAAAACATATACAGTTAACAAAACTGTTAAAAAAGCCTTTACGTCAAGTGAGGGCTTTTTTTATGCCTTATATTGATATTATAAGGTAAATTTATTTAATAATGCCTGATGGTCCAATAGTTTCAAGTGTAGTATATTTAATATAAAAAAATTATGCGGTAATCTAATGCAGTATAATTTATAGTATTTTTATTTCTGTATTTCTAAAAACAATAATACTATTTATCGTTATGAATTATTTATTATTTGACGGTCCTTCAAGAACAAGTCTTCTCCCATTAACATATACCAGACCCGTAGCTTCCATTAGAGTAGGAATTATTACTATCAAAGAAAAATGGGAAAAGCTCATGCAAGTGGATTTCTCATACAAAACACAAGGTTATTTAAGTAATAAATACAATGCCGTTTCAGGTAATGATAATTTATTCATTGATGGTTCAATAATACCAAATATCGAACTGGCTGAACTTTTGAACAATCTGCAAACAGGAGAGGTATTGAGAAAGGGTGAAACTATCATAGCAATTAGAACAAATTTGCATGATATATCGGAGATAAACAAAGTTGCTTTCAATACTATCGAAACAGATATTGATCTCGTTCAAATAAAAAACACCTGGGATATATTTAAATATAACCCCGATGAAATTATTAACGACTTAAAACTGATTAAAAAGGAATTGAGATCAGAGCCAATACCTGATACTAACTTTATAATCGGAGATCCCGATGATATATTTATTGAAGAAGGTGCTAATGTTAATTATTCATATTTAAATACAACTGATGGCCCCATTTATATTGGTAAGGATGCTGAAATAATGGAAGGCAGTAAAATCAGAGGTCCGTTTGCCCTTTGCGAACACGCAACCATTAAAATGGATGCAAAAATTTACAGTGGCACAACGATTGGTCCTTACTCAAAAGCCGGTGGGGAAATAAGTAACTCAGTTATACTGGGTTACAGCAACAAGGGGCACGATGGTTTCCTCGGGAATTCTGTAATTGGTGAATGGTGTAACCTCGGTGCTGATACAAATACTTCAAATCTTAAGAACACATACGATTTTGTGAAATTATGGTCGTACGAGGCAAGATCATTTGTAAATACAGGTTTGCAATTTTGCGGACTAATTATGGGTGATCATTCAAAATCAGGTATTAACACAATGTTCAATACCGGAACAGTTGTTGGAGTATCAAGTAATCTGTATGGATCAGGATTTCAAAGGAATTTTATACCATCATTTCAGTGGGGAGGAACCCATGGACTTAAAAATTATAATTTTAAAAAATCTGTTGAAGTAGCGAAGGCTGTTTACAAAAGAAGAAATATGGTATTTGACGATATTGAAGAAGAAATATTCGAGACTATTTATAAAGAGGTAATTTCAAACACCTAACATATCCAAATCCTTTTACAAATAAGGGTTGTATACTTTAATATCTTAACCAAAACATTTGTTTGGCATACAAATTGACTAATACAACTAATGTAGTGTTAGCAATGAGACATATTATGCTTTCACATTCTATCTCACTGATAATATTGCATTTACATAACGTGCATTTTTATTGAAAATAGCATGTATGACAAATTGACTGAACATAAACGATATATGGATAATAAAATATTTGGATTGAGTGATATTGTGGATACAGAAACTGAATTTTTTCCACTATTGTCATCTGAGGATGAAGAAATAATGAATGCCGAGGATGTTCCTGAAGAACTGCCGATTCTACCACTCAGGAATACAGTATTATTTCCGGGAGTAGTGATACCAATTACAGTTGGAAGAGATAAATCAATAAAACTTATTAAGGAGTCATACGCAGGGAACAAAACCATTGGTGTTGTTGCTCAAAGAGATTCTGAAGTTGAAGATCCGAAAGTGGAGGATTTACAAACCATAGGAACGGTTGCCAGATTGATAAAGATACTTCAGATGCCTGATGGCAATACAACTGCTATTATTCAGGGGAAGAAAAGATTTGAAATAACTGAGATTATCCAATCTGAACCATACTATAAAGCTAAGATTGCCAGCCTTGAAAACAAAAGCAAAACACCTCAGAGCGAAAATTTTGACGCACTTATATCTTCAGTAAAGGATTTAAGTATCCAGATAATTGAAAAGTCACCAACAATTCCATCAGAAGCTGTATTTGCCATAAATAATATTGAAAGCCCGGTTTTTTTAGTAAACTTCATATCTTCAAATCTTAATGTTGAAAATGATATAAAACAAAAGTTACTAGAGATCACAGATCTAGAGAAACGCGCTAATATGGCACTGGAGATTATGACCAAGGAACTCCAGATGCTTCAATTGAAACATGATATTCAGAAAAAAGTAAAAGTTGACATGGATAAGCAACAAAGAGATTTTATGCTTAACCAGCAACTTAAAACAATTCAGGAAGAACTTGGAGGTGGCCCCCATGACAACGAAATAAGAGAACTCAACGAGAAAGCTGCTGCAAAAAACTGGTCGGAAAATACAGCTGAAGTATTTAAAAATGAAATGATAAAACTTCAGAGGATGAACCCTGCTGCCGCAGAATATTCAATACAACTGGGTTATCTCGACCTGTTTGTTGAGTTACCGTGGAACGAATACTCAGAAGACAATCATGACCTGAAAAACGCCATGGAAGTTCTTAACAATGATCATTTCGGGCTTGAAAAAGTAAAAGACAGAATTATTGAACACCTTGCAGTTCTCAAATTGAAAAACAATCTTAAATCACCAATCTTATGTTTTGTAGGACCTCCGGGAGTTGGTAAAACATCTCTGGGTAAATCCATAGCAAATGCCCTTGGACGGAAGTTTGTACGTATGTCACTGGGAGGTGTACGTGATGAAGCAGAATTAAGAGGTCACAGAAAAACTTATATTGGTGCTATGCCAGGCAGGGTAATCCAAAGTCTGAAGAAGGTAAAAACATCTAATCCTGTTTTTATGCTGGATGAGATTGACAAAGTCAGCGGTAATAACTATAATGGAGATCCACAGGCAGCACTTCTCGAAATACTTGATCCTGAACAGAATAATACGTTCTATGATAATTATCTTGAAGTAGAATATGACCTTTCGAATATAATGTTTATAGCTACAGCAAATACTCTGTCAACTGTTCATCCTGCATTAAGAGACCGTATGGAAATTATAAATCTGAGCGGTTATATACTTGAAGAAAAAATTGAGATTGCAAACCGCCATCTACTCCCAAAACAACTTGAAGAACATGGTGTTGTTTCAAATCAGGTGAAATTTAATAAACGGATCATCGAAAAGATAATTGATGATTACACCCGTGAAGCAGGTGTAAGGTTACTTGAAAAACAAATTGCAAAAGTAATTAGAAACCGTGCAAGGTTTATTGCAATGGAAGAAGAGTATGAACCAAAACTGCACGTTAATGATCTGGTTAATATACTAGGAACTCCAAAGTATCAAAAAGACAAGGATATAACAAATAAAGTTGCCGGAGTTGTTACGGGACTTGCATGGACAGCCGTTGGAGGCGAGATATTGTTCATAGAAGTGAGTCTCAGCAAAGGTAAAGGTCTGCTTAAACTAACAGGAAACCTGGGTGATGTAATGAAAGAATCTGCCGGATTGGCATATGAGTATCTAAAATCACATCATCAGGAACTTGGGATAAATCCGGGGATATTTGAGAAATGGAATGTGCACATTCATGTACCCGAAGGTGCAACACCAAAAGATGGGCCATCTGCAGGTATAACAATGCTTACAGCACTAACATCTGCCTTTACACAACGTAAGGTAGCGCCAAAACTTGCAATGACTGGTGAAATAACACTCAGAGGTAAGGTTCTGCCGGTTGGTGGTATTAAAGAGAAAATCCTTGCAGCCAAAAGAGCAAAAATCAAAGATATTATTCTTTCAAAAGAAAACAAAAGGGACATCGACGAAATAAATGATGATTATATCTCAGGTCTGAATTTTATTTTTGTTGATGATATGATGGAAGTAATTGATAATGCTCTTCTTAACAAGAAAGTAAGTAAGCCATTGACAATTGATTAATATTATTGTCATACTTTTCTTCGAAAAATACAGCAGATAATAAACCTGTATTTATTCATCAATTGTTATTTTTGAAGCAATTACAACGAAGGTTAAATCAATGACCTGTTGTAATAATAATTCATTCTGCTTATTAATATCATTGATCGGTACTTGTATGAGGAAGAAAAAGCTATCAGAACACTTCAAATATTTTAATACGTTAGCTATTTCAGTCATAGCTTTAATCCTGTTTTCTGTTACTTCATGCAAAAGAAACGATTACAACTACGATAAAAATGTATTTAGGTACAATGAATCAGCAGGAATTATAACTCTTGATCCTGCGTTTTCACGCGACCAGGCACATATTCAGGTTTGTAACCAATTATACAACAGTCTGGTTAAGCTTAACGACAGTCTGGACATTATTCCTTCGATTGCCAAGCATTGGACTATTTCTGATGATGGGCTTAAATATACTTTCTACCTTAGAGATGATGTCTATTTCCATAGGAATGATTGTTTCAATGATAGTATAAGGAAAGTTATTGCTGAAGATTTTGTTTATAGCTTTAACAGGTTAACAGACCCAGAAACAGCATCACCTGGTTCCTGGGTGCTGTCAGCTGTAAAGAAATTGAATGGTAAAAATCTCATTTATTCAGTTGACGACACTACTCTATGCATAGAGTTAGCCAAACCTTTTCCACCTTTTTTGGGGATTCTCAGTATGAAGTATTGTTCAGTCATTCCACATGAAGCTATTGACTATTTTGGTAAAGACTTCAGAAAGAATCCTGTTGGTACAGGTCCGTTTCAATACCAAAACTGGGTTGAAAATGTTAAACTGGTTTTAAGGAAAAATCCTGACTATTTTGAAAAAAAGAATGGTGTAAGACTCCCCTATCTTGATGGAATTTCAATTTCTTTCCTTATCGATAAAATGACGGCATTTCTGGAGTTCGTAAAAGGTAACTTCGATTATATATCCGGAATTGATGCTTCATACAAAGATGAATTACTTACAAGAAATGGAAATCTGAAACCAAAGTTCAAAGACAGGTTCAGAATGATCGACGGTCCATACCTCAATACTGAATATCTTGCATTTTTTATTGATACATCCCAAAATGATATTAAAAACCCATTACTTAATGTTAACGTCAGAAAGGCAATAAATCATGGTTTTGACAGAAACAAAATGATTTATTATTTAAGAAACGGGATTGGCACACCTGGTACAAAAGGAATAATCCCGGCAGGTATGCCAGCTTATGATGGTGATTTTGGTTACGACTACAATCCTGGGAAATCCAGGATGTTATTGAAGTTAGCAGGTTATAATGAAAAGAATCCCGTACCGGAAATTGTATTGACAACTACCCCTGACTATCTGGATCTTTGCAAGTTTGTTCAGTCGCAATTGAAAAACATTGGTATAAAGATTTCAATTGAAGTTTCTCCATCAGCTACTGTAAGAGAGCTAAAGGCAAATGGAAAGCTTGCTCTTTTCAGAGCATCGTGGATTGCAGACTACCCTGATGAAGAGAATTATCTTTCCATGTTTTATTCGGGAAATTTTGCTCCCAACGGTCCAAATTACACACACTTTAGTGATAGTTTAACCGATAAGCTGTACCTGGAGTCTTTTGGAATTACTAACAGGTCTTCACGTATTTTACATTATAGGAAAATAGATAGTTTAATTATGGAAGAAGCCCCTGTGGCAATTCTATATTATGATCAGGTTACTCTGTTCACCTCGAACAATATACTTGGATTGACAGCAAATCCGGTTAATATGTTAAATCTTGAAACTGTTATAAAATCTGAGAACTAATCATCTCCCGTGAACTCTATTACTTTGCACTTTTTCTTTTTCAGATAAGTTATGATAATCCGTCGAACTTCTTTATTATCCCGGTATTCATCAATACAATCATGCAAAAGTGTTATGTCTTCAGATAACTGATCATTATTTAGATAACCAAAGCCAATATATTTACCATTTTTTACTTTAACAACAGATATTTCATCGTCATTTCTCCCCTCATCAATAACAAAGAAATTATGATATTTAAACTGATAGTTATCAAGTGAACTATTGGCACGTAAATTATACTCAGCAGGATCTTCTTCACCAATGCAGGCACCTTTACAACCATGTATCTGATAATGAAAACAAGCACCCGATGTTTCATATAACCCACATAGCTTCTGACATAGATTAAACTCTTCACAAATGTTTATTAAATGTTCCTTTCCTTCATGTAATGAACTGTACGTATAAATAGGATTCAACTCATCAATTATCCGTATTATTTTAAGGTTTAAGTAACCATTATCATCATAGAATGAGTATAAACCATAATTGAAATAGGTACGCTTCTGAGATTGATTAAACCTTGGCTGATTTTTCTTAATTTCATCAGATTCAAGTAATAAAGCAACCAGCTCGCTTCCCGTTATCTGGTAATCGACCGCGTTAATCTGATTCTTCATCTCAATGGCCTTTTTGTGAAGGTTATTGTTCAGATGCGACAAAACGCGATCATGAATATTAACTGATTTTCCAACATAAATAAGCTCATTATCCTTGTTGTAGAAATAATAAACACCTGTTTTTGACGGCAGATCCTTTACAATTGAATTATTTACACCTGATTTAACACCAGTCAGGCTAATACTCTCAGGTTTACTATCCATTGTAAGAAGTAACTCAAATAGTTTTGTTGTTGCCAGGGCATCACCTCCTGCCCTGTGGCGAGATGTATTTTCGATTTCCAGGTCTTTACATAATCTTCCCAAACCATATGACTTCCTGCCAGGTATCAGTTTACGACTTAGCTTCACTGTATCAAGTGTTTTCCTTTCAAAGATATACCCCAGGCTTTTAAATTCACTTCGGATAAATCCATAATCAAATCTTACATTATGACCTACCAATATTTTATCTTCAGTAAGTTCCACAATCCTTTTGGCAACTTCATAAAATTTGGGAGCACCTTCAACCATCTGATTATTAATACCAGTCATATGAATTATACGATATGGTATTTTCTTTTCAGGATTTATGAGTGTTGAAAACTCTTCAATAACCTTATGGCCATCATGAATAAAGATTGCTATTTCTGTGATCTTTTCATTTGCCGGACTAAGTCCCGTGGTTTCTATATCAACAATTGCGTACAACGGTAGAATTATTAAATATTTTCCCTAATACTTTTGGATTTATTATTCAAAAAGCAGAATGTAAAAAAACAGTATTTCTACAGGTTCAATTTCATTTGTATTGCCTGAACCTGCTTTTTAAGTTCTTTTACCTCTCTTGTGAGTTCATCCTTCTCTTTGTTTGGTTCAGGAACCTCTGAACTGATGTAATTTACAAACTTCCAGATTTCAGTAACATCACTTATTTTAATTTCATAGGGCAGAAACAAGGGGTTAAGAGAGTGTAACATCAGCTTTCCACTACTTTCGATCAGGTTTTCAACTACCTTAAATACCATCCCATCATTATTGGTAAGTATTATATAAGCATGATGGTTTCTTATCGTGTTCCAGTCCTGTACAAATTCACCGGTTACATACGACCCGTCAGGGATTGGTAACATTGAGTCACCACTTATCTGAAAGCTACGGTATTTCTTTTGTTTCGACAGGAAGGGAAGTTTAAATGTTGGAAGAATTCTAATGTACTCTGGATCGGCATATCCGGCAGCATAACCGGCCCTGGCTTTTTCATTAACAAGCTCAATGTTTTCTTCGTTATCCTGATCAACTGTTGTTGCAAGTACCCTCAGGTTACTTCCTTTGATATAAATATCATACCCTCTTTCAAGTTGTGACAACTGGCTTTCAGAAATTGATTCCAGGTCAACTTTTATCAGAGTATCAATAGCCACTCCAAAATAATCGGAAAATAATGTCAAAGTAGCCAGATTTGGCTGTCCTACACCATTTTCATAACCACTAAGTGTGGATCGTTTCATATCCATTGCATGGGCAACATCATCCTGGGTCCGCCCTTTGCGTTTTCTTAATAATTTAATATTGCTCTTAAAATACATATGTCTGAACTTTATAATTTACAATAGTTTGTTGTTTCTTTTCTCCGTAGTAACTTTAACCATAAAGGATACAAAGAATACCACTAAGTTATTCCTTTCGTGTGCTTCACAGTAAAATTAACCACAAAGGGCACTAAGGATATCACTAAGTTATTATCTTCATAAGTTATTCTCTTCGTTGACTTCGTGATGTACTTTGTGTGCTTCGCGGTAAAATTAACCACAAAGGACGCTAAGGATATCACTAAGGTCAATATATCACTCTTTTTATTCCATTTTTTAAATGTTTAACATTAAAATTAGCTAATAACCCAAGTTTGCATCCGGAAAGTTTTAAATAAGTTATCAGTTGAGCCATGTGTACATCGGTTAATGACTCTACAGATTTTAACTCAACAATTATCTTATCCTCTATCATTAAATCTATCCTGTAACCGGCATCAAGTTTCACATCTTCATATACCAGAGGTAAGACTTTTTGCTTTTCAACCTTCAATCCAAATTGCCTAAGCTCATAGTATAAACACTCCTCGTATGCACTCTCCAATAAACCAGGACCTAACGCAGTATGAACTTTAAAAGAACAATCCAAAATAGTTTTAAAAGCTTCTTCCCTTTCCATATCTTCTTTTTTCTTTGTTGACTTCGTGATGTACTTTGTGTGCTTCGTGGTAAAACTAACCACAAAGGGCACTAAGGATATCACTAAGTTATTCTCTTCGTTGACTTCGTGATGTACTTTGTGTGCTTCGCGGTAAAACTAACCACAAAGGACGCTAAGGATATCACTAAGTTATTCTCTTCATTGACTTCGTGATGTACTTTGTGTGCTTCGCGGTAAAATTAACCACAAAGGACGCTAAGGATATCACTAAGTTATTCTCTTCGTTGACTTCGTGATGTACTTTGTGTGCTTC
>JANQGJ010000030.1 GCA_028277395.1 Bacteroidales bacterium | reverse complement strand
CACCAAAGTATCCAATATAATCAGCAGTAAACGAAACAGGATGTATATATTTATTCATCTTACAAAGTTATCAATAGTTGTGGGTACACCGTAGCTGCCAGTCAGGCAGGGTACCACTCCGATAAATCTCCGCTTTCGCAAAAATTTTAATCATCCTCGGTTGGTATATTAGGATGCTGAAAATTTATGCTCATTTCATCTTAATAACTGCCTGTCACGAATTAATGAGACAGGCAGTTATTTATTTTAATTTCGAAGTTAATATCTGTAAACCATTGATCAGACGGGAATGAGTCTGCATCACTTAATTGAGTAATTACCTGATGATTCCGTTTTTTAACCTCTTCCATATTTTCCCATATTGAAATACCTCATTTACCTTTTTCATATATTTGTATTTGGTCAACATTGATTTCAATAAAACTTGTTCTTGTGTGAAAAATAATCTCGTAAAGATAGTATGTATGGGTGATAGTCTTACTGAAGGCTATTGTATTGAACAGGGTAGCTGCTGGCCTGCTCTTCTTGATAGTAACTATGGTTTCATATTCATCAATAGTGGTATTTGTGGTGATACTACTTCGGGAATGCTAGCCAGGTTTAGTGAAATGGTAATTGCGCATAAACCGGATTACGTGATTATCATGGGAGGCACAAACGATATCAGCTTTAATATTTCTGACAATCAGATCATAAGTAATATTAAGTCGATGACTAGGTTGGCAAGGCATCATAATATTCAATCTGTAATAGGAATTCCTCCTGCATTTTTTCTTCCTGATCATGAAGAAGATCCGTCTTTTTTTATAGGGCTTAGGGAGATGAAACAAAGATTAGTAAGCTTTGATAAGAATCTCAGACATTTTATTGAAACTGACAATCAGCCAGCCATTGACTTTACTATTGATATGACAAGGGAGATGTATCTTGCCGATGGTTTGCATCCGAATGAAAAAGGTCACGACTTAATGGCTAAAAATGCATTGTTTCATTTGAACGAATTGTTGGAGTTAGATTAATTCAATATTGTTTTGTTTTCATGACATCAGAGCAAAATCAGCGGAAAATTATCCATATTGACATGGATGCGTTTTATGCATCTGTTGAACAATTGGATAATCCGGAATTAAGAGGTAAACCTGTTGCAGTAGGTGGTGGTTCGGAAAGGGGAGTAGTAGCCGCTGCAAGTTATGAAGCACGCAGGTTTGGTGTCAGGTCAGCGATGTCTGGAAAAATTGCCAGGGAAAAATGTCCTGAACTGATCTTCGTCGTACCACGTTTTGAACGATACAAAGAGATCTCCTTTGAGATAAGAGATATCTTTTATGAATATTCCGATCTGGTTGAACCATTATCGCTTGATGAAGCTTTTATTGATGTTACTGAAAACAAAAAGAATAATCCTTCGGCAGGAAATATAGCTGCCGAAATACGTCAAAAAATCTTTGATAAAACAGGACTGACTGCTTCGGCAGGAATTTCTGTTAATAAATTTACTGCAAAAATTGCATCTGATATCAATAAACCCAACGGTCAGAAAACAATAAAACCCGATGAACTGATTTCATTTCTTGAAAAACTGCCAATTGAAAAGTTTTTCGGTGTTGGCAAGGTAACAGCGAAGAAAATGAACAATCTGGGAATTTTTACCGGTGCAGATTTAAAATCAAAGGAGCCTGGATTCCTGATTCAGAACTTTGGTAAACATGGTAAGCATTATTATGATATTGTAAGAGGAATACAGCATAGCAGTGTTAAGCCTGATCGTATTCGAAAATCCATTGCCACCGAAAACACGTTTTCCAACGATATTTTTGATATTGATGATGTAACTAAACAATTATCAATAATTGCAGATGAACTTGAAAAAAGGATGTTGAGAAATGATGTAAAGGGGAAAACCATCACAGTTAAAATAAAATACAACGATTTCACACAACAAACAAGAAGCAAAACTGTAAATGAATTTATTGGATTAAAAAAGGATTTCTTTAATATAGCTGAATCCTTAATTCTCCAGGAAGAATTAAAAAAACCTGTCAGGCTTCTAGGTATTTCGATAAGTAATCTTAACACCACAGAATCAGAGGGTTCTGATAGTCAGCTTAAGATCGATTTCGAAGATAACCTTTAGTTTGTAACTATTCAATAGCCGGAATTACATACCTTTCAAGCATTTTGTAAATGTGTTTTTTAACAACATAATTACCCCCTGTAAATACAACTACCATATTGTAATCGGGGATCACAATAATTTCCTGGCCTCCCCATCCTCCGGCCTGAAAAAGTCTTGCTTTTCCTTTTTTCCCTGAAACAGTATTTGTCCACCAGGAGTAAGCATATCCGTTTTTACCCGAATCATCAATGGGTAATTTTATGCCTTTGTTATTATTAAAAGGCGTACTGCTTTTTTCAATCCAGTTTTCTGATACAATTCTTTGATCATTCCAGGTACCACGGTTGAGATATGTAACTCCTATCTTTAACATATCACGTGGTGTCATTTTCAGCGATCCGTCGTAGGCAAACGTTCCATCTTCAAATCGATACCAGAAAACAGTATCAATTCCCAATGGTTTAAACAGGTATTCTTTTGAGAAATCTCCAATATTTGAATTTGTTGCATTTCTTAATATTTCACCAAGTATAATTGTTCCACCACCATTATATGTAAACTCTTCTCCTGGTTTATACACAAGCTCGTTCTCAAGTACTCCGGCAACGGGGTCACTTTGATGATTAAAATAGATCTCATCAATATCATTATCAGGAGTACTATGTGAACCACTCCATTCATCCCATTCAAGTCCTGAAGTCATTGTAAGAAGATGTTCGATCGTGATGTTTTCTTTGCCGTCAGTTTTATATTGCTGGTGGTCCGGTAAGTAGTTAAAAATTGATTCAGTAACATTCTTTATATATCCTTTGTCAATTGCAATCCCGATACAGGCAGATGCAATACTTTTAGTACACGACATAATTACATGCATACTGTCTTTCCCCCATAATATCCGGTCACCATAAAAATGTCTGCCGTCCCAGCTATACTTATTTCCTTCAAAATATTCTTCGAATACCAACATCCCGTCCTTATAGATCAGTAATGAGTGCACCTGGTCATATTTATTGTTATAAATGCATCCCATACCTTTTTCCAGAGGTTTAGGGTTCATACCAACCTGCTCAATGGATCCGACAATTATTTCATCATTCATTGCTTCAGGTGGTTGATAAATATAATTTGAATCGCAGTTAGTACAACTCTGGAATATCAGTATGCCAGATGAAAATACAACAAATAGTATTGGGTATATAAGTAGTTTGTGTCTATACTTTTTCATTTTGAATCATGTTAAGGGTTGATCCTGATTTAAAAGTCTGATAAACAAATATACTTTTTTATGGTCAATTTATAATTTTTGTCTGTAATATGTGTACAGCTATTATTTTTTTAAAGCAAAAAAGCAGTACAAAATTGATATGTACTGCTTAATAAAACCAAAAATTATCTGATTATCTGTAACTAAAATATCTTTTGCCCGGAAAACTCCATAGCCTCACCTTTACCAAACCCAAAACTTAGCCCCAATATTATACGCCGGCCGCTGCGCTGACTTTCATCAAACCTATAAAACTCATTTGTTTCAGTTATGGTAGTACGTTTCCTTGAATTGAAAACATCATTAATACTTAAATTTATTACTGCCCTGCCTTTCATAAACTTCTTTCTAAGTCCAATATCCAGCATTGATTGTGCTTTGTGAATACTCTGGAAGTCTTTGTAGTCTGAGTGATGTCGCCCACGAAACTCAATATCTGTATCCAAAGGCATTTTTAGTTTCATTGTTAATCGTCCCGACCAGTTATGACTATTGAAATCGAAATCCATGTCTTCATAATTACCGTTCCTGTTGTACCAATTCATGTTACCATCCACCATAATCGAAATCCATTCATAAGGTTCGGTTTTTGCATTTAGCTCTATTCCGGTGTTGTAACTTCTGCCAACATTTTCAAAGGTTGTATAAGTTATATTATCTGATACTTTAATGATCTCACTGATAACATCCTGTGTTCTATTGTGATATAATGAACCATTTATTGCAGCTGATTTCCAGATCCTAATTGTTGTTAACTCAAATGAATTTGTGTATTCAGGCTGCAGGTTGGGGTTACCAGTTTGTATATTGTATTCGTCTCTTAATGAAAAAAACGGATTAATTTCCCACATTCCTGGACGACTTATTCGCCTGGAATATCCTGCCTGTAAAGAAAATCCCTTTTCAATTTTGTAAGTTGTATGAAAGCTGGGAAATGCATCAGTATAATTTTGATTATTCTCTTCATCCGTATTGTGAAGTAGTGTGTTTATATTTGTGTTCTCGATCCTTAGTCCGGCCTTAAAACCAACGTTGTTTATTTCATGAGCAAAAGTAGCATACCATGCGGCTATATTTCGTTTATATTCAAACTCATTGGTAAAATTCGGGTTATTGATCCAGGTTGAATCATTCAAGTCGGATAGTGTATAATCATTAATAAGTTTACTTATCTCATATTTTGCTCCTGTTTCCAGGATGGTTTTTTTTGTAAAAGGGTGAATATAGTCCGTGGTGAAATTGTATTGTACATCATAAAAATTAGTTGAAGATCGTTGTTTTGACACTTCATCATCTCCTGATATGTCAGTGTTTTGATAATCAGAAGACTTGTCTTTTCCAAAATATGAACCCGTTGCTCCGGCTGTTAATCTTTGTTTGTCATCACGCTCAAATGATCTTTCATAATTGAGTCTATACTCCATTTTTGGATTTACAGCTTCTGTAAGTTCATTCCTGTTAGTTTTATTTATAAAGATGTCATTTTCATAGTTGTTATAGTTAATGTCGGCATTCTCATCTTCAACCTCATATCCCAAATGTCCTGATAAGGTTATCATATTGAGGTTGTTAATGTGATAATCAGTTCCAAGAATAATATTATAGAACTGCTCATTTTTTTCACCGGTTTCATCAGTGTAAAGACTTGTCGAAAATTCAGTATTATTATCAATTGTTACTGAATTCCCACGGGATAAAAATCTGCGATATCCGGCTCCAATCTGACTAAATAAGTTGAACTTTTCGGTACGATGATTTAAACTAACACCAATACTGTGGTTATGAGGTATTCCTGTATTGACAGTAACAGCTCCGTTTGTACCTCTTTTATCCTCTTTTTTTAAGATTATGTTAATAATTCCCGATGTTCCTTCAGCATCATATTTTGCTGAGGGGTTTGTTATTACCTCTACCTGTTCGATCATTTCAGCAGTAATGGTACCTAATGAGTTGCCATCAGTTAGTACAGATGGTTTATCATTTATTAGGATCAGTACGTTGGAATTTCCACGTAAACTAATTGTTCCTTCAATATTAACATTAACTGACGGAACATTATTAAGGACATCCAGTGCAGATCCTCCGGCACTTATGAGATCCTGCCCTACATTGAAAATACGTTTGTCCATTTTGAAAATAGTTTGCGATTTTTCAGCTCTTATAACTACATCTTTCAGATTCATCTCTGTAGATCTTAATTCAATGGTTTTGAGATCAACTCTGTTTCCTACAATAACATAATCGGTTAATGTAATCTGGCTGTAACCCAGAAAGTCTATCTTTAATATAAAGTTCCTGATCCTGCTTTCCAAATTAAACTTACCGCTGCCATCCGAAATTGTGCCTGAGATCAGGCTATCATTATTGTTGTATAAACGAATTGTTGCGTATTCAACAGGTTGTCTGTTAATATCATCAATAATACGGCCTGTAATGTGAATAATATCCTGATTTTGAGAATATGAAGTTATTGAGATAAATATCAATGTTATTGTAATAAAAGTATTTCTAATAATTCTTATCATGGAAACTGTTTTACATTTCACAAGCAAAAAAAGAAGAAATCTGTGAGCTGATATGTTGTTAATCGGTGGACTACAGAAAAATCGTGATTAACAGTATAAGTTATAACTATCTTGTTGTTTAACACGCAATAAATGTAGTTTGCCGATTAGTGTACCCACTATTTCAGTTAATTAGTAATTTTGGATCAAATGTTCAGTTATGAAGGATATTGCCGGTACCGGAAAAAAAATAATTTATTGGTTAATACTAGTATTACTAATGTTTTTCTATGTTGCTTATGATAAGGATGAGCCACATATTCACTGGTACGAGTTATTGTTTGTTTTAACATATTTTATAGCCTCTTTGATCATAAGTTATCTGTTGATTCCCAATTTCCTGTACAGAAAGAAATATTTTAAATTCTGGATATCAGTAGTATTTGTTTTGCTGGCTGTTGGAATTTTTGAAGAACAGGTACTTGAGCAGTGGTTCTATCCTGATACAAGGGCCAGGGTAACCAAGGTATTGCATACATTTTTGGAAATATTCCCACCAATATTTATTTTCACCGGTTATAAATTCGCCTGGGATGTATTTGAAAAACAGAGTAAAATTGATAAACTACAAAGGATATCGGCTGAAAACGAACTGCAATTTCTGAATTCACAGATCAATCCACATTTTCTTTTTAATAATCTTAATAATATATATTCGTATGCGCTTGAGCAATCACCTAAAACTCCTGAAATAATATTACAGCTTTCATCAATACTTCGTTATATGCTTTACGATTGTCGTAAGCCCTATGTATTATTGTCAGATGAGATTGAAAACCTTAAGCAATTTACTGCTTTGTATGGAATGCAGATAGGAAGTGATCCTAAAATCAGTTTTGATGTTGATGCTGATGATACAAACATAATGATAGTACCCCTCATACTAATTGTATTTGTTGAGAACGCGTTTAAACATTCATCAGCCAGTCAGACAAGTGATATTAAAATCGATATTAGTATTAAAGTTAAAAATAAGAAACTCATATTCACTTGTAATAATACTTACCAAAATATGACTAACACAAATGATCTTAACAAAGGTATCGGTTTGGAAAATGTGAGAAGCAAGTTAAATCTCACTTATCCTGATAAGCATCATCTTAATATTGAGAAAGCACATAACCAATATAATGTATTATTGAAAATGAACCTTAACAATGATTAGGTGTATAGTAATTGAGGACCAGGAGCCTGCACAAAGAATACTGAGAAGGTATATTAACCAGATGCAGGATATTGAACTTGCTGGAGTTTTCGACAATGCTCTTGACGCATTGGATTATCTGAAAGCTAACAAGGTTGATCTGTTGTTTTTAGATATCCATTTACCAAAACTATCTGGCATGGATTTTCTTAATTTGTTTTCACCCAGGCCTTTTGTTATACTTACAACTGCTTTTTCAGAATATGCGCTTAAAAGTTATGATTATGATGTAACTGATTATCTTTTAAAACCATTTTCTTTTGAGAGGTTTGTGAAAGCTGTTTATAAAGCAAAAGGACGGTTGGGAAAACCTGTTAAATCAATATCCAAAAATGACAGTATGAAAAACAAGGATCAGATTGTCATTGTAAAAACAGGATATGAATATTTAAAGCTTGGAACCAATGAAATAGTTTTCATAAAATCAGATGGCGATTATACGCAGGTGCATCTTCATAACGGAAGGATCATGGTTTCATATTCATTAAAATACTGGTTGGGAATACTACCCGAATCCATATTTTACCGGGTTCATCGTTCATATATAATAAACTCTAACTTCATTAGTAAAATAACCTCCGGTAAAATATTAATTGGTAATATGGAAATACCAATCGGAAGAGTATATAAAAAAGAGTTCCTGAAGCTAATTAAGTTATAATGACATGTTCATGCCTGACCTTTGGTGATCTATTCAGATAACATCGTTATTGCATCGCGGACAGATTCAACAAATACAACCTGCTTTTGTTTATTACTCTCCAGAATAAAACTCCTTAAACTTTTGGATGTGAATTTTTCAAAACTCCCCGTAATTGCAAGATAGACACCATAGTTTGAGAATTTTTGAAGTATCTCCCCCGCAATACCAGTTTTCAGATCAAAAAATTCCGGAATTATATTTTTAATGTTCAAGATAATTTTGTTGGAGCCTCTGTAATTGCATTCCGCCATCATATCAAGTGCATCCTGAACACATGTTATTTCTATATTATCCGATCTTAACTCAATTATGGATGTGCCATTTGTAGCCAGCAGATTTATATATTTATTATTCATTTTGCTTAAAATTTTCAACAAAAAAAGATAATGGAGATGAAATTATTCTTGATGTGGATCAAGAAACAACTGTTTTTTTCGAATTCTTGAAAAAGTTTCGGGGGTAATGCCCATAATTGAAGCAATATGAGCTTGTTTCGCCCTTTTAAACAATTTCGGGGCCACTGTGTAGAGATAGTTGTATTTTTCCATGGCACTCATTGTTTTCATTTTCTCAGTACCTGTAACAATTAATGTCATTTGTTCCTCAAGCAGCTTATTCGAGAATCTTGAAAATTGAGGAAATTGTTCAAGTTTTTCACTGTTTTCTTTGGTTAAACTGATCAATTCCGTATCCTCACATGCCTGATAGTATTCATTTGTCGGGACTGAACCAAAATAGCTGTCAAGGGCAGTAAACAGCTCATCCTCAAAATGTATCCATGATGTTATTTCATTACTATCATTGAGATAATAATTTCTGACCATTCCTGATTTTATAAACCAGACTTTGTTACAGTACTGATCAGGTTTTAATATGAATTGATTTTTTCTGAATATCTCGAACCCGGCATATTTTTTCAGGAACCGGATAGCCTCCTGATCTAATTTTGAATATTTGTTTATGTAATTAATAAGTTGTTGCATTATAGTAATTCAAAATATTAGTGAAATAAGTGGTGTTAACAATACATGAAGTTAGTTACTATCAGGATTTGGATCAAACTTTTACAAAATTAATCAACCTACAATACACGCCGGAATAAATGTGAAAATATTTACAGAAATAATGGAACAAATTGATTTGTGAGATGTAATTTTATAAATTGATGAATCTCATCCATTGCATCGGTTGCTTCTTTGAACATTGGTGCAAGAAGGGGATAGCAGTGTATCATGCCGGTTCCTGTTTTAAAAGTTATGTCAACACCTGATTTTTTCGCTTTTAAATAGAATTGTTTTCCATCATCAAATAATTCATCATCTTCGGCGGAGTTGATAAATATTGGCGGGAGTCCTTTCAGGTCACCAAACAATGGTGAAATTAAAGGATTTCTGGCATCATTATTTCCAACGTAATGATGGCTGAATACTTTCCATGAGTCAACAGGTGCAACCGACACTTTGTTTTTCGTTTTATATGATTCTCCAGAACAACTTAAATCTGTCCATGGAGAAATTGCTACAGCAGCTTTTGGTAATGGAATATTTTGTTGTTTTAGTTTCAGGAGAGTCGCAAGGGTAAGTCCTCCTCCGGCTGATTCTCCCATAAAAATAATATCGTTGTAATTGTATCCTGTTTTTAATACATTCTTATAAACCTCTACTGTGTCGTTAAGTGCATTGGGAAATGGAAACTCCGGAGCAAGGCGGTATTCAAAATGTAATAATCTGGTATTGGTCATACTGGCAATTCTTGAAACGATGACCCTGTGATCGTTTAATGATCCGGAAACATATCCACCACCGTGGATGTAATATATTAACTGTTTATCGTTTACTCCGGCAGGTGTGATCCACTCTGACTCTATCCCGGCAATTTTATCCTTTTCTATGTTTACATTTTCTGCTATCCTGCCAAATTTAGAAGCACCTTTTTCGCAACTCTCTCTGAATCCGGCAATTGATGTGTCTAAACTAAAAGTTTCCTTTTTTATTCTTCCCTGGAAAATATGTTTATTCCTTATCAGGAAATTGAATATTTGTCCTTTAATACTGGTCATACCTCTGTAATTGTAATTTTGTTGCAAAACTCAGTAAATCTGTTGAAAGAAAAATTCACCTATGTTAATTTTCGTCGTTATTGCGTAATTTTTTTCTGATACGGCTCAGAGATTGGGGTGCGATATCTAAAAAAGAAGAAAGTAGCTTAAGAGGAATTTTTCGTATCAGGTCATCAGGATAATTTTCCAGAAGCTTTTGATACCTGGTCTCAGCAGTCATCGTTCTCACTTCCAGATGGAAGTCTTCTGAAAATTCTTCAACTTCATTAACTAGTTTTTTGATAAACACATTCCATGAGATAAGTTCTTCAAGTTTCTTAAAATTATCAAATGAAGTCTGCCAGGTAATTGTTCTTTCAATAGCCTGTATGCATTCTTTTGATGGTGACTGGTTCCTGAAACTGATCCTTGAAGTGAAACAATAAGGAGATATGGTAAATGTTTTAGTTACCTCGTTGCCATCAACATTATAGTAGTACCTGATAAGTCCTGATTCCATAAAATAAAAATTTCTGCAAACGTCTCCGGCATCAAGTATTATTTCATTTTTTTCGAATACCTTTCTTTGGAACGCATTTCGGATGAATTGCCATTCGGTAGATGTGAGTGCTGTATATGTTTCAATGAAATCTTTAAACTTTTCCACATTCAAAGATACAACAGTTAGTAATCCATTATGTTAATATCTTCAATTTTATAATTCATTAGGTTTTCGATAAAATACAACCAAATCCTCTTTTGAACATAAAGTCCGTTATCACTCCAGCCATGTCCTCCTCCGGGAACAACCAAATAGTCAAAATGTTTACCTGATTTCATAAGTTCATTGACCAGTCTTGCTGAGTTTGATGGATGGACATTCATGTCGGTCTCACCATGGATAATGAATAAACGACCTTCCAGGTTATCTGCCATTGAAACATTTGAGTAGATAGTGTCAGCCTTAGACTGATTAACCGGGGTGTTAAAAATATCAGTCCACCATGCATGAAAAATATTAGGATCATGTTGACCTGATCTGGCGACACAAACCTTGTAAAAATCAGGATATTGTAATATCGATGATACTGCCATAAATCCTCCGCTTGAACCTCCCCAGATACCAATTTTATCTTTATCGATAAATGAGTGTTTTTCAATTAACTGTTCAAGCATAAACTTGTTATCAGCAAGTGGATAATCTCTGAGGTTAGTACGATAATATTCGCTAAACGTCTTTGATCGTTTATAGGAACTACCCCTTGTGCCACACATAACTACAATAAATCCATACTGTGACAGGTGTACATTGTTGAGACTTTGAAAATAATCAAGAGGTACAAAATTATCCTGTGGGCCTGGGTAAACATACGAGATAACAGGATATTGTTTATCAGGATCAAAATCGAAAGGTTTCCACATAACTCCCCAGATATCAGTTGTCGAGTCAGCTGCTTTTACTGTAAAAATTTCAGGATCTTTCCATCCTGAATGTACCAGTTCTTCCACATCACCTTCTTCAACTTCCATAATAAGTTCCCCGTTCATATTTCTAAGTTTTGATCTATGTGGCAAATCAACTCTTGAGTAATTATCAACAAAAAATCTGTAATCCGGTGATAGCGATATGTTGTGGTTTGCATCTTCAGGAGTTAAAAGCTTTATATCATTGGTTTCAAGATCAAGTGAATACAAAAACCTGTAATATGGATTTACGTCAGTTTCTTTTCCAAAAGCAGTAAAATATAATTTATTTGATATGGAGTCTAAACCTGCTATCTTTTCAAAAGTAAAATCCCCCCTTGTCAGTTGATTGACAATCTTTTTATCAGTATTAATGTAATAAAGATGGCTGTAACCATCACAACGTGATCTCCATAAATATGAATTATTCCCAAGCTCTCTGAACTCTGTTGGAAAATAGATATTTGCATCAGGTTGTTCTTCAATTAACAACTTATATTTTCCATGTTTATCAACCAGCAGGATATCACATTTGGTTTGTTCCCTGTTGATCCGTTGTATAAAAAACCCGTTAGTGTATAAACTCCAGCCTATAAACCAATAACTTTCATTTTCCCACTTTTTTAAATTTGCATTAATGAAACTATTCTCATCAGGTTTGTATATCCAAAGTTCGTCAATGGGGTAGTCATCGCCCGGGTTTCGTTGTTTATAAGTGGAAAGTTGGGGTCTGGGGCTGGCAATCGAATTAATTACCCAGTTATCCCTGAGGTTTCTGGCATCTGTCCTGAATGCAACAAAATATGATGAGTCGGGAGACCATGTAACATTAGCAGGCCTGGCAATTGTATCATCGTAAAAATGCTGATTTGTGTAATTATAATCAATATTTGCTCTAAAACTATAATATGTATCACCATCATGTGAGAGTTGTTTTGACTTTCCTGAATTCTCTGATTTTAGAAACAAATTATCAGATACAACATAAGCTAAAGAACTACCGGCTGAATTTGGTGATGAAGTATTATCATCAGGATTGTCTAAAGAAATGGTATTGGAATAATCATTATATAAATAGTTTTTACCATTATACCTGAATCTGTATTGATATGGTCCTGTATCTGTTAATTCAGTATTAACTTCAAGTTTATCCTTTTTATTACAAACCAGAATAAACAGTTTATTGTCAGTAATATAGATAAAGCTTTCATTGTTAAGCCAGTAAGGATTAACCACATTACTGTGATACTTTCCAGTTAATTCAGTATAGGTATTTTTCCTGGCAAGACTGAAGTTCGGTTCCATATCCTGGCATAGCATGTTAAATGTGGCAGAAATAATAAGTATTGATAACATGTATTTTTTCATATTTACAATAGATAGTAATTTGTTACTTAAATTATGAAAATTACAGGAATCTGTAAACTTCCTCAGTTACAATAAAACTACAAATTAACTTATTGTTTAATATGCAAAATATACAAATGTCTGATTTAAATCGACAATTACAGACTATGTTCTAACAATTGGTCAATTTATCATCATCAAAAAGAAACATGCTATCAGCATCTGTTATACCGGTTAGTTGAGATTACTAATGCATTCCAGAAGTCTGACTGCGTGTTTTTCGGCATTTGAAACAACACTTTCTTTTGTGTTATAAACACCCTCAATATATATCATACCATGCTCATAAATTGGGTCAATATATTTCATTTGGGCAAGATTGGCAGTTTGTTCAATGTTTTTGGTAAATTCGCTGATCCCAAAGCGATTGTAACCTGAAGCGCTATACGATTCTTCCTGTCCGCTAACTGTAAAGCTTGGAATAAAGTATTTATCTTTTAATTTATCACCTTGTGATCCATAGGCAAACTGATATTCAAAAACAGCATCAAACCAAAGTTTTAGTATGGCGGGCATGTTGTACCAATAGAATGGATATTGAAAAACTATGATATCAGCTTCAAGTAATGCTTTTTGTTCAGCCTCCACATCAATTTGATAATCAGGATATAAATCAGCGATATTTCTAACCTCGGCATTTGGATTGTCTTTTGTTACCTTGTCAATAATGGTCTTGTTGGCTAATGAATTACCATAATTTGGGTGTGCAATAATAATTAATGTTTTTTTCATTTGATTAAGTTTAAAAAATTAAGTTGTACATACAAATATTTATTTTAAAAAAAAATTACTCAGATAGTTTCACATTCGACAGGTGGATATCTTTTGTCAGTTTAACCGCAAATTCCTCTCCAAGAATCTCACAATAATCTTTATACAGTCTTTTAAGGGCATCCATGATCATTGGAATCATTCTACTGCCACTTTTTGTGAGAAATACATTGGAAGTCCTTCCTTCATGATTTCTTTCCACGAGCCCCAATTGCTCAAGTTTATCAATGAACCTTGTCATTGTTGAGGCCTTAACATTCATGAGTTTACTCAGATCGTTCTGGTTGAGTCCTGGTTGTTCATCAAGAATCAGTAATAAGTGACCATATGATGCAGAAATGCCTGTAGTTGCAAAGGCCCTGTCGGTCATCTCATTGATGGAACGTGATAAGGAGTTTGCTGCAAAAAACAAACAGTGC
>JANQGJ010000092.1 GCA_028277395.1 Bacteroidales bacterium | reverse complement strand
GTACGGGGAATGCTTAATATAATGAGCACTTCAAATGCAGTGAGAGAACTGGATGTTGAAGTGTATGATATTTTTGGAAGATTGGTTCATAATCCTGAACCTTTTGAAACTTCAGTTTCGATAAATACTTCCAATTGGCAAAAAGGATTGTATTTTGTGAGAGTAATGAGCAAGGGTGATAGCCTGGGTGTAAGGAAGATTTTTGTTGAGTAACACGGGTTTTAGAACTATTAAACATCTGTTAATAGGTTCATATTATTTTCGTGTCATCACGTAAAAAAAGCCCGACGAATCGGGCTTTTAATCAATATCATATGTTATACTTTCAACCTTTCTTTAAAGGGGAGGAATGTCATGAAGTCGGCATGGTGAACCAGATATGCTTCTGTAGTTCTTTTTACCATATTTCCTTCTCCGGCATGTGTAGCAATTATATGGCATACCTCAGCAGGTACTCCTGCTTCTTCAGCTAAACTTACACCACTGAAAGGGTGACGCAGGTATTTACCATAGTTGCCCTGAATGGCTTTACCATTTTCATCCAATATATATTCAAGTAATTTACCAACATCAGCAAGAATTGCACCTGCAATTAATACGTCCATATCAACCGGTAACTCACCATGATACATTTCGTTGATTTTATTACCTGCATCGCGTGCAATATGTACTACCGAGCGTTTGTGGTCCATGAAAGTAACTTTCAGGTCTGGTCCGCATAACAAAGTGAAAGGAATTCTTCTTAAATCTTCAGGTTTAAGAACACTTCTTTCCAAAGCCAGTTCCCATGTACGGGCTGTTTTTTCCTTTAATTCTTCGTCATTGATCCATTCCAATTCGGGCCAAAGTTCCAAAACTGTGTTATTCATAGTAGTATGGATTAAAGTTTAGCGATAACAGCGTCAGCCATTTCAACTGTAGTAGCAGCACCTTCGTTAATAACATTAGCTGTACCACGCATCTTCATCATATCATAAGTTCTCACTTTACCTTCTGCAATTACTTCTGCAACGGCTTTTCTGATCTTCTTAGCAATTTCATTTTCTTCGATGAAATCAAGCATCATACAAGCTGATTCGATCATTGCAACAGGATTTACGATTGATGTTTCGTAATCAGCGTATTTAGGAGCTGAACCATGAGTTGGTTCAAATACACCAATACCTGTTTCAGGGTTGAACTGAGCTGAACAAGCAAATCCAAGTCCACCAATCAAACCTGCAAAACCATCAGAAACAATATCTCCAAACATGTTACCAGCAACTATTACACCATAATCCTCAGGATTTTTGGTCAGCCACATCATTTGAGCATCAATGTTTGTATTCCATAGTTCGATTTCAGGGAAATCAGTTTTTTGAATTTCCTGTGCCATTTTGAACATCATTCCTGAAGTTTCACGAATAACATTTGGTTTTTCGCAAACAGTTACAGATTTATATCCGTATTTCTTAGCATGGTTAAAAGCAGCTCTTAAAATACGCTCTGTTCCGTTTTTAGTGAAAATACGGGTTGATACAGAAATTTCATCTTTTGGTACATGACCAAAGTTTTTGTCAAATTTAGGGTGTGTCATTAGAGCTTCATAAACCTGCTCCGGAGGATCGCTCCATTCAACACCACCATACAAACCTTCAGTGTTTTGTCTGAAGATAACTGCATCAATCTCAGGCTCATCAAAGTTATCACCTTGTGCCCTGCGAATGAAGTTAAGAGGATTACCTTTGTAGGTACGACATGGACGCATGCAAATATCCAAACCAAAATGCTGACGAAGGCCAACAATTGGAGATGAGTAAACTAACCCTTTGCTCTGCAACTCAGGTGATAGTTCTTCAAAAGCAGCATCTTTTGGTTTAGAGGTAATGGCTCCAAACAATCCAATTTTGTGCTTTTTAATTAATTCTTTGGTTCTGTCTGGTAAAGGATTACCCTCAGATTTCCAGAATTCCCAACCAATATCACCTTCTACATAATCAGCTTCAAATCCTGCAGCATCTAGTACACGAATAGTTTCGTCCAGTACTGCTTTTCCGATACCGTCACCCGGAAGGGCAACTATTGTTCTTTTCGACATTTTATAACGTTTATTTTCGGTTAAAAACTAACCCACAAATATACAAATGCGGGTAATATAACATGCAAAAACATAACTATATTTTTTCTAAATTAATGTACAAGATATCAACAATGTACAATTGTAGTTTCCGCCTATCTGTTTACTTATTTTGTATTTTTGCCGCATGACGAATTTTGCCGGGAAATTGCAGGACAATTTCTTTCATATTATTTCTAAAGTTTGTACTGATTCTAATACAAAAGCATTTGTAATTGGTGGGTTTGTGAGGGACCTTATTATCTCAAGACCATCGAAGGATGTTGATGTTGTTGTGCTTGGAAGTGGTATTAAAGTAGCCAGAAAAGTATCTGAAGAATTGGGAAAAGGAGCAAACGTTAAGTATTTTAAAAATTTTGGAACAGCTATGATTCGTCATGGTGAATGGGTTATAGAGTTTGTAGGAGCAAGAAAAGAGTCGTACAGATCGCATTCAAGAAAACCTATTGTAGAGGATGGAACGCTTAGTGATGACCAGAACAGAAGAGATTTTACTATTAATGCAATGTCGCTTAGCCTGCAAAAAAACTCATATGGTGACCTGTTGGACCCGTTTAACGGTCAGGAGGATATTGAAAACAGAATTATTCGTACACCACTTGATCCTGATATTACTTTTTCTGATGATCCGTTGAGAATGATGAGGGCGATCAGATTTGCTACACAGCTTGATTTTGATATTGCCCCTTCAACATTTGAAGCGATCACAAGAAATAAAAACAGGATCTCCATTGTTTCAGGGGAAAGAGTTGCAGATGAATTGAACCTGATAGTTCTGTCCAATAAACCATCAAAAGGCTTTGTTCTGTTGGATGAATCAGGGTTGCTGAAGATAATATTTCCAAAACTCGCTGATTTGAAAGGTGTGGAGGTAATTAATAAACAGGCACATAAGGATAATTTTTATCATACACTTCAGGTACTGGATAATCTATCACAGAATACAGATGATCTTTGGTTAAGATGGAGTGCCATATTACATGATATTGCGAAACCCGTAACCAAAAGATACAGTCCTGAAACGGGATGGACATTTCATGGTCACGAATTTATTGGTGCCAAAATGATACCCGGTATTTTCAAAAAACTTAAACTGCCGCAAAATGATAAAATGCGGTTTGTACAAAAAATGGTACAGCTGCATCTCAGGCCAATTGTTCTTTCACAGGACATTGTTACAGATTCGGCAGTGCGTAGATTGCTTTTCGATGCCGGTGATGATATTGACAGTCTGATGATGCTTTGTGATGCTGATATTACTTCAAAAAATGAAGAAAAGGTTAAAAGGTATCTTAAGAATTTTCAGCTTGTAAGAAAAAAACTTAAAGAAGTTGAAGAAAAAGACCATCTGCGAAACTGGCAACCGCCAGTATCCGGTGAAGTTATAATGGAAACATTTGGATTAAGCCCCTCAAAAACTGTTGGAGACATTAAGATAGCGATTCGTGAAGCTATCCTTGATGGCGAGATTGATAACACATTTGAAGATGCTTATGCTTTCATGCTTGAAAAAGGTAAAGAAAAGAAGTTAAGGGTAGTGAAGCAAATTCCTGATAATCATGGGGGTAAATAATGAGTTCAAAGGGAAGTTAATAATTATTGCCGGACCTACTGCTTCCGGTAAAACCAGTATTGCCATTGAGCTTGCACAATATTTTGGAACCGAAATTATTTCTGCTGATTCCCGCCAGTTTTATAAGGAGATTCCATTGGGAACAGCAGCACCAACATATGAAGAGCAGCAAATTGTAAAACACCATATGGTAGGTAATTTATCAGTGACAGATAATTATAATGTCTCATTGTACGAAAACCAGGTACTGGAATTACTGAATAAAAAGTTTAACAACAACCAGGTTGTTATTATGGCCGGAGGTTCAGGTTTATATATTGATGCAGTTTGTAAAGGGATTGACAACCTCCCTGACATTGATGATGATATCAGAAATCATGTAAAAAATATGTATGAAACTTCCGGGATCGATTCACTGATATCAATGCTGGAGGAGCTTGATCCTGAATACCTTTTGAGCGTTGATACCAAAAACCCCGTGAGGCTTATGAGGGCTGTTGAAGTTTGTATACAAACAGGTGATAAATACTCTGAATTAAGGCTGAATAAACCTAAACCCAGAAGTTTTGGGATTATAAAACTGGGTATTGATATTCCAAGGGAACTTCTTGTTGAAAGAATTAATCAGCGTACTTCCAAAATGATAACGGATGGATGGCTTCTTGAAGCTAAATCAGTATATTCATATCGTAGTTGCAATTCACTTAATACTGTTGGTTATAAGGAGTTGTTTTTACATCTGGATGGTAGATTAAGTCTTAATGATGCCATTGAAAAGATAAAAGTAAGTACCAGGAGGTATGCAAAGCGTCAGATGACGTGGTTCAGGAGGGACCCCGAACTGACCTGGTTTAATTATAATAATATTTCAGGAATGAAAGAACATATAGAATCAAGGATAAAAACCTAATGGTTTCAAGCAAAACAGATTAACAAAACAGGCTTCCTTCTTTCTTAAAATTAAGTTTTTTTTAACTTATTAGTGCGAATTCTTTGGCATTGGATTTGCTTTTTGTTGTAATTTTGATTTCTATCGTAATAATTGGATGAAGAAATTTACTGTTGTCATTATATTTATCTTGTTTGTTGTTTTACAGTCGATGGCCACCCATCAGAGAGCTGCTGAAATAACATACAAACATTTGTACGATCTGACTTATGAGTTTACAGTTACTATGTATACTAAAACTTCAAGTCAGGCTGATGATGACAGGAATTTTATGCCTGTTAAATGGGGAGACGGATCGACAGGAGAACTTGAGAGAATATATTTCAAACCAATTCAGGGAGTCAGTAATATTTCCCTGAATATTTACAAAGGAAATCATACATTCCCTGGTGCTGCAAGGTATGTTGTTTCAGTTGAAGATCCGAACCGGAATTTTGGAGTGTTAAATATTCCAAATTCGGTAAATGTTCCAATGTTTGTTGAAACAGAAATTCTGATAAATCCATTTATTGGATATAACTCATCGGTTGAATTATTAAATCCCCCAATTGATCAGGGTTGTGTAGGGAAAACATTCATCCATAATCCGGCAGCTTACGATACTGACGGTGATAGTTTGTCATATAAACTAGTTGTTTGTAAAGGAGCCGGAGGATACGATATTCCGGGATACTCTTTTCCAATTGCAACTGATTACTTCCGTATAGACTCAATAACCGGAGATATTATCTGGGAAACGCCCCCATTACAGGGAGAATACAATGTCGCTTTTACAATTGAAGAGTGGAGGTTTGGAGTAAAAATATCATCTGTTCGACGTGATATGCAAATTAATATCGTAGCTTGTGATCATGATCCTCCTGAAATTCACACTATTGATGATACTTGTGTTGTTGCAAATACAACATTACAGTTTGAAGTAACAGGTATTGATCCTGATGGTTCAAATGTAACACTGGAAGGTTATGGAGGCCCTTTTGAATTATCTCAGAGTTGGGCAACATTTGATGCTGGAAGTGGTGATGATACTGTAACAGGGATTTTTAAATGGAATACGATATGCAATCATGTCAGGTTGGAACCATATACTGTAGTTTTTAAAGCTAGGGATAACGGTATACCGGTAAATCTTGTAAACTTCAAATCAGTATTTATCAAAGTAATTGCACCTGCTCCTGAGAATCTAACTGCTTCACCATTGGGTACTGGTATTGATCTTAGCTGGGAAAAAAGCCCTTGCGATAATGCAATAGGGTATCGGATTTACCGGAGGAGTGGTAATTCAGGCTGGGAACCGGGTTACTGCGAAACAGGACTTCCCGGATATACCGGATTCAGGTTAATAGAAGAGATAAACGATATAAATATAGTAACATTTCGTGATGATAATGATGGAGATGGACTGGTTCATGGAATTGACTATTGCTATCGTGTTGTTGCATTCTTTTATGATCAGGCTGAAAGTTATGCATCGAATGAGGCATGTGCATATCTGAAAAGAGACGTTCCGATAATTACCCATGTAAGTAATGATAGTCTTGATCTGGAAGCAGGCAGGGTTTATGTTGACTGGTCGAAACCGATTGAACTTGATACAATACAGTTTCCGGGACCGTATAAGTATCTTCTTTATAGAAATGATGGAATTATTTGGGATGGTGATGGTGAACTTATTGCAACATTTAATGATCTTAACGATACTATTTACCTCGATAGTGATGTCAATTTAAATGAAAATGACGGGCCATTTAGCTATAAAATTGAGTTTGAAAACCTGATATCAGCAATTGGAAGTTCACAAAAGGCTTCCTCAGTTTTCATCAGAACTGAACCTACAGATCATGAAGTGAAATTGATTTGGACACCACAGGTGCCCTGGGAGAATGAATACTCAGTGATTTACAGAAAAGATCCCGGAAGTTCAGATTATGATTCTGTGGGAACTACTAATTATGGGTTTTATCGGGATCAGGATCTTGAGAATTACCAGGAATACTGCTATTACATTAAAACAATCGGACATTATTCATTACCCGGACTGGTTGATCCAATTATAAATTACTCACAACTCACGTGTGAAACTCCAATAGACAATGTACCACCCTGTAAACCTGAACTTAGTGTATATACTGATTGCGAAGAAATATCAAATGAGTTGGGGATGTATCTTCCATATGATTCATGTAGCTATGACGCCGTAAAATACTTCATATATTATGTTCCTCCCGGTGCTGAAAATGCTCTGTTGATTGACTCTGTTGATTATATCCATAATGATACAACTTATTTCCTGCATGATAACATCGAAGCCGTTGTTGGATGTTATTATGTAACAGCCAGGGATTCGGTTGGAAATATAAGTGAAAGGAGTAGTAGTATTTGCGTTGGTTATGAGGAATGCCCTGTATATGAGCTGCCAAACGTATTTACTCCAAATGGAGATGATAAAAATCCGCTTTTCGTTCCAATGGGATCCAGATCAGGAAATCCGAAAGCAAATGTTAGCAGGGTTGATATGACCATTATGAACAGATGGGGTAAAGTAATGTTTACAACGAACGATCCTGAGATTAACTGGGATGGAAGAAATCAGAATAACAATCAGGAATGTGTGAACGGAGTGTATTATTATGTATGCAATGTTTATATTATAACACTCAAAGGTGAATCGATGATTACACTGAAAGGTTCAGTTACTATCCTCAGGTAATTAGAGAAACAGGAGTTGATCATTTATTAACCGTTGCATTACTCTGGTTTAACAGGTAAGTATGAATTCCCTTAACAAAAGCTTGTTGAAATTATTGGGTAAGTAGTTGTTTTGAAAGATAAAATAGGACTAAATTTGTTTGCGATTTCAAGCATATGTTTTTTAAAAAATACATAAATAATAAATATTTCTACACTGGATTGGTTTTTTTGATCTGGTGGGTTTATTTCGATCAGGAAAGTATTATAGTCCAGTATAATCTGGCAAAAATAAGAACCGGACTTGAAAATCAGAAAGAGTTTTATCTGGAAGAAATAGAAAAAGATAAGGCTGCTATTAATACTCTTCAAAACGATACTGTTGAGTTGGAAAAATATGCCCGTGAGAAATATTTCATGAAAAAAGATGACGAAGATGTTTTCGTTATTGTTAAGGATGATGAAAACTGATCTTAGTCATTTCGCTACCCAGCCCAACAAACAGCATATCGTTAAAAGTCTGTCAACAACTATAATTACAACCGATCAGAACTTCAGCTATGGTTAAGCTCTTATCATTGCATATCTATGGCCATTACATATTTTTCCATTTTTAATAATTGCATTTTTTGCTATGCATTCTAATTCAAATCCTGCTTTTTCCAGAACTTTCATTGAAGCAACGTTATGTTCGAATACACCACTATAAATCCTGACAAGTCCAAGTTTTGTAAAACCAAACTCTACAATAATTTTTACTGCCTGTGTAGCTATCCCTTTATTCCAGTAAGGTTCTCCGATCCAGTAACCTAACTCGGCAGATAACCTGTAAACATCCGTTTGAGGCATCAATCCTATAGCACCAACCAGCTCATTATTATATTCAATAGCAAAAGTAGATATTGGATTTTCATTATTGCAATGGTCTATGAATTTGTGAGCATCTGACAGTTTGTATGGATGTGGGAATATGTCTTTTACATTATCCCATATCTTTTTATTATTACAAAGTAAAGCTAAACGACCGGCATCCTCCTTTTTTAAACTTCTCAGTTTAATATTTGTTTCAGAATTAGTTGTCATGATTTGAAATAATTTTAAAATAGCTAACCTAATTCAAATGTTGTAATACCATAAACATTGTTAATGTTAATGTCAGGTTGTTTACCAAAGTACATTCTTGCACATTCAAAAACGTAAGTAGTGTTATATTTTCTAATTAGTTTAAGAGCATTTTTATTTACGACAGGTATATCAATGTAAACTGGTTCCCCTACAACCGAATTTAAGCAGGCTTTGTAAAGTTCTTCAGCAATGTCAAAACTATCGGCAAAAAGTGGGCAAATTTTATATCCTTTATTCACTTTTCTAATAATTGCCATGCCCGACAGTCTGTTGTTCAGCATGTATTTAAATGATTTTGACTCCGGAAGTTGTAACCAGGGTATTATAAAATTTTTTCGGTCAAATCCAAAATACAATTTGTCGTAGTTCAGGATATCCTGATAATCCGATTCATTAATTGGAGAAATATTATTACTAATGTTGAAACTACTGCCGGTATTTTCATGGCGTTCATCTCTGAATGCTATTTTAAAACCACCTTTCGCATAAAAATCCTGCATTGCAAGTACTCCGTCCATTCCAATTGTTGCCCCGGGCTTTAATCTCTCAATCAGTTTGTTTCTTCTTAAATACCACAGTTTTCTTCCTATGCCTTTTGAACGGTATTCATTATCAACAATAAAAAATCCCATGAAACCAAAATCAC
Organism: Bacteroidales bacterium; assembly: GCA_028277395.1. GTDB lineage: Bacteria > Bacteroidota > Bacteroidia > Bacteroidales > F082. The sequence continues at coordinate 52,981 of JANQGJ010000092.1, read as the reverse complement.
CGTCATATGAAACAATAGAGCCTCCGCCAATTAATTTATCATTGTGAAAAAAACCATAAAAACCGTTGGGATCAGTATTCATGAATACTTCAGCGTCGTGTTTTCCAGGGTTCCAACCTTCTACTTCTGCCCATTTTACAAGTTTTTGTAATCCGGACATGTCCAATTTCTTAAATACGAGTTCATCTAAATTAATCATACACAAATATACTTACAATTAACATTTATTATGTGTGAAAATTAAATAACAAATTTAACTTTGCACATTCAGGATATAGTTAGATAACGCTTGTAAGTAAATTGTAAATTATGAAACGGGAATTTGATTACACTACAAGGGCAAGGACTATGGCATTTAGATATCCTGTCATTTCTTTTATCGGTACACAGGTAAATTACTGGGTGCTTGCTTTTATTCTTTTTTCAGCTATTGTGTATTATACTGCAATTACCATTGATCAGGTAAGTATAGCAAATACAGAAATTTCTTTTGGAATGCTTGCTGTGATATCCGTGTTTTTCGGGGTTATTTTTGGGGTTGTTTTAGGGTTTGTTGAGTTACTTGAAGAGAAAACGAGGTTTAAAAGGTTATCCCTTGGACTTATAATACTGATAAGAAGTGCAATATACCCGCTGCTTCTTTTTGGAATAATGAGCTTGCTCAGGTTTGTGGTATGGGACTATATTATTGAACCAAATTATCCGGCGAGTAAAGTGATCAGTGAAAGTCATGTTACCTGGAGAAACTTAACAATAATTCTATTGATATTTACTGCACCAATGTCCGCTATAATAAGTTTTATAAACCAAATGAACAAAAAGTTTGGTCCGGGGGTGCTAATTCCCATGTTGTTAGGCAGATACAGAACTCCAAAAGAGCAGGAACGTTTTTTCATGTTTCTTGATTTGAAATCATCTACTACTCATGCTGAAAATCTGGGACATATTAAGTATAGTGCCATGATAAGGGATAGCTTTATGGATATCAACAGAGTATTGACAGCAAACAATGCCGAGATTTATCAGTATGTTGGTGATGAAGTTGTAATTACATGGCCATGGCAGGAAGGTATCAGGAACCTGTCATGTCTGAAGTTGTATTTTGATGTTAGGGAAGTTTTTTATCAGAGGAGGTCTCATTATCTGAGCAGGTATGGATTCGTACCCGAATTTAAAGCCGGAATGCACCTGGGTAAGGTTACGGCTGTTGAAGTTGGTGAGATTAAAAGAGACATAGCATATCATGGAGATACTTTAAATACTGCTGCCAGAATACAGGGACTTTGTAATGAACTTAAACGAACATTTATAATTTCATCTTCTGTTGAGAAAGCAATTGTTAAAACGAAAGATTATAATTTCACCTCGTTGGGGGAGAGGTCGTTAAAAGGAAAGAATAAACCAATTGAATTGTTCAGTGTTAATTACAAACAGTTTTTACTAAGCTGATAATTAAAACTTAAGAGAGGCCGTTAATCCTGTGTATTCTCCTGCGAATGGTAGTAGAGACAAGTTTTTATTTTTTCTGTTTGCTTTATGTAAATGTGGTATTAATACTCCCATTGCCGCTCCAATTGCTCCACCTGCAATAACATCAGTCGGGAAATGTTTAAGCGCCCTGATACGATAATAGCCAACAATTGTTGGTGGAATCAATGCTGCAGCAAATAACAACCACTTTTTGCCGCCAAGTTCAGGATGATAGTCTGAATACACCTTTGCTGTAAAAAAAGATGCTCCTGCAGTCCATGATGTATGACCACTGAAAAATGAGTTTCTGGTCCCACTGGCAGTCCTTTCTTCCATGGGAAGCTCGTGATAGTAAACCAGAGGTCTTGAACGATTGAATATCATAGGACCTGTCCATGTATATAAATTTGAGTTTATTGCCTGTGTTTCAAGATATAATACAATTATGTCGAACCAATCGCTGCGAATCTCTCTATCAATAAGCAACAATGCCGGTAACATGAGTGAGACATTCATACTGATATCCGACATATTTTGAGCATCGAATCTTTGTTCATGTGATTGATTTAAAGCAACACGGTCAAATGCCCAAACATCATTTTTATTCAATGAAATAACTTCAGTTGAATCTAGTACAGGTTTACGTTTAAGTACGCCAAACCCATAGTAATTAACTGCAAAAAGTCCCAGAGTTACCGGAATTTCAACTTTATGGTTTATGGAATAAACATTATTTTCTCTACCCTTATTATCCTGCCCATGAATATTAAGAAATAACAACAGCGCCAGAGCTGATAAACTGATTCTTTGCATACGTGATAATAGTGATTTGTTACTATAAATCAATCTTGAACGGAATTGATTATAATTAAATATTAAACTTATCATGCGATAAATAAAGTTTATCTGCATCATCAAGTTTAGGAAGCATTGTTTCTTTCTTTTTTTGAAATCTTTGCATCCTTCTGAGTATTTTATCGAGCATTTTTACGGCTTTCTCAATGTAAGCACCTTTGTTAAGCATAACACATTCGGCACGTTGTGCTAATGCTGCATCAGTTATTTCTGCTCTTGAGGGTACGCCTTTTTTTGCAAGGTTTTCCAGTACCTGTGTAGCCCAGACATCCGGAATATGGGCGGCTTCACAAATACGTAGTATCTCTTCCTGTATGCTGGCAAAATTTTTCCATCCTGTTTCAATTGCAAGGTCACCTCTGGCTATCATAACACCAATTGGGTATGATTGCATGGCTTTCAGCAATATACGAGGAAGATTTTTAAAGCCTTTCTGTGTTTCTATTTTAAGAATAATGCCAAGTTGTGTATCATATTTTACCAGCTCATCCTGAAGCTGTTGCACATCATTTACATCATTTACAAAAGAAAAGTTCACAGTATCGGCAAACTCAGTTATAAATCCAAGGTCTTGTCTGTCTTTTTCTGTTAAACCGCTAACCTTAAGATCGCTTTCAGGAAGGTTTATTCCTTTGTCCGATTTAAGTTTTCCTCCTGTATCCTTTGCATAAGTAATCTTAATCTTCAGTCTGTCCGGTTCTGTATCAACAATTGTCCCTTCAATTTTACCATCATCAAAGAAAATCGGTTCACCGGTTTTAACATCATCAAAAATTTCCGGTAATGTACATGAAATATGAGCTGCTTCCATCAGGTTGCCGTTATCATCATATTTTGCCGGTTCTCCGGGGCGCTGATCTTTGTGTAGAAATAGGAAGTCGTTGGTTTTTAGGGTGATGTACTGCTCAATAGGCATTAGTTCACCAACATTATGAGCAAGTTTCTCAGTATTATCAGGGCGAAACAACTTCAGCTCAGTACCGGTTGATACATAGGCAGAACTAAAACAGGAACCGGTACGTCCGTTTCCCTTTCTTCCTTCAACAATAATTTTTACTTTTTTTCCTCTCGTATCAAGTAATTGAATTGTATCACCTCTTTTAACGCTGTTAAACCATTCAATACCAACAGGTATATGCAGGCTTGCCGTGTCATCAGGAGGAAGATATTCCGGAGGTGCTATCCAGACTTTAGCAGGATTTATTACTTGTCCAAGCGCATCTTTTTCAGGTTTAATATGAATGAGTTTTGGTCCCGGAAGAATGGAGCCTGTCCTCAATTTAGGTCCACCAAGATCCATCATGATCTTACAACTTTTAAACTGTTTTTCTCCTGCTGAACGTACATTACTTATCATTTTCTCCCATGTTTCCGGGTCATCATGGGCACAATTAATTCGGGCACTGTTCATTCCTGCATTCAGGAGCCTGGTAATAAACGGAATATCTTCTGAGGATGATCCCGGTAATGTAACCATTATCCTGGTTCTTCTTTTCTTTGACTTATACCCGAAAAGTAACTTGGTATTTCTTGTAAGTATTTTGTTACTCTTTTTGATTGATATTATTCCCTTCCTTTTTTCAGGAGAAGGTTTTCCGAGCATATAGTTTATTATCGTCTTTATGGAATGCAAACTTCTCATAACATGCCCTTCAATGTTTGAAAGGCTTGGTAATCCCAGGTCTCTCAATTGTTCCTGAAGATCATCAATATCATAACTTCTAAAACCAAGATAATGGACAAGGTTTCGCGCACTTTTGCCATAAATTGGATGAACATTATTTATTTCTTCCGAAAACTCTTCTTCAATTTTAGATATCCCTGAGATAATTTCATTTATTTGTGTCTCCAGTAACCGAAGTTTATCAGTATAGGTATTCATATTCAGGTTTTTATATGTTAACAAATGCCAGAATAAATGCTATTATGGAAATAATTATCCCAAACATAAATACATTATATGCGATCCTAAGCAACTTGTATTTCTTAGCCAGTACTTTACCCAATGAGTATTGATCTTTGATCATAGTACTGTATAGATTTTCGTCATTCTTCATCAACTCTTCAATAGCCCATTCATAATCAGAAAGTTCCATATTGTAAAAATTGCCAAAAAACAGAAGATTTACCTTGTTTTTTTTAATATCCTCTTTGGTGAATTTTCCTGCAGAAATATTTGGTCTTGTTGACAGTATAGCAAATATTATGGTAATTAATGCGAAGAGTATGAAGATCAATGTTGGTAGTATGATATTCGGAGTTTCTTCAAACCTTGAAACCAGAACAGTTAACAAAATTGATAGGATTAATGAATTAACTGTGATCAGGATATTGGATTTATTATCAGCAATCGAACTTAAACTGATTTGGTTACGTGCAGTTAACCTAAACATCGATTCCACACCACGAGAATATCCTTTACTTTTATTCTTTTTTCCTGCTTTTTCCAGAATACTTTTTTCTTTTTCCTTTTCCAAAATATATACCTTTTTATTTAGTTCCTGTAAATTATTTTCTTTTTTCGGAGTTAATTCTTTTTTTGCATAATCGGTAAAATAATTATGCTTATTGAAAAATATTATTGATAAACCGTAGAATTTCTTTCTGCCAATTTTCATACATGATATTTTCGACCACTCCTTGCGCAAGGCTTCAATATGCTCAAAATAATTGTCACAAGATAAATGATATAAATCGGCATCACATAGTACCTTTGCAACCAGGCTTTTAGGATTTTGCGGCATCTTTGTTGCCAAAATACATTCTTCAACCTTATTAATTACCTCAGGATCTACATCATATTTAGCCAGAAATTCCTTTGCTATATTTACACTCTCAGGTTCATGATTTTCAGGGCTAACTGTGAAACCAACATCATGGAACAAAGCGCAGAACTCAACTAATCGAATATCTTCATCTGATAATCCACTGTTTTTTCCAATTAGTTTAGCTTTATCCGCAACGTACTCAGCATGTGCACCTGTATGAAAAATAACATCTTCGGGTAGTTTAGTGTCCAGAAGTTCTTTAACAAACTCACCTGCTGCCAATAATATTTCATTACTTATCATCTTCATCACACTTGTATTATTATTTCTTAAACTAACGGATCATAAATAAATTGTATAAAATCTGTTAAAACAGGAATCTAAATGCAAAAGTGATCATGTCATCATCATATGATCTGTTGTAGGCTGCTGTTAATGCGGCAAAATCAAATGGAGTTAACCAGATACCTAACCCATATCCATCGTGCCACCTTTTGCTGTTTTCACCTTTTACCCAAACCCTACCAATGTCGTTAAACAAGTAAATCCCGGTTTGACCGTTAAATATATAACTTCTTATATTTAGTAGTTTTATTCTGATCTCGGTATTCTGATAAAATGAATAATCACCGGCAAATCTGTTACTTCTGAAACCACGTAAATTCGTTTTACCTCCCAAATAATTTGCATGATAAAATTCATAGTCACCAAAATTTGCAGCTCCTCCAAATCTGAATGCGAATACAACTCGTGGGTCTTTTCTGAAGCTTAGGTAAAACCTTAAGTCTGATCTTAGTTTTACAAAATTTTTTGCCTCTTCATATGCTGAATAAAATCCTGAAAGACCGGTTTCCCATATCACACCCCTGTGAGGGAATAATTCCTCATCTCTGTTATCAAATTGTGCTTTTAAATTAACTCCCACATAGTGATGTGCTAAAAAAGCAGCAGAGTCAATATTGTCAGGATACAGATCACCAATATATCTGTTTGTTGTATCGGTAACTTTAAAGTATTGGTAAAATGCACCCAAAGAATAGTTAAAATCATCACTAACTGTATATTTCAATCGTGGGTTTAACCATGCATATTCATATCTGACCCGATAATAACTGCTGTTTGAAGAGGTTCGTTCTGTGCTATTGCCAATACCAAAATAATTATCAACGTTACGTGGAAAGCTTATTTCTGCATCCAGGAGAAGATCAAAAGAAGGTGATATGGCTGAAAACAATCCTTCATAACCCAGAGAGAAAGCTCCCGTTTTGAAAGCCATGTTAGCTCTGATCTTATGAAATGTTGAATCTCTGAAGTTGTACCTGTTAATATTAATTCCTGCACCAATGATAATTCCATCATCAACATTGTAACCTGCTAACAGTATTGGAAGCAACCTGTTATGTTTAAATTGTTTTCGGTTGTATTTGTTTACTGAGCTATTATCTGATAAACGGATTTTGGTTTCTTTACCGGCAATAATGGTATTTTTTTTGTCTTTTCTGTCATAAACAACAGTTTTCCTTGATAAACCGGCAACTTTGGATGAGTCAATTATCAGATCATTACTTTTTCCTCCGATAACCCTTATTTTTATACCTTTTTTACCATATCCTGATATCCTGAACTCATCTTTGCCTTTCAATCCGTAAAGCCTTATTTCTTTTGTTATTTCAGGATTGAATTTCCTGTGATAAAGCTCTTCTTTTATGTTTCCTTTTTTCCTGCTCAATGCATAAACCTTAACATCGGTTTCACCATTGGGTAATCGTAAAACCTCAAACAACTCTCTGTCATTAGTACCAACCACATCAACTGTTTTTGACAGAAAACTATAGAATTGTTCAGCATAGATATCAAGATTATCTCTGCGCGATTTTAATTTTTCTTCTATTTCTACGCCTGTTGAATCATAAATTTTCGGAGGCATTTGAGTTATAGCCGCATGTATAACACTATCAGTTATATTTGACTTAATTTCTTCAGTTATTTTCATCCAATCACTGAAGTCCGGTTCTGTCATAAATGATCTGTCAAAATATCTGCCATTGAATGTGAGGCCGTTTATATCCCTGATATTATGATCAAAACCCTGGAACTTTCTTAATGGATATATCAATGTTGCCAATTGCATTCCAACTCCTTCATTTACGAAATAAACCTGATCCCTATCGCGTGGAACAGGCTGGTAAAAGGTTTTTTTGTTGTCCCTGAAAGATGCCCACCTCCACTGGTCATCATGTCTGTCCCAGTCATTAATCAGAACATCAAATAGTCTGGCTCTAACCACAGATAGCTGATCAATACTGTGGTTATGATCAGACTGTGTCTTTTTTATAACATCTGCTGTGTTGATAATCTTTTTCGATTTGTTAAAACTATCAACATCTTCCCGATTTCCTGCGGGTCTTTCTTCAAACAGGAAAACCCCGTTAGCAATTTCTTCACGATAAATACCAAGTCTGGGATCATCGGGAACCCACACAAATCTTGGATTAGTATGCATAACACCGGTGGCATCGGCTAAAACCGGCACTGTTACTGCAGAAAACGGATGAGATGCTGAGATACCGTCCTGAAGAACATCAACTGCAATTGTATTTTGCATGTTTTCAGCAAGTGCTTTCTCTACATATTTATTTACTGATCGCAATACGTATTGCTTACCATTTTTATCTTTCATACGGATGGATCTTGTTTGCTGTCCACCTCCACGTTTTATAATGGTTAAACCTCCTTTTTCAGTTCCAATATCAAAAACTGGTAACTCAATCTCTGTGTTCCAGATATTTCTATAATTATCTCCCATTAAAAACCTTTGGAATCCACCTGCAAGATATACGTCATTTAGTTTAACAAGAACTGTACTGTCAGTATAATCAAGATTTCTGTGATAGTCTTCTTTTGCTTGTTTGTCAAACACTTTCCTGTTGAACAGCATTTTGTTAAAAAGAACTTTTTCCTGTTCAGTACTATCGGGAGTTATGAATTTCATCCATACATCTCCGTTATTTAGAAAAGTTAGTTTGCAGTACCCAACCCCCTGATAGGCAAAATCTGCTTTCTTTTCTTTTCGTGCAATATATGTCCCTTCGCCACCACCTCCGCTTATGATATGATGCAGACTGTCGGTATGGAAATATTGTAGGTTGTGCTCATGTCCGGCTGCATAAATTACATTGGGGTATTCATTAACAATATTGAGCAGTGTTTCGGTGAATATCTTGTATTCGGGATGTGAAAGATCCTGAATATTTCCAAAATATTTTCGGTAACCGGTATAAATGAATCCGGGTAATGGTATATACATGTTTTTTTGCACATCGAGCAATGGAAAAAGCAAATAGGAGGAAGGAAAGTATCCTCCATGTTTTCCAACAGAAAATAAAGGGTGATGTGATGCAAGTATAACTTTTTTATCTCTGTTTCTTCTTATTGCATCTTCAATCTGGATAAAAATTTCATTTTGATGTGTAAATCCACAGCCATCTCCTTCACCGGGCTTATCATATTTATGAAAATACCATTGAGAATCGAATACAATTAGTGTTATATCGTCATTAAGGCTTATTTCCACCGGACCAGGGCAACCGTTATCTGGTAAAAAAATGTTACCGTTATCAAGATACTCTTCAATGTATTTTTCTCCATTCATAAGAGTTTCCCACCCTTCTGATCTTCCTTTTGCCCAGTCATGATTTCCCGGAATGAACACTATTCTGCCTTTATAATTATCAAATGTATTTAGCAGGTAGTCCATATTCTTAACATCCTCTGTATAGGCTTCGTCAGAAGAATCTCTCATGCCAAGAGGGTATAATATATCACCAAGGATAACTACCGCACTATTCTGATCATGTTTCTGTAGTTCTTTTTTTAAAAGAGTCAGGTTTTTATTCCCGGGTCCCGGATATTTTGTATCACCGATAAGGTAAATAGTATATAGCTCGGTATCGGTTTTTTCCTGAACCTTTAATTTCCAGTCTTCATTTTCAGGCGAATAGTATAGTTTTTGAGCCTCTACTTTTTGTAAAGTAAATAATAAAATGAATAATAATATAAATTGTATCCAAGTTTTCATATTGCTTTACAATGCATTATTTGATTATTCTGTTGAACTTTAGTATGGTTCCTTTGTCATCTTTACCTTCATTAGAAATATACATTATTGCTTCGGGGCTAAAACAAATTCCTTCAGGCTGTGGAAAGTATTTTGACCGAAGTTTTACAATTGAAAGCATCTCACCTTCCCGAGAAAAAACTATCAGAAGGTTACCTACAGATGCTATTACATATATATTACCGGTAATTGGATGTATTGAGATCCCGGAGGGCTGAAAAGATAAATCACCTTTCGACTCGTCGAAATATGCCAGTAATTCCATCCCCAGGTGAGTCATTGTATTATAGTTAAGGTGATATTTGATGGAATCCAGTTCTATAATTATACCGGGAGGTGTTACTAATTTCTTATCCTCCAGATCAAAATCATAAATTGCTTTGTATTCTTTTCCGTATTTATCTTCAACGAAAGGATGTCCTTTACATGCTATTAACAGGTTGTTGTTGGCAGGATCATAACCAAGGCCTTCTGGATCATTTTCTTTACGGAGAGGAGTTCTGTATTTATTTGTTATTATTTCGTTCTTCGATAAGAAATCAACTGCCTGATACAATGTACCGTTACTTTTAAGTATCCAGGCATCATTATCAACTATTTGAATATCTTCATAATCACCGTTTTCACCAAAGTCAATCTTCTGTGTTATTTCGTTTTTCTTAAAGTTAAATATGTAAATATTACCTTTTTCATCCTGAATACAGGCAATTTCATTTTCGTTAATATAGCTGATTCCTGAAATCTCCCTGAGCGTTTTTGGTAATTTCCAGGAATCATCAGGTTTGCTAATATGATAAGGGAAATTGTAACCAGGCATTTCATACAGTATTCTTTCATCCTTTTCCTGAGCAACAGAGAAAATTGGTGAGACAAGAATAATTAATATCACTATTGAGATGTTTATCGGAAATATCCATTTAATTAGTTTTTCGTGACTTCTGATATCAAGTAATTTCATATAGATCTATTCCTTCAGTCTGTTTATTCCAAATACCTTTTCTTTCTTTTCTTTACCACGAAGCTGAAATTCTCCAAGTAGCTTCACATTGTAATCTGAAGTATCACTCAATAATCTTTTGACACTTTCTGTGATGAGTAATTTTTCACCAAGATTATTACACATCTTTTCCAACCTTGCTGCTGTATGCAGAACTTCTCCGTGATATGCTATTTCTCGTTTAATATCGCCAACTTCTGAAACAGTAACAATTCCTTCCTCAATACCGGCTTTAAACTCAGGGACAATATTAAACTTTTTCAGATAGTAATCTTTCTTTTTGTTAAGAACCTGCTGATATGCAAAAAACAGATTAATGAAGTTTAACTTTTCCGTTCCTTTATCTGATTTCCAGGTAAGTGCAATCTCATCACCAACATATTGATATACGGTAGCTTTGTACCTAATTAGAATGTCTGTTAAATCATGAATACAGCTTTGAATTAACATGCTATATAGTGAGTTTCCCAGTCTTTCTGCATTTTTTGTGGAGTCTTTCATGTCGAGAAGCATGAATATTCTTCGCTCTTCCCTAGGTTTGTGGTATTTCCCGGTAAACATATTTATAAGTTCACCATAGCCAAATTTCCTGTTAATTTGCAGAATAGTATTAATAAGTACAACAACGATTACAAAATAGGCACTCATTGAGAAGATAAACCTGAATTCAAGTTGTTCCTGCATCTCTAAAATCAATTCAACCGGTAATATGCTGAGAAAATGAAAAATCAGATATACCAATAATTGAGAAAAGACTACTGCAATAACATAAAGTATTGATTTTATTACAATAACAGCACCAAATGATTTTTTACGAAGTTTGGTATTATCGACCAAAAGGTTAATAAGTCCAAATAATATTCCAAATGCAACTCCCTGTAATAAGATTTCCAGTTTTGCATAGGAAGAATGTACATAATCCCTGTAGATGTTCTCACCAAGATATGGTTTTAGAGTCCACCAGGTAATGAAATAATACAAATACATTAATAATGTTACACTCACTATAATAAACAACCACTCCTTCAGGATCGTTTTTGTTTTAGGAGGCATATTAATATATGGTTGATACATAGTAGTAAATAACTGATTAAAGCATAAAATTAAAATAATTTATATACAGATATATTCTTTTCAATTCCTTTTAATTGGATTTTACCAAGATCTTCAATCTCGTAGTTTTCTGACTTTATGTGTTTATATACATTTTCAGAAATAAGAAAACGGCTGTTAAATTTTTTATTTAGTTGTTCTATCCTTGAAGCAATTATCACATTTGTACCTGTAAGTGAATAGAATTTGCGTGTTTCATTTCCAACATTTCCAACCATAACGTTTCCTGAATTTAGACCTATACCGATATTAATATGAGGAATTTGACCCTCTTTGGACAGTTGGATAATTTTGTCAAGCATCATAAATCCCGCTTTAACTGCACTAATAGTGTGATCAGGGTTTGTAACCGGAGCCCCAAAGACTGCCATGATTCCATCGCCAAGTATCTGACTGACAATTCCATTGTGGATTTTCACTATATCGATTAATGCACTAAAGACAATATTTTGAAATCTGGCTACTTCTTCAGGTTTTCTTGAATCAGCAAATACAGTAAAATCCCTGATATCAAGAAACATCACAGTAACATTCATGATCTTACTATCTATTTCATTTTCACTCTCTATCATCTCCTTAGCTACTTCTTCCGAAACCTGCTGACCGAACAAGGACTCTATTTTATTAAGCATTTTGTGTGTTTTGTCTTGTTCTAATACAAGTGATTCATGTTGTTCAGTAAGTTGTACGTGCTGATCTTCAGTAATTTGTTTCTCGGTAATCAGTTTTTGCTCTAATAGAAGGGCTGATTTTGCAAAATAATTAATGAGTAAAGGTATCAATCCTGCTATCCATAGCAGGTTCAGGAGATAACTAATAGCCATTAGGTTTTCAGGAAGAATATAGTATCCTTTCTGAGCATATATGTATAGAAGGATAAAACTTAAAAATACTAATCCGAGAAGAAATAATTTAACAGTTGTTTTCCATACTGCATTGAAAAAGCTTAAAGCTGCCAGATAGATAAACCAAAACTGAAATCCAAAACCCCAGCCGGTATAATATGCACCGAGTAGCTGGTGAAATAGTAATTCAATAAAAGCAATCCCAAAGGCAAGGCTATGTTTTCCTGTACGGTTCAAAATCAGTGCCAGTATAAAAGAGGGGATACTTATTACTACGTTAAAGATTATCATTTCAGAAATCCCCATCATAGCAAATAGAAATAATGCAAACAAATGCCCTATTAATCCTATGAAATAAACCAATTGGGTAACCTTGTAAAACTTCATGTTTGCTTCAGATACTTTATATGGTATTGGATTGTTCATGTTATTACTATTTGATTCTTTGTGAACTCAAAACTGACAAAAATCAGTTTTCTGACAGTATAATGATATCCTTTGGTTTGATGATTTTCTTCTTATAACCTATTAACGTTGCGTTTATCATTGCCAGACCAATTTGAGTTGTATTCACAACAAAGTTTGGTGATAATAATTTTATTCCCTTTATAAGCCACATGAAGTAATCATACATGAATTGATAACTTTTTGTTCTGGATTTAATCCCACGTAATGGAATAATTGCTCCGGGTCGAAACATAAATGCATCTTTAAAGCCCATTTTGAGCAGGTCATTTTCAGTTTTTCCTTTTACTCTTGCCCACATCATCCGACCCTTTTCAGATGAATCAGTTCCTTCACCCGAAACATATATAAACGTAATATCTTTGCTTATATTAAACAGTGTTTTAGCCAATGCCAGTGTAAATGTGTGTGTAATTTTATGATAATCAATTTCTTTCATACCGCCGGCACTAACACCCATACAAAAATAGCAGGCATCATATCCTTTAAGTTTATTCTGAACTGGAGAAAAGTCAGTGAAATCATTGTGAACTATCTGTTTGAGTTTTGAATGAGAAATATCCGTTTTGTTTCTGCCAATTACTAACACCTCATCAATGGAATTGTGGTCGAGACATTCAAGAAGTACGCCTTTTCCTACCATACCGGTTGATCCCGTTATTATTACTTTTTTGTTCATAGTATTGATTTTATCAGTTTATATTTGATTAAAGTGCAGGAATCAAGTTGATTAGATTAATTTCACTTTCAGTACCTACCCTCATTGGAGGACCGAAAGTTCCTGCACCCTGAGATACAAATAATTTAGTGCCATTAAAGCTATGTAAGCCTTTGTTGTAAGGAAAAATTAAACGGGCTATATATGTTATCGGGAATAATTGTCCGGCATGAGTATGACCGGCAAGATATACATCTACACCGTTATCATCTGCATATTTTACACCATCAGGACTATGGTGTAACAGTAATGAAGGCATTTCCCTGTCAATACCCAGATCGGGAAGCACTGACTTTATTGTTTGAGTGTTTGTTCCGGGATGCATGTTTACAGATCCTGAATCAGCAAGCATATGGTTAAGTCCGATGATCTGTAAGTTGTTCAAAATTGAGATTTCATTCTCCAATACTATTACTCCCATTTCACGGAGGTGTTCCTTAATAGCTTTTACACCTGAATAATTATCATGATTTCCTTCAACGAAGTAAACAGGAGCTGAAATTGATTTCAGGGGATCAAGAGTATTTTTATTTAAATTAATTTTACCATCAAACAGATCACCGGTAATAACAACTGCATCAACATCATGTTCATTTGTTTTATCAACAATATGTTTCATCCATTTTTCACCTCTGAAATGACCAAGGTGTATATCACTTAGATGCATTAGTTTAATGTTGTTATTTAATCCTGAAACCGGAATATTAATCATGTTAGTTTTGAGATTATATGAGTTCCATAATCCATAGGTTGAGATCAAAAATGTTAGTGATAAAATAATAATGCCGTAAGTTGCCGGTTTAAAATTAGTAAACAGGCGTACGATATCTATGGTTAAAGTTGATAACAATAAATAAAGTAGTACTCCCATTAATACACCACTCAGCATGTAAATTATACTGCCGGTTTGGGTCACTGAGTTTGAAAAAGCCATCACTCCGGCTATCATAACGATTGTAAGAATACCGGAAATTGTATATAGTATCTTAATGTTGGAAATATTGAAATAATAAGAGAACCTTCGGGATAAATAGATATTGGCAATTGCCAGAATGCCAAGGAAAATCAGGAGAAATATTACTGGAATTAATTGTTTCATTTTTTAATATTTATTCAGTTTCGTTTTTATAGTTACCCTTAAAAACCTCTGACCCATAAAGGTCAGAGGAGGATATAGTTATAAATCAAACCAGGTTTATGTATGATCTTCAATAGTGAAGTCCCAAAGAGTTGTTTCTGCCATTCATACTATTTCATTAAGACTAACACCTTTTGTTTATTATGTGATTATTTTTCTCCGTTATGGGAGAAGTTTTGTAACCTGAACAGACCATTTCATACCTGGTTAAAGTTGGCAGAATATTTTTAATTATTAATTGTATCGTTTATTTCTGTTTTAGTTCCTGTATTTGCCGTATTTGTTTTAATATCATTTTTTTCGGTGTGAAAGGAATCATTGACATCATCATTTTTTGAGAGAATTTTAAGCCCGAAATAACATCCAGTTTGCCTTTTAACATACCATTATAACCATCTTCAGCTACTGATCGTGCACTGACTGTATCTTTAAAAAGATCGGTTTTATCCATTCCTGAAGTTTTAGCAAACTCTGTTTCAGTGGCACCGGGTAAAAGAGCCGTTGACGTTACATTTGTGTCATGAAGTTCTTCTGCAATTGCATTGCTGAAAAAAGTTACATACGCCTTTGTTGCAAAATATACAGCCTGCAAAGGTCCGGGCATTAAACTGGCAGTAGAAGATACGTTTAATATTTTACCACTGTTTCTCTTAACAAAATCAGGAAGAAAAAATCTTGTTAATGCAGTTAAAGCTACTATATTTAGATTTATCATTGTTAAATCCTGCTCCCAGTCTCTTTCATAAAATTTACCATGACCGCCAAATCCTGCATTGTTTATGAGGTAATCAACTTCAATACCTTCCTTTTTTATTTCATCATAAATTTCTTTTGGTGAACCAGGTAAACTCAGGTCTTTGACAATTACATGTACCTTAGTTTTGTGTTTAGATTCAATTTCTTTTTTTAATTCAACAAGTTTATTCTCATTTCTGGCTACAATAACCAAATCGCCACCTTTTTCGGCATGGATATACGAGAACTCTTTTCCTATTCCGGTAGATGCTCCGGTTATTAATGCTACTTTTCCTGTTTTCATTTCAAATGTTCATTTAGTTATGTGAGTACTTACTTATTATCTTTTTAAATTTTTTAGACGTTATATTTTTTTCTCAAAAAATCAGTGATTGGTCCCACCTGAAAGTTTTCCTGCAGGCATAGCCGGGTTGCCAGTCCATCCATAATCACTAAAAGAATGGTAGCTTCCAGTTCAGGAAACTCATATTCCAGTTTGGTAAATGCGCTGGTTAAGGCTAACTGCAAGGCTTCCATTTTGTGCTCGTTGTATTTTTCAGTTTCCCACTTGATCTTATACTGTAGCTTCCAAAACTCAAAGTCTTCACTGTTTTTACTGAATGATTCAATTGTGGTTATTAGCTTTGAAATTAATTCCTTAGGATCTGTTTCAAATACAATACTTGAAAAAAGAGTTTTTGCTCGTTCTTCTCCTTCTTTAATTATGGCATCAAGCAATCCTTCTTTGTTACCAAAATGCCTGAATATAAGACCTTCACTAACACATGCATGCTTTGCAACTTTGCTGGTAGACGTTCCCGTATACCCTTCCCTGGCAAACAATTCAAGTGCTGATTGCAATATTTTTTCTTTCTTTTCAGTCATAAAAGTGAGTAATCACTTGCAAATATATATATTTTTTTAATATGGCAGGAAAATTTCACTTTTTTTTGTTTTCAGATAATTGATATAAACCAGCAATGATTAATAATTAAGTATTATTAAATGTTATATCACAAACAAGATGACTAGTCGTAGTAACTTAAAGCCTTACTTCTCAGGTTATAATTTGATGACATTACTTCTCCATAAGCTCCTGTTGATCTTATTGCAATCAGATCGCCCAGTTTTGTTACAGTGAGCTTCAGTGCTTTTGCAAAACAATCGGATGATTCACAAATTGGACCAACAACATCATAACGTTTGGGAGTGTCAGAAAGTGAGGTCAGATTCTCAATTTTATGTGAAGCCTGGTATAATGCCGGACGTATCAATTCTGTCATTCCCGCATCAACAATTGCGAAGTTTGTAACAACTCCTTTTTTTACATATAAGACTTTAGTAATTAAATTCCCACAATGAGCTACGATTGATCTTCCCAATTCAAAGTGTAGTTGTTGTTTTGGTCTGAGTATTAATAGTTCATTAAACAGGCTAAAAAAACCCTTAAAATCCGGGATCAGATTATTGTCAGGATCTTCATAGTCAACCCCAAAACCTCCTCCAACATTAATATGATCAACAATAATATGATGATCATAAAACCACTCCTGTATTTCATTTACCCTTATACAAAGGCTCCTGAAGGTATTCAAATCAGTTATCTGTGATCCAATATGAAAATGAAGTCAGATCAGCTTCAGGTTACAACATCTGTTGAGTAAGGATAGAACTTCTTCCATCTCCCAAATGTTAATGCCGAACTTATTCTCCTCAAGCCTGGTGGTAATATATTGATGCGTATTTGCTTTTACATTCGGGTTTATACGTAAGGCAATATTTGCTATAACAGACAGTTTGCCAGCTAGCTCGTTTATTACTTCAATTTCCGGTATTGACTCACAATTAAAGCAAAAAATTCTGTTTTGAAGAGCAAGATTTATTTCATCGTCAGATTTCCCAACACCAGAAAAAACTATTTTATCAGCAGGAAATTTTAAATCAACAGCTTTTTTTACCTCATTTCCTTTTTTATGATAGCTATCCTTTGTAAATAATTCAGAAACAACTTTGTAATACTTCTTTTCGAGTTCCTTAATTTGTTTTATGGCATTTTGCTTATCATTTTTATACAAGGAGTTAACAATTTCGACCAATGAGTTGGTAGTAACTGCCATGGCAGATAAAACAATAATTTTAGGTTTATTTGGAATATTCGTTAATATCTCGGTTTATTCCTTATTTCATTGTAGTAGTTTACTACTCCAATTTCTTTCATTCGCCTGTTGATCTTAATTGATCGTTTTAGCAGATGGTCGTCAAATCCGGTTTCAGAACAGGGGAACTTGCTACACTCAAAACAATAATCAACCTTTTCATTAATATGACAATCTCTGACGTTACAATCCTTATAAAGAAAGCAGTTTTCTATTCTGCAACCACCACATGTAGGGTTCGCCAATAAATTCAGCAACTCCTCAAACTCAGTGTATTTACCAAATGCAGGCTCATCAAGAAGGTCTACAAATCTTTTAGCATAAATACTAAATTCTCCTAATGATTCTTTGAGTCTTTGGCTATATTCAGCAATATCACCTTTTTTAAATGCAAAACATTTTCCGCAATGCAATCCACATGGTGCTAATCTAAGTTTTATCTGCTCGTAGTCCATTATCATTTCATTTTACAGGTTTATCAGTCATATGAAAAACAATTTCACTTCCGTTAATAATATCACTATGGTCAATTGTACTTCCTTTCAATTCTTTATCATTTATATATACTTTTTCAACGTATATATTTTTATTGCTCTGATTCAGTGCATTTATTGAGGTTACTTTACCACCCGGGAGTTGAATTTGTGCACTTTTAACCAGTGGGCTACCCAAAGCATATCGGTCAGATCCCGGGGTTACCGGGTAGCAACCAAGAGCGCTGAAAATATACCATGCACTCATTTGGCCGGCATCGTCATTCCCACATAACCCATCCTCACTGTTACCATACATTGTTTCCATTATCATTCTTACACGTTCCTGTGTTTTCCATGGCTCATTAGTCCAATTATAAAGATAGGGGATATGATGTCCGGGTTCGTTACCATGAACATAGTTCCCAATAATTCCATCGCGTGTAATGTCTTCATTCCTGGAGATATAATTTTCTTCGATTTCGGTTGTAAATATTTTATCAAGATGATCAGAGAACCAGTTTTTTCCTCCCATGATGGAGATCATTGTATCTATTTCATGAGGTACATATAATCCGTAATTCCATGCATTACCTTCGATGAATCCCTGGCCATGGGTGTCCATCGGGTCGAAGTTGTCTCGCCATTTACCGTTTTTCAACTTTGGTTGCATATACCTGCTTTCAGGATTATAAACATTACGGTAATTTTCAGATCTGTTGGAATATTCTTCATATACTTTGCTGTTATTGTTTTTCATTGCAATTTGAGAAATGCACCAGTCATCGTACGCATATTCCAGTGTTTTTGAAACTGAAGATGAGCTAACATCTTCAGGGACATAACCAAGTTTTATGTAGCTTTCAATACCGTCGTAATAGGACAGGGAAGAGGAGTTTACACATGCTTCTAATGCTCTTACCGGATCCACATTCGTTGTGTTTTTTACAATTGCATCAGCAATAACACTAACAGAATGGTAACCAACCATACACCAGTTCTCGTTTGAGTAGTGGCTCCAAACAGGAAGAGCATCATGTACGCTTTGATCATGATGAGCAAGCATTGACTTGATCATATCGTTATTACGATGGGGTTTAATTATGTTAAAAAGCGGATGTAAAGCACGGTATGTATCCCAAAGTGAGAAAATCGTATAGTTGGTAAAATCCTTACTGGTATGTATATTTTGATCCAGACCACGATATTTACCATCCACATCTTCATAAACAACAGGGCTTAACATTGTGTGGTACAGAGCAGTATAGAATGTAGTAAGCTGATCAGGAGATTCGGTTTCAACCAATATACATGAAAGTTCTTTATTCCACTTCCTTTGAGTTTCGTTTTTTACTTTGTCGAAATCCCAGTGTGGTACTTCAGTTTTAAGATTTAGCAAAGCCCCTTCTGTGCTGACGGATGATAATGCAAATTTGATTTTTAACCTCTCATCATCTTTCATTTTAAAATCAAAGTATGCTCTTATTTCCTTGCCGGCCATTTCCGGAAAATTATGTTTTTCATCAAACTTTCTGTAGAAGCCATTATAGATTACCTTTTCATATTTTTCATGTCCGTATTCTGAAAATGGTTTTGAAAATGTCATGGCGAAATAAACTGTTCTGGTTCTTGCCCAGCCATTGGTTTGTCGGTATCCTGTAATAAGTGTGTCGTTTTCAACTCTTATAAAAGTCCAGATATTTTTACCATCATAATTATAAATATTTGATGTCATATCCAGAATTATATGAGCACTATCCGTATCAGGAAAAGTATATTGATGAAATCCAACACGTTCAGTAGCAGTTAATTCAGTCACAACATCATAATCATCCAGTTTTACCATATAATATCCGGGTTCCGCATGTTCATTTTCATGATTGAAGTTTGAACAATATCCGGTTTCATGATTTTCTGCTGTTCCCGGATCCAGGTTTAATTTGCCGGTTGTAGGCATAATAAGAAAGTCTCCCAGGTCAGAGTGACCGGTTCCGCTAAAATGAGTATGGCTAAAACCAAAGATTGTTGAATCTGTATATTGATAACCGGAACAATACCTGTATGTGTCTTTGTTATAGCTGCCATCAATAAACATCGGTTGCCTGTTTGTTTCAGGACTTAACTGAACCATTCCAAAAGGGGCAGTTGCTCCGGGAAAGGTATGCCCCATATTTTTTGTGCCGATAAACGGATTTACATGTTTTATCAGATTATGTATTTTGAATGTTTCACTGTTTTTAGGTTTTTCAATATTGCATGAAGCAACAAATACAAAAAGTATAATTATAGTAATTGTTTTTTTAATATTTGATTTATAAACTCTAAATACCGTATGATGCATAACCGGCTGATTTTTTTAAATAAAACTAAAATTCAAAATCCTTATTTACTATTGCAATTCTGGTTTTAAACGCAGAATACCATTTCTCTTTACCAAGCTTTTGAGCAATAATATGCTTGGTATTTTGTTTCCATTTTTTTATGGATTCCAGGTCCTTCCAGTATGAAACGCTAATACCTATTTCATTACGGGCACTTTCAATACCCAGAAAACCATCATATGTGCCTGCTAACTTTACCAAAAGGTTCGACATTTCTTCATACCCATCATCGATGTTTGTTCTGACGGATGTAAAAATAACAGCATAATAAGGAGGTGTTGGAGTTTTTGCAATCATAATACAAGTTTTAATTGTTTAAACATAGCAACAGCTGATACCGGACAGATATCAGTGAATTCTTTGGTTCGTTTTATGGCAGCAGGAAGTTCGTTTCGGCTTATTGTGTAAAAACCATTCTTCAGAAAATAATTTTCAGCCGTTTCAGTAAGAAGATATATTTCAGAGATTTTATTAATCTTACAATGCGAAATTATATGGTTTATCAATATCCTGCCAATACCTATGCCCTTATACTCTGTATGTACAACAAGTGAACGTAACAGTCCCGTTGGCGCATAATTCTCCAGACCAACTACCCCGATTATTTTATCAGCATTTACACAAACGAATAATTGAACAGATTTCTCATGAATATCTGATATGGGAAGGTCTTCTTTTTTTAGTAAAGATATTATGTCATCCATTTCAGACTTTTGAACCGGTCGTATATCATAATCCATAATTAGTTGAAGTTAAGGTTTAGCGTTTCCATTCTTTCTTCAAATATGGTAATATTTTTCTTTTCACCGAAATGTTGTAAAGATGCTTATGTTGTCAGGTGCAATATGCATAAGAACAATATGTTGCGGCTTTATGTATTTGTTAATTATACCAATTGCTTTTTCGCCACTTGAAACAAAAATCCTTTCGAGAAAGGCAATATCAACACCTTGGTCAACCAATGAAAAAGTTGAATACTCTTCTTCATTTCCAAATTAATTATTTTTTTGGTAACGGGAGATTATGTTGTCTTAAAAACGACAGCTCATCCCAATATCCTCTTTGAAATTTAATTTTATCGTTTGATAGGTGGAAAAAACCACACCCTCTTAATCCAAGCGGGTCTTTCCATTCAAGAATAGCCCAATCATTATCCACAAAAATATTCTCAATTATACAGTGCATTTCTGCGTTTGAAAACTCTTTTTTAAACATATTCTCAATGTTGTTTTTACCTACAACAGGTTCACTAACTATTTGATGGTTTACAGCATCAGAAGTATACATCTCAGCGAGTTTTTTATAATCGCCTCTGTTGAAAAGTTCTACCCATTTTGTAATTATATCTTTATTGTTCATTGCAATATGATAATTTTATGTTTTAGAATTCTTTTGATCTCTTTAATCGTATGATCCTTATTGTCTTGATATCCATTATTCTCCGGGTTATACGAAGATACTGAAACAACAATTATATTTCCCCTTTTGGTAATAATCGATAAAACTTGGTGTAATGCAGTTCAGGTTATCATGAGGAATGACATATATTAAGCTACTATAATTCCTGTTATAACATATTCACCAATAACTCTCATACGGATTACCAATGTAAAAGTATAAATACTAATGTAGTAACAGGATAGTTGATTGATGATTTATAAAATAAAGTGATGAATTATCTGAAAATTAATACCTGTTAATTCTCATTTACAGGTTTCCCGTTAAGGTACTGGCCAAGGACGATAACATCCTTAGTTTTCTCGTAGTGTAACTTGGCCTGTTTCATCTCATCCAAAGTATCAGTGCGTAGCTTGATTCCTGTTTTACTTCCCTTGCTCCTTACTTCAATATAGTACCCGTCTCTCAATTTCCCGGGTCTTGTTGGAGGTCTTCCCATATTACAATGCTTTTATATTTCAAACAATCAGTTATTTTTGCGAAAAGTGACATTTATTTGCAACATTTTAATTAATCCCGTTATTTCATTGGCCGGAATTTTAAGGTCAACTCTTACATGGGTTTAATCTGGTATAAAAGTAATAAAAAATATGATATTTATTAGGAAAAAGAAGAATTGGCTGTCTTTTAACCGGTAAATAAAGCCATTTTAACACAAATTAACTTTTGATAATAATCTGATCTATGAGAAATTAATCATTTCACATGGAGTAGTATCCGCTGTTTATATTCTTTCTTAATTTGGTAAATAATCTCCTTAACTGACATGACTTTCTTAGCTATATAATCATTGGTCCCGACAAATGAAAAACCTTAATAGAAATTACCTTTTGCGGCATTAAAGAGTGCATCAGCGATACAGGTGAAACCTTTTT
Organism: Bacteroidales bacterium; assembly: GCA_028277395.1. Classification (GTDB taxonomy): domain Bacteria; phylum Bacteroidota; class Bacteroidia; order Bacteroidales; family F082. Next base: position 30,417 of record JANQGJ010000092.1, on the reverse strand, counting down.
AGGTACTAAAGCACTTCCAGTAGTATTTTGATGGTTTATTTAAAAACTACAGCGTTTATTCATATCAATTCTGAAAGTTAATTGACTGATAATCAAAGTTAAACATTTTACTGTTTGTTATATGGTAATATTGATAATAAATATTTAACAGATGTTAAAAATCTGATGCCTCTTGTAATTTCTCGTAAGTCAACCTTCTGCCATGTGCAGGATAATAATACTTTGCCCTGTAGTCAAGTAATTTCTTCCATGTTTGTTTTAACCCTTTGGGATCATTAGCAAATGGTGGAAATACTTTTCCCATTATGTTAAACAATGAATCTCCTGCAAACACATAATCTGATATTATCAGACTTGATGATCCGACAGTATGTCCGGGCGTGTGAACTATTTTACCTTCAAATCCAAATTTGTCGAGGTTGATGGTGTCATTAAATGTTATATCAGGAATAACGGCATTAAATCTGGTTCTGGATTTCAGGAATACTTTTCCTAAAGTTGATATTATCCTAAAAAAAGTTGTCGTTCCATTTGGTATCTGGTGATAACCTTTACTAAGATTATGTGCTTCACTTTGATGAACAATAATACTGGCACCTGTAACTTTTTTCAGGACTTTGGCATTGCCTGCGTGATCGTAATGCGTATGGGTCAGAAAAATAAATTTAAGGGAAGATAGCTTTAATCCTCGTGATGCTATTGCTGAAATGATCTTCTTTTCATAACCTTCAACCCCAGTGTCAATCAGGAAGCTCTCCATGTTTTTAATAATCAAGTAGCAATTTCCTACACCTGCTCTTATGGGAACAATTTTGATTTTCACAAGGGCTTATCAATTACATTTAAACAGACTCAAGATATATTCGTCTCTCTGTCAGAACAAGTCATTTACAAGATCATCACTGGCAGTGTTTGGGATTGTTACAACTAAATTAGGATTAAGATCCATTGCCCGCTTAATTGCAGTCATCGCTCCTTCATTTTTAGCCCAGCTACGTCTTGATATTCCATTATTTACATCCCAGAAAAGCATGCTTTTTAACCTTCTTTCAGAATCACCACTTCCATCCAACAGCATACCAAAACCTCCGTTTATTACTTCTCCCCAGCCGACACCTCCGCCATTATGGATACTAACCCATGTAGCGCCTCTGAATGAGTCGCCAATAACATTTTGTATTGCCATATCAGCTGTAAAACTTGAGCCGTCATATATATTGGATGTTTCACGGAATGGTGAATCGGTACCGCTTACATCATGATGGTCGCGTCCAAGAACAACAGGGCCTGAGAGTTTTCCACTTTGAATGGCTTTATTAAACTCAGTGGCAATTTTGATCCTGCCAACCGAATCGGCATATAATATCCTGGCCTGTGATCCGACAACAAGTTTATTTTCTTTAGCACCTGTTATCCATTGAATATTATCAGCCATCTGACTTTTTATATCATCAGCGGATACATCCATAAGCTCCTGAAGGACAGAAGTTGCAATATTATCAGTTATTTCAAGATCCTCAGGTTTACCGGATGTACAAACCCACCTGAATGGACCAAAACCATAATCAAAAAACATCGGACCCATAATGTCCTGAACATATGAAGGATACTTAAATCCAGTTCCATCTTCGTTCATAACCTCAGCGCCAGCCCTGGATGCTTCAAGTAAAAAAGCGTTACCATAATCGAAGAAATATGTTCCTTTTGCGGTATGTTTGTTTATTGCAGTTGCCTGACGTCGCAGTGATTCCTGTACTTTTTCTTTGAAACTATCCGGATTATTCGCCATCATTTCATTTGACTCTTCGTAGGACAAACCTACCGGATAATATCCTCCTGCCCATGGATTATGTAGTGATGTCTGGTCAGAACCCAGGTCTATGAATATGTTTTCCTGGTCAAATCTCTCCCAGACATCAACAATATTTCCGTCGTATGCAATTGAAACAACTTCTTTGATTTGTTTGGCATGTCTGACCCTTTCAACAAGTTTATCAATATCACTGATGATTTCATCTACCCAGCCTTGTTCATGTCTTTTACGTGTAGCCATTGGGTTTACTTCAGCTGTTACCGATATAACTCCTGAAATGTTTGCAGCTTTGGGTTGCGCACCTGACATTCCACCTAACCCGGATGTTACAAATAGTTTACCGGCAAACGGATCCTCTCCCTTAGCAGCTACTTTTCGGGCTGCATTCATAACAGTAATTGTTGTTCCATGTACAATGCCCTGAGGGCCAATGTACATGTACGATCCAGCTGTCATCTGACCGTATTGTGATACCCCCATCGCGTTGAATTTCTCCCAGTCATCGGGTTTTGAATAATTTGGAATTACCATGCCATTGGTAACAACAACACGAGGTGCATCATTATGCGATGGGAAAAGTCCCATTGGGTGTCCTGAATACATAACAAGAGTTTGCTCTTCACTCATCGTTGCCAGGTACTTCATGGTTAACAAATACTGGGCCCAGTTTTGGAATACGGCACCATTTCCGCCATAGGTAATGAGTTCATGAGGGTGTTGTGCAACGGCAGGATCCAGGTTATTCTGGATCATTAACATAATTGAAGCTGCCTGCTCACAATTGTAAGGATATTCTTCAATGGGACGAGCGTACATGTCGTAATCAGGACGAAACCTATACATATATATTCTGCCATATTTCTCAAGCTCATCTGCAAATTCACTGGCAAGGATTTTATGATGTTTTTCAGGAAAATATCTTAATGCATTTTTTATTGCCAGTTTTTTTTCCTCAACTGTTAATATTTCCTTTCTTTTGGGGGCATGACTTACAGAATTGTCAGGCTCTTTTAACTCAGGTAATACTTCGGGGATACCTGTTAATATGGTGTTTTTAAATTCACTGCTGTTCATAATAATAGTTGAAATTAATACCGGACAAAATTAGCATACTTTTTCCTTTTTTCACCGGTTGAAATATGAAGTTGTTAAATTTCGTTTTATTCTAAATAATTGTAATATGACAGATGAAAAACAGGATGGTAGCAGATTATTATTTACTGTTATATCTTCTCTTTGGAATTTTTCAGAATGTTGAATAGAAATTCACGGGATCGGTATAACTGTGCCTTAACTGTACCTAAAGGAAGATCCAGTTCCTGTGCTATCTCATCATAAGAATACTCTTTAAAATACCTCATTTCGATAAGTTTTTTGTAGTGAGGTTTTAGTCTTTGTACTACCTCCCGCATGAGATGTATCTTCTGTTCTTTAATAAATTGCTCTTCAGGATCAGGTATCTGTGTTTTTATCTGTACTGATAATTCTTCTTCAGGGATGTTTGTATTCATAGCAAAGCTCCCTTTGCTCTTTTTTCGCATAAAATCTATGCAGTTATTTGTTGCAATCTTGAACAGCCATGTACTAAAAGCATATTCTGATGTATATTGTGAGAGATTTTTAAAAGCTTTCCCAAAAGCTTCAATGGTAAGATCATCGGCATCATGCTGGTCACCTGTCATTTTCAGCATAGTAAAGTAAAGAGAATCGCGGTAATGGTGCATCAATTCTGCATAAGCATGTTGGTCACCTTCGTTAAGTGCTTGTTTTATAAGTTTGAAGTCACGTTGACCTTTTTCTGTAAGCTTTTGATTCACTTCCAATTACCTTGTTTTCTAATTAAGCTTATTGTGGTTAATAACATCATGCCAAAAATATGTATGAAGTCACCAAATAGCGAAAATAGCAATATTTGATGCTCACCTAACTTGTGAGCGGCTTTTTTTTGAATTAGTAATTTTGATCCCAGAACAACAGTAAGACATATTAATACGGGTAATAACAATATCTGACCGGCTAACATAAATATTAAACTGATATAAAAAAGAAACAGACTGATGCTATGTGTTCCAAGAATTATCTGAAGTTTAAGTGAATATGTTTTGCTTGTTGAAAGATGTCTGAGTTTCTGTTTGAACCAGGTTCCAAAGGTGGTCTTTGGTTCAGAATACATAAAACTGTCTTTTGATAATTCTATTGCTGTGTTAGATTTTGTTGCAACCTGTCGGATAAACAGGTCGTCATCACCGGAAGCTATATTATAATGTGAAGTAAATCCTTTGTTTTTGTAAAATATTGATTTACGATAACTTAGATTTCTTCCCACTCCCATGTATGGAATCCCTAATAGTGCCAGTGAAAAATATTGCAGTGCTATCATAAAAGTATCATACCTGATAATCAGATTTAATAGTCCTTTTTTCTTTAAATATGGACCATAACCAAGTACAACACCTTTTTGCTCTGAGTAATGTTGTGACATTAAATTTATCCATTGATTAGAAGCAGGTCTGCAATCAGCATCCGTTAAAAGCAATAGTTCATTTTTTGCTGATTTGATCCCTATGGATAAGGGGAATTTCTTTCCCTTGAAAAAATTAAGATCCTGTTCTATATTAACAATGTTTAGTCTTTCATATCTTAACTTCAGATCAGACAATACCTGCATCGTATTATCATTGGAAGTGTGGTTAACAACAACCACCTCGAAGTCCGGGTAATCCTGCTCAAGTATTGCCGGTAAATTCTTCTGCAGATTGTAATCCTCATTATGTGCTGCAATTATTATTGAAACTGGTGGTTTTTGAGTGTTATTTTGTTGATGCTCTTTATAAAAAGCAAATTTCCTGAATATAACCAGGTAATACATAAGTATTATTACTGTTGTTGCCAAATAAACATATAGTACAATACTTTCAGTTGCTGAGGACTGATCGAATAATAACAATGATTCCATATTGTGCAAAATTATTCAACTTGTGTGATTTCCCCTATCTTTGCAGTAAAAAATATTAATGCAGTTCAATCTACATGCCACCGACACCAATAGTTCAGCCCGAAGAGGAGAAATAATTACTGATCATGGTGTGATCCAAACTCCTATTTTTATGCCTGTTGGAACAATTGGATCTGTTAAAGGAATACACATCCCGGATGTAAAAGACGATATTGTTGCTGATATTATTCTTGGGAATACATACCACTTATATTTACGACCGGGTACTGAAGTTCTTGAACAGGCCGGGGGATTACATAAATTCAATGGTTGGGACAGACCAATTTTAACAGATAGCGGAGGTTACCAGGTATATTCTTTATCGGACAGAAGAAAACTTACTGAAGAAGGAGTAGTATTTCAGTCACATATTGACGGGTCAAGGCATAATTTCACTCCTGAGAGCGTAATGGACATTCAAAGGAAAATAGGTGCAGACATAATTATGGCATTTGATGAGTGTACACCTTATCCCTGCGAATATGATTATGCAAGGAAGTCAATGGATATCACTCACAGGTGGCTTGACAGATGTGTTAACAGACTTAATGAAACAGATTCAGTTTATGATTATGATCAAAGCCTGTTCCCAATTGTTCAGGGGAGTACTTACAGAGATTTGAGAGTTAAATCTGCAGAATATATTGCTTCCAAATGTGCTGATGGTAATGCTATTGGTGGTCTTTCAGTTGGAGAACCACATGAGATTATGTATGAAATGACAGAATTAGTATGTAGTATACTTCCAAAAGATAAACCCAGGTATTTGATGGGAGTTGGAACACCTGCTAATATTCTGGAAGGAATTGCTTTGGGGGTTGATATGTTTGATTGTGTTATGCCCACAAGAAACGGAAGAAATGGAATGTTGTTTACTAAAGAAGGAATCATAAATATAAAAAATGAAAAATGGAAAAACGATTTTACATACATTGATCCTGATGGTAATTCTTATGTTGATAAACAGTATTCAAAAGCGTATTTAAGACATCTGTTTGTTGCAAAAGAAATGCTGGGAGGAATGATAGCAAGTCAGCACAACCTTGCATTTTACCTGTGGTTAGTGAGAGAAGCAGGTAATCATATAGTTATTGGTGATTTCTCACAATGGAAAAATAAAATGGTTGAAAAAGTTTCCCGTCGGTTGTAATACTAAATCTATACAAATACGTTTATAAGAATAAAGAAAGTTTGAGTCGAATAATTACATTATAGCATATTGGTTTTGAATTCTGAAGGAGTTTACTAATGTTAAAGATCATAGACATCTACATAATCAGAAAGTTTTTAGGTACATTTTTCTATGCTATATCACTACTTATCTTAATTGTAATCATTTTTGATGTTAGTGAGAATATCGATAGTTTCATTCAAAAAGAGGCCCCTCTCAGGGCAATAGTGTTTGATTATTACGTGAATTTTATACCATACTTCATTAACCTGTTTATTTATTTATTCACTTTTATTTCTGTAATCTTCTTTACATCAAAACTTGCCGGGAATACAGAGATAATAGCTATATTAAGTAGTGGTGTCAGCTTTAAAAGGCTTCTTTATCCTTATATGATCTCGGCTGTTTTACTGGCAGTTATGTCATTTTACCTGGGTAACTTTTTGATTCCTAAAACAAATCAGGAACGCAGGGTTTTCAAAAATAATTATATGGAAAACCTGACAAAGGATAAATCAAAGAACCTACACCTTCAAATCGCTCCAAATACTTTTGCTTTTGTTGAATCCTATAATAGTAAATTGCAAACAGGGTATAAATTCTCCCTGGAAAAGTTTGATGGACAGGAGATGACCTATAAATTAATGGCCGACCGAATATATCTTGATACAGTAAACGGAAACTGGAAGCTTAAAAACTTTTTTATCAGAACACTTGACAGTACAGGTCAAAGGCTTATAAAGGGTGCTGAAATGGATACTTCATTTTCATTACAACCTGAGGATCTGTACAAAATTAAAGAGAAGTTTGAAGAAATGGATTATTTCGAGCTTAATGAATTCATTGTTTCAGAAAAGCAGAAAGGGTCTAAAGCTTACAAGAAGTTTGAAGTTGAGAAATATAAGCGTGCATCAGGTCCGGTAGCAATTATTATCCTTACAATTATTGGTGTGGCATTGTCGAGCAGAAAAGTCAGGGGTGGTATTGGTATGCATCTGGGTATAGGTATCGGACTTACCTTCAGTTACATATTACTAATGCAGGTATCTACCGTTTTTTCAACTTTTGGTAATCTGTCGCCTTTAGTAGCCTCATGGATTCCAAATGCTATCTTTTTTATAATTGCAATATACCTGCTAATAAAAGCTCCGAAGTAGCGGAACGGAGATATTCTTTTTGAAACAAGTAGATGGAAATCAGTTTTTATTGCTGAGAATATGTGTGTACACTGTTAGTAGCTGACGGGAGGTAATTTACTCCAAACCAGCACATAAGAAGAATGACAAACCCAAATGCCAGAATCCATGAAGCAGTTTTTTCCCTAAATGAATTACCAATTCTGGAGTGTATATAAATCAGGTATACAGCCCAGGTCAGAAATGCCCAGGTTTCTTTGGGGTCCCATGTCCAGTAATGTCCCCATGCTTCTTTTGCCCATAATGCTCCAAACAACAAGCCAAGTGTTAAGAAGGCAAAGCCAATATAAACAAGATTATCTGCCAGCTTCAGCAAGTTAAAACGATTGTTTTTATTCAGGTAATTATCAAAAATCTGTTTAAAAGCAATGATACTGGAGGCACCAAGTAATGCATATGCAATTATGTATACAATAACGTGAGGTACAAACCATGGGCTGTGTAGTGCCGGCATCAGCGATTTATTAAAGTTCTCCGGGAAAATAATGTTCAAAATCAAAAATAATCCGGCCATAAAAAAACAATACGCTACAAACCAATAGTATTTCCATCTCCAGTAAAACAGTATACCAACAACAGCTAAAAATGTGCTGTACCATAATCTTGTTTCTCCAAGAGTTCTGAGAGGTGGCCTTTCAAGGGATATCCAGAGGTTTGTCAATAAAATCGAAAGCCATATTATCCCTGAGATTAATAATGCCTGACCTATTTTTGGGTAAGTTTTGTTGTATTTTCCACTAATGATCAAAAGAATACCAATTGTCCAGAGTGATAGAATTACTATTGCATGTTGTGGAAAATGAGTTAATACCATTGTAATTAGTTTAGTTATTGTTAGTACTTCTGTTTTTGGAACCAACCCAGAAAATGTAAACTGCCCCGGCCAGCATTAAGAATATTCCAAAATATACCAGTGGGAGCCAGGGATCTTTTATTAGTTCAAGAACTGTAACGTTGGACCATCTTCCAAGCTCGGAATCATAACTAAGCTGATATATTTTCCACCCATCTGATTTGGTAGGTTTGTTTACCTGAAGATGCACTGTTTCTTTGTCTTCATCATCTCTGAATATTTCAATAATGGACGTGAATTCCTTAGGTTCAGGGAAAAGCATTATTAGTGAATACTCTTCATTAAGTCGAAGTGATTCGTATGGTCTGTTAAAACTTCCGCAACTTACCCATCCTTCTATATTCTGATTGTTTTTGGATGCGTTAACAAATGCAGAAGGAGCAGCTCCGGGTTCATTTATAAAGTAATAATGACTTCCGGCTTTTGCCGATGTGTATATGTATTTCTCAACTGTTATTGTCCATCCCTGCACTAAACCTGTTGCACCTGTGTCTGCTTCTATCGAATTATTTACATCAGATTGATAAATTCGTCCTGTTTTATTATTAACCAGAACAAGTTTTGGATTATATTCTTCAAGAACAAAATCTATAAGCTTTATGGCAAATGGCATGGTATATACCTGGTTTGTACCTCTGTCAATGGCGGTATTGCTAATCCCACCTTCAGGAATTTCCATTTGGAGTCGTTGTACCTGCGGACTTCCGAAATTAGCAGCAAACAGGACTATCCATAATCCCAGATGACTTACTATTATTCCTGTCTTTTTTCTTTTAAATGCGGCAAGGTTTTTTATTGTTGTATAACCTAAACTTGTTAATATAAACAGATTAGCCAGCAGATATGGCCACGATGTAATCACATGTGATAATCCAAGTTTCCTGATGATGTCGGGTGCATTTCTGTCGTATTGTAAAGTTAACCCCATTAAAAGTGAAACCAGCAGTAAAACACCAACTGATGAAATGGCAGCAGGAACTCCTGACAACCACTCAATAACAGCAGAGTTTCTTTTAAAGATGAACGAAAGTGTCAACACCGATACCAATGCTGTTGCGATGTAAACATTATTAGGATAGGAGAGTAGATTCTCAACCCCGGCACCGTTTGTAGAGTATTCAAGAATAAACCCGAGCAAAAGGATTGTAACTGCAACTACAAATCCCTCTTTATATCCCCACGGACGTTCCCATATTTTTCTGTTCGTTTCCATAGTTTATAGCATGCCAAATATGCATAAAAATATTTAGCACTATTGTTAAAATTAACTTAATACCAAATTATGCTGTTTTTGAATCATTTTACCTGCGAAAAACCTTACTGATAAGGTTTATTTTCAAAGGAATGAGTAATTTGACCGATTTGGATTAAAAAAAGAGCTATCCCGGAATTACAGGATAGCTCTTCATACAAATCTTTATTTGGTCCTAGTTATTCGTATAAACAATAGGCATTTTAGCTTCTCTGGCTTCCGCTTCTTTATCCCATTTAGGAGCCAGGTCTTTTAAGAACTTTTCTTTTTGTTCTTTAAGTTTGTCAACAGGTAAACCTATAAATTCCTGAGCTTTTGCTTTTGTACTGATATCAGGATAAGGTACTTCTCCTTCATATCCAAGCTCAAGTAACAATCTGGCCAGTTTTATTCTGCCTTCCTGAGCTACGTCAATTCCGGTTCCTATAACTCGTGATGTTTCAACCGGTGCATGAAATGAACCACCATGACTAGCTGCGGCATAATCCCAGCGCCATTGTGCATGACGAATATCCATCAGAATGTCTTCCATCTGAGCTTCTGTTGCCCCGAGATCCCAGGCTGTTTTAGCTTCAACATGAGCTCTTACGATAAGCTCTTCAAGTTTATCGCGATTCTCAATAATTCTGTCCTGACGATCATAAACGTCTTTAAGAAGTTGTTGGGTTTTCTCTTTATGACAAACCATACAGGAATTCTCAATATTATTCAGAGGCGATTGAATGTGATGATCAGTATATTTTTTACCTCCCTGACTCATATATGGCATGTGGCAATCAGCACAACTTACACCCCTTTCTGCATGAATTCCTTCCAGATACACCTCATATCCCGGGTGTTGAGCTTTCAGCATAGGAGCTTTACTAAGTTTATGTGTCCAGTCTTTGAAATTGATATTGTCATAATATTCTTCCATAGCCTCAACAGACATACCTCCGTCCCATGGGAATGTAAGATAAGCAGAACCTTCAGCTCCGGGTCTTTTCTTATCAAAATAATACTCAACATGGCATTGGGCGCAAACCAGACTTCTCATTTCCTGGTGTGTGGCTTCGTTAATATCCTTACCCATTCTTTCGTAAGCTTCAACCAGAGCAGGACGTGTTATCTGAAGGTCCATTGTTTCATTGTTGTGGCAATCGGCACAACCTATTGGATTAACAACTTCTGATCCCAGGCGTGCCCATTTTCCTGTATAAAACTCTTTTACACCTTCTTCATTCATAACTCTTGGTACATCAGGGCTTTTACATGTCCAGCATGTTGTTGGCATTGGTCCGTCTGAATCATTGGTAGGGCCACCGGTTCTCAAACTGTTCCGTAAATCCTCAATGGCGTAAGTATGACCTCGTCCCTGGTTATAGTCTTTGGCAAACCCATAACCAGCCCATAGTACAACAAGTCGTGGATCAACCTCAAGCATATCGATCATAGCATTGCCATTATATTTTGTGGCAAAATTCGATTCGTTGTTAAGTTCGTAAGATTCGTACTCTGTCGGATAGTTTTTTCCCCATACTTCATTTCGGGGTTCCCATTCACTGATTTTTACTTCAGGCTTGCAACTTGCAACTTCCTCAGCTCTGCGCTCAGTAATTGATGAAGCTAACAACCCAAGGAAAAAAACTGCAACTATGGTTACAAAAAACAGTATCCAGTTAACAATTGGTTTTCTTTCTTTACTCATTGTTTTAGTATTTTAATTGGTTTTTGACTTTACTAATTTATTGATCCAATCCGGGATTGGTTTTCGTATATCCGGAATGAGTGCATTTGGTGCCGATGTCAGACTTTTTACACGACCATGTGGAACTTCCCTGTGGCATTCCCAGCATTTTCTTCCCTCAGTTCTAAAATGGTCAAACTGTTTTGTTTTGGCCAGCATTTTGTTGTCAGTTATAAGGTTGTTGTGACAGCGAATACAGTTATTCTGAACAACTTCACTGCCTTCTTCTTTTATAACAATTACCTGGGGTTCTTTTCTTAGTGTAAACATTGTGGCATGTCGTAATCCATCTTTGGCCTTGAAATAATATTTATTAACGAGGCTGTTTTGTGGGACATGACAATCATTGCAGGTTGCAAACTCACGATGCGAGCTTTTAGACCAACTTGCATATTGAGTGTTCATGACGTGGCAATTGATGCATGTAGTAGGTTCGTCGGACATGTATGATGTTGCATTAGAAATATATAGAATATAAGCTGCCAATCCAAAAAATATACCGGCAACAAGAGCAACAGCAAGCTGCCAGTTTTTTGGAGGTAATAATGCTTTTAAGAATTTTGACATGTCTGATTGTTTTAATGATCACTACTTAGATTGAAAAAACGTTGGCTTGAATGTAAACATTACCCATGCCCAGTTATTTGTATTTTCATAGTTTCCGCCTTTAAGAATCTGCATTGATTCTGTCGCAAACATTTGTGAGTAGCCACCACTTATCACCATACTTTTTGATAGTGCGTAACCCACTGTAAAGTCTATTTCTGTTCCTAAACCACTACCGTAATCTTTCCATGATCCGTCAGTTTGTAGTTCAGCTACTGTAGCAGCAGCCATAAAATAATGCGGTATTAGTTTAAATGTCAGTTTTTCAATTTTATATACCAAAGGTACATTAATATCTATTAACCCGTTACTATACATGTAACTTCCTACATAAAAATAGTCCATCCAGCCATTAAATTTATGATTCGTACCGTAGAATGGCTTAAATGATTTATCATCTTCGTCGCCAATAGTTTGATTTTCGGAAGTTGTTCCCGATAAATACTCACCACCGATTCCAATATTGAATTTCTTTGAGACAGCATATGAAACATTTGCAGAAAAATACATCGCAGACAGAGATTCATTGAACTTATTCTTTCCTCCCTGATAATAGAAAGCTGCATTAAATTTAATACCATCACCCTTATAGGTTACTCTTGGTCCGATTGTCTGGCTATAGGCAACCTTTTGAGTAGTATCAGTTGAAGTTTGATCCATATATGCCATACCATTATTCAAAATCAGGAAGCTGAGTCCTACTTTGTCAAATTTACCATGATACCAGATGTATTGTAAAGCTTTGTAGCTGTTTACAGCATAATCTTCTTTATACAATGACTCTCCATTAGAGTTAAAGGCCAAACCAACATCAATTCTATGTCCTTTTGCCGGCAGGTATTTCAAAATTGCAGCATCATGACTACGTGCCTGCTGTGCCCAGCCAACACTACCAAATATCCTGTGATCATCATATACAATTTCCTGACGACCTACTTTGATGGAGAATTTTTCAGAGAAAATTGCTTCTCCCCATGCTTCATGAACTGATGTACCGTAAACATCACTTTTATTTAATTGTGCAACGTCACCCCAAACTCTGACATCCTGAAGACTTAATTTTGCCTTGAAGGTTGTATTGCCATAGAATGCGTTTAGCCTTGTTCGTTGTGAAATAAAACTTGCCGGATCTTTTCCATCAGGTATCAGAGTTTTATACCCATTTCTAAATTCAAACCTGGGTCGTAGTTCAGCAGAAATATTCACATCCTGTGCAATAAATTCTACAGGTAGAAAACTTAATAGTCCAAGAATGATCAGCGTAATTTTAATATTTTTCATAGTGTTGAACTTTTGTTAATAATAATTGAAGTAATTAATTTCTGAAATACAAAAATACATTATATCAGTGCATTAACACTTGTTAACATTTGTTCAAATATTAATTTATATTTGTTCTAAATAAGGCCGCTGTGTAATAATAAGATTATTAGTTAATTATATAACAATAGAATAAAACGAGGTGAAAAAATATTTTTCACTGTGAATAATTAACTAACAATTATATGTTTTATATCATAATAATTTGGACATAAACCGGAAAATTTGGGTGTTTCTAACCGGATATATCAAATAACATTGATGTGGATCAGGATTTATTTTTTTCTATCCATTTTCTGGCATTAACAAATGCTTCGATCCAGGGAGTTACTTCATCATCTTTTCTGGCTTCGGGATAGTAAGGCCATTGCCATGGTAGAAATGATCTTTCAAGATGCGGCATCATAGCAAGGTGTCTTCCGTCGTTTGAATGTATAGCAGCAGTTTCCCAGTCAGAACCGTTTGGATTACCTGGATACAGATCATAGCTATATCGCATCGCCCTGAGATAGCTGTCATGGAAATACGGAAAACTAAACTTACCTTCCCCGTGAGCAACCCAAATACCTAATCTCATCCCTGATAATGATTTGAGCATTACCGAGTCATTTTCGCTTATGTTGACATTAACAAATCCGGATTCAAATTTACCTGAATCATTGCGCAACATTCTTGGTTTTTCAGGGTGTTCAGGATAAATCAATCCCAATTCCATCATTAACTGGCAGCCATTGCATACTCCAAGGCTCAAAGTATCTTTTCTTTCATAGAAATTATCAAGAGCTTCTTTGGCTTTTTTGTTAAACAGGAAAGCACCTGCCCAACCTTTGGCAGAACCAAGTACATCAGAATTCGAGAAACCACCTACAAATACAATCATATTTACATCAGTAAGGTCTTCTCTTCCGGATATAAGATCTGTCATATGGACATCTTTGACATCAAAACCTGCAAGGTGCAAGGCATATGCCATCTCCCGATCACCGTTCACTCCTTTCTCCCTGATTATTGCAGCTTTGGTACCTGATGTTGTACGTCTGCTCATTTCAATTCCCAAATCTGAAGCTTTACCGGAAAAACGACTGTTAAAATTGTAGTGAAGATCCTGTTTTGAATAGTTATTAAATCTGCAGTGTGCCGGACCTTCTCCACTTTGCTTTCTGTCCATACTAAATGAGGTATGGTACCAAAACTTCCTTAACCTGTCAATGTCAAAGATATGGTGTTTAGATCCCTGTAGGATTTCGATCTTACGTTCTTTTATTATCTCTCCAATAACTGCAGCTCCTATATCCTGACCTGTTAAATAATCAATTGTTTCGGTATCTTCAACCTGTATTACTATTCCGGGATTTTCACTGAATAATATTTTAATGATATCTTCCTCTTCAATACCCGATAAATCTATATTCATCCCGTGATCACAATTTGCAAAATTCATTTCAAGTAATGTGGTGATCATACCACCTGCCGAAATATCATGACCTGCAAGGATTTTGTTATTTGTAATCAGTTCCTGTACAATTCTAAAGACTTTGGTAAATTGTTTTGAATCAGCTACATCAGGGGATTCGATGCCAACCTTATTAAGTGTTTGAGCAAAACTACTACCTCCAAGTTCATAATCTGTTCCTGACAGATTTATATAAACAAGTTTTGAACCTGGTACCAGTTTTACTACAGGTGTTATTACTTTTGTAATATCAGTTACTTCTCCAACCGCTGATATTATTACTGTACCAGGGGAATAAACCACATCACCATCAGGATACTTCTGGGTCATTGATAATGAGTCTTTACCAGTAGGAATATTTATACCCAGTTCAATGGCAAAATCACTAACTGCTTTTACAGCGCTGTACAGTCTTGCATTTTCACCCGGATTTTTTGCTGGCCACATCCAGTTTGCACTTAAACTAACATTTTTAAGCCCATCGGAAATTGGTGCCCAAATCAAATTTGTTAGTGATTCTGCAATTGCAAGTCGGGATCCTGCACAAGGATCTATCATTGCGCTAACTGACGCATGACCAATTGCTGTTGAAATACCTGATTTACCCTGGTAATCCAAAGCAACAACTCCCAGATTGTTTAGTGGTAACTGAAGCGGGCCTGCACATTGTTGAATAGCTACTTTACCTGTAACTGATCTGTCAACTTTATTTGTTAACCAGTCTTTACATGCAACTGCTTCCAGTTTAAGGACATCAATAATATGTTTGTCGAGATTAGTATTATCATATTCAATACCAGTAAAATTGCTACTTTCAGTTGTATCTGTAAGAACAGTTTTTGGAGGTTTCCCAAACAGGTATTCAAGTTTCATGTCTACCGGACAGATATTGTCATTCGATTTAATAACAAACTCCTGGTCGTTGCTAACTTCTCCAACTTTATAAATTGGGGCTCTTTCACGTACCGACACTTTTTCCAGAGTAGGATAATCCTTAGCTTTTATAACAAGACCCATACGTTCCTGTGATTCATTACCAAGAATCTCCTTGAAAGAAAGTGTTGGATCACCTATCGGGAGTTCATCTATATTTATCTTAGCTCCGGTTTCTTCGACAAGTTCTGATAAGCTGTTTAAATGACCACCGGCACCATGGTCGTGTATCGAAACTATAGGGTTTTGGGTGCTTTCAGCCATCGAACGAATTGCATTGGCAACTCTTTTCTGCATTTCCGGATTAGCTCTCTGAACAGCATTTAATTCGATATCATTTCCAAACTCCCCTGTTGCAACTGATGAAACAGCTCCGCCACCCATTCCTATTCGATAGTTGTCGCCGCCCAGAACAACTATTATATCACCTTGCTCGGGAGTGTCTTTTTGAGCATCCTGAGTTTTTGCAAAGCCAATACCACCTGCAAGCATAATTACTTTATCGTAACCATATTTTTTGTTGTTCTCCTCATGTTCAAAAGTTAACAAGCTTCCATTGATAAGAGGCTGACCATATTTATTTCCAAAGTCGGATGCACCATTTGATGCTTTAATCAATATCTCTTCAGGTGTTTGGTATAACCATTTTCTGGGTTTGATGTTATTTTCCCAGTGATGATCGCTGCTGTTACGTGGATATGATGTCATATAAACCGCTGTCCCGGCCATTGGTAAACTTCCCTTACCTCCGGCAAGTCTGTCACGGATCTCACCACCTGTTCCGGTAGCAGCCCCATTGAATGGCTCAACTGTTGTAGGAAAATTATGAGTTTCCGCTTTTAGAGACAGAACAGTATTGATGTCTGTAATTTCAAAAAAATCTGCTTTGTCCTGAGTTTTCGGAGCAAATTGTTCTATTGTTGGTCCTACAATGAAAGCTACATTATCTTTATATGCTGAAACAAGGTTGTCAGGACTTTCATGTGATGTTTTTTTGATAAGAGCAAACAAACTATCACTCATTTCTTTACCATCGATTATAAAAGTACCGTTAAAAATCTTATGACGACAATGTTCAGAATTTATTTGAGCGAAACCATATATTTCTGAGTCAGTAAGCTTTCTTCCAATACTCTTTGAGACATCTTCAAGATATTTTACTTCATCATCGCTAAGCGCGAGTCCTTCATTTTTATTATAGGTGGAAATATCTTTAATGTACTTGATAGGTTCAGGCGATTCCGGTATGCTAAATACCTCGGTGTCAAGACCGTAGTATAATTGTTGTAGCATTGGATCGAAATCTGGTTCTTCTGTATCCGAAAATTCCATTTCTTCGATCCGAAGGATGCCTGAAATACCCATATTCTGTGTTATTTCAACAGCATTAGTACTCCATGGAGTTATCATTTCTTTTCTGGGTCCAATAAACGTTCCTTCCAGTTTTGTTTTGTTAAGGTAAACAGCATCCCCAAACAGCCAGCTAAGTTTACGTAAGTCTAATTCGTTAAGATTTTTTTGTGTTTCGGCAACAAAATATTGGACTGGATTGAACTGAAAAAAATAAACCATGGCGTTGTTCCTTTATACAGTAAATAATATGGCTGCAAATATATAAAAGGTGATTGGAGAAGTGAACTATATTAATGAAAAAGTTAGAATTAGTTGAACGGGATAACAGTCAGATCCATTCCAGGGTTGCAGATGCTTATGTGTCTTAAATACAGGAATATACATTGTTTTGTTAAGGTGAATTATTTTTTGTTGTTAAACGGGTTATGTTAATAATTAGCTTATAAATAACCTGTCTGAAATGTAAATCATCCGATGGGTTACATAGTTTTAGTTCAATTTATCCTCAGAGATTCCAAATACTTCCTCAGTGTCATTATCCCCGGTAGGCTCGGGGTGAACAATTACATCATACACATTCGGAATTATTTGTTTAATATTATGTTCGACCTCGTGGCATAGATTATGAGCCTCATAAAGATTTATATTTCCGTCTATTTCCACATCAAGGGCAATTATATATTGATGTGCCATTTTACGGACACGTATGCGGTGTGGATTAGATACACCTGTTACTTTTTTTACCGATGCTATTATTTCTTCGTAAATCTCTGTATCTTCAATACCATCCATCAACTCCCTGTTACTTTGCATAAAAATTCTAAAGGCGATAAACATAATGTAAATGCTGACAGCAAATGCTGTTATTAAATCTATTACCGGTAATTTAAAAATATGCGTGGTAATTAATCCAACAAGAACAGATAGTGAGATAATTACATCATTCTGCATATTGCGGGCATTTGCTATAAGCATCTGACTGTTAGTTGTGTTGCCGGTTTTCCTAAGGTAAAATGCCAGGGCATATTTACCAATAATAGAAACAATAATCACATATATGGCAATTGTATCAGGTATTTTTAGTTCAGTTGGGTTTATAAATCTTTCGGATGTGGAAATAGCAAGTTGAGCACCGGCAAAAAATATAATGAATGCAAGCAATTTTGTTGCAACTGTATCAGCTTTGTTGTAACCAAAAGGGTATTTCAGGTCCGGAGGCCGGCTAATAATATGTGCAGTAAACAATGTTATCAATGAAGTTAATACATCACTGGCAGAGTCGATACCATCAGCAATTACAGCAAAACTGCCGGATAAAATACCAATAACTATTTTTAGTATGGAAAGAAAAGTATTACCTATTACTGCAAACCATGAAGCCTTGATTATCTTTTTTTCCCTACTTTTTTTCACCATAATTTTTTTCAAATGTAAACAATTGATTCAATAAAACGCAATTCAGTAAATTATATGATGGAAAAGTTACTGAAATCAATAATACATATTGTTTGCCATATTGTCATAAAAATTTAGCTATTTGGTGATTGACTACATATAATCAAGTTGTATATGTATATTTGCAAAAATTTTTACTTAGACTACTATAATGAAAACAATACACTCGATTATTATCAACCTTATGTTTTTATTAACCGGTATTATATTTGTTACCACAACAACTGCCCAAACAAATCAGGAAGTTACAGTTGAAGAACTAAAAGAGCATGTATATTTTCTTGCTTCGGACTCTCTAAAAGGTCGTAAACCAGGCACTATCGGTGGCAGGATTGCTGCTGAGTATATCAGAGACCAGTTGATTGAGAATGGACTAACTCCATTAGGTGAGGATGGGTTTCAGTATTTCTCAGTTACAACCAGTGTGGAACCTGGTGACAACAATAGTTTGAGTTTTAGAAATATTGAAGCTATTCCCGGTGAAGATTTCAAGCCTATGATATTTTCGTCCAATGATAACCTTGAAGCTGAAGTTGTTTTTGCAGGTTATGGTATTGAACTTGATCATGATTCTGTAAAATGGAATGACTATGAAAACCTAAATGTTGAGGGTAAATGGGTTATGATTTTACGTGGTGATCCAGAACCTGAGAACGACAGTAGTTTGTTTATTTCATTTGGAAACGACAGGGATAAGGTTCTTACTGCCAGAGACAAAAAAGCCAAAGGTGTTATATTTGTTAGTGGGGTGAATAGTAGTGCTGATGATAAGCTTATGGCGAATACCTTCAGCAGGGTAACTGCATCTGCCGGACTTCCTGCAATTAATATTACCAGAGCACTTGCTGATAGTATTATGGGAGATGGCAGGTCGATTGCTGATATAGAGAGGAAAATAATTGAGGACAGGAAAACCATAGGATTCGCTATCGCTGTAAATATTAAAGGAAAAACTGACCTTGATCGTGTTGAGGTTAAAACCCAAAATATAATAGCAATTATTGAGGGTAATGATCCCGTACTGAAGGATCAATACATCCTGATCGGAGCTCATTATGATCATCTTGGTATGGGAGGTCATGGTTCAGGTTCCAGAACTCCTGATACCATTGCAATACACAATGGTGCTGATGATAACGCTTCCGGTGTTGCAGCAGTTCTGGAGCTGGCTGAGAAATTCAATTCTGAAAGAAGTAAATTGAAGCGTAGTGTTGTATTTATGGCATTTGGCGCTGAAGAAATGGGTTTACTGGGATCTCAGTTTTTTACAAACGAGCCGGAGATTGATCTCAGAGATGTTGTTCTAATGGTGAATTTTGATATGATAGGAAGGTTTGACAATGATAAAAGAGCTCTTATGATTGCAGGGACCGGTACTGCCGAACAGATGGAAGAATTATTGAGAAAGCATGAAGAAAACTCAGATATGAACTTTACACATTCTCCAGAAGGCTATGGTGCTTCGGATCATGCCAGTTTCTATGGAGCTGGTGTTCCGGTTATGTTTTTCTTCACAGGAGCACATGAAGATTATCATACACCGTTTGATGATGCCCACAAGGTAAATTATGAAGGTGAGAAAGAGATAATAGATTTTACATATCCCCTGATACTGGATGTTATAAACAATGATGAAAGGCTTGTTTATACGGAAGCCGGACCTGCCCGAAAGCAATCGGGAAGAGGCAGAGGTGGTTTGAAAGTGAAATTTGGTATAATGCCCGATTTTGCTTCCACGGCTAACGACGGACTTGGAGTAGGAGGTGTAACACCCGGAGGCCCGGGTTCGGTTGCCGGAATGCTCAAAGGAGATAAGATAGTAGCAATTGAGGGGATGCCGGTTACTAATATTTATGATTATATGGCCCGACTAAAAAAACTAAAACCAGGTCAGAGAGTTTCTGTTGATATAATAAGAAACGGTGAGAAAATGATATTAATGATACTACTTTAATTAGTTTAGATAGTTGTTAAAAACATATGAGCAATATATTCAATCAGGCAATTATATTAAAATTCCTTAAGTTTGGGGTTGTTGGTTTTTCAGGGGTATTTGTAGATTTTGGAATTACTTATTTATCAAAAGAAATATTGCGGATTCCCAAGTATATTGCAAACGCGATTGGTTTCATAGTTGCAGCATCTTCCAATTATATTTTCAACAGAATATGGACATTTGAAAGTCATAATCCGGAAGTAATGGTTGAATTCACAGAGTTTTTTTTGATTTCCCTGATCGGATTGGGTCTTAACACAATGCTGTTGTGGATACTGGTAAGTAAATTTAAAATGAACTTTTACTTTGCAAAAATATTTGCTATTGCTCTTGTAACAGTATGGAATTTTCTTGCCAATGTAATGATCACATTTAACCCTGATCGTGCATTTTTAATTTACTAACTCCGAACAACTAATATAAGGATAATATAAGAATTATCCCCAAAGGTCTTTGATCCTGTTCTCTATATCCTTTCTGAACCGTTTAATATCAGACTTCTTTACCTTCTTAATTTCTTTTTCAAGATCATCATATTTCTTCTTTGCACGTTTTCCAAGATTAGGTAAGACTTTGTCGACAAGTTCTTTTTCAGCATCTTTAAGAGCAACAGTAAGTTCTTCCAGTTTTACTTCCTTGATAAGTTTCTTAACAGCAGTATCGGACATGTCTTTTATATCTTCAAACTTAAGGTTTTTTCCTTTGGCAAATGTTGATTTAGCTTTCTCTGAAGTAGTTTTTGCTGTTTTTCTGGCTACATTTTCAACTTTGCCGGCAATATTACTTACTGCTTCCTTAAATCCTCTAAAATCTCTCGATTCACCGGCATATTCTTCAACCTGAATAGCGAAATCTGAAAGTACATTCATGTAATTAATAAAGGCATCATAAGGAGTGCTGTATGGATTAAAATAATTATGAACATCACCATCAGAAAACCACTTTGTGCACATGTAATAAAAATGGTCACTCGTTTGCAGGTACAACCAGTTTTTTAGTATTTGTGTATTAGTAATTGTACTGACTTTAGATTCAAGTTCATATAATTTTCCAAATGCTTCATCCTGTAGATCATTTCCAAGCCAGGCTGTTAAATCACGTTCCTCATCAGCCCAGGATATTGGAGTTGGAACATGTATCGGGCTTACCGGTTTAAGTTCTTTTCCCAGTTCTTTAGGTGTTGAGAATTTAAAGTTTGTTTTTGATTTTACCAGTTCAGGAAGCTCTTTCATAAACCCAAAAATACCTGTTTCAGCCCACTGATGTTCACCGAATGTTTCATAATCCATAAACAGGTTTACAACTTCTTCTTCCGGATTTATATTAGCAAGCCAATCAACGTATTTTTCACTGGTGAGTGGCCATTCTTTCCAGCTTTGTTCGGAGAACCTGAATGCAATATCATCGCTTAATCTGTAATTCTTCAATAATAGCTTAAGCTCCGGATTTGAAACACTATTATACATAAAGTTTGGACTACGCCAACCCAAAACATGTTTTGCTCCCTCAGTCAGCATAAGATCATAACCCATTTCAGAAACCATGGAACCAATTTCATCTGAGTATATTAATTCGGTATTTCTAAATGTAACAGGTCTGAGTCCAAACAGCTGTTCAGTTTTATCAGCATGCATTTCCACCTGTCGCACAAATTCATCTTTACTTTTCAATGCAGCCAGTGAGTGAGCATAAGTCTCAGCCAAAAATTCTGCACTACCCGTTTCAGCAA
This sequence comes from Bacteroidales bacterium, assembly GCA_028277395.1. GTDB lineage: Bacteria > Bacteroidota > Bacteroidia > Bacteroidales > F082. The sequence continues at coordinate 8,566 of JANQGJ010000092.1, read as the reverse complement.
GCTCTTTGAAACTTTCAATAACATCAGGGTGAAATCTTTCAAACTGATCCATAGCTGTACCAGATATTGAAAAACTAACCTTAAAATCCAGGCTTTTATTCTTTATTAACTCAAGTAGTAACTTATTCATTGGCAAATAGCACTTCTCAGCTACACGCTTCATTATCATTTGATTTGTGAAGTCATCGAGGTAATTATGTTTATCACCTATATCAAAAAAGCGATATTCTCTTAACCTGTATGGCTGGTGAACCTGAAAATAGAAACAAATCGATCTCATATTATGTATGTGTTTTTCTTATATTTTATTTAGTCAAATTATTACAGGAAATAAGCACCTATTTTGGCATTAACGGTTCATAAACATCTTTGATCTTTAATGAAGCATCTTCCCATTTCAGGTTTTCTACCTCCTCTTTACCGTATTTCTTGAACATACTTGAAATTGCATTGTAGTGGCATAAGCCGTAAATAGAGTCGGCCATTGAATCTACATCCCAGTAATCAACTTTAAGTGCATGTTCCAGAATTTCAGCAACCCCTGATTGCTTTGATATAACAACCGGTACATTGGATCTCATGGCTTCAAGTGGTACAATCCCAAATGGTTCTGAAACTGACGGCATTACAAATACATCGCTCAATGCAAACATACGGTCGATTTCAGCACCCTTTAGGAAACCGGTGAAATGAAATCTGTCTGCAATTCTTAGTTCTGCAACCCTCTTGATCATTTTGTTAAGCATATCGCCGGATCCTGCCATAACAAATCTTACATTTTTATCTTTTTGTAATATTTTGTTTGCCGCTTCTATGAAATACTCGGGGCCCTTTTGGAAAGTAATCCTGCCCAAAAATGTAACGATCTTTTCTTTAAGGTGCTTTTTTACTTCAGCTAATTCGGAAAACATGTCCTGATCAACAGCATTGTGCACTGTTATAACTTTTCCAGGGTCAATTCCATATTTTTCTGTTACAGTCCTTCTGGTTAGGTTACTAACAGTTATCACTCTGTCAGCTTTTTCCATACCCTCTTTTTCAATACCGTAAACAATAGTATTAACATTCTCTCCTGTTCTGTCAAACTCTGTTGCATGCATATGTACCACAAGAGGTTTTCCTGAAGATTCTTTTGCTGCAACTCCTGCCGGGTATGTTAGCCAGTCGTGGGCATGAATTATGTCATAATCTTCTTTTAAAGCAAGGGCGGAGGCTATCAATGCATAACGTGATATCTCCTCCATAAGATTTGCTCCATATTTACCCGAAAAAGTATATTGTTTGGAAAATATCCGGCTTGAAAACTCTTCACCGGTTTTTTTATTCTTTTCAATCATTTCCGAAAACTCTTCAGGCCCTACATACGGAACTATATTTGAACCTATCTCGAAATACTTTATTCTGTTCCAGTATTCATTATACTTCTCATCTTTGAGATCAAACGGAACGTCGCTGGCATTAACGAGCCGGACAGCTTCCTCACTCTCATCTCCGTAAGCTTTGGGAACAACGAATATTACATCAACATCATGCTTTGCCAGGCCTTTAGTGAGTCCGAAGCATGCAGTTCCTAAACCTCCTGTGATATGTGGTGGAAATTCCCACCCGAACATTAATATACGCATTGTGATAATATCATTTTCGGTTAATTACTTTCTTTGTAAATCATCTGTTTTATTCTAAGCAATTCTGCTACACTCCAGGCCTGTGATATAGCACCCCTGGCTTTGTGGGGAGGATCTCCATCATAAACTTCGGATATCGTACCTATTCCACTATCGCTTATTACTTCTTCAAAACCATTGTATAGTTCCTCTATAGCTTCTTTACCATGATCGCCAAATACTTTTAAATACGCCTCAGCATAAGCTCCCAATAGCCAGGGCCATGCAGTTCCCTGATGGTAAGCTTTATCTCTTTCTTTCTGATCACCCTTATATCGTCCTTTATAAGCCGGGTTTTTGGGGGATAGAGTTCGAAGACCTCTGCTTGTCAGCAATTCATTTTTTACAACGTTTAATACGCTAAATGACTGCTCATCATTCAGGGGTGAATGATCAAATGAGACTGCAAATATCATATTTGGTCTAACCGACCAATCTTTATAACCATCTATAACGAAATCTGCAAGGTACCCCTTTTCCACATCCCAAAATTCATTATTAAACGACTCTTTCATTATTTCCGGCCATTTTTTCCATCCTGAGATAAATCTTGTATCATTAGCATCAGTGGCAAGCTTTAAACAGAAGCATATTGCGTTGTACCATAGTGCATTAATATCAACAGCATAACCATTTCTGGGAGTAACAGGATTTCCGTCAATTATGGCATCCATCCATGTAAGTGCTTTTCCATGTTCTCCCGACCAGATTAGTCCGTTCTCATGCATCTTAATGTTGTATAAAGTCCCCTTTTTGAAACTGTTTAGAATTTTCTTCAACGATGCACCATATTCTTTCCAGATATCAGTAGAATCATCCTTGTAATTATGCAGTTGTTGCAATGCCCAGATAAACCACAAGGATGTGTCGACAGAATTATAAGCAGCTTTTTCGCCATGCCCGACATTTGGGAATAGTCCGTTTTTAAGTTCACCAAGCATAGTATCTGTAACATCTTTAAAAGACTTGATATCGCCCCGCGAAAGTGTAAGCCCCGGAAGTGCAATAAAAGTATCCCGTCCCCAACGTCCAAACCATGGATATCCGGCAACAACTTCGGTTTTACCGTTATTTCTTATGATGAACTCTTCAGAAGCATTAAGTAAACAATTAGTGTAATTATTTCGGGGAGTTCTCTTATTAACCTCTGAAGTCCATTGTCTTCTCAGGTAAGAAGGGTTTTTCTCTTCAAGACTTGCAGAAATCACCAATGATTCACCAGCTTTGAGTTTAACATCAAATGAGCCCGGAACATAAAGGTCTTCGGTACTTTCATAACCTCTTTTTCTTTCTCTGATGTAATCTATGTCATAATACCAGGTTGGAGCATGCGAATAAACGGGTTTTTTGGAAAATTGTAAAAACACTCTGGAATAACCATCATAAAGTTGCCAGCTTGCTCCATTCTTAACTTCTTTAAATTCTTTGTTAACATGATCGTTTTCCTTAGACAAACTATGTACATTTCGGAAAGCAAGAAAGGGTTTAAGTCTGAATGTAACCACCTGAGACGCTTTTTCTAAAGTATATTTAATAAACATGCGGTCATCATTTGCAGCGAAAATGTATTCCTTTACGAATACAATACCTCCCATGCGATAAACAAGTTTTGGATTTGGGTCAGATACAAACTCTTTTAAATATTTATGACCTTTAGGTTCATAGACCTCACCTGGGTACATTCTCATCCCTACATGGAACTCAAAATTGTTCGCAATGATAGTCTCATCTATTTCAGAGAGCAGTACATGGTTATTATCATCAATATTTGGTTGTGGAGCAACCAATAATCCATGATATTTTCTTGTGTTTGTAGTAATTATTGTAGTACTGGCATAGCTTCCTGCACGATTTGTCCGAAGTAATTCCCTGTGTAGCGAGTATTTTAAATTTACAAGTTGTGTTTTATCAAAATCTATGTAACTCATACTTTTTTATGTTGATATGTCAGGTATTATTTGTACTAATTTCAAAACTAAAGTACCATAAATTTAAAATGTATAAATTTAGGATATTTTTCCATTGAAAATACAGTATATCACTGATTTCAACAAAAAACCTTAGAATTTTAAAACTATAAATGTATTGTTGAACTGTTGGTAATTTTCATAAACTTTCGATTGCAAAAATATCTATAAATATATTTGTTAATATGTCGTTTATAAAATTAACCATAAATTAACCTGATATAGTTTATGCTTTCAGTTGATATCCGTAATAAGCATGAATTATAACGATTGCATAAACAGATTGAAATGCCAGAGTTATTATCTCCTGTCCGATCTTTTTTTTGGTTTGTCATTCAGGTAATTTCCTAAGTCAAAATTCATAATTTTGTAACTGCATTTTACAAAGTATCCTAAGCACATTTCATGTGTTGATATTTTAAACAAATAATTTCAATTATGCACTTTAAACGAATCATTGTAATTTTATTCATTACATTTGGTGTACTACAATTAGTTTCCCAAACAAAAATACCCATAGATCATTCAGTTTACGATTCGTGGAAATCCATTGAAAATAAATCAATTTCCAATGACGGGAGGTTGATTGTCTATGAAATTAATCCACAGGAAGGTGATGGCACCCTAGTCATATACGATGTTGAATCTGATAAATATAACCAGGTTAGCAGGGGATATAAACCTGTAATATCAGGTAATTCAGAATTTGTAGTGTTTAGAATTAAGCCGCAGCACGATACAGTAAGAAAAGCAAAACTTAAGAAAGTTAAAAAGGAAGAACTACCAAAAGATTCCATCGGGATTTTTATTATGAAATCCGGTAAAGTATTGAAGTATCCCAAACTGAGTAGTTTTAAATTACCTGAGAATGGATCAGACTACTTTGCTTTTTTAATGAAAGAAGTACCTGAGACATCAGATACAATTGTTTCAGATACCTTAAATGATAAGAAAGAGGAAAAATCTGCAAAAAAGAAAGAAAAGGGTGAACTATTGATATTACTGAATCCTGTTACCGGTGATTCTGTTACCTATGGTAACGTTACGAAATATGCTTTTGCAAAAGATGGTAAGGTTTGTTCTTTTGTAAGGGTTTTTGGTGATAGCATTGATTCCATACAGGTTATCAATTATGATCCGGTTACAAAAAAAGAAGAAGTAATATTTAACAAACCGGGTTACTCAGAGAATATTACTGTTGATAATGAAGGAAATCAGATTGCTTTTACCTATTCTTCTGATACAGTTAAAGAAAAAGCTTTCGGGTTATATTATTACAATGTTTCAAAGAAAAGTCAGGAGCTTGTATCGGGAATTGATTACTCAGCATTAAAGGACGGATGGTCAGTAAGTAAAAATGGGAAAATATATTTCAATGATTCGGGAACAGAGTTATACTTTGGTACGACCCCAAAACCTGATCCACCTGTTAAAGACACTTTAACTGATGATGAAAAAGTTAGTGTTGATGTATGGAACTGGAAAGATATAAGGTTACAGCCTCAGCAGCTAAAAGAACTTGAAAAAGATAAAAAAAGAAGTTATTATACTGTTTATTTTCCCAAAAGAAATGATGTTGTGCAACTTGCTGATACGAAAGTCAGGTTGTTGGATATTGATAAAAAAAGTACAGGTAAATATAGCCTTGGTTTCACCAGACAGCCTTATATGAGAATGACCTCCTGGGAAGCAAGCAGATATAAAGATGTTTATCTGGTAAACAGGGAAACAGGAGAAAAGAATCAGATTTTATCAAAAGTCGCATCCAGTGTTATGCTGTCACCTGATCAGAAGTATGTTTTATGGTACAATATTGCGGATAGTTCATGGAATTCATATGATATTACAAAAGATAAATATGTGAACTTAACCAATAAATTAAGGGTGAACTTTTATTATGAACAAAATGATATCCCAAACGAAGCTCCTCCATATGGTATTGCCGGTTGGACAAAGAAAGGTGATGTTGTAATATATGATGAGTACGATTTGTGGCTATTTGATCCAACAGGTAAAATACCGGCAGAGAATGTTACCGGAGAATATGGCCGGAATAATAAAATTCAGTTAAGGTATCGAAAATTAGATAAAGAGTTGCGTTATCTGCCCGATCAGATGCTTTTGGAAGCCTTTAATAAAGTGACCAAAGATGACGGATTTTATACACTTAACATTTATGAAAGAAGTCTTCCTGAAAAGATAATAATGGAAAGTGTTGAGTTTAGCAGACCCGTTAAAGCAAAAAATTCACCAAAAATAATATGGACAAAACAGTCTTTTACTTTGTTTCCGGACTTGTATGTTAGTGATTTGAGCTTTAAATCAATCAGGAAAATCACAAATGCAAATCCACAGCAGAGTAATTATTTATGGGGAGATGTTAAATTGGTTCATTGGGTTAGTTTCAATGGGGATACTTTACAAGGATTGTTATACACCCCGGAAAATATGGATGCCGAAAAGAAATATCCGATGCTTGTTTATTTTTATGAAAAATATAACGATCGGTTACATACCTACTATTCTCCAAAGCCAATCAGGTCGGTAATCAATTTCACTTATTATGTTAGTAATGATTACATTATTTTTATTCCAGACATCAAATATACAACCGGTTATCCTGGTCCAAATGCCTTTGACTGCATTGTAAGCGGTACTCAGGCGATGTGTGATGAGTATGATTTCATCGACAGAAAAAGGTTAGGAATTCAGGGACAGAGCTGGGGTGGATATCAGGTTGCTTTTGTTATAACACAAACCAATATGTACAAAGCAGCAATGGCAGGTGCTCCGGTTAGTAATATGACCAGTGCATATGGTGGAATAAGGTGGGGAAGTGGTAAAAGCAGAGCGTTCCAATATGAACAAACCCAGAGCAGAATAGGAGGGAACCTTTGGGATAAATTACCACTTTATATGCTCAATTCACCTTTGTTTAGTGTTGACAGGATTGAAACACCATTACTGATAATGCATAATGATGATGATGGAGCGGTTCCCTGGTACCAGGGTATTGAACTGTTTAATGCAATGCGGAGATTGAACAAACCAGTCTGGATGCTTGTGTACAACGGAGCTCCCCATAATTTAAAAAGAAGGGCTGACTGTAAAGATCTTACAATTCGTATGCAGCAATATTTCGATCATTACTTAAAGGATGCTCCAATGCCTGTTTGGATGAAAACCGGTGTTCCAGCTCTTAAAAAAGGTAAGAGTTTTGGTTTTGAATTTGACTGATATGTAAATTTCGGCATCATAGAATTAAATAATTTCAATACACGATCAATCAAAAATGAAAGATAAAAAATTCGACAAAAGTTATATAAAAATGGCTCAGGTATGGGCGGAGAATTCATATTGTAACAGGCGTAAAGTCGGGGCTTTGATTGTAAAAGACCGTATGATAATTTCGGATGGTTACAACGGAACCCCGTCAGGTTTTGAAAATGTGTGTGAAGATGAAGAAGGTAATACGAAACCATATGTGCTGCATGCTGAAGCCAATGCAATTACAAAAGTTGCTAAATCACATAACAGTAGTGAAGGATCAACTTTGTATATAACAGATTCACCATGTATTGAATGCGCAAAGCTTATTATCCAGGCAGGTATCCGAAGGGTTGTATATTCAAGAAAATACCGGATTACTGATGGACTTGATTTGTTAAAACGCGCAGGAATAGAATTGGAATATTTACCAATTGAAAGTACTAAAAGCTAAATTGAACAAGGAGTTGCAACCTGTTTGCATCTCCATTATCATCATTTTGCACAAATAATTCTCCATAAATATACTCTGCCCCAAATGTTAGCCGGTTAAATGGACTATAGAAAATATTGACCAGGGCATATTTACTAAATCTGAAATCATTTTCATTTAACAGTGGAGTTTTTTCAAGATCTACGTAGCTGAATATGAAATTTGAGCTTAGCTTTTCTGTCCAGTTTTGTGTATATGCTATAAATCCTCCAAAGCTGTTAAGCATGACAAGTTTATTGGCTGAAACATCAGGAACGCCGTTATATCCAAGTCCCGAAAGATCAGAAATGTAATTTGCAATTCCGCTACCTGAAACAAGAAAAACACTGAAATGGTTTTGCTTCCATGTATTTATGATAGCTGATAATGCTCCGCCGTATCCCATTTCATGTTTCTGAACCGAATCGGCATCGAAGTATCGGGTTATATCAATCATACTACTTAGGGTAATCTCACCCCATTCTCCGGATTTACTAATATTTCCAACCAGACCCGGTATGGCGATAAAAGGATCACCGGTTTTATTAAATGCGCGTATATCAGTTCCTCTCATTTCCAGGGCAAGGCTGTAACTCCAGTTATGCCTAAACCTGTTTGAGTATTTGATCATCGGATTTCTTAGTGTAGGACCGCTGTTTGGACCTTCAAAATCTATAGTTACAGGCACTACATCAGGATTTCCAAACGTAGTGTTTGTTTGACCGAGTAATAGTTTGCCAATTTCCAGATATGCCTCTCTTAACCTGAAAAAGGAGGTGCTCCCTGTACTGCCACTATAAAAATCACCGGCAACAAACCCTTTAACTGTTCCCCAGGGAGAGTCATAATTAATTCCAAAATTCAACCTTGATTGTCGGGCAGTCATATGAAATCTGAATGTATTTTCATATGGTGAAGGGTTGATTGGTATCTGTGAAGTTGTGAAGTCATCAAAGTTATCTAAACCATTAAAATCACAAATAGCATTCAGGTTAACAAAACCGCTAAAATCGTACGATAATTTCTTTTTGCTACTATTGGATTCCTGTGTGTTACCGTTTATAAACAGAATCGCAAATAAGGTTAATAACAGGAGCTTTTTCATGTGTTTATAATTTTTTATTTTACTGATAATGAATTAAATAAAAAATTTTCGCACCCATGGTACCACTCCGATAAATCTCCGCTTTCGCAAA
>JANQGJ010000078.1 GCA_028277395.1 Bacteroidales bacterium | reverse complement strand
ATTCATACTTCTGTTAGCTGGTGATACGTTTGTTATGATCAGAAAATCAGCCGATTATGGTCTTGTTTAGAATAAATAAAAATTACAAAAACAAGTAGTAACTTGTGGTCAAAAATGGAAACAAGTGAAGATGTGATTTGAAAAGATGTGGCTTTGGATAAAGATGAAAATTGGATATTTAACATTCAGGATTTCTATCCGGTCAATCAATAAATCCATATTAAAAATATATATCCGGTATAACATAATGGTTGTCTTGTTACTGTTTTATAAGTATCTTTATTTTAATCCGGTTAGAAAATGATACTACTGTATGTAGAAATTCTTAGATTTGAACATATAATTGATAAAAGTTATCGTACTTTCAATTCATAAAGCTTAAATATCTATACAATGAAAAGATACATATCAATTTTAAGAGGAATTAATGTAGGTGGTAGAAGAAAACTCCTCATGACCGATTTAAAACAGCTCTATAATCGGTTAGGATTTTCAAATGTAACCACATATATACAAAGCGGTAATGTGGTTTTTGATTACAGTAACGATCCGGATAATTCCACAATAGAAAACCTGATAAGCGATGCAATAAGGGATGAATTCGATTATGATGTTCCTGTAATTGTCAGAAATTTAGATGAATACCGGTTATTATTTGATAATAATCCGTTTATTTCAGAATTAAACCCGGATATTAATCATCTGGCAATAACTTTCCTTAAATCAGAACCGGAAACTGAACATATTAATAACTTTGAAAATATTGATTTCTCTCCTACCAAGTTTAAGATATCAGGAATGGAAATCTACATTTATTTTAAAGGAAAATCAATGGATTCCAAATTGACCCATAGCATAATCGAAAATAAACTCAGGGTTAAAGCAACCACTAGAAACTGGAAAACTACAACAAAGTTATTTGAGATTGCCACGTCAAAATAAACTAATAATCTTGTGATAATTTAAAATATAAGTCTGTAATCTCAAATTAACGCAATATCCAGAATAGCACCTGCTGTAATTTAGTAACAATTCATATTTTTGCTGAAAACGTGTAACATGAATTTATATTTACAAACCGGTACCACAATTGTTGTATTTGCCCTGATATCTTATTCAATTGGCATTATTACCGAACAAAGAATTAAGAAAGTAACTAAAGGAGTGATCACCTTTTTAACAATGGGAATAATACTTGATATAACTGCTACAACCTTTATGATCATTGGGTCGGATAAAGGAGGTTTTACACTCCATGGTTTTATAGGATACTCTTCATTGCTGGGTATGTTGCTTGACACAGTTTTTATGTGGGTACTGGTTTACAGAAAAGGTGTTAACAGTGAAGTATCCAAAACATTACATCTCTACTCCAGATATGCATATATTTGGTGGGTACTTGCTTTCATTACCGGAGGATTGTTGGTATTATTGAGATAATTACGCATAAACAAATCTATTCAACCATCATCTAAGCACTAAATTAATAATCAGGACAAATCTACTGAACTATCATTGGAGTAAATGAACAAACCAGCTAAATATTTACTAATTATATTCATAATAGCTGATATAGGGTATTCTTTCTATCAGCATTATCATAAACCTCTGGAAGGTGATATGGCTCATGTAATAAAACCCAGCCTGTCTGAAGGATATTATCGCGTATTACAGGATCCGTTTGGAAAAGAAGTTATTCTTAATGATTCCGTATATCCAAATCCAAACAGGTTTTTTGCTCATTATACCACTTCAAAATACTTCCTGAATGTACCATTGGTGCTCCAGACAGTAACAAACCCAATCGATAGTGTTTATCTTTCAGGTGCAATTGCGAAAACATTAATTCAGATACTGATTATTTACCTGCTTGCAGTTTATATCACTGATACAAGAAGGATATTCAATACTGACTTCCTGATCGCTGCAGCATTAGTTACACCATTATTCCAAACAGCTGATTATAACAGATATATTGGTATTATTGATCAGTCGGTTGTTTATACGTTCTTTTATGCATTGCCACTGGCATTGTTACTGCTATTCTTTTTACCCTTTTTTAATGAATTATATCATAATAGAAGAATACACTTTAACTGGTTTATAAAGATATTGCTTGCACTTTTCATTGTTTACCTGTCTCTTAACGGACCACTTGGTCCGGGGGTAGTTCTTATTGTCTGCCCACTTGTGTTGGTTACATATTGGTGGAAACATTATAAGATAAATAAAACCAGGTCAGAAATCCCTTTATGGGATTCGGTTAAATCTGTTCCGGCATATACATTGTTCTATTTTACAGGTATTTGTATTCTAAGTTTATATTCTTTATACCTGGGACAAAACAACAGCATGAATGATATCGTAACAGTTTCAATTGCAGAGCGTTATTCAAGAATCCCGGCCGGTATATATTACATTATCTCTCAAAAGCTGGGATACCCGTTATTACTGATTTTAATTTCATTTAATATAATTGTTATTAAGAGATATTTCCCGAACAATCATTCCAGGAAGTTGTTAAAACTAATTGGCTGGATTGGTGTCTTTACCATATTATATATTCTGCTTCTTCCCCTTGGAGGATACAGGGTTTACAGAGAAAACATAATCAGATATGATACTATTATGCCAATAACAATAGCGGCATTTTTTGTCTTTGGTGCCACTGCATTTTACCTCACAAAAGTATTGACAGGTAAGCAAAAGGGCATCTATATTACCTTTATAATAATAATGCTGTCTGTTTTTACTATAGCTGACATATCTGATTATGAAGAGTATTATTGTGAAAGGGAAGCTCTTGAAATCATTTCAACTTCATCAGATGGTATAGTTGAATTAAATACCAATTGTCCGGTTATGGAATGGCATACTATATCCAACCCAAAACAATCTAAGTTAAACGCCGGACTTTTTCTTCACTGGAATATTATCAATGATAAAAAGCTCTATTTTCACAGCAATAATACCTCTATAAAATAATTACTTTTTTGGTAACCATTCCAAAGTCTCCTCTGGCGACAACTAAGAATACTCCCTTTGAGTTATTTCCTGTCCAGTTAAATCTGTGTTCGCCTGCCGGTAATCTTCCTTTTTGCAATGTGCAAAGTTTGCTCCCATTACTATTAAACACCTCAATTTCTGTATTTTGCGAATCTTTTAATGCAATGTCGACCATAACGGGATTACCACTACCACCGTATAGTACATTCATTGTGCACATATCATCTTTCTTCAGTTCATTTACTGAAACCTGCCTGGTTCCAATATCAACAATTGCACCTTCAATTACAGTCAGATTGTATGGAAGACCTTCGGGAACATGATACCAACCATTGTATAAACCTCCCCAGCCAAAATTCAAATGATAAAAATTGTCGGTATTATAACCGTCAGCTACTAAATTGTGACCACCGGGGCCATTGGCTACCAGTACTGCTAATAAAACAGGCATTTCAGATTTTATATTATCCTTCATCTGAGTATAAAATGTAGTATCGGCATCGTAAATCAACTCAGCATCACCAAAACCATAAAGCTGCAATGCATCAAAAGCCTGATCAACACCAAAAGTTCCTGACATACCAGCTGAATATACCTGTCTGGCTGCAACACCACACCCGAATATGAGTGCAGCTATCTGATCATATTTCAATGGCTGATTATTATTAAAATACATCTCTATGGAATCATGATAGTCATTAAGGGCTTCAAATGAAAGGAAATCATATGTTACATGATCATCATCAATCCAAAATCCATTGCCTCCATAATTATGATAATACCTTTCATCTTCAGTAAACCTCATTCCATTAATAGTATTGGTGAAGTTAATTATCATTGAAATTGCTATGGAAGGGCAACCTGCAATACTACGGGATCCTTCCACCAGGTCCATTGGGCAAAAATAGTTGTAAGGAGATTCCTGCGACCATTCTGTTTCCAACCAACCTCCTGTTGAAGTGGTTCCTTCCGGAGGCCATTGTTCAAAATCAAATCCGGACTTTACTCCTGAAATCAGGTCATTCCATTTATTATTATTAGTTGTCCTCAACTCATCACTGTATTCTGACAATGATCCTAACCTGCTGGTAAGATCATGGTAAATGATCTGTTCGAGAGGATTTTCTTCATTATTTACATATTTATTGGTGTATGAATATGTTAAAATCGGTGTTAATGACCTGTCAGCAGTAACTACCACAAAACCAACAGGTTCCAATTTGTACCTGTAAGCAATAACATTATCATTGCTTTTCATAGTTATTGCGTCACCGGAAATTGTAAAACCACTTTTAGACGAATTTTTAAGCCATGCCTTAGCTGCGACCTTTGAAGTTTCTACATCTACAAACTGAGCATAAATATTTGACATTGGTATGCAAACCAAAAAACTCAGTGTTATTAATTGCTTTATAATAAATCTGTTATACATTTTTAATCTGGCTAATTTATTTAATAATTATATACATCTGTTACATCACCCGAAATATGGATTTCAAAGTGAGATTGATAAAACCGGAAAGTCAAATTATCGTATGAAATACGAGAAGATGAAGGTTCTTAATTGGAAGTATGTTGAAATTTTGTACTCCACTTGAATGTCTGATGCTTATTTGAAGCTTCATCAGAATCAATATCAGCATAACTGCTGTCAGGTTCAATCACTTTTACAGCAAAACTACAATTTCCACTATCTCCAATGGCTCCGCTTATGTAAAACTCGGCATGATAGTTATTTGATGGTTGTGTAAACGAATGATTAAACTGTGTTTCTCCAAGTACATATACAAATTCTCCATCAACGTTAATATATTTGATGGTATCGACAGTTACATCTCCTGTGGAGACGACTGTATACTCGATTGTGTAATTAACAACAGGTTCGGGGTCATCTGGGTCTGAATCAGAACATGACACGAAAAATGTTACCATTACTGCTACTAAAATAAAGATTGCGATTCTTTTCATAAAATTTGATTAATGTTTATGCTAAAATAGAACAATTTCATCAAAATGAATCACTAATTATCAGTATATCCAAAGATATTTTTTAAGTATGTTTGCACGAAACTAAAATTAAACAACGATGAAACACCTTGCCGTAACCTTATTTGTGATCTTATTATCAGTAATTCCGGTGTTTGCAGACAATGGAGATACAATTGTTGTACAAACTATTGACTTTGATACTCCGGTACTACCAGGTTGGAACAGTCCGCGATCAGGTAAATATTTATTCCCTCCGGATACGATAGGATTCTCAAAAATTTTAATGTCGTACAGGCTGAAATGTGATCCAGGCCAGAGTCCTGCATGCGGCGAGTGGGATTATACAACACACACTAAAATCTGGGAGCATACCGGGGTATATGATTCAAACCTATATTATCATCCTAACTACATTGTAAATAATGTAAGTCCTGATAGTACAATGCTAATGTTAACTCCATCATTTAACTATTTACCAATGTTGGAGTATTCAAATATAACAGCACCAACAAATATTGCAGAGCCCGGCGACGGAGACCAGGAATTTACAATACCTTTCAGCTCTGATTCGAAAGACGGAAGGTTTCAGTTTATATACACAGCAACAGAACTTCAAAATGCAGGACTTCAGACCGGAGATATTACCGGACTTCAGTTAAACACAGTAAGCGGAAGTGTAAGTTTAGCACATTTCAGTGTTAGAATTGCTCAAACATCTGATGCTGGTCTTCCAACAGATTCATATTTTGAAGACGGATTTGTGAATGTTTACAATACTAATACTACTATTGATAACGTAAATTCATACATAAACTTTGCATTTCCTTTTAATTGGAACGGGGTTGATAATATCATCATTGATCTAAGTTATTCTGACCATTTCGGTTCGGTTTTGTTAACTGCTGATGCTATAAACATAGGTTCAGGAAATATTTCCGGAGGGAAAGACCATTTCCTTGATTTCGAGGGATGGGACTATGTTGATGTTCCCAAAGAGGTATTTAATAGTGTAGACAGTGCTATAACAATTTCATTCTGGCAATATGGTAACCCTGATATCCAACCTGTAAACTCATCCATATTTGAAGGTATTGACAGTCTTGGAAGAAGAGTTCTGAATGCTCATCTGCCCTGGAGTAATGGAAAAGTATATTGGGATGCAGGCTTTGACGGATCCGACAGAATTGTACGACAGGCTTCTGCTGATGAATATGAAGGCAAATGGAACTTTTGGACGTTTATTAAAGACTGCAGATCAGGAAGTATGCAAATTCTTCTCAACGGTAACCTTTGGTTTATTGGAAATGGAAGAACTAAGCCAATGATACATATTGATAAGTTCAGGATCGGAGCTTCTTTTACTTACGATGGTTACTATTCAGGTATGATCGATGATTTCAGAGTCTGGGATACAATACTCAGCTGGTCTGATATTGCGGAATGGATGTACAGGGATATTACGTCTGATCACCCTTATTACGATCACCTGAAAGCAAACTATAAATTTAACAACGGAGAAGGTTTTGATGTTACTGACAGTAGCCCAAATGGTTATGATGGTACACAGTTCGGGTATCCGCAATGGATGAATTATGGTGGTAAAAACAGATTCAGGAACTCCGGACAGACAGATTTAAGACCACACCTTGTAATAGAAAACGGGAATTACGATGCGGCACTTCTTGATTCAATAGTTGTAGTTGACACCATAGAACAGGCTCCGGTTATCGTAGTAATGTTTAACCCTGATAATCCTCCTGAACCAATTGATACATTAACAAGATGGATGGGATACTATAATAATTATCAGTATGATGCTGGTGGAAATGCTATTGACTCAACACTTGTAACACCTGATGAAATAATCTATCTTGAAGAAATGCCATATTATGGTGAACCATATGAAGTATTGATACCATGGGAAATTGGCAGGTTTATAACACCTTATGGAAATGGTCTTTCTCTTGGTAATGATGGTTTTACCTGGGTTTATGATGTAACAGATTACAGACAATTACTTTATGATTCAGTTCATATCACAGCAGGTAATTTTCAGGAACTGCTTGATCTTGAATTTCATATGATTGAAGGTACTCCACCCAGGGAGGTACTAAAGATTGATAAGATTTATTCAGGATATTATTATCTGAATGATTTTGAAGAATCTGTAGCACCTGACACAATTTCATTATTACCTCAGGCTGAATCATTCAGGGTTAAAACAAGAACATCAGGACATCTTTTTGACAACCCCACCAACTGCGCTGAATTCTGTTATAAAATGCATAGTGTTGATATCAATGAACAACCTGTAAGGGAGTGGCAAATAATACAGGAGTGCTCTGATAATCCGCTTTACCCTCAGGGCGGAACATGGATTTATGACCGTGCCGGATGGTGTCCGGGCATGAAAGTTGAAGAACAGGATATAGAAGTCACCTCCTACATAACTAACAATACTGTAATTGTAGATTACAACTCACAACCCGATCAGTATGGAAGTTATGTACTCGAAACTCATCTGATTTCCTATTCATCTCCGAATTTTGAACTTGATGCAACTGTTGAAGAAATAATTGCTCCCAATAAACTAAAAAGATATGGCAGATTTAATCCCAGTGCTTCTGCTCCTATCATTAAAATAAGAAATCTTGGAAGTGAAACTTTAACCTCTCTGGATATAACATATGGGCCTGAAGGCAAAGAGATTACACATAGCTGGAGTGGAGAGCTCGAATTTACTGAAGGTGAAGAAGTAATTTTAGAAGCATTTCAATGGGAAGACTGGGTTGCCGGCGATGGTAATTTCTCTGTTCAAATTTCAAATCCAAACGGAGGGCAGGACGAGAATACTATCAATGACATGTATTACTCGGAATATGAATTACCTGACATGTTTCCTGCAACAATTATTATTCATTTCAGAACCAATAAGGCTGCTTCACAAAACACCTATGAAATATTAACAAATACAGGTACACAGTTGTTTGAAAAAGGAAACTTCGAGGATGAAACACTTTACATTGATACTCTTACATTTTTGAATGGTTGCTATGATTTTTATTTGTGGGACACAGGTGATAACGGTATCTCGTTCTGGGCAAATAATGAAGGAAGTGGTACGTTAAAGTTTTATGATCTTGATGGAAATGTACTGAAAAACTTCAACGGAGATTTTGGCGACAGAATCTATCTCAGTTTCTATACAGACATTCATCTTGATGCATATAATGAGAAAGCAAACAATATTGCATTTGACATTATTCCGAATCCAAATCATGGTGAATTTAATCTGTCATATGCATTATCAAAGAAGTCTGATATTGTAATTACAGTTTACAATTCAAACGGGAATAAAGTTCATGAGGTAAGGAAACAGGGATTGTTAAATGATATGATAAAAGTATCAGTACCAAACTCAGTACCAGGTGTATATTCCTGCGTATTATCAACACAAAGCGGAAGCATCACCAGGAAATTCGTTTTGCTGAACTAAGTGTAAACAAAACTGATGTCATGCTGGTTGAAAGATACATCTAAACATTGATAATTAAATGAAATCAACGTTTTCCGAAATAGTCGGTGTAAAATATCCTGTCATAATGGCTCCTATGTTTCTGGTAACCAACACAAAGATGGTAATTGAAGCATTAAATTGTGATATAACAGCTGCAATACCAGCATTAAATTTCAGAACTGACAAAGAATTAAGAGAAGGCCTGTCAGAGATAAAAAATGCCTCTGATAAACCATTTGGGGTTAACATCATAGTGAACAGTTCCAATTTAAAATACAGGAAACAACTGGAAACCTGTATTGAATTAGAAGTTGATTTCATCATAACCTCACTTGGAAATCCCAAAGAAGTAATTAACAAATGTAAAAAAGCGGGTATAAAGGTATTATGTGATGTTACAGATCTTAAATATGCCAGTAAGGTGGAATCCCTTGGTGCTGATGCTGTTATTGCTGTAAATTCAGGTGCAGGAGGTCATGCAGGACATATGAGTCAGGATGAACTGGTACCATTGTTAAATAGAGAATTAAATATTCCCGTTATCTCGGCAGGTGGGATTGCCAATGTAGATCATGTTAATAAAGCTATTGACCTTGGAGCTGACGGGGTTTCTGTTGGCACTATATTCATAGCTTCAAAGGAGGCTGATGTAAGTCGGGAATATAAAGAAGCCCTGGTTAATTATGGTGCAAAAGATGTTATCCTTACAAAAAATATTTCAGGAACACCGCTAACAGTTATCGAAACCCCATTCATCCGAAAAATGGGTAATAAACAATCTCTGTTAAGAAGATTAATGTACAAATATCCACGACTGAAGAGATATTTAAAGCTTTTACTACTGATAAGGGGATTAAACCGGATTAAAAAGTCTGCAAACAGACCAACGTATAAAACGGTATGGGTTGCCGGACCGGTTATCGACTATATAAATTCAGTAAGGCCGGTGAAAGACATAGTAAATGACCTGACTGAAGATCTGAGCTAATGACATTTCTATAATTCAGGATACATCACCTTTTCGAGAAATAAACCATGAGCCGGAACTGAGAACCCTGCATTACTCCTGTTTTTTGCAAGAATTATGTTATTCATATCCTCAGGTGTAAGTTTTCCTTTACCTATTTCCAATAATGTCCCAACGATGGCTCGCACCATATTTCGTAAAAACCTGTCGGCAGTTACAGTAATAATAATTTCGTTATTGGTAAAACTAATATCAGCAGCTTTAATAATACAGTTATTTGTAGCCGTTTGGGTATGTAGTTTTGAAAAACTTGTAAAATCTCTGTGATCAAACAAATAACTACAGGCCAGTTTCATATCATCAATATTTAATGCCCCATTGTAATAATAGCTTAGTTTCTCCCTGAAAGGATTTTTAACTGTGGAGATATAATACCTGTAAGTACGGCTTAATGCACTAAATCTGGCATGAAAGTCATTAGAGACCTCTGTTATACTGTAGATTACAATATCACCAGATAAAAAACTATTTAGTTTATATACTAAATCAACCTGGGACAGATTTATCTTCTCAACATCAAAATGTGCAAAGAATTCTTTAGCATGCACACCTGTGTCAGTTCTTCCACAACCGGTAATTGATATTTCCTGCTGCAGCAACAGGGATAGTTTTGTTGTAATTTCAGATTGAACTGAATTTGCATTTTCCTGCATTTGCCAACCATGATAATTAGAACCGTTATAAGCCAGACTTATTAAATAACGCTGCATATTTAAACACTTTCTAAACTAAACAAAAATACTCTGTTTTACGATAATATGATAAACTTTTGTTGTGAACTAATTAACAAAAGAGTAAATTTGCTTTCTAATTCAAAACCATTAATATGTCTGAAGCAATGACAAGTTTTCCTTTATTGTTTGGTCTTATTGCATCAATAATTCATGTTGTTGCCGGTCCTGATCATTTGGCAGCAGTAAGTCCGCTTGCATTAAATGTTAGGTTTAGACCATGGTTAATAGGAATGGCATGGGGAATTGGCCATGTTGCAGGAATGTTGTTAATAGGAATTTTTTTCTTCTTTTTCAGAGATGTGATCCCTATTGATTTTATTTCTGAAAACAGTGAAAGAATTGTTGGCATCCTGCTGGTTGCAATTGGAATCTGGGCATTGGTAAAAGTCTCAGGGTTCAGTAAAAAAAGCCATGTACATGACCATACTCACACCAGTGAAGATGGTACAGTATATGTACATAAACACTCCCACTCGCATAGTCATTCACGTAAACACGGACATGAGCATGCAGGAAAAAAAGAAAAGCAGTCGTATTGGGCTGCAGCAGGAATAGGGGTATTACACGGTTTTGCCGGAGTATCTCATATTGTTCACATGCTTCCAACACTAGCTTTTAATAATAACTATGAAGCGGTTACATATCTAATTGGTTTTGGTGCAGGTACAATCATAGCAATGGTAGCATTTTCGTTTCTGCTTGGACTTCTTGCAAGGTCAGCAAATGAGAAGCGCAAAAACACAATGTTCATTAGCATAAATGTTATAGCCGGTCTTGGTGCTATTTTTGTAGGAATAATCTGGATGTGGAATACCTGGTAGTTGTATTGTGATTTTCAGCAGAATTCTGTTGAAATTATCACTACTACCATAGTAACATATTCATTGAAATAAAAATTGAGAGAGTGATATATAATCTTGCGAAGTCATATGGATATTTTCTGACCCTTGTATGCACTATACTTTTTTCCTTTGTTTCTTTAAAGTCACAAGAGTATATCGATAAAAAAGGCTCTGTAAATATTGGGTTTGAAACAGGTATTCAGTTCACTGATATTGATGACCCTTATGTAGTTACATCAGACGGTGGTGTTGGTTACACCGCCGGTCCGTTTATTGAATATCATATAACTGAATATGTAAAAATAAGGGGAGGAATAGAAATTGACAACAGGGCTTTTAGCCTGGAAGATACAGGTCATATAATTGACGATTCATTAAATATCTTCTTTAACAGTTACTATAGAAATAACGCAAAATACAGAGCAAATTATCTTACCTTACCAATTAGTATGGTCTATATGAAAGGTGATGAAAAACTTAATTTTTATTTACAGGGTACCATATATTATTCTCTTCACTTAAATACGAATATGACGGGATCTGCAGACATTTATATCTCTGAAGAAGATGCTCCATATATTTTTTTTGAAGATCATCCTGAGTTGAGTTTACCCGGACATCATCATTATGATGTTAAGCCGCTTACATTCAACACAAGCGATATGGGAATAAATGTCAGGATTGGAGTTATTTATAATATATCACCCGGATTGGGAGTTACCCTCTCCCCCGCTTTAACTTATAGTTTTTCAAATGTTTGGGAAGATCCGTTACGAAGAGCTACCTGGACAAGATTATACAAAATTACGGCAGGAATTGTTTATAAACTAAACTAGATTGAAGATGATAAAAGACCTGCCACCAAATACTGTTGAAAGATTAAGTTTATATCGTCGAAGACTTATAAACTATTCAGACAATAAGAAACAATATATCCATTCACACCAGCTAGCTCACCTTCTCAGGATAAATCCTGCACATATTCGCAGAGACCTTATGTTGATCAAGTTTACAGGAGATGTTCATAAAGGTTATGAAATATCAAGATTAATAAAAAGAATTGGTGAAGTTATAGATGGTCCTAAGAAACGTAAAATTGCATTTGTCGGAATCGGCGACCTGGGTAGAGCTGTTGCTGAGTATTTTAACAGCAATGATGCTAAACTTGAAGTATCAGCTACTTTTCGCTTAAGTGAAGAACCTGATGTTCAATTTCCTGATGTACACTGCTTTAACATTTCTAAAATGAAAGAAATAATCAGGAAATATAAGATTGAGCTGTGTGTAATTGCTGTTCCCACATCTTATGCCAAAGAAATAAGCAGAACCGTAATTGAATCGGGAGTAAAAGGAATACTGAACTTTACTTCAGTTAACCTGGATGTTCCGGAAAGTATTTACGTTGAAGATTACGACATGATTGCCAAACTTGAGAAGATGTCATATTTCGCTTATGAAAATGAATGAATAATTACAGAACATAAAAAAACCTGCTGAAAAGCAGGCTTTTTTTGTTTCTGGTTTTTAAACATAACCAAAAAACGACCGGTATATTATTCCATATCCCTCTTCATAAACTGAATTCTTTCAAATGAAGCAAGGGTCGTTTTATCCTGTACTGATTTTCCTCTGAAATCGTCAATAGAGTTAAACTTATGTTCTTTCATCCATTCTTTCAGGCCTTTCTCAATTACACCAATCTGTGCAATACCATTTAGGTACAGAGTACTGCATAACTGAACAACTGATGCTCCTGACAATAATTGTTTGATAGCACCGACATGGTCGTGTACACCGGTTGAAGCAGCAAGCTGACAGCCAATTTTATTGCCTGTTAATAATGCTATCCACCTCATTGATATATTTAATTCATCAGCTGATGACATATTATTGTCATCAATAACTTTCAATGTATTGATATCAATATCGGGACGCATATATCTGTTGAAAAGAACAAGTGCATCAACACCACTTTCTACAAGCTTAGTGGCTATTGAACTAATATTAGTGAAATAGTAACCAATTTTAATGGAAACCGGGATTGTAACATTTTTATTTACTTCCCTGAGTATATCAACATAAATATCCTCAATTTCGGTTCCCTGTAATGAATCATTAAAAGGAAATATTCCAATATTAAGCTCTATTGCATCTGCTCCGGCTTCCTGGATTGCAGAAACAAATTTTGGCCATTCATCAGGAGAACTACAATTGATACTTGAAATTACCGGTACATCTATTTCCCTTTTAACTTCGGAAACAAATTCCAGATACTTGTCAAGTTTGGTATCCATTGACAGCCCCATGATATGTTCTTTAGCTTCAGGAAACCAGTAATACATATTGTTGGCATGTTTTACCGTAGATTCCGCTTCAGCACGGATCTGTTCCTCAAACAAAGACTTTAAAACAATTGCGCCTGCTCCGTTGGCAACGCATTCTTTTATCGATTTAAGGTTACCTGTAAGCTTTGAGCTACTGACAACCAGTGGGTTTTTGAGCTTCAAGCCCAAATATGTTGTTGATATATCCATTATAACATGCTTATTGGTAAATTTTTCTTAATTAATGCCCATCCGGCAAGTTTACGTGTTAAAAACTGAAAAGCCTGCTCAAGATTAAGGGTTGCACTGTCACTCAAACCCTCTTTAAAATCCCAGTCATATCCTCTTATTGCAAGAACATATGTTTCAGGTGTTTTATTAAAAAGTTCTTCGCACAGATGCCGAACATAAGAAGGAGAGACTGCATGCATTGTGAATTCAACTTTGGCATCAGAAGGTTTAACTTCGGAAAACTTGTATTCACACACACTTTCTTCCTTTGAAGCGTCAACAAAAACAACAATATCCCATTCCGACATTACTTCAGCGTCTTCAATGTTTAATTGATAATTGCTGTCGGTTGTCATACAACCAAGTTTGTGCTCATCAATCCAGTTTTGAATCATTTTAGCCATTTCAATGCCTAAGCCATCATCTTCACGACCAGGATTGCCATAGCCATACACCAGTACTCTCTTTCTTAACTCTGTCATTTTTATTTTATTTTCGAATCAATTACCTTTTCGTTACTGTCAACAAGCTTCATTTCCAAAGGCATCTGTCCGAGTGCATGAGTAGCACAGCTCAGACATGGATCATAAGCTCTGATAGCAACCTCAACGGCATTCATCATACCTTCGGTAATTTCTTTCTGACCATTCATGAAAGATTTAGCAGTATGATTAACAGCCTGGTTCATTGGCTCATTATTGTTTGTTGTTGAAACAATAAGGTTTGCCAGGGTAATTTGATCATTATCATTTATTTCATAGTGATGGAATAAAGTTCCGCGTGGAGCCTCAATTACACCAACACCTTTATTTAATTTTTCACCTTTTACTACCAGGTCTTCATTCTGTAGATCAGGATCTTTAAGCAGATTCCTTATTTCCTCAGCAGCATAAAGAGTTTCAATAAGTCTTGCCCAGTGATAATGTAAACTCATATTGTTTGGTTTACCATTGGTATAAGCTTTAAACTCTTCAAATTCTTTTTGTGCAAGAGGAGTAGGAATAAAGTCACATGTATTTAAACGTGCTAAAGGACCAACGCGATACCATCCTTTTTCTTTACCTAAATGTTTCAGGTAAGGGAATTTCATGTAACTCCAGTTACGTACCTCTTCTTCAATGTATTTATCATAATCCTGATAGCTAACATCGTCAAGAATCCTGTTACCGTTGGGATCAACTGCTCTAAGTACACCATGATACAGATCAAGAGCACCGTCTTCACGAACCAGGCTAAGGTGGTTGGATGGGAATTCGGCAAATGTGTCAACCATAGTTTTATTACTCTTATGGTATGCTTTAAAGAATTCCAGTGCAGCTACTGACCACTCAACCATTTGATCTGCATTAAGTGGAGCAGCACCATTAAGAAGGAGATCACGTTCCTCAATGCTGAGGTTTTTATTAATTCCTCCCGGGATTGCACCTGTTCCGTGAATTTTCTTTCCGGCAGTATGGAAAATTACTTCCTGTCCGTATTTTCTCATCATTACACCCTGTACAGCAAGGTCTTTATGATGGTCGATTACTCCAATTACGTTTCTGATTGCAGGATCAGCATTTATTCCAAACAGAAAATCAGGTGAACTTAAATGGAAGAAGTGAAGTACATGTGACTGGAAAAACTGTCCCATGTGCATTAATCTACGCATTTTATCTCCAACTGCTGATAATCCGTCACCTGTACCTGCACCAACTATAACGTCAAGTGCTTTAGCTGCTGCCAGATGGTGGCTTACCGGACAAATTCCACATAAACGCTGAACCAATACCGGAGCTTCCCAGTAAGGTCTTCCCTGAACGAAACGTTCAAAACCTCTGAATTCAACAATATGTAGTCTTGATTCACGTACCTGTCCTTCGTCATCTAATTTGATAGTAACTTTCCCATGTCCTTCGACACGGGTTACTGGTTCTATAGTTATTTTCTTTGGCATGATCTTAATAGTTTACAATGTTAATCAAATTTTATTACTTCATATGGAAGATCCATTTCGCTACCGGTTAATAGTGCAACAAGTGCATCCCAAATCAGGTCAGCACGTGGTGGACATCCCGGAAGATAATAATCAACCTTTACAACTTCATGACAAGGATATACTTTGTCAAGAATCATTGGTAATTCAGGGTCGTTTGGTATAATTTTTTCTGAATTTAGTCCAACTGTAGGTCCGTCAAGATATGCTTCTTCAAGACATTCCTTGATTGGGATACCATTACGTAAAGCAGGTAGTCCTCCCATAATTGCACATTCGCCAAGTGAAATCAGGATATCACAGTTTTCCCTGAAGTATCTTAAATTTTCAACGTTTTCGCTATTACAGCATCCACCTTCGATAATTCCAACATCTACTCTTTTGGTAAATTTCTTAATATCATCAACAGGTGATTTATTAAATTCAACTAACTCAACAAGATCAATTATTCGCTCGTCAATATCCAAAATAGACATATGGCATCCAAAACATCCTGCTAAAGAAGCTGTTGCTATTACTTTTTTACTCATTTTTTACAATTTTTAAGTTTAAACATCAATGTCAGTTCCAATTGGCTCTTTATCGTATTTACGAGTTCCTATTGGTTCAACAAATCCAACCTCTTTTTTTATAATTGATCCAACAGGGCAATTGTCCATTGCCAGTTGAGCAATTTCATCGGTCATTTTTTCACCTAAGTCAGGATCCATGATTACTTCGAGTTTATCACCTCTGTTGCTAAATGCAAAGTAACGTTCACCATCTTCGGTTTTTATAGTCTTCATACATCTCTGACAAAGTACGCATCTGTTTTGATCTTTTATGATCTTTGGACTTGATGCATCAACCTCTTTTAAAGGGAATGAATAAGGAAATTTTGGCACCATCATCTGATAGCGATATCCAAGTGCCTGAAGTTCACAGTTACCGCTCTTTTCACAGGCAGGGCAAAAATGGTTTCCACTTACGAACAACAACTCTATGATACTTTTTCTCAGGTCATTGATCTCATCAGTGTTATTTTCAATTTCCATCCCATCAGCAGCAGGTGTTGTACATGATGTCATAAATCTGCCGTTTATTTTAATTGTACACATTCTGCAGCCCCCTTTTGGAGGAACACCGGGAAAGTTGCAAAGTGTTGGAATATAAACACCATTTGCATGTGCAGCTTCAACGATTGTTTGTCCAAGTTCGGCAACAATCTCTTTACCGTCTATTTTAAATTTTATAGTATTACTCATGGTTTTCTGTTTATCAATTACATATTATGGAGAATAGGTTGTCTGCCAACAGCAGCACAAGATTCTTTCACTGACTCTTCCAAATCGAAACCAGAATCAAACTCAACATCCTTTTGAATCAGATTTTCGTACAAATGACGGAAGTTAGTGACACTTGTTGTTATAGGATTGGCTGCTGTCTGACCTAAACCACAACGACTTACCTTTAGTACATCGCTCCAGTTTAACAAGTCATCAATGTCGCTTGCTACACCCTTACCATCAAGAATCTTAACAAAACGTTCCTTTAATACAGTAGTCATATTACGACATGTAGAACATGATCCGCATGACTCTTCAATGAAGAAATTCATGAAGTTCATTACAACATCACGTAAGATATCTCTTTGTTTATTAAAAACAATCATTGATCCTCCGGTTGGCAGATCAGAATAACTGATAGTCCTTCCAAAGTCTTTCTCTCCAATAAGGGCACCTGATGGTCCTGCTACCTGAATAGCCTGTACATTCTGGGCACCACTCATATCCAGGATATCTTTGATGGTTGTTCCCCATTCAACTTCATAAATACCAGGATAATTACAATCACCTGAAATACTTAATACTTTTGTACCTGATGAAGCCTTATCACCCAGTCCCAGGAACCAGTCAGCTCCTTTTGTAAGAATTTTTGGAATACTAGCTAAAGTTTCAACATTGTTCACAACTGTAGGATAATTCATATAGCCTTTTTCAACAGGAAATGGAGGCTTGTCACGAGGTTCTCCGCGTTTACCTTCCAATGACTCAATTAATGCTGATTCTTCACCACAGATATATGCACCTGCTCCAAGCTGAATTCTAATATCGAAATTGAATCCTTCTATACCGTTGATGTTGTTTCCAAGTACATTTTTGCTTCTCATCTCTTCAAGAACACCATTCAGATATTTCAGGAGATATTTGTACTCATAACGCAGATATAATAAACCGATGTCAGCACCAACTGCATATCCGGCAATTACCATACCTTCAAAAACCAACTCAGGGAATTCTGTTAACAGAACACGATCTTTAAATGTTCCGGGCTCGCCTTCGTCAGCATTACAAATAACTACGTGATGCTCTCCTTTGGCTTTTCTTCCAAATTTCCACTTCATTCCAGTTGGGAAACCTGCACCACCTCTACCGCGGATATTTGATTCTTCAACAACACTAATAATATCTTCAGGTGAAGATTTACCAAGAATATTTGAAGTTACATCAAATGGTGTATAATCATGAGTTAGCAAAGCACCTCTTCTACGGATATTGTTGCATACCATTGAGTGAATTTCAGGTAAGGCATTTCTTCCTCCTCCATCGCCTTCATAAATCAACTCTTTTATGTCTTTTCCGTTTTTAAGGTCTTTAACAATTTCTTTAACTCTGTAAGGAGTCAGACGAGTGAACATTTTGCCATTGATAATAGCAGCAGGTTCCTGATCATTCATACCTATACATGATGTATGGTATAAACCAAATTCGCCATCTTCACTAACTGAGCCTTCTTTTACATCACATTCTTTTTCAAATGCTTCAAGCACAGCTTCGCGGCCATGCATTACTGCAGTAATACTGTCGTTAAGGTAAATATTTACTTTACCTTTTGGTTCACTGGAGTAAAAATGATAAAAAGAAATAACCTCACGTACCTCTGATGTTGATATGCCAAGCTCTTTATGCAAGAGTTCTATAGCTTCTTCATCAACATATCCGGCAACGCCCTGAATATCATGCAGGATATCCATAAGCCTGGTTTTGTCTTTTTTATAATTACTAATAATTTCAAGAATTTTTTCTTTCATTGATACGGATTTAATTATAGGAAAAAGAAATACATTTGCACTGTTAATTATTTCACAGCAAATATAATTCTTTTATTACGATTCTTTTAACAAAACCGTAAATTTATAATGAATTTAAATTAGTTTTGGCAGTCAATTTACAAAGTCATATGACAGTATCTAAAAGGATAATTATCAAAGGGTTAGTACAAGGTGTGGGATTCAGGCCGGCCATCTACAGAATGGCTGTTTCACACAACCTGAATGGAACTGTTGAAAATAACAATACAGGGGTAATAATTTTTGTTGAAGGAGATGAAAAAGATGTTGCTAATTTCATTGAAAATATTCCTGTAAAAACACCTGTGGCATCAAGTATAACTGATATTGATATCAGTGATAGTGATATTAAAAACTTTAGTAGTTTTTTAATAACCAGGAGTACATCACAATCAAATGAGGTAACCGAAGTTAGTCCTGATATTGGAGTTTGTCCGGAATGTCTGAATGATATGAAAACTCAGGATAACAGACTGGATTATGCATTTACTAACTGTACAAACTGCGGACCAAGGTTTACCATTATTAAAGACCTTCCATACGATCGCCCAAAAACCACAATGGACGTATTTCCAATGTGTTCTGCATGTAATACTGAATATACTACTATACTCGACAGACGTTTTCATGCTCAACCGGTAGCATGTAACAACTGTGGGCCTCACTACTCACTACACTACAATAACGAGACTATTGATGATATAAAATCAATTATTAACTTGACTTCTTCATTGATCAGAGAAGGTAAAATTTTAGCAATTAAAGGATTGGGAGGCTATCACCTTGCATGCGATACCTTTAACAACACCAGTATCGAGAAGTTAAGATTTGTCAAAAACAGGGAAGGTAAACCATTGGCGGTGATGTTTAAAGATATCGAATCTGCCAAAAAATATCTTTATATAAATGAAAAGGAAGAGGAACTTCTTACAAGCTGGCGGCGACCAATTGTTCTTTTGAAAATGAAAAAAGACATTTCCAGATCAATAAGCATTGGACTGAACTCAATTGGTGTGATGCTTCCATACATGCCATTCCACTACATGCTGTTTGAAAGCCTTTCTACTGAATCAATAGTATTAACGAGCGGGAATATCAGCGATGAACCTGTTATTATTTCCAATGATGAGGCATTAAATAAGCTTGGGAAAATTTCAGATGCTGTTTTAACATATAACAGAGATATCCATAACAGGACTGATGATTCAGTTGCTATTGTTATTAATAATAAATCAAGACTTATAAGAAGGTCGAGAAGCTATACTCCTTCCCCGGTTAGACTTGGATTAGTTACCGAAGGAATTTTTGCCGCCGGTGCAGAACTGGTAAACTGCTTTTGTATCGGTAAAGGCGACCAGGCTATACTTAGTCAGCATATTGGTGACTTAAAAAATCTTGAAACACTTGATTTTTATAAAGAATCGGTGGAAAGATTCGGCAAATTGTTCAGGTTTAAACCCGAATTAGCCGTCATGGACTTACATCCTGATTACCTTTCTTCCGTTTTCGTTAGTAAAATGAATGTTCCGTACATTAAAGTACAGCATCACCATGCTCATATTGCATCATGTATGGCAGAACATATGCTGGATGAAAAGGTAATTGGTATTAGTTTCGATGGAACAGGTCTGGGTGATGATGGTAATGTCTGGGGTGCAGAATTCATGTTTTGTGATTTAGCCGGTTATGAAAGATTCACACATTTTGAATATATTCCTCAACCCGGTGGAGATGCAGTTTCAAAGCATCCATGGAGAATGATGTTATCTTACTTAATGCATTATTTTGGTGAAAATGCCACAGAAGAGTACCCGTATTTATTTACCGGCATCAATAAACCTGAACTTCTGACTGTTAAAAGCATAATAAAGAAAAAACTGAACTGTCCTCTTACCAGTAGTGCAGGCAGGTTGTTTGATGCAGTTTCTGCATTATTAGGAGTTTGCATGAACTCAACATACCATGCCGAAGCCCCGATGCAGCTTGAATCTGTAGCTAATTGTAATACAACTGAATCATATGAATGGAATAATTCTGATTGTATAGGTTTTAAACCTACATTTGCAGCAATTATTGATGATATCAAAAATGATGTTGATATCTCAGAGATAGCAGGGAAATTTCATAATACCGTTGTTGACACAGTAATTCAAACAGTTATCAAAATGCGTGATATCAATGGCATTAATAAAGTTGTATTATCAGGGGGTTCTTTTCAGAATAGTATTCTGTTGAAGAAGGTAGAAGTTCAATTAGAGAAAAATGGATTTGAATATTTTAGTCAGTCAGTAGTACCTTCAAATGACGGAGGTCTTGCACTTGGTCAGCTGGCCATAGGTGCAAAGAAGAGACAGCTGAATTTGATAAAGTAATTACCAGTTAGGTATAGAGATTAATTAGTTAATAATCGATAAAATTATATAGAATATGTGTTTAAGTATTCCTGCAAGAGTGGATAAGATCAAAGATGGTGTTGCCACTTGTACAGTAGGTGAATCCAGCTATGAAACCA
Source organism: Bacteroidales bacterium (assembly GCA_028277395.1). Lineage (GTDB taxonomy): Bacteria > Bacteroidota > Bacteroidia > Bacteroidales > F082. The sequence goes on along the minus strand of JANQGJ010000078.1, from coordinate 151,663 downwards.
GTCTGGATCTGATTTCCAACGAAGAAATTAACATTGGTGACTATGTGTTGATACATACAGGTTTTGCAATACAAAAATTAGATACCGAAGAAGCCAATAAAATCCTCAGCACATTTGAAGAGTTTAAGGAACTGAACGAAAAGATGGACGAAGAGGAGAAAGAACAGGATAGAAGGATAATATAGTTACAGGAAATGAAGTATATTGATGATTACAGAAACAAAGATATTGTCAGGTATTATGCCGGGCAGATAAAAAATATATCGACAAAACCTGTCAGGCTAATGGAAGTTTGCGGAGGTCATACCATGTCAATACAGAAATTCGGATTACCCCATTTATTACCTGACACTGTTGAACTTGTCTCGGGTCCTGGTTGCCCGGTTTGTGTTACCAGCAGAGAGTATATTGACAGAGCAGTGGCTCACAGCAGACTTGATGATGTTATTATAACTACTTATGGTGATCTTATAAGAGTTCCGGGTTCAAGCTCATCTCTTGAAAAAGAAAAAGCAGTTGGTGCAGATGTTAGAATAGTTTATTCTATACTTGATGCCATGAAGATAGCCAAAGAAAATAAAGATAAGAGAGTAATATTTCTTGGTATTGGCTTTGAAACAACAGCACCCTCCTCAGCTGCAGGAATATTAAAGGCCAGAACAGCAAGTCTTAATAATTTCTTTGTTTATAGCGCTCACAAGGTAATGCCACCGGCAATGGAAGCATTAATTGATGAGGGAGTAAGTATTGACGGTTACATAGGACCCGGACATGTTAGTACAATTACAGGTCAGGGGATTTATGAGAATATTCCCAAAAAGTTCAATATGGGTGTTGTTATCAGTGGTTTTGAGCCTGTTGATCTTATTCAATCCATTCATATGCTGGTTCAGCAGATTGAAAATAATGATCCAAAAGTTGAAATTCAATATACAAGAGTTGTTAAACCCGAGGGAAATGTTGTAGCCCAGCAAATGCTTGATGAGATTTTTGAATATCGTGATGACTGGTGGAGAGGCCTTGGAGTACTAAAAAACAGTGGATTAAAGATCAGAAAGAAATATGAGGTACATGACGCTGAACGTATGATAGATGTTGAAGTTGAAAAAACCATCGAACCAAAAGGCTGTATTTGCGGATCAATATTAAGAGGTGAGAAAAAGCCAAATCAATGTGCTTTATTTGGTAATGTTTGTACACCATCCGATCCTGTTGGGGCATGTATGGTTTCAAGTGAAGGATCATGTCATGCTTATTACCTTTATAACAAATAGAATTATTTCAAAAGCATTGTAATTAATTACTCATGAGTAAAGAATTAAAAAATATAATGTTAGGGCATGGCAGCGGTGGTAAATTAAGTCATGACCTGATCGACAGTCTGTTTGCATATCATTTTAAAAATGAAATACTTGATCAACAATCTGATTCTGCAATTATTGAATTAAACGGGGATAAACTGGCATATACCACTGACTCATTTGTTGTTGACCCAATATTTTTTCCCGGAGGAAACATTGGCAATCTTGCTATTGCCGGAACAGTTAATGACCTGGCAGTTTCAGGAGCTATTCCCCAATATATAAGCGTAGGGTTTATTATTGAAGAAGGATTTCCATTTTCTGATCTTGAGAAAATTGTTGTCTCAATGGCTGAAGATGCTGCTGAAGCCGGAGTAAAAATTGTAACCGGTGACACTAAGGTTGTTGATAAAGGAAAATGCGATAAAGTATTCATTAATACTTCTGGCATTGGTGTATTAAAGGATAGTTACATTCATATTAGTTCAGGAAAAAATATAACTCCGGGAGATAAGATCATTATAAACGGAAGCATAGGTGATCATGGTATGGCTGTTATGGCCGCAAGGAACGAACTCAATATTCAAACTCATATTGAATCTGATTGTGCCTGTTTGAATCATATGATCGCCGGTGCACTTAAAGAGAGTGATGGCATAAAGTTTATGAGAGATGCCACACGTGGCGGACTTGGCACTGTGCTGTCTGAACTTGTTAACAATGGTAATTACGGTATAAGCATTGAAGAAGAGAAACTGACAGTTCATGAAAATGTGAGGGGATTATGTGAGCTATTGGGTTTTGATCCTTTATATGTGGCCAATGAAGGTAAAGTTGTTATGGTTGTGGCCAGTGAAGATGCAGATAATGTATTGAAAGTCCTAAAAGAAAGCCCCTTTGGAAAAGAGGCTTCGATTATAGGTGAAATAAGCAGTTCATATGACGGAACCGCATGGCTTGAGACTAATGTTGGTGGTAAAAGAATTATAGATATGCTTAGTGGTCAGCAATTACCACGCATCTGTTAGTCACCAAACTCATTATAAAACTTAGTTAATTCTGTAGAAAGGTCACTAAAAGCAACATAATGGTTCGAGCAGCTTTTTCGTGAACAAATATTTACTCTGCCACCAACCTTTAATACAAAAGATACCATTGGTGCACCACATATTTTGCATTCTTCATTAACCAGTAATTCTTTATTACATTCTGGGCAATAAAAATCAACAACTGTATTATCCTTTATATCAAAATTTGCATTGTGATCAAAGCATTCATAAACTGAGCATATGTGAATTACGCCTCTGTCTTCCGGTGTTACAATATTCAATTTTATTGAAGGGAATCCATGCAATTCTTTTTCATCATCCATCAATGATTTAAGACAATGTGGACACTGAACACTTAATGAAATTTGTTTCTTCATATCTGATTGCTAATTGAGGTTTGAAAATTAAAAGCTAAATTAATGAAAAATAAGGGTTGTTAAGCGACGAACAGCTAATTAATAATGATTTCAAATAGTTAGTTAACACTTAGCAATATCTTAATTGCAGTTTTATTGACATCATCAAAGAATATTATAGTGTTTAGGATTATGTTTAAAAAACTACTGTTGATAGTTTTGCTTTTAGTAGATTTGTAGCCAATTTTAAACTTTAAAAACAACATTATGTGTGGAACATGCGGATGTGGCGAAGAAGACCACATAACATATACAATACCAGGCCAGCCCGGACATCACCATGGTCATGATCACGATCATAATCATGATCATCATCACCATGATAACCATGAACATAGTCATGGGCACAGTCATAAATCCGGCAAAGAAATCCAGCTTGAGATAGATGTTCTGTCAAAGAATAACTTAAAAGCACAACATAACCGCGGATATTTTGAAGCCCTGGATATTTGTGCACTTAACCTGGTAAGTTCACCCGGTTCGGGAAAAACAAGTTTACTGGAAAAAACCATCAGGGAACTTAAAAATGATATTGATTTTTATATAATTGAGGGCGATCAGCAAACATCGAATGATGCTGACAGAATTCATGCAGCCGGGGCACCTGTAGTCCAGGTAAATACCGGAAATGGATGCCATCTTGATGCTGAAATGGTCAGTATTGCAACAAAACAAATGAAACCAAAAAACGGATCAGTATTGTTTATTGAAAACGTTGGTAATCTGGTGTGTCCTTCAATGTTTGACCTTGGGGAGAGTTCAAGAGTTGTTGTCATAAGTACAACAGAAGGTGAAGACAAACCGGCAAAATATCCAACTATGTTTCAAACTGCCCAGCTTTGTATAATTAATAAAACGGATTTGCTGCCATACGTTGACTTTGATGTTGAGAAGGCGAAAAAATATGCTTCACAGGTAAATAAGGATCTTGAGTTTATTACCTTATCTGTAAAAACCGGTGAAGGCATGGATAGTTGGTACAATTGGCTCAAAGAAAGAAGCAAATAACCTAAAATCTATTGTACGTTAAGGTATAATGATTATTTTTGAACAAAATCGTTGATTTTGAACCTACTTTTTATTGATATAAGATTTCTCGACCTGGTAGATATTTTTTTGGTTGCGACATTACTATATGGCCTGTTCAGGATGCTTAAAGGAACTGTCGCAATCAATATATTTTTAGGGATAGTATCTCTTTTCCTGATTTGGAAGCTCGTTGGTGCATTTCAAATGGAATTACTTTCTCAAATTTTAGGAGCCTTTATCAGTGTAGGTTTGGTTGCCTTAATAATTATTTTCCAGCCTGAGATCCGTCAATTTCTTTTAGCAATAGGAACTCCCACATTTTTTAACACTCATGGCCACAGGTTTAAGTTCCTGAAATTTGCATTCAAAGAACGGTTTGAATTTGATATCGATCCGATAATTGTTGCATGCCAGCATATGGCTGAATTAAAAACTGGTGCGTTAATAGTAATTACACGACAAAATGAGCTAAATCAGTACATTGGTACAGGTCAGGAAATCAACGCAAGCATTTCTTCACAATTAATTGAAAATATTTTTTTCAAAAACAGCCCTCTTCATGATGGCGCAATGATAATATCCAGGAACGAAATAAGAGCAGCTGGTTGTATTATGCCCGTATCAAAAAAGCAGATAACAGCAAGAGCAGGTTTACGTCACAGGGCAGCAATCGGAATTAGTGAAGTCAGTGATTGCATTTCAATAGTTGTTTCCGAAGAAACAGGAAGAATTTCGTATTGTATAAAAGGGGAAATTAAATTCAGGGTTTCCCTGCAAAGGTTACAGTCAATGCTTATAGAAGAATTAGGACTTGAGGAAGAATCTAGATGATGTAATCAACAACGTGAACCTTTTCAATCACTTTTTTAAGATAATCCAACACCTTGACATGCTCGGGATGAACACGATAATCATCTAATCCGTCTACATCAATAAAATCTGCTGTTAGTACTAAATCAAATGCTGATGGTTTTGTACTAATATTCAATCCAACTTCCATTTTTTGTAATGAATTTATTGAAGTCTCCAGATCAATAAGCATAGATTTCAACATTTCTGACTCTGATTTCAGATCAATATCGCTTTTAAATTTTATCATTACTATGTGACGAAGCATAATATTTCTATCAAAAGTTTATAAAAATGTAAAAATAATACATTATTTGATTTTTCTTTTTGATATGGCAATGATGTTAGTTTCAATTACATCTGATACAAGTTGAAATTCGACTGATCACTATTTCTCTGTATATGTGATCATTACAAACACTTCACTATAACAATATTGGTTTTTAAATCAACTGCTTTTTTTACTAACAATGTATATTTAACAAATAGACAGAATATTTTGTAAAAAAAATTTGAGATTGAATAAATAGCTGTATATTTGCACTCATTTTTGAGAAATCAACTCTTAATCTTAAATCGATGAGCAAGAACGAATTAATACAATTAGTGGACGATACAGTAAAGGTGCCGGAGTTTCCAAAATTTAAAGCAGGAGACACAATCACTGTAACTTACAAGATAAAAGAAGGAAACAAAGAACGTTTACAGAAATTCCAGGGCACTGTACTTCAACGTGTTGGAAGTGGTCCAACTGCTACATTTACTATAAGAAAAATCTCAGGTAATATTGGTGTTGAGAGGATTTTTCCTGTTTCTTCTCCATTTATTGAAGAAATCGTTGTTAACAAAGTTGGAGTTGTCAGAAGGGCAAGAATTTTCTATTTCAGGAATCTGAGAGGTAAAAAAGCCAGAATTAAAGAAGCCAGAAGATAAAACTAATATATTTAATTTTGAAACTCTCGTGAAAACGGGAGTTTTTTTTTGCTTTCTGCTAATACTTTTCAGAAGACAATTGTTGGTATACAAAGCTCAGCTAAATAATTCTCTGCCTGACAATCTCATATAACATAACACCGGTTGCCACAGATACATTCAGCGAAGCTGTTTTTCCTTTCATGGGTATCATCAGTTTCATATCTGATCGTTTCAAATATTCTCCACTTACTCCGTCTCCTTCTGATCCCATTATTAAAGCAAGGGGGCCTGTTAAATCTGATTTGTAGTATAACTCTGCTCCTTTTTCAGTTGCAGAAGCAATTTTCAACCCGCAATCTTTAAGGTATTCAATGGTAATCTTCAAATTATCACTTCTGCAAAGGGGTATATTATAAATCGCACCAGCCGATGACTTAATCGTACCGGAATTCAATAATGCGGCTCCATGCGAAGGAAAAACTACAGCATCTACTCCTGCACTTTCAGCCGTTCTTAATATTGCGCCAAAATTTCTAACATCGGTTATTTTATCCAGAATTAAAACCAGTGGTTCTTTACCTTTTTCAAAAATACCGGGAATAATTTGTTCTATATCAGAAAATATAATAGGGGAAATATATGCAATCACTCCCTGGTGGTTCTTTCTGGTAATCTTATTAAGTTTTACAATCGGAACAAATTTGTAGGGCACATTGCTCTCCTTTAAAAGTGACATGAGCTCACGAAACAGTTCGTTCCTTAAACCATTCTGGATATAAACCCTGTCAATCTCTTTCCCTGCAACAATCGCTTCAATAACCGGTCTCAAACCGTATACCAAATCCTCTTTAACTTCAAACTCACTCTTTCCTCTCCCGTTCATATATATCAAGATAAAATCACATTAACCGGATCCAATATTATTTTTATAACACCAATACCTGTATGTTATGTGTCTGTAATTTTTTAGTAAAACTAATAAATTATCACACATTTACACTATATTTATCTTTTGAAATTAAAATGAATAATTACATGATTTTATCCAGATTTACAGCCACTTTAATATTACTAGCATTGGTTATAAATACTCTGAATGCTCAATATATTGAGTCAAAACCGGCAATAGGACAAAAAGCACTAAAATCGATGGTCAAAACATTTTTAGATTATCCGGCAAATGATCTGAAATCGAAAACACAAGGCACGGTTAAAATTGAATTTACAACAGATAAAACCGGTACTGTAACCGATTATAACATAGTACAAAATGTTTCAAAGGCAATTGATTCTTCTGCATTATCATTATTCAGGTTAATAATTTGGGATCCTGCAACCTCTGATGGTAAACCGGTAGCAGGTAAATCCGATTTTGAAATTAAATATAACACAAAAAGTTTTGAGAAACTTGCAAAACGACGTGGATACAAACATATAAAACAGATACATAACCCGTTTGATACATCTTATACTATTTATAACATCAAACAGGTTACAGAATTACCTTACCCATTACTGCCAAAGGGCTATAAAACATTACCTGATTATATCTACAGCCAGTTGGTTTACCCTGAAGCTGCAATGAAACTGGGACTAGCCGGCGAAGTGGAGTTGATGTTTATTATTGAGACCAATGGTTTACCATCAAATATAATAACAAAAAAACACCTTGGCGGAGGTTGTACAGAAGAAGCCATACGAATATTGGAAGGAATAAAATGGTATCCGGGACTGCTAAATGACTCAGCTGTAAGAACCAGTTACAATCTGACAATCGGGTTTAAACAGGGTGAAAATAAAGATGATCATATACCAAATCAGCAGGGAACCGGAATTTAAGTCCTGTCTTTTGTCAGGTTAGCAATATTTGTATATTTGTTTTATAATTAAGCAGTACAATACCTAATTAAAAATACCAGTAATATCAGGTTTGTTTTGCTACACAACAATCAGAAAAAACAATTAAAAACTTTATTAATTAATATGTAAAATTATGGATCAGGTGGACAAGTTAACAACAAAAGCAACTGCTATTATGAACTGGATTTCAGAAAGTGGTGTAGATTATGCAATGAGACTACTTGGAGCAATTGTTGTCCTTATAATCGGACTTTGGGTAATAAAACTAATTACAAAGAGAGTATTTAAACTCATGGACTCCAGTGACATTACACCAGCCCTAAAATCATTTATTAAAAGCATGCTAAGTGTTGTGCTCAAGATAATACTATTTATTAGTGTTCTTGGTATGATCGGTATTGAAATGACAACATTTATTGCCTTGTTAACTGCTGCATCACTGGCAATCGCAATGGCATTCAATGGTACTTTATCTAATTTTGCAGGAGGAGTAATGATATTATTCTTTAAGCCGTTTAAAATCGGAGATTTTATCACAGCACAGGGATTTTCAGGAACTGTAAAGGAAATTCAGATATTTGTTACAATACTCACAACACCGGATAACAAAACTATTATTCTTCCAAACGGATCATTGTCAAACGGGGCATTAACAAACAACAGCACCCAAACCCATCGAAGAGTTGACTGGGTATTTGGAATTGGATATGGTGATAATTACGATACTGCGAAAGAAATGATAATGGGGTTCATAAAAGAGGATAAACGTATATTAAATGAACCTGCAGAACCTTTTATTGTACTTGGCGAATTAGCTGACAGTTCTGTAAATATTACTGTCCGTGTTTGGGTAAATCCTGCTGATTACTGGGATGTTTATTTCGATATGAATGAGAAATTCTATAAAAATGCTGATAAGCATAATATTAATATCCCATTCCCGCAACTGGATGTTCATTTGGATAAATAATTAAAATAAAATATGATATGAAAAGATTACTACTTATAATAACTATATTTTCAGGTCTCGTATCACAATCTCAAACCGATACCATTAAAAACTGGAAAGTAGAGAACAAAATTGGAATTAATTTCTCTCAAAGTTATTTCTCAAACTGGTCAGCTGGTGGAGAAAACACTCTTGCCGTATCCGGAAAATATTCATTTCTTGCTAATTACAGTAAGGAAAAACATAAATGGGATAATTGGCTTGATCTGGCGCTAGGTTACTCCTATATTGGTGATAACGATCCACTTAAAACAGATGACAAAATTGAATTTATTTCGTCCTATGGATATAAATTCCATGATAAACTATTTGCAACAATTCTTGTTACATTTAGATCCCAGTTTGCAAAAGGTTATAATTATAAAGAAGACTCTACGAATTATATATCCAAATTTATGGCACCCGGTACTGTAGATATCGGACCAGGTATTGAGTGGAAACCAAATGATCATTTTAGTGTCAATTACTCCCCTGTAACTGCCAAGTGGATAATTGTAAATGATCAGGAATTAGCAAATGCAGGTTCATTCGGACTGGATCCGGCTGTTGTGGACTCGAATGGTGTTGTTATTGAAAATGCGAAAAAAGTTAAGTCGATGTTCGGTTCCAAAGCATTAATGGTGTTTAAATACGAGATTTTTGAAAATGTTAACTTCAACACAAAGCTTGAGTTATTCTCTGATTATATGAACAATCCTCAAAATATAGATGTTAACTGGCAGGTTGTCTTAACAATGAAAGTGAACTCCTGGCTTAATGTTAATATAAATACTGAATTGATCTATGATGATGATATAATATTCTATGATTCAGATGGAGGTGTATTGGGTCCACGAACTCAATTCAACGAAAATATGCAGATCGGACTTGTAGCAACGTTCTAACAATGAAACAAGTAGGAGTTTTATCAGACACCCATGGGTATTATCATCCACGGGTGTCTTCTTTTTTTGCCGATTGTGATGAAATATGGCATGCCGGAGATATTGGCAACTATGAAACATATAAAAGTCTAACTGACTTTAAGAAAGTAAGAGCTGTTTTCGGCAATATTGATGGTGGGAGTTTAAGGGTTGAACTAAATGAATATGAAATATTTACGATTGAAGATTTAAAAGTAGTTATAACTCATATAGGAGGATATCCGGGAAAATATACACCGCTCGCACGAAAACTGATAAAAGAAAATTCCCCGGATATTTTTATTACAGGTCATTCACATATTCTTAAAATAATCCACGACAATAATAATAACCTGCTACATATAAATCCTGGTGCTGCCGGTAATTTTGGAATACATCAGGTTATAACCATGGTAAAATTCAAAGTTGAATCAGGTAACATCTCTGATCTGGAGATATTTGAGAGTGAGAGAAAATAGTTGGTGTTTGTGTATAGAATTAACTATCTGATGTAATACCTATCGTAATCTTTCAGTTGATCTTACCAGTTTTTCATCATGTGATATCCCTCTTGCAGCCATAAACAAAAACATTGCTGTAGCCAATGGCAATAAAAAAACAATTGTTGGTATCTGCATTTCCAAACCAGGAATCGTAATACCGTATTCGTAAATTGCAATTCCTCCGGTTAACTGTTCCATTATTTCGTTATAATGAAAAAAGAATAAACCGATGTAAACCAGCACTAAAAGTAACATGAACCGTACAAACAAAAGTTGATTTTTTCTTCTGTTATATAGAAAAATTGTAACGAATGAGAATATAGCAATAAGCGAAACAATAGTTAAAAGCGGAAGGATAAAATAGGGACTTACACCGGTTTCACTTCCTGGAACAAGACTAACAACTTTGTAAATATAAAGTACCAATGAATTTGTTTCACCAATATATGTTGCTAACGGCACAAAAAAAGAGATAAGTATTAATGCGCCGGATAGAAAAAGGTAGATAGTTTGTTTACGTTGAATCATGTTTTTATCATTTTTTTGCAAAAATAGGTAATTACAGAAAAATATTAGTACATTTGCAGCTACTTTAGAAAAAGTTATTTTAGTATTCCAAAACTTAAATCGAAATTAATATTTTAGAAATTCAACATTAGTCGTTGAGTTAGAAATTAAATCCCCATTTTATGTACGATATTGTCGAACTTAACGGTAAACTCGTTGCCGAATTAAGACAAATAGCAAAGGAATTCGACATTCCAAAACCTGACAAGTTGCTGAAAAAAGATTTGATTTACAAAATCCTTGATCATCAAGCTCTTAATCCATCAAAAGATGTTATTGAAGCTGAGAAAAAAAGTGTGGCAAACAAAGCCAGAAAAAGGATGCCATCCTCAAAAAAGAAATCGGATCCAATTGCATCTACTGATCGTAAAAGTAATACAGATCAAAAACAGGTTACCAAAACTCGTTATGATAAGAGTGAAGAAAAAATTGAGAGTAATCAAAATAGAAAGTCAGATTCATCAAGGAGTAGCAGTTCATCAGTTGAGTTAACAGCTATTTCTGATGAAAGTATTTCTACTCAGAAATCTGTTGCAGATTCTGAAAAAGACACAAAAACTCCTGTAGGTATCACACCTGTTGAGAAAAAGGAAGGCAGAACTCCCAGGAAAAGAACTCGTATTCCTGAGAATAGAAAACCTGAAAAGGTTATAATTGGTGAAAGTAGCAAACCTGTAAAGTCTAATCATGACAAACCGGAATCATTGTCTAATAAAACGGATAAAGGTGAGAGACAGTCAAACAGACCATCAACACAGGTAAACACAACCAATCAGAATAATAATAATGAAGATAAGAAGCAAAAACCAAAATATACTTTCGAATTTGAAGGTATAATTGAAGCAGAAGGCGTACTTGAGATTATGCCTGACGGTTATGGTTTTTTAAGGTCATCTGATTATAATTATCTTAATTCTCCAGATGATATTTATGTTTCTCTGTCCCAGATAAAATTATTCGGACTTAAAACCGGAGATACGATACAGGGTCAGGTTCGCCCGCCGAAGGAAAGTGAAAAGTATTTTCCGCTGATCAAGGTTGTTAAAATAAATGGTATGAACCCTCAGGATGTTCGCGACAGGGTACCTTTTGATTTTCTTACACCACTATTCCCTAATCAAAGACTATCGCTGACAGGTCATAAAGACGAATCTGTTTCAACCAGGATAATGGATATGTTTTGTCCGATTGGTAAAGGTCAGAGAGGATTATTGGTTAGTCAGCCAAAAACAGGTAAAACTGTACTCCTTAAAGAGATTGCAAATGCCATAGCAGCAAATCATCCCGAAGTTTACCTGATCATATTATTAATTGATGAACGTCCGGAGGAGGTTACAGATATGGCAAGAAGTGTAAATGCTGAAGTTGTTGCATCTACGTTTGATGAACCGGCAGAAAAACATGTTAAAATTGCTAACCTTATCCTTGAAAAAGCGAAAAGATTAACAGAATGTGGTCATGATGTTGTTATCCTGCTTGATTCAATAACCAGGCTGGCAAGAGCGTATAACACTGTTTCACCTGCTTCAGGTAAAGTACTCTCAGGTGGTGTTGAAGCAAATGCATTACAAAAACCAAAAAGATTTTTCGGTGCCGCCCGACAAATTGAAGCTGGTGGTTCACTAACAATTCTTGCAACTGCTCTTATTGATACAGGATCAAAGATGGATGAAGTTATTTTCGAAGAGTTTAAAGGTACCGGTAACATGGAGCTTCAACTCGATCGTAAATTGTCAAATAAACGTATCTATCCTGCAATTGATATTGTTGCTTCAAGCACCAGAAGAGAAGACCTTCTTGTGGATAAAGATATACTCCAGAGAATTTGGGTACTTAGGAATCATCTAAGTGATATGAACCCTGTGGAAGCTATGGAGTTCCTAAAAGACAGAATTAAATTCACAGCAAGTAATCAGGAATTTTTAATTTCTATGAACAGCTAGAATTTTTAATTGTTCAAACGCTTAAAACCTCTGTTGATGTTCATTACATTGCACAGAGGTTTTTTTATGTTTTGGAAATACACGTACAGAACCATGGATCCCTAAAATAACAATTGGGTTTGAAGGATCATTTGAATGTACAATAACAGAATGATGTAATACTCCTACTATTCCCCTGGTATTTATTTTAAGACGGATGATAGATTTTTCCCCGGGTAATAACGGATCAACAGGCCTGTCAACAATCTTTATCCCCTTTGGCAGTTCAATATCTGTAACATGGAGAGATTGTGATCCCATATTTGTCAGCACAAAAGTGTGAAATATTACCTTACCACGAGTTTGGTGCCCAATATCATGATTATAGTGATCGAAAATAATATTTGGAACCGTATCAAACCCCTGTTGAGCTATTTCTGATTTTCCCTCCACAAGGTTCATAAGAAGATTCATAAACTTATATGGGTTTTTATTATCTGTACTGGTTATTGAAATTTCTGCATAAAACTCTCCCAGGTCCAGTTCAGGATCAGCGTCAAATTCAACAAACATTGTTCCTGCTGATTCACCTGCCAATACATCCGGCGAGAATTTCAATGAAACAAACCTGTTTGATCTGCCACTTGTAAATACGATTTGCTCATTACCAAAGTTGTAAATTTCAAACTGAAAGGTCGACACTTCTCCCCTTGGAACATCACCCACTACAATATCCGTACTATCGGTAGAAAACCCCGTGTTACCAATCACCAGAGGATACTTCCTGATCAGGGTACTATCCGGGCTATTCTGGGACCAGGTACTTAATGCTGATAAAGTTAACACAAGCAGAACCAGGTATGTGGACAGGTTTTTGAATGTCATCATCTGCAGTTTACAATAGTTTGTTTGCCAGCTCACTCATATCCAATCCATCAAAATTGCCCGAGCTCATCATTAAATACACTGAGTTACTTTTCTTAACAGATAATAACCAATCAACAAGATCTACAGAGTCATTTGTCACGTTGATATCTTCTCTGCCAAATGCTTTTTTAACATCGCCAACCGAAAGATCAGGAAGTCGTTTCATTGAGAGTGTATGTTTGTTAAAATAAACACAGGCAATATCAGCCATATTAAGAGCCCCGAAATATTGATTAATGAAGTTAATGTTTAAACTACTGAAAGTATGCAGTTCAAGACAGGCCAACAGGTTTAAATCCGGAAATTGTTCTTTAACAGACCTTACTGTAGCCATAACCTTTGATGGAGCATGAGCAAAATCCTTATACAATCTTGAACTGCCTTTTTCACAAACCAGTTCAAGTCTGTTTGAAGTACCGGTAAAGCTACACACAGAATTATAGAATTCTTCATCGTTAATTCCCAACTGATTACAAACATGCTTTGCCCCCAAAACATTTTGCATATTATGCTTTCCAAAAATTCCCAGTTTATACTCCTTTTCATTATTATTAATAAAACTAACTCCATTTCTTACAGAATAGTCCGGAAAGCTATATGGAATTGTTTTCAAATTATCAGAATCAGGTATTAAAGAACATAATTCCGGGTCATCCTGATTATAAATCAAAACACCCTCATCAACGATTAATGATATGAACTTTTCAAACTGATATAAATAGTTCTCAAAAGTTGGAAAAACGTTAATATGGTCCCATGCGATTCCACTTATTAAAGCAACATGAGGTTGATACCAATGAAACTTTGGTCTCCTGTCGATCGGAGAACTCAGGTATTCATCTCCTTCAAAAATCATAATATCAGATTCATCGCTAAGACGTACCATTACATCAAAATCCTTGATTTTAGATCCAACCAGATAGTCAAAATTAAAACCCAGCCTTTTGAGGACATGCATTATAATAGCAGTTATGGTTGTTTTCCCGTGACTACCTCCAACTACTATTCTTTTCTTGTCTTTAGAATGATGAAACAAAAACTCAGGATAGGAATAGATGTTCAGTTTCAGCTCTTTAGCGCGGATTAATTCAGGATTATCTTCTCTGGCATGCATGCCCAATATTACTACATCAATATCATTTGAAAGCTTATCAGGGTACCATCCAAATACTTCAGGCAATAATCCATAATCTTCAAGTCTGCTTTTTGATGGTTCAAAAATTTCATCATCAGATCCACTAACCTGATGCCCTGTATTTTTCAGTGCAATCGCAAGATTATGCATCGCACTACCACCAATAGCAATAAAATGAATCCTCATAAGAAGTGGTATTAATTCAGCAAAAGCGAAAACCAATTATTCTGCGTAAAAATAGTCGATAATATGGATAAATCTGCACATTTATATTAAATATCTATTTTAATAACTTTACATTTGTAATTTTTAGAATTATTATAAATAACAACTATTTTTGAAATTTCCAGATTTCACTCTTAAAATACATAGTCAAAATTTAATAAAATGAAAACGATTCTACTACCGGTTGATTTCTCTGACCATTCAATCACTACATATAAATATGCTATTAAGATTGCCGGAAATGAAGTTCCTGCCAGGTTGCTTCTACAGCATACTGTCAGTGATCAGATCGCCATTCCTGATTCGGAACTGGATGGTGGATTTGATGCAAATATTACGTTAAACATGCGACTTTTTGATGAATTCAAAAAACAGTCGGAAAAGGAAATGGAATTACTGGTTAATGAGGTTAATGATTATCTGAAGGATAACAACTTTACTAACTTTTCAATAGAAAGCAGAATATCAACAGGTATTCCAAGCTTTGACATTACTGACATCTGTTATGAGATCAAACCCGAGTTTATTGTTATGGGAACCCAGGGTGCCGGTAAAAAAGAGTTTTTTGAAGGCAGTACGGCTAAAAAGATAATGAATAAAGCGAATATTCCTGTTATTGCCGTACCGAAACAAGACACTGAGCATGATAACTTAAGGATAATGTACGCCAGTAACAATGATAAACTGGATTACTCCAAAATTCATCTTTTAATTAAATTATTTGAAAATGTACCTTCAGAAATATATGTTGTTCATTTCCATTTTGATGGAAACCGAGATGAAGACACAAGGATAATAAAAGAACTTAAGGAAGCATTTGTCAGGGAAAAACTGATCCAGCATCTTAAATTTTTCATTGTTGATACATCGGATAAGGAAAACGCTTTGGAAAGATTTGTATTTGACAACAGCATAAATTCCATTGCATTCATTGCTCATAAATCTAATATATTCAAATCACTGTTTAAAGATAAAATAACGAAACACGACTTTTTTAAGCTTGGATTACCGATGATAGCTTTGCATGAGTAGATTTGTCCTTCAGTTATCATCACAATCCCAAAGACTCACGGTATATTAAGTCAAGTTTAGCTCCAACAGCTTCCGGAGAAAACTCACCAACAGATTGTGATCTGACTTCTTCCATGTTAAACCTGACCTTGTTATCAAGGAAGTTGTTCAGTCCAGCCAGTAACTGTGATTCGTTCCCCTGATCGATCAGGATCCCGTTATCACTATTGATCCTTTCAGGAATACCTCCAACTTTTGTAGTGATAACAGGAATTCCCATAGAAAGGCATTCGTTTATTACTACAGGAAAGTTTTCGTAATTGCTAAAGACCACCAACATATCAGCAGAACTCATTTCTTTAACCAGTTGTTCACCTTCCAGAAGCCCTTTAAATTCTACAAATTTGTTTGTCAGGTTATTTTCATCAGCATAATCCTGCAACCATGGCATATCCTGACCATCTCCAATCATTAAGAATTTAAAATCATTGCGCATCTTTGCAAGATCACTGATCACACGAAGTAATCCACTGATATTTTTCGATCTGTCCTCAAAACAACTAATATGTACAAATGTTATTTTTTCAGCAGCTGACTTTTCCGGTTTTGTGTTTTTAATAAATATGTTATCAACCACATTTGGGAGTACAGTATAATTTTTATTTTGTAATCTGTGCGATTGCATTGCCGATGCAAGATTCTGTGTTACAGCAGTAACACAGAAAGCATTATTAACAACAATCCTTGTTAAGAATTTACGGATGATTCCTTTGAACGAACCTGTTACGGGTAAATATCTTGACCAATGCTCAGTGATTACATATGGTATATTATATCTTAATTTATAGTACAACCCAATTAACCCTAACCTCGTTAGTATGTGAATATGAATAATGTCAGGGATACCCAGCTCGGTTTTTACTTTACTTACTCCAATTCTGTTTGCCCTGTAAAATCTGATGATGTTTATTAATTTACGCAGTGGATTAAGGGTACACTTTGATGCTTTATAATATACTTTTGCAGTAGGTACTCCGTTCGTCACATTGTATTCTAACTGGTAGTTTGTTTTAAATTCAGGATTATTCTTCTCAAAATGAGTGTAAACAACAGCAACATCATTTTTAATTCCGGCAGATTCCACATGTCTTTTAATGAATAAACCAGGCATAGGATCGTACCTGTTGGGATACCATCGTACCAAATGCAATACCCGAAGCCTTTGTTTTGTATCAGCCATTATTTAACAATTCATTTACGTAGCTAACTGCATTGTTATATCTAATATTACCTGAACCTGAAATTATTCTGTAATTATAATTGTTTTTTTCAAGTTCTTCAACAAACATATCATAAATAAGTAAACGGTTATGTTCGTTCCTTCTTAATGTGTCAGGTTCCCATTTAACATCAGTATTACAAAGCAGATATAGATCATACCTGTGTTTTTCAATCATGGTGTTAATCCACCGGGGTACAAAATCAAATACTATTTTCGACCAGATACCAATAGAAATAAAATCTGTATCACAAAATAATAAGCCTTTGGTTTTACCTGCAAGGTATTCCTCCCTTCTAAACTGTTCACGGGCAATTGTTACAAGGTCTTCTGAATTATAACTATACTCACGATTTCTAAAGTATTCCCTTGCATACTCATCAACTTTATTAGTATTAAACTGATCAGCCAAATAAGCTGAAATTGAAGATTTTCCTGTTGACTCAGGGCCTGTAATTGCAATTCGTTTTAGCATAGCCTTACTTTATCTGTTTTCTCCATTCCAGATATCCCATCACAGCCAGTATTAAGAAGATCGTATATTGAATACCTGTGAAACCATATCCTTTGACAAAATAAAGTGGTACTGAAACAATGTCGCCAACAATCCATAATGTCCAGTTCTCAAGTTTTTTATTGGCCATTAGCCACATGGCTGAGAAAAAAATACCTGTTGTGAACGTATCCAAAAACGGTGTTGCTATCCTGAACTTTTCCAGGTCGCCGGATGTGATATGATCCCAGGCATAGCTGATACTCTCTGAAAACCCAAGTTCTGAAGGAATAACATCATAGTAACGATAAACCAGAAGTACAAATACAGAAGTAAATATAAAGATGCCCGTTGCTTTTAGTTTATCAGTTAAATTAGTACGGCTAATACTAATATGCTGTTCATTATCACCTATAACTTTTCGCCACATATACCATCCATACAGACTCATTATGGTATAATAAATATTTATTATCAGATCGCCATACAACGACCATTGTGATAACAGGTAAACATATATTGCTGTACTAATTATTCCTGTTGGAAATACAAGAATATTCTCTTTTCTTGCATACAATACGCTCATAACACCAAATAAGGCCGCAACAAATTCAAGTATTATAAAGAATGTTGAAGTCTGGTAATATGGCTGCAGAAAAAAGTCAGTGAGATCGCTCATTAATCTTTGTTATACTGCTGAAGATCAGCATTTATTATCTTAAGAACAAACACAGAATGTGGTATCTTAAATGACGAGTGTATTTCTTTCGTCAGAATATTCATAACATCAAAATAACTTCCAAATACCTGAGTACTCATACCATTCGTAACAACAGTTATATCATTATGAGAGTTGAGTCGTTCGATAAACTCCTTAATGGGAGGAATAAACTCATCTTTTAATGGATAATAGCTAATGTCAACAGAAATATTCATATAAATTTCATTATAATTTAAAATTCACCAAAGGTAAGGTATTTTGAAATTAGTACTTTTGTATAAACAATTAATATCATTAATTATGACAAAACGATTTTTAATAACCGTTGGTATAATGGGTACGCTGTGTGTCATGTTTGGAGCCATTGGAGCACACATACTTGAAGGAAATATTAGCAATAACAATCTGATCAAGTTTAACACAGCAAATGAGTTCCTTATGTATCATTCTCTTGCCCTGTTGGGACTTACATTCATGAACAGATATGTATCCCGTTCATACCTGAATACCATATACTATCTTTTTGTAATTGGAATAATTCTTTTTTCCGGAACTCTTTACCTGTCATCCATCAGAGAATTAGCATCAATGATACCTGAATCTTTTGGAAAACTAACTCCGATTGGCGGAATCTTACTTATAGTTGGCTGGTTGACCCTTGTAGTTACCGGTATCAACTACACACACAGAAAAAGAAACAACTAAAGAAGATAAACCTTTACATGCCTAGCGCATATCAATAACCTCAACATCAGGATAACTTTTGGAATCGAAGGTGAATGTATCTCCTGTCAGGTCCAAATCAGGCTGAAGGTCAATTATATGATATGTAAAAACATTACCATTAACATCATAAACCGAAAAGTTTTCAAGACTAAGCTTGTTTGCATTGACGATCACACTCATTTTTTCGAAATTTTTACCATCATTAGGTTTCAATGTAATCTCTTTCAGGTTTGAATTTTTATACTTTTTATCCTGACCAAATTTAGCTTTGTAACTCTCGTTATATTTGTTTAATATTTGTGTTGGTGAAATACTTTCTTCACTATCATCAACATTACTAACCATTACTTCCTGTGAATCTTCAAGATATGTCCATATTGTTTCACCATCGGAGATAATAACCTGCCCTTCCATCTCAATTCTGTATGCATCTCCCTGTACAAAAATTACGCCTGTTTTCTTCTCATCAATACCCATTTCGGTATTCACCATAGTATATGCAAGGTCAGCTTTAAAGTTATCGTATGATGACATTTTGTTTATAACTTTCTCAAGAAGTTTATCTGCATCATTATCATTCTGGGCTAAAGCAACTCCTGCTATGAGGACTATAATTATCGTTACTAATTTTTTCATAAATATCTGATTGATTATTTCGTTGTTAAAATTAGGAGTTTATAACCAGTTTGGTTATGCTACTCCAAACCTGTATCATTTGAATTAAGATCCTTCAAAAACTGTTCCAAAGCCATTTCACTACCAACTTTTACTTCCCGGGCTTTACTTCCTTCGAAAGGACCTACAATACCTGCTGCTTCAAGCTGATCAATTATCCTACCGGCCCTGTTATATCCAAGTTTGAGTTTTCGCTGGAGTAATGATGTTGATCCCTGTTGGGTCTGAACTATAATTAATGCAGCATCTTCAAACAATTCATCACGCTCCTGTGGATCATACTCTGTTTTTTGTTCTGATTCTTCATCTTTAAATTCAGGCAAATGCAACGCATCAGGATATGCCCTCTGAGCTCCGATAAAGCTTGTTAACTTTTCAACTTCAGGTGTATCAATAAAAGCACATTGAAGGCGAATTACATCACTTCCTGTTGAAAACAACATATCTCCCCTTCCTACCAGCTGATCAGCACCACCAGTATCAAGTATTGTTCTTGAATCTATTTTTGTAATAACCCTGAACGCAATTCGGGCAGGGAAATTTGCCTTTATTGTACCTGTTATGATGTTTACAGATGGTCGCTGTGTTGCAATAATCAAATGTATACCAATAGCTCTGGCAAGCTGTGCAAGTCTTGTTACAGGTGCCTCAACTTCCTTGCCTGCAGTCATAATCAGGTCAGCAAATTCATCAATAACCAATACCAGATATGGCAAATACCGGTGTCCGTGAAGTGGATTTAATTTTCTTGCTATAAATTTGGCATTATACTCTTTAATATTCCTAACCTGTGCATCTTTAAGTAACTCGTACCTGTTGTCCATTTCGATACTTAAAGAATTTAATGTACGTACTACCTTTCGGGTATCTGTAATAATAGCTTCCTCAGAGTCCGGTAGTTTAGCCAGGTAATGGCGCTCAATTCTGGAATAGAGGTTTAATTCAACTTTTTTTGGGTCAACCAGAATAAATTTAAGCTCAGCAGGATGCTTCTTATATAAGAGAGATGCAATAATTGCATTAAGTCCAACAGACTTACCCTGCCCTGTGGCACCGGCCATTAACAGGTGAGGCATTTTAGCAAGGTCAACCACGAAACTTTCATTGGATATTGTTTTACCAATACCAAATGGTAAATCAAATTTATTATTCCTGAATTTCTCTGAAGTAAGAATCGACTTCATGGAAACTATATTCGGATTCTGGTTAGGCACCTCAATACCAACAGTTCCCTTTCCCGGTATCGGAGCTATTATTCTAATGCCAATGGCTGATAAACTCAATGCAATATCATCTTCCAGGTTTTTTATTTTTGCAATCCTGATACCTGGTGCGGGTACAACTTCATACAGGGTTACGGTAGGCCCGATAGTAGCTTTAATTTTTACTATGGCTATTGAGTATTGCTTAAGAGTTTCTACAATTCTGTTTTTGTTTATCTCAAGCTCTTCCTTAGTTACCAGCACATTATTGATGTCATAATCTTTAAGCAAGTCGAACGGAGGTAATTTATAATCTGCCAGTTCCAGGGTTGGGTCAAATTCCGTATCAACACCAAAATGTTCGCCCGGTTCGGGTAATTTCTCTGTCTCCTCTACAGGTTTGGGTGCCTCAATGGTTAGTTCAACATCATCAGGATCATCTGTTTCAGAGTTACCAATGTCTTCAATATCTTCCAACTTCTCACCCAAATTCTTTTCCTCTTCAATTTTATAATTATTGCCTGTTCCATTCTCAGGCTTGTTTATGATCAACTCATCACTTTCCTGTTCATCAACAGCAAACTCTACGGTATTATATAACTCTTCTTTTTCAATATTTGTTTTTGGTGACTTCGGTACTTTATCCTTATCTGATACTGGTTTACGTTCTTTACGTTTAAATTGAAAATTAAAATCAAAAAGCGAGAATATTACAGGAATGAGAATTATCAACAAAATAAGTCCTGCATTACCAAGATATGCCTGCAACCAAATTTTAAGCTGATATCCTGTCAGTCCTCCAAGTATATTTTCAGGGTGTTGCGAAAAAATAAGACTAAAAGTAACGGGGATCCAGACAAAACTTATTATTAGTAACTCAAACCACCTCCAAAGACTAAATAACCTGACATTTATTAATAGTTTAAGTCCTGAGGCAATCAAAAAAAATGATACAGTATATGATCCTATTCCAATACCGTTGTATACAAAAATACCTGCAAGAAATGATCCCAACCATCCGGTCCAGTTCGAGACAGTTTCAGTATGGTCTTTATAATTTTCGGCTGAATTAATCACCTGGTTACCAACATCTGCAGCAAACCAGTTAATTATATAAGTTGTAATGGCCAGAAACAAATAAACTCCTAATACAAGCAATATAAAACCAACACTCCGGTGTAACCTGGGATCTCTTAACAAACCAGTTGAACTCTTTTTAACACTTTTGGTTTTTTTTCCGGCAGAATTATTTTTATTACCGGATGATCCTCCCTTTTTTTTTGTTTCAGAAGTTTTCTTTTCTTTTAGCTTATTCGATTTTGGAGCCATTAAGGAATTAGTTTATTAATACAAAAGTAATAAATTGACCCTTCATTTCAACGTATTCAGTTTGATAAATATAACAAAGTATTCAATCGCAGATGCTTATTTGGTGCTTTAAGGCAGTACAAGGTAAAGCTAAATTCTAACTTATCAGTCTTCTTCGATCACGATTGATTTAATTTTTAGTTCACTTCCGGTAAGTATTTCATTGAACAGGCTGTTGCATTTTGGGCAACTATCAGTTATTCCGGAAATATCAAATTCATAACTACAATCGGAACATCTGGCTCTTGCCTGTATTTTATTTACTTTAATTGATGCATGTTCAAGTAGTGTATTTTTTACCGCCATTTCAAGAGCTGTGTCAAGTGCATAGTACTCTATACCTGCCATTGTACCAATATCAAGTTCCATTGCGGATATTTTACTGGAATTATTTGCAGCAGCTTCATCTTCCGCGATCTCAATTATACTCATTGCTATTGAAAATTCATGCATATCAATCTCTCTTTTTAGAACCTAAAAACCCCGAAAAGGCTCGGGGTTTAAGTATAATTAAATATAAATAACTATCTGCAATAAATACTATTTGCAGTTTATTTTTTTCTTCCGGGATATACTTTTAATGCTTCATCCAGAATTTTTACAGATTTTCTGAGGTCATTTACGTTAAGAACATAACTTATTCTGACCTCATCCTTACCTCTTCCCGGTGTAGAATAAAATCCAGATGCCGGCGCCATCATAACTGTCTGGTTTTCATAACTAAATTCCTCAAGTAACCATTGACAGAACTTGTCAGAATCATCAATTGGCAAACTAGCTACAACATAAAATGCACCTTCAGGATTCGGACAATACGCATCATCGATATTATTAATCCCTTCAACTATGGTATTTCGGCGGGCAATATATTCATTCATTACCTTATCGAAATACTCATCAGGAGTATCAACAGCAGCCTTTGCCGCAATCTGACCTAATGATGGAGGACTCAGTCTTGCCTGTGCAAATTTCATTGCAGTGGCCATTAGTTCTTTGTTTTTGGAAACAATCCAGCCAATGCGTATCCCACATGCACTATATCTTTTAGAAACAGAGTCAATCAATATCACATTGTTTTCAATTCCTTTAAGATGCATACAGGAGAAATGTTGCTTACCGTCATAGGTGAATTCACGATAAACTTCATCGGCAATAAGGTATAGATCATATTTCTTTGCAATATCCCTTAATGTCTCAAGCTCTTCTTTCGAATATAAATAACCTGTTGGATTATTCGGATTACAAACAAGAATAGCTTTAGTTTTTGATGTTATATTCTTTTCAAACTCTTCAATTGGCGGAAGGGCAAAACCAGTATCTATTGATGAGAAAATCGGAACCACTTTAATTCCGGCATTTGTTGCAAATCCATTATAGTTTGCATAAAACGGTTCGGGAATAATAACTTCATCGTCAGGGTCCATTATCGACTGAAAGGCAAATAATAATGCCTCTGAAGCACCTGCTCCAACAATTATCTCATCAGGGGTTACATCAATATTTACAGATCTGTAATATTCTGAAAGTTTCTCCCTTAATGATAACATACCGGCAGAATGACTATACTCAATTACTTTATTTCCATAGTTATGAACAGCATTGAGAGCAACTTCAGGAGTTTCAATATCAGGTTGACCAATATTCAGATGATGTACATGTACTCCTCTCTTCTTTGCATTTTCTGCATAAGGAACAAGCTTCCTGATCGGTGATTCAGGCATAAGCATCCCTTTTTTTGAAATATTTGGCATTATTAACTAATTAACTGGTTTAAAAATGTAGTGATACTTTCAACCCTAAGATTGAAGATTTGAAATAATAACAAATATCAACTATTTGTTAATTGGTGTTGCTCCGGCACTATTATTTTTTTCAGGAAGTGCCTCTGCAGTTGGCTTTTCTACCTTACCTTTAATCCGCAATAAAACAGTGGATTTATTTTTAGCATTTGAGTAAATAGTAACCGTTTTATTAAATGGTCCTGCTTTATGAGTATTGTAAGTAACCTTAATACTATTGGTTTCTCCAGGAAGTATAGGTTCTTTAGGCCATTGAGGAACCGTACATCCACAAGATGAACGAGGTTTTGATAAAATCAGGGGCTCATTACCCGTGTTTGTAAACTCAAAATTATATGTCCCGTCACCATTCAATTCAATATTACCGTAATCATGTGTCGTTTTCTTAAATGAAATTTCAGGGCCATTAACTTTTTTTTCATCCTGTGCACCAGCAACAATAACTGAGAATACCAATGCAAGTGTTAATACAAAATTTTTCATCTGTTTAAAATTTTTTTAATTTCTGAATGTTCAATCCTGATAGTTCTGCCTTTCAGCAGGTATCGGAAAATACATTCAGGAACTCACACGAATTTTAATCATCCACTGTGAGCGTAGTTTTGAATGATGAAAATTCATGTTCGTTACATTTTATTAGCAATTAAAATTATTGAACAAAAATAATAAATTTTAAGTGATCCCACTTATTGTTTTATTATATAGAACAATGATATGGATTAAAACGTTGCATTAAAACCACTTTAATACCAATGCTATTTGTATTTCAAGTTAAATATTCACCTAACTGTCTTGCAATAAGCTCTTCACATAAAAAACACCTGTTAATATTTATTAAGATTTTTTAACAAAAAAAACAAAGATTGCTTCCAGATGCTTTACAATTTGCTACCACATTTCTTGCAACAAATTGCATCATCATCATGAGAAGGGTACTCACAATCAGAACATACCCTGGTATTGGATCTGCTTTTTACTTTTACAAGTTCACTACCAATAATACTGGTTGGAACTGCAATTATTGCAAAACCAACTATCATTAGCATCGAAGCAATAGTTTGTCCAAGAATAGTTTGGGGTGCAATATCACCATAACCAACTGTTGTAATAGTTACGATTGCCCAATAGATTGATTTTGGAATACTTGTAAAACCCGATTCAGGTCCTTCAACCAGATACATCAGTGCTCCCGTAATTACCACAATTATAATTACCACTTCAAGAAATACGATGATCTTCCTTCTGCTACTTCTTAACGCGACAAGCAGAGTATTTGAAGCATTTACATAACGAACAAGTTTAAGTACTCTGAATATGCGCATTAATCGCAGCATCCTTATTACTATCAGGAAATGGGTATCAACTACAAACAGACTGATGTAAGTTGGAAGAATTGATAGTAGATCAATAATTCCGTAGAAACTAAATATGTACTTAAGAGGTCTTTTTACAGAATAAATGCGAAGGAAGTACTCTAATGTAAATATAACAGTAATGATCCACTCTAAGGTTAAAAACAAATCTCCGAATTTCAGATGTAGTTCGTAAACACTGTTCAGCATAACTATTACAACCGAAAACGTAATTGTAACAAGCAAAACGATATCGAATACTTTTCCAATTCTAGTATCAGCTTCAAAAATTATTGAATGTAAAATATACTTTAGTTTTTTATCCTGCATTTGAGATGTTTTATTCCGATTGCAATATTAATGTTTTATACTAAGATCATGAAATCCCTTCGAATACACCCATTCCAAACAATGCAAAATCATACTTCACAGGATCTTTATTGTCAAATGACCTGAGTTTGTTTGTTAATTCTTCAACTGCTTTCCAATCGTTCTGCTTTCGTTTAAGCAAGCCAAGTTTGCGTGCAACATTACCCGAATGAATGTCCAGTGGGCACATCAGGTGAGATTGTGGTATATTATTCCATAAGCCAAAATCAACACCGTTGTCATCCTGTCGTACCATCCAACGTAAAAACATATTAATCCTTTTCGCTGCAGATCCACTTTCAGGATTTGCTATATGTTTTTCCGAACGTAATAAATGAGGAGTCAGAAAAATATGCTTTCTTAATTCAATTATTACATTATAGATACTTTTTGACCTGTTGAATGCGTTTTCTGCAATTATCTCCAGACTACCATGGTTCAAATAGATGTTTTTTAGTGAATGCAACAGAAATAAACAATCATCAGAATTGAAAGTACGATAAACAAACCCTTCAAACCTGCGAAAATCTTTATCTGAGGAATTAATAAGGAACTCATAGGGTGAGCTGTCCATGAGATCGAACAGGTGATTGGCACTTTTGATAATTGCTGTCCTCCTGCCCCATGCAATTACTGAAGTTAAAAATCCACTTATCTCAATATCTTCTTTTCTGTTAAACCTGTGTGGGATACTGATCGGATCACTTGGAATAAAATCAACTGTATTATATTGATCTGTTTTGTTGTTTAAAAGCGTTTTAATATTATCAGTCACGAATTTTTATTTGGAATAAATTTAAATAAGCACTAGTTTTGAACCGCAAATTAATTATAAAATAATCAAACAACAATGAAAAATTTAATTTTGATTTTGACGATCGCTACTGCAAGCATCACATTTTTATCTTTTACAACCGGTACCGGTTATGAAATGCCGTCTGATAAGGTAGGTTTACCTGCATATGATGTACCTGATGATGTACAGGAAATCATTGACAATTCATGCTATGGATGTCATAATACTGACAGTAAGTCAACAAAAGGTAAAATGAAACTAAATTTCGACAAGTTATCCGATCTAAAGCAAAGCAAGCAAATTGGCAAACTTATGAAGATCAGCAAAGTAGTTAAAAACGGCAAAATGCCAACAAAGAAGTTTGTTGAAAAGTACCCTGACAAAAAACTAACCGATGATGAAACAACATTACTTGTAACATGGGCAGACAATATGGCTGTTGAATTGAGTGGTGAATAACTGCTACCAACTGCCGGATTTACAAATCAGCAATTACTTTTTTACATTAGGTTCTGCTTAGAGGTTAATTCCAAATTCATGTATTATGAAAAAAGTCTTTTACATAATTATAGTAATATTTATTCTGGCCCAGTTTTTATCCCCAAAACTGCCTGAAACTAGTTTCTCCAATCCCGATGATCTGATAATTAATAATCCTGAAATGAATGCTAACGTACAGGATATTCTTCGCAACTCATGCTATGATTGCCATTCAAATGAAACAGGTTATCCTTGGTATTCGTACATATCGCCGATTTCATTTTTAATTAGTCGCGATACAAAACTTGGACGTGAGGAATTAAATTTCTCTGAATGGGAGACTCTTAGTAAGATAGAAAGAGCAGGTGTAATAGATGACATTACTGATGAAGTTTCAGAAGGAGAAATGCCAATGTCCATTTATACTTTAATACACAGAGATGCCGGTTTAAATGACCAGGATAAAGAAATCCTGATTAACTGGTTTGAGAATTATGCCGACAGTTTATTTGAATAAGATTTATAAAAAAAGACCTCATCTGAAACTCAAATGAGGTCTTTTTCCATATGTAGTTGTTGCTAATTAAGCTTTTCAACATTTTTCATTCCCATTGTAATGGCATCTTCATTCAACGGGATCAGTTTATGATATCTTTCATGTAACGATTTTTTCAAGCCAAGGATAACATTTTCCAGTTTAACAATTGGTTTTACACTTAGATATCCTCCAAGAACTACCATATTAAAGATCTTCGTATTACCCATTTCAGCTGCTATTTTTGCTCCTTCAATGGTAAAGATGTTTATATCAGTTCTGGTTGGGTGTTTTGAGATACCATTAGGATCATAAATCAGAACGCCTCCTGGTTTAACTGTATCTTCGAACTTATCCATTGATTGCTGGTTCAGGATAATTGCAGTATCATACGCTGTTAATGTTGGTGAGCTAATACGTTCATCACTAACAATAACTGTTACGTTTGCTGTTCCACCTCTCATTTCTGGACCATAAGCCGGGAACCAGCTAACTTCCTGATCTTGCATTATTCCTGAGTAAGCCAGAATTTTACCCATTGACAGAACTCCTTGTCCGCCAAAACCTGCTATTATAATTTCTTCAGTCATTTTCGTGTAATTTAGTTATTAATCACCATTAGAGCAATTTACCATCAACCTTAATATCACCAAGCTGGTAATACGGGAACATATTTTCTTCCATCCAGGTATTTGATTGTACAGGGTCCATTTTCCAGCCTGAATTACAGTTTGACACCACTTCAACAAATGACAATCCAGGTTTTCCATCTATCTGATTCTGGAAAGCCTTTTTAATTGCACGTTTTGCTTTTCTGGCGGCTGCAGGTGTTTGAACAGAATGTCTTGTAACGTAATAGGTTCCCGGTAACTGGGCAATAAGTTCGGTTATTTTCAGGGGATTACCCATTGATTCAATTTCCCTGCCATATGGTGAAGTTGAAGTTTTCATACCTGGCAAGGTAGTTGGTGCCATCTGTCCACCAGTCATACCGTAAATACCATTGTTTATGAAGATTATTACTATCTGCTCGCCTCTGTTACATGCATGAATTGTTTCAGCAGTTCCGATAGCAGCAAGATCACCATCACCCTGATATGTAAAAACAACTTTATCGGGCCACAATCTTTTAATTCCGGTTGCAACAGCCGGTGCCCTACCATGAGCAGCCTCCTGCATATCAACATTCATGAATTCGTAAGCCAGAACTGAACAACCAACAGGTGCAACACCAATTGTATCGTTTTCCTGTCCAAGTTCTTCAATAACTTCCATCATCAACCTGTGAGTAGTACCATGGCCACAGCCAGGACAATAACTCAGGGTTTTATCGGTCATTAGTTTTGTTTTCTCGTAAACCAGGTTTTCTGGTTTAATAATATCCTGAATATTTATTTCCGACATGATTAACCTCCTATTATTTTTGATTTAAGAGCATCCAATACTTCTTCCGGTGAATGAATAACTCCACCATAACGACCGAAATGTTCTACTTTAGTTCTCTCTCTGACTGTTAATTTTACATCTTCAACCATTTGACCTGCGCTCATTTCAACACTTAAAAACCCTTTAACTCCTTTAACAACAAGATCATCAATTGGTTTTTTAGGGAAAGGCCACAATGTTATAGGTCTCAATAAACCAACTTTTATCCCCTCTTCTCTTGCAAGCTGAACTGTTTTTTGTGCAATACGTGAACTGGATCCATATGCAACAATGATATAATCAGCATCTTCACAATCGATTAGTTCAAACTGCACTTCTTCTTCTTCAATTTTTTTGTACTTGGCCTGTAGCTTGAAATTATGTTTTTCAAGTTTATGAGGATCAAGATCAAGAGATGTAAGAACTCTTTTTTCTTTTCCAACAGGTTTACCATTTGTAGCCCATGGATATTTCTCATTGATTTCCTCATCTGTTAATCTTGGCATCTGATCAAACAGTTCAACCTTCTCCATCATTTGCCCGATAAGACCATCAGATACGATCAATACAGGAGTACGATACTTAAATGCCAGATCATATGCTATTGGTACGAAATCCGACATTTCCTGTACTGATGCAGGTGCAAGTACCGGCAGACGGTAATCACCATGGCCACCTCCCTTAACTGACTGGAAATAATCAGACTGAGCAGGCTGGATATCACCTAGTCCGGGACCTCCTCTAACGATATTTGCTACAACACATGGAATTTCTCCGCCAGCCATGTATGACAATCCTTCCTGCATTAAGCTGATGCCGGGACTTGATGATGATGTCATAACTTTTTTGCCTGTTCCGCCGCCTCCGTATAACATGTTTATTGAAGCAACCTCACTTTCAGCCTGTAACACTACCATTCCTGTTCTTTCATGTGGCTTTTCAGCCATAAGATATTCTATAACCTCTGACTG
The DNA here is from genome assembly GCA_028277395.1 of Bacteroidales bacterium. Lineage (GTDB taxonomy): Bacteria > Bacteroidota > Bacteroidia > Bacteroidales > F082. Next base: position 121,852 of record JANQGJ010000078.1, on the reverse strand, counting down.
AGGTGTAATGGGGTATCCAAAATAACCATCAACACCAGCGCGAATTGCAGCTTCTGCTAATGCTTCGTTACCCTTCATTAATTTTAATTCACCCATTTCTTATTTTTTTGATTGCTTAATAGTTATACTTTCACCCTATATACTGTAATAACTCCATCCGGACAAACTACAGCACAATTTGCACAGCCTGTACAAGCATCGGGGTTTTCCATATATGCATAATGGTATCCTTTACCATTTACTTCTTTTGCCAACAGTAAGACATCAGTAGGACAAGCAGGAACGCATACTCCGCATCCTTTGCAACCTTCAACGTCAACAACTATAGCACCTTTTACTTTTGCCATATTATTTTTTTGTTATTAAAAAAACCGGTGTACGAAAATACAATTAATAGCTTACTTTCAAACGTAATAAACGTACAAAGTTGGAATACAACATGTAATTTATAATCAGTTTAAATATTTTCCAATCATGACCAAAAAGTTAAGTATCAGATTATTTAATAAAAATGAAATATTTTCTGATTTTACGCATTAAAATCAACCAATTAGTTCAATGTGACATGATAATCCATAGCGCTAAGAAATCACTTAAGCATAACGATAAGTTTCATGTTCATCATTAGTGATAAATAAAGGAAATGTGTTCCCCCTGTACATGATTCAATGTTTATCCCGGAAAACAATATTGCTCTTAGAAATGGTAGTTTACTGAGATCTAAACATTAGTATTGATCTGATCATTGTAAAAGACCAGACAAACTGACAGATATAAATACTGATTATCATATGAAAAGAGATAAAAAATACTGGCATTAAAAATAATTGAACCAAAATGCTTAATGTTCAGGTGTTTTGGAATTATAAACTAAATCTTCTCATTACATAATTAGTTTACTGATTACATCATCAATTATGGTATCCATCGATTTGCGACGATATTGTACTACCCATCTTGGATGAGGTAATGGAATTATATTGTCGAATAATTTCATTTCAGCATTTATCATCTGCAGGAATTCATAATTCTTACCCTGACCAAGGCAAAAACAATTGCGTGATTTTATTCCCAATCCTATCTGTTTTATCAAAAATTCTGAGATTTCGGGTTTTAATATTTTCATTAGTTCCCTGGAATCATAATAATTGAAATTTTTATTGTTTTTTGTAAATCCAAGCGGACAAACTGATCCAATGTAAAAGTGCTTGTAAAAATGATCCGCCCCTCCCATGGAGCTTATCAACTTATATACAAATTCCGAGGATATTTCCTTTCTTTTATCGAAATCATTACTGATGCCACATTCTTTTTCAAGAGCTACGGGATCAGTAAAAGGAATACCCGTGATTCCAGCTCCAAATCTTCCGGGATTTATTCCAAGTATCAACATCCTGCCATCTTCATCATTGTAATATTTATTATAAAATGCTTTACACAATGATATAACATAGCTCTCTTTGTATGGGTTTAGTACCTTGATGTTTTCAGGAAGTTCTGACCTGATTTCCAGTTTAGTGTAAAATTTAATTACCCGGTCTGCAAAATTCATAGATGTGTTTTTTACAATTTTAATAAATTATCTGTAATTCATGTCCATTATAAACTATATTTTTTGGTATTTTAGATGTCTTATTTCGACATTGACACTACTCAAACTGGATCTGTAAAGATGAAGGTAATTATATTATTATGACTGGTTAGGAAAAAAGAGTAAGTACAATGTTTATTAAAACCAATAAAACAATTTCCATTTTTAGGTATGGTTTCCTGAAACCTACGTTTTTCATTTTAATTCTTTTAATAAGTTATTCTTCTTTCTGTGAAGAGTTTATTAAAGAATATACAACACCAAAGAGAATAAAAATACAAGAGGGTCTGAGTCAAAGCAGGATACTGTCAATCCTTGAAGACAGCAGGGGTTTTATGTGGTTTGGAACCAAGGATGGATTAAACAGGTATGATGGTTATTCAATGAAAATCTACCGTAATATATTCAATGACAGCACATCATTGCCAAATAATCATATAAATACGATGGTGGAAGATAGTAATGGTATCATATGGATTGGTACTCAAAACGGAATTGTAATGTTCGACCCTTTTTCGGAATTGTTTAAATCAATTGTTGAAACAGATCCGAATGCTTTGGCACAAGGTGCAAATAAAATTACCTCCTGTGCGATAGATCAAAAGAAGAACATATGGTTTGGCACTGACGGGTACGGAATCATAAAAATTAATAATAACTCTCTTGAAAAGGAGTATTTCTTTAATGAAAATGATAGTACCATGCACCTAAACAGTGTTTCAAGACTTTTTATTGACAGTAAAAACAGACTTTGGATTGGCGGGTATATAAATGAAAAGGTCTCATGTTATAATATAATTGATGGTATTCTAAATGATCATAAAATTAACGGTCTGACGAAAAGTAACCCTGTGAGCAGATCTGTTTCATCATTTTATGAAGATAACTCAGGAAGGATATGGACAAATGTTACAAATCATCTTGAATTGAACGGAAGCTTATATTATCTGGAAGATGGTCAGTCAGTTTTTAAGAACTATAATCATTTTATGACTCAGGATTTTGAGAATGGTTTTCAGGATAGTTTTAACTCTATAACATCAATTTTTGGTGATAATGATGGTAATATATGGTTCGGAAGTTTGCTTAGTGGTATATTTAAAGTAAAATTTGGTCGTAACCCGGAAGCATATTACATGAAATCACCGGTCACAGATGCCAGAATAAATTGCATATACCAATCAAAGAATGGATTAATATGGATTGGTACAAATGGTAATGGTATTGAATTATTTGCGCCAAAATCTACAGAGTTTAACCTTCTAAGTTATAAATACAATCAGGACTTCACAATTGAGAGTATCAGAACCTTTGCTGAAGATGATAATTATTACTGGGTTGGTGGATATTATGGACTTGCGAAAATTGACAAGGATTTTAATGAAATAGAAATAATCCAGAATTCAAGTGTTTACTGCCTTCAAAATAGCAGGTATAATGATAGCCTTTTGCATACCGGCTCAGAAGGAGGAGGATATCAACCAATAAATAAATATACTGAAACTTTTACAAAATTCATAACAAATCGGGTTGACGTATATCAGATACGGGCTGAATATGTTTATTCAATTTATGAGCTCAGTAATTCGCTGGTTCTTTTGGGCACAAGAAACGGACTTCTTGGATACCATCCTTCTTCCGACTCTATGTTTCACATTAAATATTCAGTGACAAGTTTACCGGAATCTAATAGTAAGGAAACTGTCAGGTGCATCTATGAAGATAATTGGGGCAATATACTTATTGGATTTGTTAATGGAAATATTGGCAAACTTAATAATGATTGTACTTCCATTGAAAAATTTGAATTGATTCCGGATTTACAAATTGTACATAGTGCCAATCCTGTAAATTGTATATTTAATGACCATAATAACGACTATTGGATAGCCACCAACAATGGCTTAATATATTATAAGTTGCAAAACAATGAACTGAAATTCTATACTAAGAATGACGGTCTGCCTAATGACCATATTTACAGCATATTACCAGGTGAAGAAAACAACTTGTGGATGAGTACCAATAATGGTATATCGAATTATATATTTAACGATAACATTTTTATCAACTATGACATTGGTGATGGTCTGCAAAATAATGAATTTAATACCGGAGCATATTTCAAGGCATCAAACGGGTATTTATTCTTTGGAGGAATTAACGGTTTTAACTATTTTGATCCTAAAAAGATAAAAAGTAATAGTATTATTCCTGACGTTGTCATTACTGAAGTTACTGCTTCTGAGAAATCACTTGTACGTAGTAAAGAAGATATACACAACAACCTTGTTATTATCAATTCTGAACACGATATTTTTACTATTGAATTTGCAGGATTAAGTTTTATTAACTGCTCGAAAAACCGTTATAAATACCGGCTACGAGAAGTAAATGACAAATGGACGGATCTGGAAGATCAACGAAAAATCCGATTTACAAATCTACCTCCCGGTAATTATAATCTGGAAATATTAGCTGCGAATAATCATGGGTTGTGGGTAAACGAACCTTTTAGATGTGAAATCGAAGTACTACCTACTTTCTTTGAATCAGCAGCTTTCAAATGGTCGATGGCATTTACATTAATTATTGCGATCATTCTGATAATCCGTTGGCGGCTTAAAGCAATAACAAGGCAAAAAAATAAACTACAATTGTTAGTTAATCAACAAACAGCAGCGTTACTTGTATCAAATGAATCGCTTAAGGAAGAAATAGCCGAACATGCGAAAACATCATCCGAATTACGCGTTTCCAATAAAACCAAAGACAAATTTCTATCGATAATTGCGCATGATCTGTTAAGTCCTCTCGGTGTTGTTATGGGTTTTTCTGATCTTCTTGTTGATGAAAGCTATAAATTTAACGATACTGACCGAAAGTCGTTTAATAAAACAATAAATCTTACCACTAAAAGGTTGATATCACTTCTGACTAACCTGTTACAATGGTCGAAACTCCAGAGCGGAGCATTAGTTCCAAACCCGCAAAAGCTGGATTTAAGTTTGGTAGCAGTTGAAGTACTGGATCTGCTACAGGCAAACATAATTGAAAAAGAAATTGAAGTTGTTAATAAGATGCAAACACCAACATTCGTTTACGCGGACAAAAACATGCTTCTTATAATCCTTAGAAATCTCATTTCAAACGCTATAAAATTTACCAACAATTCCGGAATGATCAAAATTGATTCTGTTGCAAAGGGTGATAAGATACAGGTTGAAATCACTGATAATGGTGTCGGAATTTCTGAAGAAAACATGAAAAAGCTATTTAACCCGAAAGCAAATTATACAACGAAAGGAACGAATGAAGAGCCAGGGACAGGAATTGGTCTGAGTTTAGCCAGAGAATTTGTTGAATTGAACAGAGGTAGTTTATGGGTAAAGAGCACAGTTAATAAGGGTTCATCGTTCTATTTTACTTTGTCAGTAAATGATTAGGATAATGATGGTTGATTACAAAACCAAACTGAATAAAATGTTTAGAAACAAATATGAGAATATGTCTTCGAAAAGAAGAATAGGGATCTTATTTGATAGTGAGACAAAGCTTGAAACTGTGAAGGAAACGATTGATTATTCTGAAAGAGAAATTACCGGAATTATCATAAAACTACGTTGAATTAATCGATAAACTTAAAACCAATGAAAATATTATTTAACAGCAGATTCTTAAAACATAATATTCACAGTGAGGCAGAAGGCTCTTACAGGATCCAAAAGTTTACGGAAAATTATATTGACACAGAAGCTAATGGTGAAGAATATATTTCACTTGTTCACCCTGAGAGCTATATTAAATCAATAAAAGAGTCCTGTAAAAATCATGAGACAGTTGCTGAAGTTAAATTAACCGAAGATAGCTGGGAAGCCGCTAAAGTAGCTGTTGGATTAACTATAAAAGCTAGTGAACAAGGAGATTTTGCGGTGGTACGCCCACCAGGTCATCATGCAGGTTTTGAAAGATCTGCAGGATTTTGTTTTTTTAACAACATCGCAATTGCTGCACAAAAGCTTGTAAATGAAGGTAAAAAAGTGTTTATTTTTGACTTTGACGGACATCACGGTGATGGTACCCAAAACATTTTCTATGAAAGTAATACAGTATTTTACTGTTCAATTCATCAGCTTTATGCATACCCTTATACCGGTTTTGCAGAAGAAACAGGAAAAGGTGTTGGTGAAGGCTATACCCTGAACCTTCCGTTAATATCAGGAAGCGGAGATATGGATTTTTATACTCAATTGAATAAGGTCATCTCTGCAATAAAATCATTCAATCCGGACATCGTTGGCGTTTCAGCAGGTTTTGATTCTTATTGCGATGACAGAATATTATCTTTAAACTTATCGCAAAAAGCATATTATGAATGCGGACTACGACTCAGGAGAGCTTTTCCAGAGATATTTGCTGTTCTTGAAGGTGGATACCATTATGATCTTCATGAATGCGTTGAAGCATTTGTTGAAGGTATCAATATCGGTTCCCGTCCAAGGAAGAACCTTTATGATTCCAATATGTCGCTTGGATAGTTAGCAACAAACTATTCAGTAACTATCAATTAGATCCTATATTGGGTGATCTTCATTAAATTTGATAAGTCTTGACTCCAGATCACCAAACTGGTCATGTTGAATTAATGATGTACAGGCTCTGATCCCCTCTTCTCTTTCGCTTCCAGTAATTAACAAAGAAATTGCACTTATTCCATAATAAACGAGTTCGTCGAGCAGCTCCTCGGCACTCATTCCGGGATAAGAAAATGTGAAATAAAAACCATCAGCAATTGGCTTATCAATATCAGTATGGTAAACAATCTCAAAGCCGTTCTCAGTAAACAGCTTCTTCATGATATTTGCTTTTTTACCATAGTCAATAACTTCTTCAACAAAATTTAGTTCACCATCATTTGCAGCTTTCAACATGGCAGTTAATGCATATTGTGCAGAATGTGAGGTTCCTGAACTCAATGGGTATAATGTTCCAAATACCATAGCATATCCAAATTCAGCAGAAGGATAATGCTCCAGCAGATTTTCAAACCTGCTTTTAAAGAGATTATCGGAAATTACCATCATCCCTATCCTTTCACCGGCATAGCTAAAAGCTTTAGAGCTGGAAATAAACAGGATGTAATTATCGGTATATTTTGCAACTGTTGGCTGATATGGTGCCAAACCCGGTTTGGAATAATCCTTACGGAAATCCATTCCAAAATATGCAAGGTCTTCCATGATCACAACATTGTATTTAGTTGCAAGTTCGCCTATAATCTGCAGTTCTTCTTCGGTAAAACATATCCATGATGGATTATTAGGGTTTGAATACAATACAGAGTGTATTTTACCGGTGCTGAAATATGATTCAAGCTTTTCACGGAGTTTTTCACCACGATAATTATATACGTCGAAACTATCAAATTTTAACCCAAGTACCCTGTGCTGCATTTTATGAACCGGGAATCCGGGATCAATAAAGAGTGTTGTATCGCGTTCTTCAAATAATCTGCTTAACATTAAAAAAGCAGCAAAACCTCCCTGCATTGAACCAACTGTGGGTAAACAGCCTTCTTCCCTGACATCTATATCCATAAACAGCTTAACAAAACGGGATATTTCTTTTTTTAGCACATCTATACCCTGAATATCCGGGTATTTTGCTGCAACACCTTTTTTCAATGCATCAATCTGTCCCTGTACGCCAACCTCTGAGGGGGGCAAACCGGGAATCCCCATCTCCATTCGTATAAATCTTTCTCCCGTTGCGTTTTCAATTTCATCAACGAGTTTTTTTATTTCCCTGATTGAGGCTCTGCCAACAGAGTTCAGGCCACTTGATTTAATCTTTTCTTTAACTGTTTGAAAATCTATAGGTGTTTCTCTCATGGATTAGATTTTAATTTAACTACTTTATGTTTCGTTTTATGTTATTATTTATTTTTCGAATCTCCCATCATATCAGCAATTGCCAATATTGTCCCCAGAGCAATACCTAATAATGCCGCAAATAACACTCTGAAATCCGGCGGCAGTAAAAAAGTAATTGTATGAGCAGGTATCCAAAAAAATGGGATCGTCTTTTTAAAAACAAAATTCCATTGAACTTTCCAGTCCAAATCTACAAATAATTTCCTGAACTTAATTGGCGTTAAAAAACCGGACAATGTACCACCATTATTTATAATATGCATATCCGTTATCTTATGAAGTGTCATCATAACAGGAGCATATATTACATTCATAAACACGCTTATACAAAAAGCAACAGCAAGTTTTAATATGTTTGCTGGTCCTTTGATTATAGCTACTGCATTCTCAAACCCGATCGATTCAAGAAACACCGGTGTACCGGATGCAAATATAACGAAAGCAACTTTAATTGTTATCCCTAAAAATCCCCAGACAATCATCCTGGGAATTATTCCAAATCCCTGTTTATGATATTTCCCCGTCTTTATTCTTAACCCAATAACTTCACCTAAAGTTGCAAGTAATGCAAACTTTATAAACGAAGTAATCAATGCATGGTCATGATTAAATTCAATATAGAAATCAAAAACACTCCTGGATACAATAAACGGTAAAAAGAAAAGTATCAAACAGGTAATAAAAAGTAAATCACTTCTTTTCAACATAGAACCCAGATCTAATTGTTTAGTAATATTCGATACTATTTCATTATCCTAATCCTTGCATCAACAGCTACAACCTGCTCACTGTTACCTAATAATGGATTTAAGTCAAGTTCTTCAATTTCAGGAGCAACTCTTACCAGTTCAGATAAACAAACAATAATTTCAGCAAATAGGTTCTCATTCACAGGTTCCATACCCCTCACTCCTTCTATGATCTTGTAGCTTCTAAGATTCCTGATCTCTTTCAAAATTTCATCTCTGTTGACAGGAGCAAGTACTGCACGAACATCTTTCAACACTTCTATAAAAATTCCACCAAGTCCGAAAAGTATCATATGTCCGAACTTGTCTTCCTTTTTCACTCCGGCAAATATTTCAGTACCTGATAGCATGGGTTGCAACAATACACCGGTGGCTTCATCAATTTTCATCATGCGTTCCATCTCCAATCCGGCGGATGATATGTCTTCAATATTTAAGGTAACTCCTCCTACATCAGATTTATGAACCGGGCCTACTACTTTCATAACCAGAGGAAAGCCAACACGTTCAACTGCGTTATCCAATTCATCAGGTGATGAAATTACCATCTCGGTGGCACGGTCAATACCTGATGCATCAAGCAATCCCTGAACTGCTTCAGGGGAAAGATAACCATCCTGTGATCTTTCGATAATCTCTCTTATCCGTTGTCCATCAATATCATTACCTGTTTGTATCAATGAAGCAGGTGTTGGGGTTTCGGCTACTCTAACAAGCGCATTTCCAAGCGTTACTTCATCGGGGAAATAAACACCACCCTCCTCAACAAATGCTTCAACCTCATTTTTTGCAGTTAAAACAGAGGGCAATACCGGATATATTGGCTTTTTACAACTACTAATTTTTTCAGACAGTACATTATAAACATCATAAATATCTATTAAACCGGGTGTTCCAAAAATAACAACCATTGCATCAATATTATCAAACTTGTTGTCAACGTAGTCGATAATAATTCCCAATTGTTCTGCTGTACCTGTAGCTAGGAAATCAATAGGGTTTGATACTGACGATCCTGGAAATAATTCTTCCTTAAGTTTGTCTGCTTCATATCCTTCAATATGCGGTACCTCAAGTCCACCGTTTGATAATGTATCAGTGAGCATAACTGCGGGGCCACCGGCATGCGTAATAATGGCTATGTTCTTACCTTCAGGCTCAGGATACATAAAAACTGATGCTACGCTTATCAAATCTTCTCTACCGTAACATCTGACAATACCTGCTTTTCTGAACAAAGCATCAACCGCCACATCAGAGCTGGCAAGGGCACCTGTATGTGATGAGGCTGCTCTGCTACCGGCTTCCGATGCACCGGCTTTGACTGCTGCTATTTTACAACCTTTCCGTATTAATGAAGAAGCATGTTTAAGCAACATATCTGGTTTATCAATATTCTCAAGGTAAAGAAGTTTAACCTTTGAATCTGTTTTCGGGTCGAAGTTCTCATCAAGATGTTTTAGTATCTCCTCAACGCCCAACTGCGCTGAATTTCCAACTGAATAAACATTTGCAAACTGTAGTCCCTTAGGTATTCCTGCTTCCATAATAAAACAGGCAGTTGCGCCTGAACCGGAAATAAAGTCACATCCTTTTGGATTTAGTTTTGGTATAGGCTGTGTAAAAATACTATGGTGCTGTGGTGTAAGTATCCCAACACAGTTTGGTCCGATCAACGATCCGCCAACTTCATTGATTGCAGCAACTACCCTATCTTCCAACACCTTCCCTTCTTCACTTTCTTCGCTGAATCCTGCTGAAAGAATAATAAATGCTTTGGTGTTCTTATTGCGTGTTAGGTATTCTACTGTTTCGGGCGTATATTTTGCAGCAATCGCAATAATTGCCAAATCAACATCAGGAAGCTTATCAGGTGTTTTATAACTGTTGATACCCTGTACTTTGTCAGCTTTTGGGTTTAAAACATATATATCACCATTGAAATTTCCATCTATTATATTTTTTAGGATCTTGCCTCCAGGTTTAGCTAAATCCTCTGATCCTCCGACAACAACAATGCTGCGGGGATGAGTAAGTTCTTTAGTTATCATACTATTAATTTTCTGTATGCAAAACTATGAATTTACATGGTACATGTGAAGGAAACTGAGTATTTAGAATTAATACAGGCAAGCCCGAAATGGTACAATATGAGATTTACAAAACCAGCCTGTTTTTAGTCTATTTGAATCTGAATATACCTAAACACCGATATGTAATTCTTTGAAAAATGAAGAAGCCCTGACAAGTACAACTGTACCCAGATCTTTGTACAGGTAATCAGCTCTCTCTATAAATTCCATTTCCTTTCCTTCCTGAACATCAGCCAATCCCAGAAATATCAAATCTGCTGTAGATGATTCATTCTTTATAACCTGGTTGACAGGTAACTTATCTTCATTCGAAATAATTCGAATTTGGGCCTTCATTCTCATATTGTCAAGAACATTTTGAGAATCAATAACTATCTTGTCTTCCTTTGATTTATCATTATTAATTATCATCAACCTTACTGTTACATTCCTCCACTCATATGATAACCTGATAAACTTAATAAGAGATAGAACAAGGTTACCATTATTAGATCCACCTCTCCACCAAATATCAATTTGTCTGAATGTGCCAAATCCGCGGAGTCTGTCGTAGTCAAGTAGTACTATGTTCAGGTCCAGTTCCGAAAGGTATTTAAGTAACCTTGCAAATCCAACCGGATCGTCAGTTTTTCTGGCCCACCCAAGTAATACAGTATTTGGTTCAACACCTGAGAAGCCATAGGTTGCCGCAATACTTTTCATTCCGTTGTAAATATTGCTGCATTCCTGACGTCGTGAAAAGATACCCTCATCACCACTCATTTCATCTTCCGGTATTGCCTGCTTATGCTTTGGAAACAGAACTTTTGAAGATTTATTTAATATCAGGTCAAAATTAGAGATCATACCATGCTGACCAACGAGGTATTTAGCAAACTCAATCAAGTGGGGTCTGCTGATCTTCCCTCCGCTAAACAGAAGAATATTTGCGCGCCAGTTCCTTTCATCCAGACTTTTCTGATCAAGCTTTGTAAGCATTTTTCGAATTACCGAAGCCCAAACACTTTGCCATACATCACCCATTGCCAGACTCAATTGTTTTTTCCTGATCAGATAATATATCAGAACCAGGATTATCATTGCACCAAGCATTGAAATAACATCCAGTTGAATCATAACAAAGAATGTAGCCAGGAATCCGAGGACACCAACCCAAATAGGAATTCTGAATGAAGGCCTGAAATCAGTACTTGCCCACTTTTCAAGTGCAAATGATATATTGATAAACCCGTATGCAGTCAGGTAAAACATTGAAACCACACCTGCAATTATGTTCAGGTCACCAATCAATACTCCCAGTTCTGCCAGTATAAATGTAAATAACAATGCATTTCTAGGCTCATTGTTTTTTCCATACCCTACTCCTAATATTTTGGGGACGATTTTATCCTGTGCAACTGCCTGTATTATCCTTGGTCCACCCAATATGCCTCCTAATGCCGATGACAATGTAGCCCCCCAAATACCGGCAATTACAAGAAAAGGAACCCATGATACTGTTACAAGAAAATTATAATCATTAATAAGGATCTCTGTATCAATAAAAAAATAAAACAACAGAGCGAGTCCAATATATACAATGAACCCTACAACAATTGCTGCCAGTGTACCTAACGGAATATCCTTTTGAGGATTCCTGAGATCTCCCGACATGGCAACTCCTGCAGTAAATCCTGTTACTGCAGGAAAAAAGATAGCAAACACCTCTACAAAAGAGAATTCTTCGAATGGGGCTGATGAAATAACTTCAGTAGTATCAGTTTCAGGTGTAAATATCATTATACCCACAACAATTGATATTAATGACAGTGATATTGCTCCGAGTATTATAAACTGGGTTTTAATAGCAGCATCAGTACTAACCAGTGCTATAACAACAAGGATCAGCAAAACAATTGATCCGGTAATTCGAACATGAAAAAGACCTGTTTCTGTTATTCCGAATATTGATTGAACCGCAGCTAGTGAGAGAAAATTATCTGAAAAACCAACTATATACAATGAAATACTAAGTGCAGTACCAATAAATAAAGTAATACCAATTGATCCTCCCATCGGTAAACCAAGCGACCTGGAAAGTATGTAATAAATACCACCTGCCTCTATCTTCTTATCAGTAGCAATTGATGAAATACTAAGACCTGTAGTAACAGATATTATGTGAGCAAGAACAATTATTGCAATAACTCCTGCCAGTCCGGCCACGCCCGTAACCCATCCCAAACGCAAGTACATTATTACACCCAGGATTGTTAATATGGATGGTGTGAAAACACCTGAAAACGAACCAAATTTCTTTATTCCGTCTGACATGGTTTAGCTGCTTGAGTTTAGTTATAATTTACCAGGGAGTTCTTCAGTCATGTTATATATTATTCCTTTTTCCGACAATCCTTTCAGCATAAAATCAACAACAGATTCATCAGTGCCCATCATTTCACCAACACTGATACCGGTTTTGTTATACTTATCCTGAGCCAGTAATCTTAATGCTGTTGTTGCTGAATATCCTGTTGTTCTGGCCATTGAATGGATACATGTTTCAGTACAATATTCATCGAAAAGATCAAATGTATAGCGTTTTGTTACTTCATCTTTAATACCTTCAACCATTATTCTCATAACTGTGATATCATGTTCATTTTCACCAAGTTTCCAGTTATCAAATAATAATTTTGATGTAAGATCGAGTGGGGAGATCATATTACCGTCAACATCAACTTTTTCAGTATTGAAAAAACCATTATCACTTAACAGTTGTATTTTATTGGCATATCCCGGATATCGCAGTGTTTTTTCGATCATATTTTCGGCCTTAACGGTAAAAAGTAAAGATCTTAACCCGTCACTGTTAAATGCTTCCAGTGTACCTACATTATCAAAATCAATATATTCCTGTTCGGTCAGAGGAGGTACAGTTACAATTTGTCCGTTTCTGATTATTCTGGCCGGACGTGTATATTCTTCAATTACATCTGAAGGTGAGAAAACTGCTTTATACTCCCACGGTTTGGTTCTGATTTTTGGTAATCCACCAACATAAATATTTACAGTTCTTACTATATCAAACTTTGAGGCTGCATAGCCGGTCAACAGGTTACTCATCCCTGGAGCAACTCCCATATCACTGATTACTCTTACTTTATGATCTTCAGCTAACCCTGAAAGATCAAATACATCTTCAGGATAAAAGGCTATGTCAACTATGTCTTTACCTGCAGTTATACAGTTTTTCAAACAATCGTAACCCATAAATCCTGGTACGGCAACGATAACAAAGTCAAAAGGTGCTAAAAGTTTAATTAATGAATCTTTATCTCTAAGGTCAGATTGAATACGGTTTATTCTGCTATCGGAAATATTATTTAGTTTGTTCTGATCTATATCCGCAATGGTTACTTCAAATTCGCTATCAGCAGCCAGATCCATTGCCATTGGATACCCAACTAATCCTGCACCAAGTACAATAACTTTTTTTGTCATTCTTAATTTAATAATGAGTTTTGTCAAATATACGAACAAATCCGACTATAACTCCATGTAAAAGTTCATAACTAATACATTATTAACATTGGACTAGCCAGATCATAGCTGAAATACATTAACGCAAGCACCTGTGAAACAGGTAGTACTATCTGTTAGATGGTATTGCAATCAACTATTTATAGATCAGGATCTGCCTTCCTCATTAAGTAGTGAGGTATAATGCTTTAAACTACGGAGAATCAGTACAACCACTAGTGCTGACAACACAGCAATATGCCATGGTGTTTTAAGGTTGAAAGTTCCATACTCAAAATAATTCCGGAGATCATCAATAAATGCAAATCCGATTATAGTAGCAAGTACACCTGAATATTCGCGACGTAGTACACTTATAAATGAAAATGGAACTATATTTTTCACATATTTACTAAAGCAAGGTATGAAAGCCGGTGTTCTGTTTGCCCAGTCCATGTAAGCATTACCAAATTTTCTTTCAAGAAATCTTTCTTCGGCAAACATAATTCGCTCATAATAAAGCCAAAAAGCTAAAGAAACAATTATCACGAATGCAAAATTATATGTAAAGAGTACGATTCCAATCCACATGAAATAATTACCGAGATAAAGGGGATGTCTTACGGTTGAGTAGATACCTGTAGTATTTAACGACTCAGCAACCTGTCCTTCTTTAGTGTTTCTGCCGGAAGTACCTTTGGGAGTTGTTCCAATTGATACAGCCCTGATTAAAAACCCCAGAATGCTCAATCCTACGGCTACCCACATCAGAACATTCCTGGTTGATAAATTAAAAAAATCATAATCAGTGATATAAACTACAGGAATTGCCAGAATAAACAACACGACAGGAATTTCACCTCTATGTTTAAACAAAAAATTTCCCTCTTTTTCAAAGGAATTAATAAATGCCATGATAATGTAATTTTAGAAGCGCAAAGATATTCAATTTACGAATGCTGAAATGAATATTTTAAAATGATTGTCTGGTCAGTGCAAAAAGGTATTGCAACCAGCCTTAACTAAATATGCTTAAGCAGATTGCAATTCAATGAAAGTTATCTCAGGTAACATACCAATTCTGCCGGGATAGCCGATAGATCCCAATCCGCGATTTACATAGATATATTTACCACTTTTATTGCTATCTTCATAAAGTCCTGCCCAGTGTTTATACATATATTTTGCAGGACTCCATTTAATTTCTTTTGTTTCAATTCCAAACTGAAACCCGTGAGTATGTCCTGACAATGAAAGATCAATATTATAGTTCCCCGGAACAACAACCTTTTCCCAATGGGATGGATCATGTGTTAACAACAATTTAAAATCGGAATCTTGTGTACCGATTATTGCTTTGTCCAGATCACCATATTTGGGAAATCTCGGATTGGCTCCCCAATTCTCAACGCCAATTATTGCTAACTGTCCCGTAGCACTATTAATAATTTGATTTTCATTGTTAAGTAATTTCCAGCCAACATTTTTAAACCAGTCATATAACTGATCCATATTTTCCTGCTTTGCTTCTTTGGAAGGCCATGATACATAATTTCCGTAATCGTGATTCCCAAGTACTGCGTAAACACCGTGTTTTGCGCGTAATTGTGAAAGAACACTTTCATAGCCAATTGCTTCATTTGTAGCGTAATTAACAAGATCACCAGTGAATAATATTAAGTCAGGATCCAGTTCATTGATCATATCAACGGCCCTTTGAAGTGGTTTAGCTGATGTCCAGCTTCCCAAATGTATATCCGATATCTGGACAATTTTAAATCCATTGAAATCAGATGGCAGGTTTGGGAATTTTATTTTCTCACGTACAATCCTGAATTCATAAGCCCATTTAAGCATTCCGGTGAACATAGTACCCAGTACAAGTCCCCCGGTTATGAAACCTGCATATTGCAAAAACCTGCTACGCGAGATGCCATCATTACTACCATTATCAGAAATTTGCTTCCGTTCATCTTTTTTCGCGATCAAAAAAAGCTTCTGAATAACCCTTACTATATCTGCAAGGAACAGAAAAGTAACTGGTAATATTTTTGCGGTATAAAATACAAGGATAATTCCTACCATGTATGTCCTTACTGTATCATTCCAGTGTATAACAGGAACAATTACAGATCCTGTTATCAATATGATTATCAACATTAATGGAAGCCAGTATACTGATATTATTGCGATTCTTAACCAGTGCCTGTAATTGAACACCTGCTTTTTAACTGATGTCCATAAATAAATATCGGCAAGTATAAGTATAACCATAAATAAATACTGACCTGCGTATTTTGGCATACTGTAGAGAAGTAGAAAATAGCCGACAATTAAAAGTACGGGGATAATCAGATAGGTATATTTGAATTTTTTCAAAAAGTAGTTCCGTTAGTTCATGAAGTAGATAATAAAACGATAATTGGAATTAGTTATTGCCGTTTTATATATTATGCTTTTGTTAAATAAACCGGCTTTGTTAATCAACTATCCTTTATCAAAAACGCGGCAAAAGTAATTTTTTTTTGAATTGACATATTATCCGGATATAATATATTCTAATTCTAAATAACTACAAATAAGAGCAATATGGTTTATTACTACTATTTCACCGGATTAACAAATCAAAGAAAACTGAGGGAGATCCTACAATCACCTGTCAGTTAGAGCATCTGATATTCGAACGTCGGATAGCCTTTTTCCCCCGTCTCATGATTGTAAAAATTAACAAATCTTAACTTATAATAGAATGAGTTTCTATCCTTAATGATATAGGTATTATTTAATTTAATTTCGTAATAAATGTCACCGGAACCAACATCTCCAACCAGTTCCTTCCAGTCATAACCAATTTTGTCAAGGGAGGTTGAAAATTCGAATGATGATGTATCTGCTATGGTTATATCACTAAAAACCAAATTTGTATCCAATGCAACTTTCGTTCCATTATATTTTTGTAATACTCCGGTTACAAGATAAGGATATGCTTCTCCCTCATCAGTAAACAATAATGTAGTATACTGTGTAAAAAGCAGATCCCATCCTGATCTTGGTGGCTCCGATTGTACAATACTTCTATTTGAAAAGGAGTATTGTATATAATCAAAATCTGAATTCTTTTCTACATCAGCAACTGTCAACTCTGAATTATCCATATTCGCAAAAGTGAAGCTAAACTTTCCATTGACCAGTGAATTAAACTTGATTTTAATAAGTCCAAGATTAAAACCTGCAGTATTAATACCCCTGTTAATAACCCATACTTTATTTGAATAGCTGGTATCGCTACCAGAAACACTAATCCAGTCTTTAATAGCCAGAGAATCAATGTTTCCATCAGATTTATCAAACTTCCAAACCAGTCCTGTAGTATCAGTTACATCGTCAAGATTTGTATGGTTTGTTTTAGCTGCCCTGGCAAAATTTGCTGTATTAAGCCTGATAATTGCCGAAGTATCGTTACAACTAAAATTCAGGTCGAATTGTGAACGATTAGATATCGACACCTGTTCATTTAATTCCATATCGTAATAAACCTGGTTTTCATAGTACATGGTTAGTGGAATTACTACAGTAGTAACATCACCTGGTTCATGTGGCGGTATCATCTCATCCTCTTTAAAACATGATGAAATTATTACCATTGTTATAAGTATGATGACTATATTTGTTTTCATTACTTGTTAAATCTAAACTGTAGTTTTACAAAAAAAGTTCGTCCCCAGTTAACTGCTGCTGTACTCCCATCATTGTTGGCATGACTTCCACCTTGTGAGTCCCCGGAAATACCAATTTCAGTATTATCGAATAAATTCTTTGCCCCGGCCTGAAGATTAATCCTTCTTTTCCAAAGCCAAATACTTGCATTTGCATCAAGAGTGTGGTATGGATCCATAAACCGCAGTTCAAGCTCTTCGGATATTTCTGCCTGATTTAACCGTGGTGACCTACCGTTGTATTTGTAATAAACTGAAAAATTCAAATCATACTTTTTTACCCAGTAATTTAATGAGGTATTAAAATCTGTATAATATTCGAATCCGGAGCTTTTGTCTTCAGAATACTCAGCATTCTGACCTGTTAAGGTAACTCCAAATTTTACAGTTAACCAGGGATAAACATTATTATTGAAGTTCAACTCAGCACCTCTCGAAATAAACCTGTTTACATTAACATATGAATAATACATAGTGTTCGTACCTATTTCCAGAAGTTGAATATTATCATTTATATTGTTGTTGAACAGGTTAAGTTCGAGACCCCAAACATAATCCCGTTCGGCAGTACTGTTATACTGTAAAATAAGATTAGTATTGAAAGAAGTTTCAGCCTTTAAATCGGGATTTCCGTGAATGTTATGATTTACATCCACAAAATTCAGGTATAATTCTTTAAGTGAAGGAGCCCTGAAACCACTGGCAACGGAAGCTCTTACAGAAAATCTCTCAGTTACATCATACTTGGCATTTATCGAATAAATAACGGGAGCATTGAACCGGGTATTATAAATAACCCTGATACCTGGTTGTATGTTTAAAACAGACCATGGTGTATAATTCAAACTTGCAAAAAAAGCATAATCGCCAATTTCCTGACTATTATCTTCTAATCTTTTACCTGTACCTGTTTCATTATTCAGGTCTACTCCTACCTGGTATTTAAATATGCTGTTTTCATCACCATAACTGTAATCTGACCTGAACATCACATTATCAAATTTAGTAGTATCCTGCATGCCAGGTGTTGGGTATCTTTCCAGGGTTGCCAGGTCTATCTTTGTTGTATTCTTGATCTTTTTATACCTTGAGTATGAAGCTGTTGCGTTTATTCTTGATTTCTTTGAAAAATCATATCTAAAATCAGACCGGTAAACTAAACGGGTTGTATAATAAAACTTATCCAGGCGTGTTTCATAATAAGGCAGTTCCAGTTTTCCAAGATCACGAAGTTCCTGATTGAAATAGGAAGCTCCCAGCTTCAGATAAGCTTTATCCCATTTGTACTTGTAATCTCCTGTAAAATTCCATTGTTCCTTTGGTTTCCACCTGGTACCATTATCACTCAAATCTACAATCCTATACTCAGAATAACCCGGAGGATCATAACCATCGAAAAAATTACGTGCACCCGTAAAACTTAGTGAGTTTCTCTTATAAGTACCTGAAACACTGGTATTAATATTATACACTCCAACAGATTCATAATAGGCTTCAACCTGTGATGAAAACAGGTATTTATCAGGTGGTTTCATAATAATATTAACAACACCGGCAAGTGCATTACTGCCATAAACAACGGACATTGGCCCGTTTATTACTTCAACATGATCAACATTCTGAAGATTGATCTGATCAAGATCGATATTCCCGTTTTCTCTTCCAATTACAGGCACTCCATCAATAAGTAGCTTAATATGCTCACCACCGAGTCCTCTCATTGTCATTGATGATCCCAAAGCACCATCAAAGGTAGTTCTGATATTGAGCTCTGTTGACAGCATCTCTTTTACATTAACGGCTGCTCTTTGATCGATCTCCTTTGAGTTTATAACACTTACCTTGTAAATAGACCTGTCTTGTGTTGATTCACCATATTGCCCGGTAACTACAACTTCATCAACATTGTATGATATTGATTTTAGATATAATGTTTTATGCTCTCCCGGGCTAATGGTATCAGTGTAATCTTTATATCCTATATATGTAATCTTTAGAACTGATTCTTCACTAATATCTGCATTTACTATCCCGTTTTCATCGGTTATATAACCCGTGCTTTTTAAGTTATCAGATAAGGGATAAATAATCATATTTGCGAATGCAACAGGCTCGTTATTAATATTATCCAACACCTCAATTCTGGTTTCCTTTGAAATACCGAAAGCAGAGATCATCACAAACAGTATTGAAATCAACATTGACTGAATCAGTTTCATTGGCACTGTATTTAAGAGTAAGAACCTGCTGCAGCAATTACACTACAGCAGGTACAATAACATAACAATATATAATCATGACAATATTAAGCTGTTCACAAAATATTGTTATGCTACAAATATTTTAATTAACGATCAACTTACCTGTTTCTTTAAAGTTATCATTATGAATAGTAATAAAATATAATCCTTCAGGAAATCCTGAAACATTAATGGTAATGTCTCTGTTGAAATCAGATTCAAATACTTTTCTTCCTGATAAATCAGTAATTATAATAATACCATTATCAATATCCTGATCATCCAATCTGATATTTACAGTTTCTCTCGCCGGATTTGGATAAACTGCAACAAATTCTGATGGTTTTCCTGTATTAGAAATAAATGAAGGTTGAATTAATTTTTTGTTTAATGCAAACTTACCAGTTGTATTTCCTTCCCAAAGAGTAAATACTAATTTATAGACATCTCCGGCTTTATTCATAACAAAATATACAGTTGAATCCGCTATTTCGAATTGCATGGTTGACATATTGAAACTTTTCCAGTCGTAACCTATTGAATTTTTAAGGGAATCAAAAGGTAATGCATTCCAATCTTCGTAATCATCAGCTACCGGGTAAAATTTATTTGTATAACGATCCACATTACTTGTTGCACCTGTCACCGGCCAGTCAACCATTTCCGGTCCCATAGCGATCTGATCATAATATTTCTTGAATAGAAGATCCCATTCTCCTGAAGGTTCACGGTCAATTATTTCATCATTAACCAATGAGTAGTAAATGAAGTTTTTATCTACGTATGGTTTTGCATCAATTTCAGCAGTTTTTTCATTTGAACCGTCCATATCTGCATAACGGATATTATAGAGATTGTTTACGGATATTTTGTTCAGGATCCATAGCTTTTTAAGTCCGGTACCAGGAATATCAACTATATAAAGAGAATCACCATATAGGCTATGATTTACAGAATTGTAGATGCCCCAGCCATAATCAGGATGGCCCAAAGCATTTTTATTAAACGCTCCGTCTTCCCAATACTCCGGACTATTGTAAAGAGGCTTCCATGTTGACATACCAGTTGTATCCATATGATCCCATGCGGATGTATCGCCCTTGGGATATGCATATAATTTCACTTCATTTCCCTCGTTGATAATGATTCCTGCACTAAAAGGAGCGGTATAGAACGCAATCTCCCACCCTGCTTTAGGAACAGTTGATACTACTCCATCAGTCATGCTGTAAAAAATTTCATTTTCATACTCAAAACCCATCGACATTGTATCCTGTACATATTCTCTGCTTTGGGCAAAAACACCTGTTATACCTACTAACAAGGCAATTAATAATGTGTAATATTTTTTATTCATACTATTAAGTTTTATGGTTTGTTTATTATTTTCAATTGATATGTAATTCGCTATAAGCAAACTAGTGAAAATGTTCACAGAATAACCTGACTAACTGCATAAACAGATATATGCATGCATCCAACACCCTGGTTAACAGACAGGTAGTGAACATATTTAAAATGTGGTAGAAATTAAGCCAGCCCGGGAGGTCCCCTAAAACTTAATGATGAAGTGCGTTTAACAATGGGGCTGTTAAACACATAAGGAGTCTCTATAATTTCGAAAAATGTGAACTGAAATCCCTGGTATACTTCGATATGTTCAGAAACAAAAGTCAGGAATTTAGCAAGAACCCGGTTTTTCTTATCCTTGAGTTTATAGATACTTCCTTTATCTGATTTATCGGGTTTACTCAATGGTTGACCCGCAAAAGCATCGTAATTAAAAATTGCTTTCTGATGATAGGTAATAAGGTCGCCAATAACCAGATAGAAGAATGCCAGTGACATAAATGAGACCAACATCTTTCTTAAAAATTTATTAAAACGACTACTAAGCAAATTTTAATATTTTATGCAAAAGTACGAACTTACAGGCACTTATAAAAATTACATATTATGACTTATATCATAAAAATAAACGAATAGATTATCATCAAAATCAATCTATTGATAATCTATTCATTAGTATTTTTGATAACAGAGTTATTACTAGTTATTACCCTTGATATAGTTCACCAGACCACTGGAGGCGAATATATTCATTAATTTCTCCGGTAACGGGGCAAACTTAAATTCATTTCCGGCAATATTAACTATACCATCTTCAAAATTGATATCCACACTATCTCCTTGTTTGAATGCTTTAACAGCCTCAGGTAATATTATTATCGGTAGTCCCTGATTAACAGAAGATCTGTAAAATATTCTGTTTACCGATCCGCAAATAACAGCTTTTACACCGGCATGTGCTAGACCAACAGCAGGATGTTCACGAGAGCTTCCACAACCAAAGTTAGATCCGGCAATTAATATATCACCTTCTTCAACATTATCTGTAAAATTAACATCGAAACCTTTGAACAGATGTGGCATAATTTTCTCCGGTTCTGAACTTAATACATTATAGGTAAGGTTTCCAGCAAACATCTGATCAGTATTAAGGTCGTTAGCATCAGCATAGTTCCATACACCGTCAAACCTACGGTTATCTGATTCATCAACTGTAACTGTATTAGTTTGTTCAATTGAAAAGGGGAATTTATCGTTTGAATCGATTCCTCTGGGATCAACAATTTTACCAGCAAGAGCTGAGAAAGCAACTGTTGCAGGTGACGCAAGGTAAACAAATGATTCCTTATTACCCATGCGGCCTTTGAAGTTACGATTGGCTGTTGAAATTACGTTATAACCATCAGCAGGAATTCCCTGTCCTGTTCCAAGACATGGACCACAGGATGATGCCAGGACATTAGCACCGGCCTCAAGGAAAACTTCGATAAGTCCTTCCTTCATCGCCTGAATATATATCTTCTGAGATGCTGGTACAATAACCATCTGGAAGCCATCAGGTAATTTTTTATCTTTTAATATTTCAGCTACGATCTGCAGATCTTCCAGACGTCCATTTGTACATGTTCCAACCAACGCTTCATGTAATTCAGTTCCAACAACTTCTGAAACGGCTTTAACATTGTCAACATGGTGAGGTGCTGCTACAAGAGGGAATATTTCATCAAGGTCAATCTCAATTTCCTTAGAATAAACTGCATTTTCATCTGCCCAGATGCCTTCTGTTTCTGCACCTAGGAACTCATTTAGTACCCCATCACATGGGAATACGGCATTTTTAGCCCCCATTTCCGAGGCCAGATTGGCAAGCGTCATTCTCTGATCAATGGTTAGTGATTTTACACCATCACCATGATACTCAATTGACATATAATCAGCGCCACTGGAACCGATCATTCCGATGATCCATAATGAGATATCTTTAGCATATACTCCTTCATTAAGCTCACCATTAAGGGTAATTTTAATACTCTCCGGTACCCTGAACCATGTTTCGCCCTGACGCCATAAACCAGCAGCTTCTGTACGGTCAATCCCGGCTGCAAATGCATTAAAAGCGCCGGCAGTACATGTATGACTGTCACTTCCAACAATTACCATTCCCGGTTTTGCATACTCCGACATAATCTGGTGACAAATACCTTTACCTGCATCGTGGAATTTGGTAATTCCCTGCTCCTTAACTATGTCCCTTACAGTCTGGTACTGATTAGCCATTTTAGCACTTGTTGGTGGTGCATTATGGTCAAGGACAATTAATAACTGGTCAGGTGAGATTACTTTCTCACCACCCATTTTTTTAAAAGTATTAAAAATACTGGCCGTGTTATCATGTGTAAGGATGATATCAGGCTTTTTGAAAACGATACTTCCGGTTGAAGCACCAAATATTTTCTCTGCAAATGTTTTACCGCTCATATCAGGGATTTTTGAGTGTTTATAAACTAAATATTTTTTTCGCACAACATAATGGCATAATATAATCAGGGCAAATTTATAACTATTGTTAATTTACCATAGTTATGAATTAACAATTTTATCAAAAAAGAGCTTAAATAAAAGTTTATGATCAAATATTAGGATCCTTAAGGAATGTTGAGCAGAAAATTGCTCCCTGAAAATTTGATTATTGATAAAATCAGGTTAAAAAATCAACTAAATTTAATTTTTTCATTGCAGGTTTAAAACAAATAATTACTTTTGCATTCCAATTTTTGGAGAGGTGGGAGAGTGGCTTAATCCACCAGTTTGCTAAACTGGCGTACCAGTAATGGTACCGGGGGTTCGAATCCCCCCCCCTCCGCAACTTGTCTGACAGCCAGACAGGAAGGAAACCCGCGACTTTAGTTGTGGGTTTTTATAATTGCATGAGAGTTCATTTTGGGATCACGAAAATAGTCTTCTTCATATTTTTTTAACCACAAAGAGCACGAAGGATAACACTAAGGATTACGCAAAGTAATGTAGGATTATTGGTATATTTCTTTAATATATATTAATTAATGGCAATCTGCCCGACAGAGGGTTAGGGAATTTTAAGGTTTCATCGGAGTTCTTATCGAAATCATTTAAACAGTCTTCCTTGAAACAGGTTTATCCTTATTTGTTAAAACCGGTCACAAGGCTGTCACAACAGTGGATATTACAGAATAGAGCTTTTGTTACAAACCAATCAACGACCTGTATTTACACCTAAATGCTGTGAATTATTGTGAGTTAACTATGATAAAAATATTTTTTCCAATAATTTAACAAATATTTGTTTTTGGAATAAATAATTTTCTAAATTTGCACCCTCAAAATACGGGGTATGGCCCAGTCCGGTTAAGGCGCCTGCTTTGGGAGCAGGAGATCGCAAGTTCGAATCTTGCTACCCCGACACTGAAAATCAGCTAGATAAGGCCGTTAGTAATGTTAGCGGCCTTTTGTTTGCTAACAATTTGCTAGCGTACTTACCTTTTTACTTGATTTTCTTACAACACCAGAATCAAAGAACTATTTACACTTTTCATGTTAATATTTTGGTAATTTTTACATCATTATTGTAAAGGAAAAACTTTATAAATCGGAATACTGCCTTGTAAGCAGGACTCTTATAGGTATCAAAATGGTATCCTCCTTCTGTAAAAATCAATTTAGGATAAGAAAACCTACATACAGTTATGGTAAAAGAAGAATATTAGTATGTAATACTACCTATACTGTGAATTCTAATTTGAAATGTGGGATGAATAGTCGAATAATAAGTGAAAAATTGAGAAAGTAGCTTTATTCTCAAACTTCTTGCCATGTACAGACCTATAACCTCCATCAAAGGTTGAGTTTACATTTTCTTTAGTTAGGTAACTGGTAGTAGTAATATAGTCATTATTTATCAATCTTTCATTCACTTCATTTGAAATCCTTTCATGGGAAATACTCTTATCTTCAATAAAAGCTAACATTCCCTCAAACGGTATGCGAATATGTTTGTAATTTCTATCACAGAATTTCTGAATATCACTAATATATTTACTACAGTCTGATAATTGATTTATTCTTTTGCACTCAATTGCAAGATATATATGTTCATCATCATCTTTCCATAGGTTCTGTAGACCTAATTTGTTAATATAAATATCAATCTTATCTGATCCTTCAATTCCTTCAGAATCTGTAAATCGCTTTACAATTTCATAACTAAAGTTAATTTCTTCTAATACAGATATTCTATTCTGTATTATTGATTTATTTTTTATTAAATAATTATCTACAAATTCCATCTTAAGGTAATCTTCAAAATGATACCTTGTATTTGCCTCACACCAAGACTTACTATAAATAACTCTATCATTGAGGAGGATATTATAACATTCAACAACATACCAGAATATGTTTTTTATTCTATTTTCTGTGATGGCAAATTTATTTGAGCGTGAAGTAATAAATGGTGTTGCATTAAAAGTCATCACTGCTATTTTTAAGGTGGTTAAACTCAGCTTTTTCTATAGCATCTTTTATTTCCGCAACATCGTACCATGCCATTGCTCGATGCCAGCATTTATACTCGTTAGGTTTAATAATATAGAACGAATCATGCTCGAATCCTTTTATATCTTTTTGTATGTATATATTATTCTTGGGATTTTTACAATCAGTAATATTCCAAATTGATAAACTGTTAGAAATAAATGAAAGAACTTCTTTCGCATTGATATCCTCATAAACTATAGTAATTTGATCACCCTTTATGGGTTTATCCTTAATAAATCTGAAATTAATAGCTATAAAATGATTTAATGGATATACTTCTATTTTTAAAGATTCATTGTTATAGATATTACTAAATTCTTTCAAGAAAACTTCTGAATATCTTTTCAAGTCATCTTCTTTATTTCTAAAGTTAAGAACTTTATGTTGTTTGCTTTCCTGGAATTGAAATCGAGATACCTCAAACACATAATCTAATAAATCTTCATCAACTTCTGATATCTCATATAATGCATTTATTTTGTCATTTATGATATTTAGAATATTGCAATCAACTAGAGGTTCACCCATTGAAAAGTCTTTGTTATAATATTCAAAAAACGGTTGAAGAAAACTATTGGTAAGGTCAACAAGATTATCTCTCTCTGTAATAGACAGTTCTCTATAAGGGAAAGAGAGATATTCTTCTAGTCTAATCGCAGGCCTCGTCGCAATTCCCCAAGAAGATGAAGTTAAATATTGATAATAAAGGTAAAGTTTACTTATTAAATATGAATATAGCTCTTTTAATGTATTTTCATTTTTCGATGTTATTCCATATGTATCGTGTCTAAAAACAATACTATCATCAACATACGATACAATTATATTCGATTCAGATTCAGTTTGAGCTTTCAATAAAATGTGCTTCCCATTAAAAAGTTCAGGTCTACGTCCACTTTCCAGATATGATTCTTCAAGCAATAAGGAATGTAATTCCTTTGGGATTGGAGTAAAATACTGCTTAACTTGTTTTTCTTCTATTACTTTCTTACCTACTAAGAACTCAAATGGTTTTGGTTTTGGAGTCCCTTTCAATATTCCATCACCTTTAAATAATTGGTTGTCTGATTCAAATTTATTCTTTAATGGAGATCCAGCTATTTTCAACAAGCACTGAAAATCTAAGGTATTTCCATAAAGAGCGACTTTAAACATCCATTGATAATCGATAAAATATTTTTGCAATATGCTCTTGTAATCATATTTTTCTATAACAATCGACTTAAAATATTTCAAGAAAATATTCGACTTTATTGAGATGTGTTTAACAATATTATTTTGGGGTAGTTCTCCTTTTCCTTTTGTGCGATAAATTACGATACATGCTGGACTAATAGCTTTTTCAAAAACTTGCCTCCTTACTGCAGATAAATCAAAAAATTGTTCAAGTATATTTTCATTTAAAAATTTCCCTTTGAATCCCTTTGACCAAATATTGTAAAATGCTTTACTTGTAACTACTAACGCCTTCTTTTTAGACTGGAAATCATTTGCTCTAAACATAAATGTTTGAGCAATTTCATATCTTGCAACTGGCAGATTTCTACTTTTTATATACTCAACATGATTCTTCTCTTTTGTGCTTTTCCAAGGAGGATTACCTAAAATGTAATCTATATTTTTAGAATCAATTATCTTCTTGTAATTTACTCCATTATTATCTGTATCCTTAAAAAAGTTTGCTTCAAATAAATTTTCCCCAATTAAACTTGGAAATTCATATCTATCTATATCTTTTGGTATTTGATAATCTAATAAGGCAACATATATGGAGAAACAAGCAACTTTTAATGCCTGTTCATTAATATCAATTCCAAATAAATTGTTCTTTGCGATCTCACGAATTCGTTCGATGAATTCCCTTTTTGAAAGACTATTACCAGTTATTTCTATCTCCTTATCAATCATCCTTCGTAAAGACTGAACAAGAAAAATTCCTGAGCCACATGCAGGATCAAAAATCCTGCATTCTGAAGTTTTATACTCGTTATGATGTTTACCAACAGTCTCATTAAGAATATATTCAACTAAAAACGGAGGGGTGTAAATTGCAGATGTTTCCTTTTTTTTTTCTTTGTCAATTAAAGACTCATAAATTCCACTAATAACTTCAACAGGAATTATACTGAAATCGAAAATTTCAAAATAGAAATCGTCCAGACTATCAAATAATGTGGGTGTATTTATTTCGGCTTTCTCATTAAACACTAATGCAAGTGAAGATGCCTGAATGGTTGATAATACAATATTCGTATTTTTGAAAAGAACACCATTAAACCTATCATTCAAATAATCAAAAAAGAGATTTAACTTTTCAGAATTAATAATTAACTCACTTAAACTTCTTCTTCTTTCCCAAACACTCTCTCCTGATATATATATTGGATCAATTCTTACATGTCGATCGATCAGATATCTGATAAAAATTAATCGTAGGATTAATATATTTGCATCCTCTTCCGGGAAACCATCTTCTCCTAATTTTTCCCTAACTTCTTTTATGTTATCAAAGAGCTTTTGGTTTACCCTTTTCTTACTGATAGAATCCTTATACTTTTTTTCTTGTATCCATCTCCAAGTTTCCCCAGATTGTAAATTCCAAAACGAGAATAAATCATCTCTGGATTCTTCATTATCAAACTCAATTTCCTTTAGTCTTTCTGTCTTCTTATTATAAGAGAAAGCATTGTATATTATCTCTTCCTTATCCTTTAAAATAAAAATCAGAGGAGAGTAATCAAACGACCATACCCTCTTGTGAATATCATCTTCTCTTATACTATTTATTTCCTTACTTAAATCAAAAAAAAGAATATATGGTTGGTTATTAAACGAATAATAAGCATCAGGTTGGATAATCTCCAACTTTTTTTTTATTTCAGGGGCAAATACAGGGGCATTACTATTCTCATCTCCAAAAAAGAAAACTGACTTATTAATGTGTAAACCAAGTCTTTCAAATAATTTTCGCAATACCATGTTGATTTCTTCTTTTTCTTCTCCAAAGATAGCTTAATATAATTAATTATTATGAAATATAAAAGGAAACAGTGCGAAAAAGGTTGTTCGTCCTAGATTCTAGCATATTGCAGTAAATAAATTATAAAGAAAGCGAATAAGACTTTCTAATAATTCATACTGAATGTTGATAATAATAGTTTGCTAACAATTTGCTAACAATTACCCAATTAAAACAGGATTAAACCCTTTCAGACCAATTATCGAACCACACTTTCATACAGCAAACCAGTGTTTTAGGTATCAAAACAGTATTTTTTCAATTAGTTTTGGGAGCAGGAGATCGCAAGTTCGAATCTTGCTACCCCGACAAACAGAAGCTCTGCGGAAGCAGGGCTTTTTTTGTTTCACCACGTTGAAAATCCCAATTTTCATAAGGAGTGAAACAAAAAAAGACCAATGAGCGTTAGCGAATAAAGAGCTTTTGTTTGGTACCAACCCCAAAAGATCACCGAGCGATAGCGATGGAAATCTTACCAAACCTCCAATCAAATGCGATGTGAAACGAAAAAAGACAAATGAGCGACAGCGAATAAAGAACTTTTGTTTGTTCCTACATACCAAAAGATCATTGAGCAACAATCAGGTAATCCGGTTAAATCCCACAGACTTTATTCCACTACAATCAAAAATGATCATAAAAAATAATGAGTAATTAATTTTTAACTCGATCAATGTATATATCACTTGTGTTAGTCGAAGTCAATTCTGTCAGATTTTATATTACAGACCGAATACCTCAAATTCATACATAGGGAACATTGTTGTAACCCCTAAATAGTCAGAATATAACCTCTGTTGTATCACGCAACCTTCCTTCTAAATGCTCCCGGGCTTACACCAAACATCCGTTTGAAAGCTGTTGTAAAATGCGAAGCGTGTTCATAGCCGGAGCGTGCAGCTATTTCAGCTATTGAATATGTTGTATCAACTAATAAGTTATGCGCGATACTCATCCTGTAGTTGTGTAAATAACCATATACAGTAATTCCAAATGCCAACTTAAAACTTGCTTTCAATACTGTTTCACTCATTCCAACCATTCGTGCTAAATTTCGGATTGTAGGCGGAGTCGCATACTGTTTTTCTAAAATATTTCTTGCATCATTCACCTGGCTGATATAGTGGCTATATTTCGAACAACTTTCACATTTCTGATTGTTTTCCTGTAGCAAATGCAAGCATAGTAATTCCTGCACTTTAGATTCGAAATAAAGTGGAGTAAGTTTTCCAAAATCCTGAGATTTCCTGATTTGAGCAATAACCTGCTTCATCTCTAAAGTTGTCAAACAACAGTTTCCTTCCAATGCTTTTTTCCCACCAATTAAATCTTCAAAATAATCAATTGAATCCGGGTAATATTCACTAAACATCAAAATTGATTCCTCTGTTAAAAATATTTTGAAATATTCGTATTGTTTGTTATTACAAAACCTGTGATTGATCCTTTCTCTTTGTTTACCCCATATATGATTCGTATTCACCTCATTTTTATGCTTCACCTTATTGTCCTGCACAATCGACAGATTTTCTGCACAGACAAAATGCAACACTGCTGCTCTTTTAGGTATACTTACCGGTATTTCTAGTTCCTCACGCGTTTCCAGCTTTATCAGATGAGCTTTATATTTTGCTGTAGACCATTCATTAACATTAAGATTAACCGATTCAGCTTCTATAATATCATTGCGTCTTATAAACGATGAATTTTTACTTTTCCCGAAATAAGTATCTGCATAAAAACCCGGTATATCAGATACCTGAACCTTTGTTTTCATATTCTAAAGCCTTTAGTTTAAAATCCGTCTTCATATTAAAAAAAGTGGCCGTTTTACGTAATACGCCACTGATATTGCTTCAATATTTTTGCTCCGTAATTTTAAATAGATCTGAATAAACACTGTGCAAAAATACTAAAGAATGAACCGTTCACCAATCACTAAATATAGGTATATAATATTGAATCTGGTAAAACAAACGGTGGTTCACAAACTACTTGTATTAACAATAACCTGTCTTACGGTAGCTACCGGAAACGGCCAGTCGAAATTAACAGGCTATGTGTTTGATAAGGGATCCTCAGAAGCTTTGACCGGTGTCAATATCTATATACCTGAGTTAAAAACCGGAACAATATCAGATAAGGAAGGGTACTATACTTTATACCTTCCAAAAAAAAGAAATGTCAAAGTCCAGTTCTCATATGTAGGATATAAAACTGTTTTGAAATCAATAGATACAGATACTCTTCCCTGTGCATTAAACATTGCTTTGGAACCTGTTATTATTGAATCAGAAGCTGTAGTTATTACCGGTATATCACTATCAACACAACATGAAAATGCAATTAAAATTGAAACATTAAAGGCAAAGGAAATTGAAACCTACGGGAGCCCAAACCTAATTGAAGCAATATCATCACTCCCCGGGGTAAATATGATATCCAGAAGTCCTGGTGTTTCAATGCCTGTAATCAGGGGGCTGTCAATGACAAATATCATTGTTATGAATAACTGGGTTAAGTTGGAAAACTATCAATACTCAAAAGAGCATGCATTTATTATTGATGAGTTCGGGGTTGAACAAATTGAAGTAATTAAAGGCCCTGCATCACTATTATATGGCTCCGGTGCAGTTGGTGGTGTTATTAACTTCATTAAAGAAACTCCAGCTTTAAGCGATGGTATTACAGGTGACTTTACAAGCCACTTTCATTCAAATACTGTAGGAGTGTGCAATAGTTTGGGGATTAAAGGTAGAAGTAATAATTCATTCTGGGGATTAAGAGCAGGAATTAAAAGTCATTCTGATTACATGGATGGTAATGGGAACTATGTACCAAATACCAGGTTTAATGACAAGAGTTTAAAAGCAAACTTTGGTCTTATTAAACCATTTGGAAGTTTTAAACTCTACTACGATTACTATCAACCAAGACTTGGAATGTGCATGGAACCAGTTATTCCATTGATAACCGAAAGAGGCAGGTCTCTGAAATGGTGGTACCAGGATTTAAAGTCTCAGGTGATTTCATCGCGTAATAAGATATTTCTGGGAGACTACAACTTCGAACTTAACTTTGCTTTTCAATCAAACAACAGGAAAGGGTGGACAGATACAACAACTGTGGGGTATAATCTGGTTGATGCAACAATGAGTACCTTTTCATACGAATTTAAAACATATTTTCCTTCCAACAATAAGTCTGAATATATCTTCGGTATTCAGGGCGAGAATAGAACAAACAGAAACCATGATGCACCGGTTGATGTTATACCGGATGCCGGTATTAACGACTTCTCTGTATTTGGTTTTGTACAATTTTCTCTGTGGGAAAAGCTAAAAGCACAGGGTGGCATGAGATATGATTATTGCCATATTTCTACCAATACCCGTGTACTAAATCAGGAAGTTAACCGAAGTTACAATAACATAAGTTTTTCCATAGGAACGATTTATTCAATTAACAGATCACTAATGATTCGTTTAAATTTTGCTTCAGCTTATCGTACCCCTAATATTGGAGAATTAACTCAGGATGGTTGGCATGGAGTGAGATATGAACAGGGAAATCCAGATTTAAAAGCACAGAGAAACGTTGAAAGTGACCTAAGCATACACTGCCACACAGGAAAATTGATGCTTGATGTTTCTTCATTTTATAACCGGGTTAAAAATTACATTTATTTATCACCAACAGATGATACAATAACCGGAGGACACAATATTTACAGACATTCTCAATGTAATGCAAATATAATTGGAGGTGAAATATCATTTGCCTATGCTCCCTTAAACTGGATTAGATTGAAAGCTACATATTCATATTTATATGCTAAAAAAGAAAATGACAGTTACCTTCCTTTCATATCACCCGATCAATACTCAGCATCAGTAAAACTTAGTAAAGAAAAACTATCCGTTTTGAATGATGTTTACATAAAGCTGGGGTTGGATATTGAGGGAAAGCAGGACAAACCATCAATGTTTGAAACTGAGACCAACGCTTTCTATCTTATTAACGCTGGTTTTGGAGCAAAGGCTAATCTGGGTAAGCACCAGGTTGATATTGGTGTTTTCATTAACAATCTGCTTAATAAAACATATCACAATCATTTATCCACCTTAAAAGAATTAAACTACTATAATATGGGAAGAAATATCAGCTTCCTTATAAAAGTACCTTTCAACATTTAAGTTAAAAATAATAATCATGGTATCAGATTACAAAGAATTAAACGAAAAAGTAAACATCGCAATAGCCGAGTTTGGAAAAGAAAACAAAGTGATTACCAAGGGGTTCATGCAGATGCATCAAACAATGGATTCTGATGAAGCATTAAGCCCAAAAGTAAAAGAGTTAATAGCGTTGGCAATTGGTGTTGCCGACAGGTGCGAAGGCTGCATAGCCTATCATACCAAAAGAGCATTTGATTGCGGAGCAAGCCGTGCAGAACTTATCGAAGCTGTTGGTGTATCTGTTTTCATGGGAGGTGGCCCTGCCCTTGTTTATGCCTCTATGGCTTTACAGGCAATAAACGATTTCGATAAATCATAAACCAATACTTTACCTTCTTAATAATAGAAGATCAATGAAAACTTACAGTTTAGGTATCGACATTGGGTATTCTTCAGTCAAAGTAGCTATAATTGACAATGATAATAAACTCATTTTCAATCAATATAAAAAACACAAAGGGAAAGTAAATGAAACACTTGACCTTATTATCAACAAAATAAACAGTAAATTCGATACTTCAGGAATAACTCATGGAGCAATCACCGGTAATCTGTCAAAACAAATTACCGATGGTATTGAAATAAGTCATGTAAACGAAGTATCAGCAGCCATTGAGGGAGCTAAATACCTGTATCCAACAGCAAAGTCAATTATTGAAATCGGCGGACAAAGCGCTAATTACATTACTGGTTTTAATTCACAACGAACTCAAACACCAGGAATTTCCGGTAATAGTATGCTGAAAATTGGATCAAATTCCGATTGTGCCGCAGGAACAGGTTCATTTATAGAAGAACAGGCTTCCAGACTGAATATTAAAGTTGAAGAGTATTCATCATATGCCCGGAAAGCTAAGTCAATTCCACGTATTGCCGGGAGGTGCAGTGTTTTTGCCAAAACTGATATTGTTCACCATCAACAGGAAGGAGTTCCGCCCCCGGATATATTAAAAGGTGTTGCATATTCTATAGTAAAAAACTACAAGAGTTCGGTAATTCGCCGCTTACCAATCGAACCACCGGTAATATTTATTGGAGGGGTTGCCAAAAACCTGGTAATTGTTGATGCGCTTAGAGATATACTACAAAAAACCAAGACAGAAATAATAGTACCGGATCATTTTGATGTTACAAACTCTGTTGGTGCTGCCCTTATTGCCATACATGATGATTTAAAATTGGACTATCATAATATATCACCGGGGTTAAAAGCAATCAAACAATCATACAGTTTGAATTATGATAATAAAGAATTGCCTCCACTATCCGTAATTGAACCAGAAGACATCACAAAAAAACACGATACTCTCCCTGTAAAACCCATTTCATCAGTCAAAAAATGTTACCTGGGTATTGACATTGGTTCCACAAGTACCAACCTTGTTATAATAAATCCTGATGGTGAAGTAATTAATTATAAATATTTGCGAACAAGAGGCAATCCCTTAAAAACTGTTCGTGAAGGACTGGTAAAAATCAAAACTGAATCAGGAAATAACCTGAAAATTTCCGGTGTGGGAGTAACAGGATCAGGGCGCCATCTTATTGGTAAACACATTGGTGCAGACATTATTAAGGATGAAATTACTGCACAGGCGAAAGCAGCTGTTACAATCGATCCAAAAGTAGATACAATTTTTGAAATTGGCGGACAGGATTCCAAATATATAAGTATAAAAAACGGAGTTGTAAACAACTTTCAAATGAACAGGGTATGTGCTGCAGGAACTGGTTCATTTCTTGAGGAACAAGCCCAAAAGTTCAACATTGCCATAGATGAACTTGGAAAACTTGCAATTAAAGGAGAACATCCGGTTACATTAGGTGAGAGGTGTACTGTTTTTATAGAATCCGCTATCGCTTACAGTTTATCCAGTGGAAATAAAATTGAGGATATCATTTCCGGTTTGTGTTACTCCATTGCGAAAAATTATCTGCATAGAGTTGTAGGACAAAACAAGATTGGTAACCGGATTTTTCTTCAGGGGGGTATTGCATTTAATCCGGGGGTTGCCAATGCGCTGAAAATATTATTGAAACGTGAAATAAGAATCCCTGATTTCTTTAGTGTTACAGGTGCCTACGGTGCAGCTATACTTGCTCTGGAAGAAATGAAAGGGAACAAATCAAAGTTTAAAGGTTTTGCTGAAGTTGGCAGGCAGGGATTACATAACACAGAAGTAATAAAAAAGTATGAACCATCTGAAACAAACAAATACCATACTCATACAGAAAAGATGATCTTTGAGGATTACGAATGTAACATTGATCCTGATAAAAAAACAGTTGGTATTCCCCGGTCCCTGTTTTCTTTCAGCATGTTTCCCATGTATTATTCATTTTTTAAAGCACTGGAACTAAATGTCATATTATCTGACTGGAGCAATGAAAACAGTATAAACCTCGGGCAGGAACAATCACATGAAGAAACTTGCATTCCAATGAAATTAGTAACAGGTCATGTTGCAGAACTTGTAAATAAACATGTCGATTATATCTTTTTTCCAGATATATATAATGTAAAGAAACTGAATTCTAATCCCAGGATGGTATTTGGTTGCGCCTACATGCAGCAGGCCAGCAAGATCATTGAAATATCAATGGAACTAAAAAAGAAAGGGATTGTTCTGTTATCTCCTGTTCTTGCATTTGAACCTGATAGAGAATTCATGAAAAGACCTTTCATTGAATTGGGCCGACAACTTAATAAAACTGAAGATAAAGTCAGTATAGCGTTGCGAAAAGGTATGGAAGCCGGCCAGCGTTTCGAGGCTAAGATCAGGGAAAGAAGACTAAGTATTGAAGACAGGATCAATAATGATAATATATCATTTGTTATTATTTCTAAAATGTACGGAGTATCCGATCCGGTGTTAAATATGGGTATCCCGGATAAATTAATGGACATGGGATATCAGGTAATTCCATTTTACGAACTGCCGCAATATGATATCACCAATGATTATCCGGGCATGAACTGGTCATTTGGACAATCTATTTTATCGGCGGCTTATTTTGTTCGTAATAATGCAAACATGTATGCTGTTTTTCTGACTCATCACGGATGTGGCCCTGATTCAGCATTATCTCATTATTTCCGGGAAATTATGGGAGACAAACCTTATCTGAATATTGAAACTGATGAACATGCATCAAAGATTGGTGTTATAACAAGGGTTGAAGCTTTTGTAAATAGCCTGAAAAATAAAAGTCCAGAAACAAAATTAAACCTGGTTTCAAATAATCCAATATTTAAAAAGCATGTAAGTAATCAAAGATTATCCCAACTACCTGAAAACACAAAAGTTTACATTCCCTATTTATACCCGTATTCTGATTTGTTCCAGGAGATAAGCATACAAAACGGATTTGAGATTGAAGTGTTACCACAAACAAATATTAAGACTATAAATACTGGAAGGAAATATACTCTGACAAATGAGTATTACTCTATGACCTCGTTGCTGGGTGATTGCTTTGATAAACTGGAAAATAGAAGTGGGAATGAAAACACAGCATTTTTTATTCCTCAGACCGAAGGTACAGAAATAGACGCACAATATCACCGGTTATTGAGAACAAAATTGGATGAAGAGAACTTTTTTGGTGTTTATGTAGTGGCACCATTTCTCGAAGATATTCTGAAAATGGATAAACGGGATTCTGCAATGATATTCAGATGTTTGATTGCCGGGGATATTATCAGGATTGCTCCTTCTCATCAAAGAGAAAAACATCTTCAGCAAATGAAGAGTCTGGTTCAGAAAGGAACATTTAATATTGAAAACCTGTGCTTGCTCGCACGGGACCTGTATTCTCTGATAAAAGGAACAGAATACAGAAAAAGAATATTGGCAGCTGGTGAACCTATGATTGTGTTTAATGATTTTCTTAATGATTATACATTCAAATACCTGGAGATACAGAAACACAGAGTCGTTTACTATTCTTTCGCTGAGGCAATATGGATGCATCTGAATGATTTTATCAATCAAAATGGCAGGACAAATGTTGTTTTCAATAATATACTATCAGACTTTAAAGACGAAATACTTGCAATTTCAAAGGAACTTAAAGAAGAAAGTCCCTACGCAAACAGTCCTGAAGAATTAGTTCAATATGCGGACTCCACAATTGGATTATATACCGGTGCATTTGGAAGATACCGACATGCTAAAGCTCAAAATCCTCCGGCAAACACCGATGCAGTTATAACAGTAAATTCAACTTACGAAAATACCGGCATTAATTTGAATATTTTAAGCAAAGGTATATCAGATAAAAGAGATACCCCTGTGCTTAACCTCTCATTTGATGGTAATAATAACCAAAACAACAAAAAAAGACTCGAATCATTTATTTACTACTTATAACAATGAAAAATAATAATATGTTAACAACAACAATCATAATGGGTGTAATTGCAATAACAGTATTTGTATTTGCATATACAAAAGGTGTTCACCTCCAGGGTTTGAAAATTGCATATAGTACAGGATTAAGAATACTACCATTATTAATAATTGCCTTTGTTATTGTGGGGTTAGTTACCAGTCTTGATCTAAGTAACAGCATTCGTACTATACTTGGAAATCAAAGTGGATTAAGAGGAATTGGGGTTGGTACAATTGCTGGTATGCTAACCCCTGGAGGTCCTTTTGTTGCCTTACCACTAGCTTCTGTCCTGTTAAAATCCGGTGCGGGAATTGGACCGGTAATGTCGTACTTCGTTGCCTGGGCAACATGGGAATTGATGCGTACACCATTTGAAATAGGTTTCATGGGATGGAAGTTCGTTTTAATAAAATGGTGTTCAATCATAATTCTGCCTGTTATAGCAGGTCTTACAGCCAGGGTGTTATTTTCATGGGTAAACTTTTAAAATCACAAAACATGTTTAAAAACAAATCGTTAAAATTCCTGATTTCAATATCAAAACGAGGGAAATATCGCCTGGGAATATCGGGCTTATTGATCTTTTTTAGCTCAATTTGCTCATTAGGACCATATTACATAATCTATCTCATCATTGAGAAAATTATCCGGCCACCATTTATTATGAGTGATTTATTGATGCTCGGTGGAGTTGCTGCACTTTTTATTGCAGGTCAAATGATTTTTTCCGGAATAGCTATGACACAATCACATATTGCAGCATATAATATTCTGTTTGACCTGCGTGTCGCTCTGGCAAAAAAACTAACGAGGTTACCATTGGGCTATTATTCTGATACTAGTTCGGGTACAATCAAGAAAATTATGATGGGCAATATTGAAGCCATTGAAGAGTTTACAGCTCATAATCTTGTTGACCTGATATCAGTTATTCTTCTACCTGTTATAATTTTTAGCTGGTTGGCTTCATTTAACATTCTTCTGGCATTATTAAGCATTTTACCAGTTTTTCTGGGAGTTGGACTGCAGAGGTTCAGAATGAGAATTGAAAAAGAAAACATTCAGAAATTCTTCAAGATAAAATCAGACATGAATACAACTATAATTGATTTTATTCGCGGTATGCCAGTAATTAAAGCATTTAACCTCTCTGTTTTTTCTTTTAGAAGATACAAAGAAGAAGCTGAAAAATACAGTCAGTATTGGATTGATATGAATGAAAAAGCAGCAGCTTTTTTTGCAATATATGCACTATTAATGGATAGCGGTGTATTATTACTATTGCCGGTGGGTGGTTATATGTTTGCTATTGGAAAGATCACACTGTCAACATTTCTGATGTTCATGTTCATTGGAATTGGTCTTATCAGGTTCATGAAACAGTTAACCAGTTTTGGTTCAAATCTCACTCAGATATTCAAAGGAGTGGATGAGCTAAGGGCTGTATTGGATGTAAATGAAATTAAAGATAACGGAACTGTTTCAAAACTGGATAATTATAACGTGGAATTTAATAATGTTTCTTTTTCATACGGGAAGAATCTTGCACTGGATGATCTGAATTTTAGATTAAAACAAGGCACCATAACCGCATTGGTTGGTCCTTCAGGTGCAGGAAAAACTACAGTAGCGCGATTAATACCCAGGTTTTGGGATGTTATAAAAGGAAATATTACCATTGGTGGCGAGAATATTAAATCAATAAAAGGTGATACATTAATGAAGAATATCAGTTTCGTATTTCAGGACATTTTCATGTTTAATGATACTGTGATTGAGAACATCCGTATGGGTGACAAAAGTATTTCTGAAAAAAAAGTGCTTGAAATAGCCAAACAGGCTCAGGCCGATGAATTTATTCAAAAACTGGAAAACGGATACCATACTGTTATCGGTCCAACAGGAGTTCACCTGAGCGGAGGTGAACAGCAACGTATTGCCATAGCCAGGGCTTTAGCTAAAGATGCACCAATTGTTGTACTTGATGAGGCAACCAGTTACGCTGATAGTGAAAATGAAGATAAGATACAGGAAGCACTTAACGCTCTGTTAAAGGATAAAACAGTAATTGTTATTGCACACAGACTTTCAACAATTCAAAATGCCAACCAAATATTATACATTGAAAAAGGTAAGATAATGGAACAGGGAACACATAAGCAGTTGCTTGATTTAGAAGGAAGATATGCTCAGATGTGGAATATGCATAAGGATGCTGCTAATTGGAAAATTGAACATAATGAGCTACAACTAAAACATATACAGGAGGAAATATCATGGTAGAAATAATCAGGACAATTGCAGGAAAGTATATGAACCGTATGGTCAGGGTAACTCTGATTTCAGTATTTGAAGCTATTTTCGGAGCAGTACCTTTTGTTGTGCTTTACTTCGTTTTGTGCGACATAATTGATAAATCTTTTAATCTGGAAAAACTCTGGTCGTATGTATATGTGATTGCAGGCAGTGCATTATTCAGGGTATTATTTTCTTATTTAAGTGTAACTCTTTCACGTGCTGACGGGACTTTGATGATTAAGGATTTAAGACTGAGGCTTGGTGAACATGTACGAAAACTCCCTCTCGGTTTTTTTACCAAGACTGATACCGGAGAATTATCAAACAAAACGCTCGAGAATGTAAATAAAGTAGAATTAATAATGACTATGCTTCTGCCAGAAGTAATATCAACTTTCGTATTGAGTTTATTAGTCGCCTCCGGTTTGTTTTACATTGACTACAGGATGGCCATTGCTACTATTATTACAATGCCACTGGCCATAGGATTACTGGTATGGGCAAAAAAGATCATGCATGTGCGGGGAAAAGCTCTGTACAAGTCATCATCGGCTTTAGCCAATAGCATTATTGAGTTTGTAAGCGGAATCAAATTTATCAAGTCATTCAATAATTCACAGAAAAAATTTGATGACCTGGTTGAAAAAATGTATGATTTCAAAAAACGGAGCCTAAAAACAGAAGGAACTCTGAGTCCGATTATGGTATTATCAGGTATTTCCATAGATTTTGGTCTGGTGATGCTCATACTGATGGGGTCTTACTTCATGATCGGGGGAAGTCTTGACGGAAGAACCTTCATAATCTTTATCATTATTAGTTCGCGATTCTTCGAAAACCTAAAAGCTATTTCCATTAATTATGTTAAAATCAGATATCTCATGATTGCAGGACAAACAATACAAAACCTGTTAAATGAGAAGGAGCTTAAGGGTAATAAAGATCATGTGAATTTTAAAAATAAGGATATTGTTTTTAGCAATGTTTCATTTGGTTATAATGATAATAATGTGCTGAAAAATGTTAATGTAACCATACCAAAAAAATCAATGACAGCATTGGTTGGGCCTTCAGGTTCGGGAAAATCTACTATGACGAATC
This sequence comes from Bacteroidales bacterium, assembly GCA_028277395.1. GTDB lineage: Bacteria > Bacteroidota > Bacteroidia > Bacteroidales > F082. Next base: position 81,056 of record JANQGJ010000078.1, on the reverse strand, counting down.
TTATGGCCAGATTTTATGATGTCAATGAAGGAAACATCCACATCGGAACGAATAACCTAAAGTCAATTGATCCTGAAATGATACTGAAAGAAGTCAGTATGGTTTTCCAAAAGGTAATATTGTTTAAAGATACAATTTACAACAATATCAGGGTTGGGAAACAAGATGCTACCAGGGAAGAAGTTATTGAGGCTGCTAAAATGGCAAATTGTCATCATTTTATTTCAATGTTACCTGATGGGTATAACACTATGGTTGATGAGAACGGGGGAAACCTATCGGGTGGTGAACAGCTCAGACTTTCCATTGCCCGGGCAATGCTTAAAGATGCTCCAATTGTTTTACTTGACGAAGCCACATCTTCATTAGACCCTGAAAATGAATTATTTATACAAGGTGCGATTTCCAGCCTGCTAAAGAACAAAACAGTTGTTGTTATTGCACACCGACTTAAAACTATAAAAAATGCTGATAAAATAATTGTACTTGAGGACGGGCAAATTTCTGAGGAGGGAACACACGATGAATTATTGTATGAGGCCGGCTTGTATAGTAGTATGTGGAAAACACAGGAAAATACTGTCGGGTGGAAAATCACAAACTAAAAGTCAATTTAAACTATGTTAACAATAGATAATTTACATGTAGATGTAGAAAACAAGGAGGTGCTGAAGGGAATAAACCTGAACATTCCTGACAATGAAGTACATACTTTGTTTGGACCAAACGGATCAGGCAAAAGTGTTTTGATCTCCACTTTAATGGGATATCCTGAATATAAAATCACTCAGGGTGAAATAATATTTAATAATCAGAAAATTAATGATCTAAGCATTGATGAAAGAGTAAAACTTGGTTTAGGTGTTTCAGAACAACGCCCTCCAACTATAAAGGGTGTGAAATTAAAAAACCTGATTGAATTACTTGTTCCAGGAATACTAGGTGATGAAGTTTTCAAAAGAAATATGATTGACCATTATGATATGTCAAAATTCCTGGAAAGGAATATTAATGATGGACTTTCAGGTGGAGAAATGAAAAAATCCGAACTCTTTCTGGTTTTAATAACCAAACCTGAATTTTTAATACTTGACGAACCGGACTCAGGAGTAGATCCTGAGCATATGATAATGATCGGGTCGATGATCAATGAAACACTATTAAAAGAAAGATGTGAACCTATGGTTCGGAATTCAGGGCTGATAGCAACTCATTCAGCTGCAATTTTAAACTATATCCATACTGATAAGGCACATGTATTGCTTGATGGTAAAATCCATTGTAGTGGGAACCCGGCAATTATGATGGATCAAATCAGAAAGAACGGATATAGTTATTGCATCAAATGTCAAAATAATCTAATGGAGGATCAGCTATGAAAACAAGAACTAATACAGAAATTTCAGTGAAATCAGTTTCTTCAAATGACATAAATATGGATTTATCAATATTTAATGACATTGAGGAGGACCAACCTAAAATCGACTCTATTGATGAACTTAAAGAAGATGAAATCAATTCATTACAATCTGTTGGTATCAATCTTAATGACAATTCAGAAGCCGGGAAATTTTTTATGTATGGAACCTCCATATTTACTTTTTTGCCTCAGATTGACGGGGTTGAGATAATTCCCTTAAAGAAAGCCTTCGTTATTTATCCTGAAATAAAAGATAAATATCATTTTAAAGCAATAGATGAGAACCAGGATGAGTTCACTCAAACTGCATTCAAAAAAGAGCAAAACGGATATTTCATACGAGTCAGGAAAAATGTAATTGTAAATGAACCTCTTCATACTGCTCTGTTTATGCATCGCGAAATGAGTACGATGTGTATCCACAACATCGTTGTTTTGGAGGAAGGTGCACATTTACATTTGATTACAGGATGTACATCCGGTTGTACAATCAAAGGAGGCTTACATATAGCTATTAGTGAACATTTCGTAGGAAAGGGTGCAAAACTGATTAATACAATGATACATAATTGGGGGACTGATTTTGTTGTACGTCCACGCACTGCAACTATTGTTGATGATGATGGTACATATATCAGTAATTATTATTCTGTAAAACCTCCGAAACATATTCAAACAGATCCATTTACTCATTTATCTGGGAAAAATGCAAGTGCCAAGTACATGACGGTATTAGCATCTTTCCCGGGCACTTATTGCGATATTGGAGGAACAGTACTAATGGACGGTGAAAACTCGGGAGCTGAACTTGTTGCCAGGGCAGTGAATCATGGAGGACAGGTTATTCAGACAGGTTTATTGATCGGAGCAGCAAAAGAGACAAGGGCTCATGTGGACTGCTCGGGATTAATGTTAAATGATAATGGAATAATTGAAGCAATACCTGGTTTGCGGGCAATGCATCCTGATGCACGAATGTCTCATGAAGCAGCCATCGGACGGATTGACATCGGAGAAGTTAACTATCTACAGTCAAAGGGGTTGAACGAGATGCAGGCAATTGCACTGATAATTAGAGGGTTCCTGGACGTTGGAATTGAGGTAGAAGGACTGGGATCAGAAATGGCAGAAATAATCAATGAAATAGCTGAGCTTTCAGGGCATGGCGAATAAGAATCGAAAATTTAATTAATCATGGAAAAATTTAGTAACTGTAATCACGAAGCCCCAGGAGATTCATCAATGAGACGTAAAAGGCGAAAACACGGCCCTACGAGTACACATATGCATCCGCCAGATTTGGTTTTTAAAAATATAAACATCCAAGATGGTGATAGCTTTCTTGATATGGGATGTGGTATAGGTGAGTACTCAGTTTACGTATCATCACTGGTTGGTAAAACAGGTCGAATCATTGCTTTTGATATCAATAAAGATACTATTGATCATTTAAGGAAAGAAATCTCAGATTCAGGTATAACCAATATTGATGCAAAGGTTGCTGATATTACAAAACCACTGCCTTTGGCAGATAACAGCATAAATGTATGTTTTGTGGCAACAGTATTGCATGCACTCAATTTGAGAGAAAGCAAACATACCTTGTTCAGTGAAATTTACCGGGTTTTAAAACCCGGAGGGAAATTAATAACAATTGATTGTAAAAAAGAAATTACTCATTTTGGACCACCTGAACATCTAAGGTTATCTCCTCCGGAATTAGTTGAAATTGCAAATGAGTTCGATTTTGTATACACCAGATATACTGATCTTGGTTACAATTTTATGTTAGAGTTTAATTTATTTTAATGAAATGATCACAATAATGTATTTATTTGAAAACCTGCAAATTGGAGTTTTGAATGCCTGGATTGGCCCTGTTATTGCATGGGGGAATTTATTATTCTTATTTATGATAAATCCCCGTGCCATAAGAAGGCTTAATGATATGTCATGGTATTCAAAACGTGATAAAATGGCTTCAACCGGCACAATGGTGCTAATGTTTGCAATAATGATTACAACAATTTGGGTACCTGTTCTATATGGTTCAATATGTTTCTATGTAGGAGTATCATTTTTTTTACTGGGGGTGATTATGAACCTTTTAGCATTGTACAACTATGGAACTACTCCAATTAATAAACCTATCACAAAAGGGATGTACAGGATATCAAGACATCCGCTTTACCTGTGCTGGACGATAATGTTGATTGGAATATGTATATCAACTGCCTCGTGGCTTCTGATTATCCTTACAATATTATACCACATACCTTCACATATTCTTATTCTTGGGGAAGAGAAATATTGCAGGAAAAAATACGGAAGGTCATATAATAGATATACCAGAAATGTTCCAAGATATTTATGATTTTCCTGAAACCACTGAATCAGATATTCAATTCAAATAATTGGTAATAAAATTTATGTCTGACATTTAATTTATTTGTAAACGTCCGACAACTCATAACGTAATTATATTCAATAATAAAAAACAAAAATATGTGTACTAATAACAAGACTCTGGATAATCAGCCGCTTATGCTTTTAAAATTTGGTGAAGCCGGGCTAAACAAGAGTTCAAACAAAACTCAAACAGCCGGGGAAAAAGGACAAAAACGCGAACTTAATCTACAGGCAAACATCCTACAAAAAAATGACAAAACAGCCCTGCAAAACAGGAGCCATTTTGAGGACAAAAACATAAAGGCATTAAATCTTGTGAGTTCTCCCGGATCAGGAAAAACCAGTTTATTGGAAAGGACAATTCAGGAGAAAGGAGACATAATTAATTTTTTTATAGTTGTTGGTGATCAGCAAACTATCCACGATGCCGAAAGAATTGAGAAAGCCGGGGCACCTGCTATCCAGGTAAATACCGGCAATGGATGTCATCTTGATTCAGCCATGGTTAAAAAAGCAGTCAATACTTTAAAAGTTGAAGACAATAGTGTCCTTTTCATTGAAAATGTAGGTAACCTTGTATGTCCTTCACTATTTGATCTTGGTGAAGCTAAAAGGATAGTAATAATAAGTGTGACCGAAGGTGATGACAAACCACTGAAGTACCCTACTATGTTTGAATCATCCGATATTTGTATAATAAATAAAACTGATCTACTACCATACCTTGATTTTGATATTGACAGATGTAAAGACTACGCTCTCAGAGTTAACCGAAAGCTAAAATTCTTTGAAACATCAGTCAAAACAGGGGAAGGCATGAATAATTGGTATGAATGGTTAGAAAATCAGATTTCTTAATTCAACTGGCGATGCCAGACATTTGCTTAAGAGTTATTAAGTTCAATTGATTCTTTATCTTACAAAGATTAGTTAAAAACACTTTGCTTTTGGCACTTGTCTGGCCCGGCTCATTAATAATGTTAAACGATCAGGGTTATTCAAGCACTAAGATGGATCAAATACCTTTCAAATGAGAAATAAATTAAAACAGAACCTGATTCTACTACCACATTGCATCTTAACTTCATTTTTAAATGAAAACCTGCAACGTTCAAATAAAGAATTATTGGAAATAATGGATATATTGATTGATTCCGAGACAGGTATTTTACAGTTACCATGTCCGCATCTTATATCAACAATAGCTTTAAAAAACCAAACTTTAAACAATGCCGATACCAGTACCGAAAACATGACTTCTGTGTCTGATAGTTTACCAAAACTATATCAGGCAATACTCGAACCAATTGTTTCACAAATAGAAGAATATCAAAGACATGGAACCAGGATTACAGGTGTTATTGGTGTAAAGGGATCACCAAAGTGTAGCCTTAAATTATCATTAAATAAAGAAAGCATCCAATTCATTAAAATGCTTGTAACAATGCTTAAAGAAAAAGGGATTATTGTTCCAATAGCTGATTTGTAGAAACAACCTGTTTAAATCATCAATTAAATATCCATCAGAGAGAGGTTACAGTAAACAAATTTCATAACATGAGATCATTTTTATAATTACAATTTGTAAAAAAACATCAGTGGGAAAGTACGTAATTTGTGTTGAACCCAATTCATAAACCATAATAAGTCAGGGTAATTTATAAAACTACTTTGTGGTTTTACCTCTTATAAAAATATTTTCTATCCTGGTCCAACGAAGAATACTATTCGAACCCAGGCTAAGAATACAAAGAATCATAAAGACTAATAATAAATGACCTGCGAGCTCCATTCTTCCAACATTATGCGGTTTCATTTCCTTTAACTCATTGTAAAGGCAGCTTCTTGTTCCTTTGTTGAATATTTCAGGGTTCTCAATTACATAGGTAGCTATTTCTTTGTGAATAGCACCATGAATTTTCATTGATGCCAGAAAAGAAGAAACCATAGCAAAATGAAACCCAATATAAAAAAGAAGAATCAATATTCTGGCACTTTTTTCAACTTTCTGAGCAGAACCCAGGTATCCGATAATTCCAATTATAACGGTAAACATGATAGCCAGGTAAGCTATTTCCTCCTGGCCTTCCATTTTATGATAGTTTATAAGAGCTTCAAATGTTAGTTCGTTAGTTTTCATGAGTTTTGTGCTTTTAATGTGTAACAATTGTTATAACCCATCAAATCTATTAATAAGTATTATTCGAAACAATACCCGCTTATAGTAGGACAAAACGCTTAACTAAAGAGTAGTTTTTTCATGTTGTAAAACACAAACCCTATTGCTTGTATGTAAGTTAGCAATAATGAAATACTGCAACATTTATTCCATATAACTTAACAATACAACTGAAATATTGCCATCAATATAATTTCTTACGAATAAGGTAACAAGATTTGTGTTAAAGTACATAACCCTTCTCTACCATGTACGATAACTTCACCAAACCACTATTTCACCCGCAACGACTCAGGATAATCAGTAGTTTTTAACCAGGTATTCAATTTTGCTTTGTATCCAGGTAGATAATTCAGTACAACTTTTTCAAATGAAGAGTAATCAGCAGGTTGTAGTTCAAATAATTGCATTAGAAAACTATCGAACCCCTCATCTCCCATTTTCATCCACAGGTCATACATAAACAGATGTACACGATCATTTAGTACAAATCTGTCTTTATAGACCCCTATTTCATCGGCAGTTATTTCAAGAATCGGTTTTTCTTTGGGAAGAGTATTCCCTCTTCTGGTCTTACCTGTTCTTCTGTATTCCAGATACTGAACCTCTTTTCCTTTCATATATTCCTCCATGTCAAAAAGATCAGGAATTGTTTTCTCTGCAGCATAAAACTGAAAGAAACCGGGAAAACCTTCAATAATAAGCGCATAAAACTCATTATCACGGGATATGGGATACTGCACATATGGATGTACCAGTTCATGTGCAATGGTTAATTTTGAATATATATCTGTCTCAAAGCTATTGAATACCCTTGTCTGTATACCAACAACATTCTCACTTGAGATATCTCCATATTTCGGCATTTCATTTATGTAAATGGGAATATCATTATCAGTTTGAATTAACTTATCTGAAAACAACTGTTTAAGCTCAATTACATAATCAAGTATTTTTCCAGCGTTTTGTTTTGATCCTTCATTATCATAGTGATAAACAACCACATTGTTTTTCTCAACAATATTGTATTCACCTGCCGAACATTGAACTTCTGTGATATCCATTAATCCCGGCTTCCATGTTGCGTGGTAGTTATCATTATTTTCATATTCTTCAATCAACTCCCCTACCACCAATGCCCTGAAGTTTAGTGGAAGTTTTACATTTACTGATTTAAAGTTGGCTTCATAACTTTGTTCATTACTTTCTATGAATACGGGAAACCAAAGTGAATAACCATAGGCTCTAAGATAAACTCCCTCATTCCTGTTGATCCGCATATAATTCGACAATGCCCTTGCTCTTGAAGGATTGAAAAATCCTGAATAATGTATATTTATTTTTCTACTATCAGGTACCGCTTCAATCGTCACTTTTAAAGCAATTGATGAGTAATCATATGGATAGAATTCCTTTGTTGCAGAATATTCAATACGTCTTCCATTTTCCAGGATTGAATCAATTTTCAGCTCACCATGCAGATAGAAATTAACTTCATTTTCCACTGATCCTCTGAGCTCAACAATTGAATTCGCTCTCATAAAAGCGTCAGGCGAAACAGCATATCCCCACATTTGTGCATCATTGGGGAAAAATTCGGCATTTACTTCATAACTTTCTACTATCTGCGCTCCAATGGTTAGGCCATGGAGAAATATTATTGTTGATATCAATATTTTCATTTCTTTATTTATTTCTGATTACCGGGATATCTATATTTTCAAGTACATCATCCTTTACAAATTTATCAAATTGTTTCTTTGTTGGCACTAAATCAACCGGAATACCCCAGATATTATTATGTGATACCATTGTGGCTACAACCAAACAATTATACTGTTCGGTTCTCCAAAAAAAAGCCTGATATGTATAATTACTGGTATCAATGGGTATATAACCAACAATTTCTGTTACTAGTTCATAACTTCCCGAACATTCGACATACGAATTCTCAAAAGCATCAGACTGATTAATGATATTTGTATAAACAGAACGATATTCCAATGTATCTTTTTTAAAAGTAACAGTATCATTGAAAAAATTAAACAATGCAACGTCAAAAGATTCGAGTATGGGATCATTGTTGCTTTTCTCCCAAACAAAGTTTATTTCCCGTTCCGAATCGGTTACCAAATTCCAGATTACACCATGTTTTTCAGTTACACCATCCTTATAATACCCGGGATATTTTTTATCAGAATCAGGGTTAACAATGTAAAAGTCAGAGTGCCAGTTTGGCGGAATGCTAAATGATACACCTACATTTTCATATGATATATGATTTGTTAACAGAGGGTTATCTGACTCATTTTCATGATCATGACAACATATGGATTTTGTTATATCATCTACCTGTAGTTCAAGCAATTTATCTGGTGTGTTCAACGAAATATTGATATTACAGTCGGACAGGAATTGACGACCCGACTCCGGACAATTCCAAACTACAAATATGGTATTAACAAAATCCCCAAGCATCCCTTCCACAAATACTGCTTCATGACCAGCTATAGTTGTTTTGCCTTCCGTTCCTGTTAACTCAAATTGCATTCCCCATACATTCTTTAGTAATTCTCTCACATATTCATCAGATACATTTTTATTGTCTTCATTAAGTTCCCACCAGTGAATAAAGTGCATAAGCCAAATCTTGTTCTCTAATTTAATATGACCATTGTTTACTGTAGAGTCATTTTTGGTTAGTTTCCAATCTCCTGTTTGTGTCAGATTTTTATACCTGAACATGATTATTTCTTCATTACGACCACACCCTGTAACCAACAATATTATTATTACCAATACATTAATGAAGTGAAATGATTTCTTAAATGACAGTGTTACCATATTTATGTTAAGTTTTGCTATGACTAAACCGGCAGAGTTAACAAGTCAGTTTAAGCATCTGACTTTCCATTCATTTTTGTTTTTTTGAACAAAAGTGCAATTGGTGCCCAGACAAATAACAGATGCGATAATGCTCCGCCAATTAAGATATCCTGGATTTTTGTGTTCAATTCGGTTTCTTTCAATGTATATGCACATGAATAAATAACTACTCCCCAAATTATTGCGCTTGCTATAATTACATACCCTGTTGGTTGTGTGCCTTTTTTTATCATAAAACAGATTTTATGGATTTATATTAATAATTACCTGCAGCAAAACTAAATCACATAAATCCGGTAAGAGTGCAATCTTATAAGGTTGGACAAAATAATAGTCAACTTACCATTATGTGCCTTGTCATAAAATAACGGTTTGTACGTAAACAGTTTATACAATTAATGATTACTTACTGACACCATGTTTGTTTTTATATTCAGTGGGAGTTTGAGATGTTAACCTCTTAAACACCGAAAAGAATGATGATTTGGAATTAAAACCACAATCATAAGCTATATTCATGATCTTTTCCTGAGAAAAATCAGGATCGGTTAACTTATATTTCACTTCATCTATTCTGTATTCATTTACAAATTCAAAGAAGTTCTTATTAAAAGTTGAATTGATCGTTTGTGATAATTTATTGGGCGTGGTATTAATTGCTTCCGATAATTTCTTCAGGTCAAGTTCACTATCCAGGTATGGTTTTTCTGTTTTCATGCAATTCTTAAGATTTTTCAGAATAACTTCTTTTTCATCCTTCCCAAGTTTAGTTTTAATGTACTGATCAGTTTTGAGGTCTTCGGTAGTAACCCTAACAGGTTGGTATGTCTGAGCTCTTTCAACCAACTCCAATTGATTTTCTCTCTCCGGATTCAACTCATCATTATCAAAAACACCTTTCTGTCTGTAACCAAAATATCCGATCCCAAAGATGTAAATAACCAGAACAAACCATGAGAAGTGATAATAGACAGCCGGTAATTCAACAGGAATTATATCATGGGTTAGTATAAAGAACATTGAAGTAAAAAGGAATAATCCAAAACCATATGTCATTATTAGTAACCACCTGAGGTCCACATTTTTTTTGGAGGAAAAGTAATTCTCAACACTTCTGCGATAACGATGTAGTTTTATTATTGACAAAATGAAATAAATATGTGTTGTGTAATACCAAAAATATTTTCCTGCCTGAAAAAAGATTCCTCTCTGACAGTATTCATTCAGAGATAATCCACTGTTATTGTATATAAAACCTGCAAAAACAATTATCACATAAAAACCCGGAATAAAATGAATTAAATAGATTAATCTGAACTTGTTTTCGGTTGATGTAATTGTTTCAATATATAAGAAAAGCAGTGGACCAAAAAGCGGCCAGTATATAAACTCTATTAACCTGACTATCTTTGGATACACCTCATAATATCCTATGTTACCAAAGTAAATGTTTAACAACCTCAAACCCATAACCAATATAAACAGGAAAAGGAATACATCACTCAGTTTCAACCTTTTTTTTGTTAATATCAGCAGTGATAAAAATACTGTTTGAATAAAACCTATAAGGTACATGCTACTCATAATACAAAGTAAATTTAAAAATCCTTATCAAGCAGTTTTAATCATGACATAACTTAACAGATATTTTACTTATCAGACACTGAATTATTTAAAAGCTGATTTAACAAATCCCTTACTTTCGATGGTTTTGGGGCAGGCATTTCTATAACTTTTCCTTCAGTATCAATTATAATATAGTGAGGAATCCCATAATGGTTAATACTGTAGTCATTCACAAAGTCGGAGCTCCAGTCATCTTTTGGTTTCAACTGGTATTCTGTCATTCCATGTTTTTTTATAGCTGATAACCAATCACTTTCCTTTCTGTCAAGAGATAAACTTATGAATGAAATATTATACTCTGAAAAATCCTTTTTTAACTGCTCAAAATCAGGCACCTCTCTAAGACACGGGCCGCAATAGCTTGCCCAGACATCAATGTAAATATAATTACCTTTAAATTTCTCCAATGTGTACTCTACTCCGTATCTGTCAAACAGTTTAAACTCCGGAGCAGCATCACCTTCTATCAGCGGGTTAAGGTTATCCGCAATTTCCAGGTAAATATCATATGAATCGGAACCAAGTTTTTCTCTGATATTTTTGAAAAACAAATTATCCAGATAGCCCCTGGAGATTCTCCTTTCTATAAAGTAACCCGCTGTGGAAGCTTTATGAGAACCGTCTGTTATCTCACGGTCAATATTACTGAGTGCAATTTCAAGTTTATCGTCAGGTTCTGTTTCTCCACTGTTTATGATTTTCCACTTAAAATAATCGATAACAAGTTGTTTGTAAGCTTCCAACTGAAAATGTTCAACATTATTCAAATCAAATTGCTGAAAAGTTTGCACTACTGTTTCGGGAACTTCAATAAGTTCAGTATTTGTACTTTTGTTATAGATATAATATTGAACTATGTATGATTTTCTTAAGTAATCTATATTCTCCTTTTCCAGAGTTAAAGGTTTATTGGAAATCTGTGGATTCTTTTCGGTAAAATCATAATATCTGTCAATCAGTATACTATATACCGAATCCAATTCTTTTGTAAATTCCTTTTCATACAATTGAAAAAGTCGTTTTTTTTCGGAATCAAGTAATTCATCAACTTTCAGGTATTTATTAAAATAGTAATTATTCTTTGCACTACCCTTTCCTGAAAATACAAGTGTCTTATCAAATTCTCTCCAGTTTTTTGAATCAACATTCATGAACAAGCTGTCTCCCGGAGACAGGTATATTGTGGTAAACTCATTACCTATGTAATTAAACAGGCTTTCCTGATCAAGCTTAAAACGAATTTTAAACTCACCTGTTTCGTCAACCGTGCCATAGATGACCGTATCTTTATTTTCAATTCTGATTTCGCTTGTTGCATTGTTTTCTATTTTCCCGGCAAATATTGTATATGTTTCTGTTTTTTTATCTATAGAACAGGAACTTAGGTATAAACAAACTACGCTTAATAAAACAATTACATTGTAAGATATTTTCATTTTTATATACTATTTATAATCAACTATTGTTGTCATGTACGGATCTGTTCCCGACTGCAAATCCCTTATTCGGATATCAATATCGACTTCAGGTATTACTCCTCTGTCATTATTCCCTTCGGGCAGCACTAATATTGCAGTGGGAATTTTGGCTGTCAGTTTCGTATGTGTCAATTCTATGTTTATGGGATCGCTGTTGAAGCCAACTCTTCCTCCTGTTTCTTTTCCAACCAGAACGCCCATATTTTCTACCTTGAAAATGGCTGCAAATACGACACCTGCCGACCATGTTTTCCCGGAAACAAGAAGAAACACCTTACCGTTAAACTTCTTATTATGTGGTGATTGAAATTGTTCGTCCAGTTCAACATAGGCCCGGATCTCTGAATCAAGTATTTTTTTATAATATAATTCATCCTCAAACAACCTGAAATACCAATAAAGATACGGCGACTTTCCTTCAGAGTAATAATGTGAATTTAACTGATACTTTGCCCATTCTTTAAATTGGGGACTGATCTTGTTTTTATATGTCTTATATGTTGAATAACTGCTATCTGTAAAATAATCAAGCAGGTATAAACTCCATAATCCATTTCCCCCGGTATTATCCCGAAGGTCAATAACTACCTGTTTTTCATCTTTGTATTTTGTAAAGAAGCTATCAATAAGTGCTGTGTACTCCGAATAACCCGAATAATTAAAAGCAGATAAACCAAGAACAGGAATTATTACTGAATCAGACTGATATGTACTGATGGTTACATGATTTGAATAATAATCATCAAGAATGCTGCTGATATAATCTTCGGCAGACATTCCTGTAATGGTATCAGATTTAATAATACCATTAAACTCATACCTGATGATCCACGGAGGCGGGATTTTGAAGTATGTGTGTAACAGGTATGGAAAATTCTTTGCCCATGATGCTTTTCGCTGTTGTGTCAGGGTACCGGAAATATATTCCAGGGTTTGAGCCTGCATTTTACTTATCTTCTGGTCATTAATACTGATCAATCTGGCATAGGCCGGAATTTCTTCATTGCCAAGGTTTTTTCTGATAACTACTGTATCATTAATGCTATTCAGAATAATTGGAAAATGAGATGGATATAGTTTCCTCCAGTTCTTTGGTTTCCTTATCATTGTGTGTCCATCCTTTATTGCTGATGAAATATATTGAAGAGCGTAATAGCAATCAGGTAGTTGAACAGAATCAGCAGGATGATCCATGATACCTGTTTTAACAGAATCAGCGATTTTCTCAAGATCTTTTTTTGATATCAAACGATATGGGTCACCATGAACTTCATCAATCAGATCAAGATACTGGTCAATATCCTTAATCAGATCATATTTACTTACCACATAATCCGGAATATAAGTTGATCTATTAATTGTTGAAAAAGGATTGTCAGGTTTATTATCATGCTCACAACCACCGATAACAAGGATACAAATGATTCCGAAAAGAGTAAGAATAGTTTTTCGCATGTCAATCTAACAAATTATTCTGTTTAAGGTATATATTCTAAAGGTCTGATTAATTCGTTGATTGTTTCATAATATCTTTTATTTAGCTAAAAAAGCTAATATTATAAATCTACCGGCTATACTAATTCATAGGCCGGATTAACATATACGTTTTAATTGTAATAATTTAATAATTGAAAGTACTAAATACTAATTAGGTCACTGACCTGAGAACTAATACTATAGTCATTATATGAATTATTAGTTTGTCACCCACACCCAAACTCATACCCCTCACCTCTTAAATTCCTGATGGTAATGGATGGTTCAAGGCTTAAGTATTTTCTTAACCTGCTTACAAATACATTCATGCTTCGTCCCAGGAAGTAATCGTCTTCACCCCACAGGTCGCTGAGGATATCAGCGGTGCGGATCAGTTTGTTTTGGTTTGAGGCAAAGTAATACAGCAACTCTGCTTCTCTTCTTGTCATTTTTTGGCTTTTTACAGGATGTGTGAGTTGTAATTCATCCATATCAAGACTGAAATTTGAGAATTTTATTATCGACTGTTTCTGCACTCCTGTGCGGCTTAGGATATTGTTTATTCGTAATATGAGCTCTTCCGCATCAAAGGGTTTTGTAATGTAGTCGTCGGCTCCAAGTTTCAGCCCTTTAATTTTGTCCTGTTTCAGAGTCCTGGCTGTTAAAAATATAAAAGGAAATGATACATCTGTTTTACGTATGTCTTTAGCCAGTGAAAACCCATCCCTGTCAGGAAGGTTAATGTCGATAATGCCAATGGAGAATTTTTGTTTTTTGAAATACTCCAATCCTTCGCCTGAAGTTGTGGCAACAAGTACGTTAAATCTGTCCAGCTCAAGGTATAACTTAAGCATCTGCCCCAGATCAATATCATCTTCAACTAACAATATTTCTATTTTATCTGACATACTTTACCGGTAGTACTATTATAACTTTGGTCCCCTCACCATCCTGACTTTCTACTTCACAACTTCCTTTATGTATCTTTATTATCTGGTTGACAAGATAAAGTCCCAGACCAAGTCCTGACCCTTGTGCTTCCTTTACGGCTTTACCCCTGTAAAATTTGCTTAATACATTTTTAAGGTCTGCAGATGCAATACCCGGACCATCATCATAAATGCTTAATCTAAGTTTATTTTTTCGCAACTCACCATCTATTTTAATCTGAAGGGTTGGACTTTGGGCATATTTTACAGAGTTATCAAATATATTGATCAGCGCCAGTTCAATTAAATGAGGATCAACGGTAATTTCACAATCCGGAATTTTACCGAGTTCCACTGCCTTTTCATTTTCAGTTGCCACAGTCCATTTTCTTACAATTTCATCAACAAGGATATGGGCTCTGAAAACTTCACCGTCAATAACAGTCCTTCTGTTTTCGGATACACCCATTGCCAATATCTGATCTACCAGGTTTTTAAGATATTGCTGCTGCCTGATTATACCGGTTGCAACATTATTAATTGTTACCGGATCGCCATTATCTTTCAGTTTTAACAATGCCTGACCACCTATTCTTATGGAACTCAAAGGTGTGTTAAATTCATGTGATACTGCATTTAGCAGGTCTGTTTGGAGAGTAACTATTCTTTGTTGTTTCAGTAATGTTTTTATACTATGGACCATTGCCATTGTAAACAGAATTATCAGAAGAATATCAGCTATCAACACAGCAACAAGTTGTCTTGCTATCAGACTATAAATGTTTTTGAACTCTATGTAGAGGTTAATCTGACTGAAATGCTGATTCCCAATTTTATAAAAAACATACCGGGATGCATCTTCGCTGATATGTTCCTTTCCATACAAAACAATGTCGTTTGTTCTCTTGTTTTTTGAGTCGATCAGTGAAGTAGTAACTAACGAATCTGTTATCTCAAATTTTGGAACTGTAATAGTCCATTCATACTTAAGGTTTAACCCCAGTTGCTCAAATACGGTATCTATCTTCGTTGAAACTGTTTTGTAATTGTAGAATATATTCCTTAATTCATTCTGAAGATTATTCAATGACACAGCTCCGTTCTCTGAGTCAATTATATTATTCACATAATTGTTAAGTCCTGTTGTATTGTGCTTTATACTAAAAAATGCCTGGGAAATAAGGTCATCCGACTGAGTTTCTATTTTCTCTTTTTTCAACTGGAACAATACAATGTTCAAATAAATCAACAATAACACAAATACTAAAATAGTTGATATCAGAACTAATATTGTCGGCCGGATCTTTCTGTTGAACATGAAGCAAAAATATAAAACATGTGTTTCACAATTTTACATTAACCCTTCGTTAACTCTTCATTAACCTAAACATTGACATCCGCTTTCTAATTTTGGTGTAAAAATCGAGAGAATATGTTTTCAAAAATTATTAAAATAATACTGACCGCAATAATTGTTATACTGATTTGCCGGTTAACAGTTTTCGGGCAGTCACATAACCTGAAAGAAGCGAAAAAGTATTTCAATGAAGTCGAAAAGCTGGCTGATGCTGACGGTGGGCAATTATGGGGAATAAACCTGATGGGTCCTCTGGTTCTGGTTAACGATGAAACCCTTGAGGCTGTTTCAAACTATCCTGTTCCTGTTGATAACTGGAAAGAATATGACGGAATATATTATGGTGTTCTTCCTGAAAACATTGGACTTGCCAACACTGCTTTTGACTGGGAAGGCCAGTCATGGTCGATGGTGATCTTTAGTTCCCTTTCGGAGGACAAACATGACCGGGGAAGCTTAATGATCCATGAACTATGGCATCAGCATGAAGACAAATTTAACCTGTTGTCGGACACCAAAACATGTAAACACCTTGATACCAAAGATGGAAGATTATTGTTATTTCTGGAATGGAATGCACTACTGGATGCCTGTGAAAAAACCGGGAATGCAAGATTGAAATCATTACAGGATGCTCTTCATTTCAGAAAATCCCGTGCTGAGCTTTATGCTGACGGATTTATTTATGAAATGGCAAATGAACTTCACGAGGGGCTTGCCGAATATACCGGAATGACACTTAGTGGCAGGAACCGGAAGGAAATGATAGTATATCTACATGACAGGGTCGGATCGCATTCAGGCGACAATACAATTTCATGGACTCATGCCTATACCTCTGGTGCTCTGTATGGGTTTCTCCTTGATGAAAAATCCCCGGGCTGGAACAGGAAGCTTTGTAAAGGTGATGATCTCGGTGAAGTAATCTCTTCTGTATATAAACTGGATTATACACCAATTGATGAGAATGATTATGTGATTACCGGATCACTATATGGTTACGATACTCTTGAAAAGATCGAGGAAGAAAGGGTGACTATTACAAAGGCTTTGAATAAGAGTTTTGTTAAGAGGTTCGAGAATTCCCCGACCCTGCTGCTTCCAAATTACGGACTAAGCATTCAGTTCAATCCATCAGATATTACCCCTTTTGAAAACAAGGGTAATGTTTATGGCCGGCTTACCGGACAATCGGCATGGGGAGAGCTGGAAGTAACTTCAGGTGGAATTCTGTTGCTTGACGGTTGGAAAGGACTGGTACTTGACGTAGGCATCAACTGGAATCCTTATGACTCTCTGAAAACCAACAGATATGAGCTGAAACTGGCAGATGGATACGAAATTGTTGAAACAGAGAGAGGATGGAGAATAGAAAAATCAGGTAATTAATTAACTGCAATCAATGAAATACTTTACCGGCTTAATACTATTGATACTATTAACATCATGTAACCAGAGATCAAAAAAGGTTGTTATCCGTGGCATCATATATAAACCAAATACTAATTATTTACTGATTATCTCTAAAAATGATACTGATACGATCAGTATTGACAATAACAACAGCTTTTTTCTGGAAATGGAGATTGAGAATCCCGGGTACTTAACGGTTGCTGATGGAAAAGATAAGTTTACGGTGTTTGTTGCCAACGGTTATGAGTTATTTATCTCAAAGGATAACCGGGAATCTCCGGGTAACATTGAGTTCTCAGGTACTGGTGATGATGCCAGTAATTATCTCAGGATGTCATCACTCCTAAGCAGTGAAATCAACTCAAGGGAACGAGAGTTGATTTCAATGAATGAAACTGATTTTGTTTTTTTTATGGATTCCGTAAGATCGTACA
The DNA here is from genome assembly GCA_028277395.1 of Bacteroidales bacterium. Lineage (GTDB taxonomy): Bacteria > Bacteroidota > Bacteroidia > Bacteroidales > F082. The sequence continues at coordinate 63,449 of JANQGJ010000078.1, read as the reverse complement.
AAGATTCTGTTATTTCCACATTTGTTATCAAAAACGAAGCTGATCACAGGTTTTACAAGCTAGAAAAAAGCAGAATTCTTTTTGAGTGGGCATTACACATGATACAATACCAGTCAGGTCATATGTACCATACAAATAGTGAAGATTTTGAGGTTAGTGCAAATTTCTATGATTTTATTAATGAAGTACCTACATCTGAATATGATTTTATGGAACTTCCTGAGTACGTTAATCTGATCAATATTATGGTAAGACGTGCTGCCTACAAAGCATACCGGAACAGTAGCAGATATGATATTGAGTATGGTTATTACTATGCCAAACTAAATTCCATCGACAGCATTATTTCTGATAGTAAGATCAAAAAAGATCTTGCATATGAAACAGTTATTTCCCTTCTGAAAAGAAAGGGGCCCGAAGGATTGGACTCAATGTTAAGTATCTACACTGGTAAGTACTGCAATGATGGAAAATCTTCAGAGGTTGAGTTGCTGGTAGAAAAATGGAACCGGATAAGCAAAGGTACCAAAGCTCCTGATTTTACCAATAGTGATTCTACAGGTCGTAGTTATTCACTTTCTGATTTCAGAGGAAACTATATTTATATTGATGTATGGGCAAGCTGGTGCCATCCCTGTGTATCAAAGCTGGAAAGCATGAAAAAGCTTGTTAATGAATACAGCGATAAGAACATTGTATTTTTAAGCGTTTCCGTTAATACAGATCATGATGAATGGAAAGATATGATCATTGGTAAAAACCTGAACTGGTTACAGCTTATCAGCGAAGATGGCTGGAATACAGGTATTGTTAATGATTACCTCATAAAATCCATTCCCCGCTATATACTTATAGATCCTGATGGGAATATTGTTAGTTCCAGGGCTCCGGGACCGGATTTGATCGGGAAAAAGGTGTTTTCTAATTTGTGGTCAAAAGAGATCATAACAGATTATAACAGGTCGATAAACTATTCAGGTTTTGCAATTTCTTACGGGTTAACCTGGATTCCAATTTAAATTTTTGTAGTTAAATGAAGCTTTTTACGATAGTTTAGATACGTTTCATCTTTTAACTTTAAATATATAACCCTCCTCTTAAATCAACAACAAAAACTTCTTTCAACCTGTTTGCTTCTTCTTAATTGAATTCAAATTATACCGGACAAATTATTTTACTTCATTAAACAAAAAGTCACCAATCATTGCTGACAATCTCCATTTACAATTTCCTGAACAGTTGGATTATACCTGTTATTACAAATCTGGACCATTCTTTCATCTTCCAGGGTTGATAATACGTTTTTTAATGCACAAAAATCAGTCAGACTGTCGTTATCGCAAATATCAGTAAAACTTATATATTCGAGATTTTGCAAGCCATCCATTGAAGTCAATATACTATTCTTATAAATAAGGAATTCTCCTCCAATGTGCTTCAGGTTACTTAATCCATAGATATTTTCCAGTCTGTAATTATTTGTAACCTGGAACACACCTTCAATTATTTCAAGACTTTCGAGTCCGTTAAGGTTCTCAATATTTGATACATGCATATCCGGATGCTTTATACCAATATATAGACTTTGAACATATTCAAGATTGTTTAAACCGTCAACAGTTTTAAGGTTCCGGTTCCCGTAAATAAGCAGGCTTCCGTCTATCCTTTCAATATTTGAAAGATAATTCAGATCATACAAACTATCCATCAGATACAATCTCAAATGTCCATCGATAATATTATAACCGGAGTCGTAAATAGCCTTTAAGTCTTCATAGGTAGGTTCCCAGGGCTCAACCGGTGTTATAAATATTTTTTCATCGGGATTTGCATCTTTTTTTTCACATGAGGACAAAATAATTATATTGACCATTAGCAGTAAAGCAGCGATTTTAAGGGTTTTCATTTTGATACTTTTTCGATTTATTGAACCAAAAATAGTGATAAATATTGAAAATACTATTTTGCATTTAATTCAGATTAGATAATATGCATAGTAAATACATACGAGCATGGGTTGTTGATGCAATTTGTAGTATTGTGATAATTGGTATTGCTTTTATTTTCATCTGATTATTTTTTTTGACAGATTTATTCACAAAAGAAAAGAAACTGAGCGGATACGCTATTAGACCAAAAAACATAGTTGACCAAATACCAGTAGCATATCCGCTGTTAAGTACCCAAAACTTAACCTTTCAGTTTCTAATGATTGACAATAGTGTAATTCAATAGTTTTATCTATTGCTAATGTGTCACCATATTGTCATGTTGACAAACTAAATAATAAAGTTTAGCAAATGTCATATATGCCTGACAGGATGCCTAATTTTATGCATTACATTTGCGTTGCAAATACTTTGGTGGCATTACAATTGCGTTGCATGGAGGTTAGTTGCCAAACTATTCCTGTTATGTTCAATGTAACAGAGGATATTGTGATTGTCGTTGTTTTGGGATTATGGAGTCTGGGATAATTGTTGAAGCGATGGGTGATGCTTGTGGTAGGTACAAACTACCACTGGTGAGGTTTTAAGTTTGAAAATTGATCCTCGTTACGCAGGCTAAACGAGGACCATGTTAAGAGTCAGAGCGGATATACCGGTATTGGTCTCAGATCACAGGCGACCAATTACCAGTAATACCCACTCACCCGGCACTATGTAATTAAAAATTAACCCAAATCAATGTTTTAGGCACAGTTTCACATTAACATTTTATGTATTAAATGCTTTCTGCAAAAGTCAATATTTCTCATTTGAACTACATAACTTTCTGCGTTACATTTTCGTTACAAATACGGTGAGGGTATTACAAATGCGTTGCATGGGGTTTTAATTACCTGACTATTCATAATTTATAAAATGTAACAAATGATATTGGGATCATCGTTATTTGGGATTATATGATCTGGATTAAAAATAACAGGTCAGAGTCTGTTTGTGGCAGTTACAAACTACCACAAGTATAGTTTTTAGTTTGAAAATTGATTATCGTTACACAATTTAAACGAAGACCAGATTTTGTATTCGTAATTTCTAAAAACCTCCCGGCTTTGTGTACGGTTTGAATTTTACAACTTTGGATGCCGGTATCTTGATTTCCTGTCTGGTTTTAGGGTTCCTTCCGGTTTGTGCTGCTCTTTTTGATACCGAAAATGAGCCAAATACTCTTAAACTTACACGCTGACCTTTGTTGAGTGCATAGGTAGTAGAATCTAATAAAGCATTTAGCGATCGGTTTGTTATATATTTTTTTGAACCCGCATGTTTGTTCAACTTTTCTATCAGATTCCCGTGTGTAATTATGTTAGTACTTACTACAATTCCATTCAATGCATTTTTCTTAAACAAATAAAAATTATTTTCAACCAAGTTTGCCAGGTTTGATAATAATACCTGTTTCAATTCAGCATTCGAAAGTAGTACAACCGCAGCTCCGTCATCTTCAGTATCATTTTCTTCTTCATCAGGGACTTTCATAATATCCAGTCTTATGCCATGGAAGAAGGCCAGTTTAACAGCTCCTGTCTGATATCCCAGTTTACTGATTATACAGCCATTGGTTATATTTAAATCGTTTAATACCTCCACAAATCCTGCAACTACCTGTTTCGACACTTTCCTGGTAAGGTATTTACATTCAACTGCTATTTTAAATGTTTTTAGTTCTGTAGATATCTCAATTAATATGTCAATCTCGTGATTTGCCCCGCTCCGACCTGTAATTTTTTTGTTTCTAGAAATTTTTGTTTTTTCAGGATCGAAATCCTTTTCCAGAAGTTTTTTGTATAATCCTTCAGAAATTATTTCAAATATCTTAAAATTACTTACATAATACTGCTTTCTTTTGTTCAGATCAATATAATTATTAGTCAAAGGATTAATAACTTTTAACTTTTCATTCTTCAAATCAGACATGAAACTTTTTAATGCTTTTTCTGCAAAACCCTGCTCGTTCAGATTTGTTTCCAGCATCATAGCTTCTATTAATTCATGCTTATTCACCTGTTACGTTTTAAGACAAAATTATTTCGTGATTTTTCTTTGTAACAATAAAAGTAGTAATTTTTATGTTGTATACAATTAGCATTATTTTTTGCTTCAGTTAACTTCGCTTCGATCATTTATTCACCACCATTTTGTATTTCACCAAAGGAAAACCTGCCAACAAGAGGTATGTGTTTTGTGAATTGTGATCCGGGATATTGCAAAATTTCCCGGATCGCATCTGTTTTAGCCATTCTCAATACGATCTTATTCAAATCTTTAAAATCATCCAATTCTTTTTTATTTAAAACTTCCGAGAGTTTTGAGGCCTCATCTTTTTCAATACAATTAATTAATGTTTCAGCGTACATTTTATACTGTCCGATATTTATGGCCAGTATAAACATTATTGACAAAAACTCCTTATGCTTCTCATTATGAGAGTATTTCAGTCCCTGATGCGACCGCACTATTCGGTAAATATTTATGAAACGCTTTATGGTTCTTGGATTACTTCCTACTATCCATGCCATTTCCTGCAACAATTCTACTTCCAGGGCGGTTAATTCTAAATCTTTGGGTGTTACAACAATATTTTCATCTCCTTCATTTTCATCTCCTTTGCTATCTTTTTGAACTTCTTCTTTATCTTTTTCGTTGTTTCCTGCTACATCCTCGTCTTTTTCAGTTTTGGTTTCAACTTTTGTATCGTTTTTATCATCATCTTTTTTGTCGTCATCAATTTCCTGCTTTCCTGTTGTTTCCTGTGTTTCTGTAACCTCTTTTTCTATTTGATCCTTTAAAAAAGTATCTACCATCCCTTTTATCAGGTTATCACCGGGATCTTCAAGCTGGAACGGGATTTGGAATATTTTTTCCAGATATTCATCAGGCGATATAACATGAATTCCCTGTTCTACTACCTCCTGTAAAGATGAGAATTGGTTGTATTGCAGCAAATTTCTGTAAATCAATGCATTTTTCAGGCATCGTATATCAACCCCAACAACAACATTAAACAACGGGAATGCCATTAATAAATGTACAGCCTGAATTACTTCCAACACTTTATCGTCTGAACACCTGTCCAGGTCATCTATATACAATATTATCCGGTCAAGTGGTTTTTTAAAATATCCTCTGAATTTATCACTTGCTTTCTTCTTTTCCTCCAGCCTGTCTCTTTCTTTGGAGTCAATATTTCCAGGAATAGTTACCTCTTCAAATAAAGCACTTAACGTTTCAAAATCCTTCCTGATAATGGATATTAAGCCCAGGTGCTTTTCATAATCTTTGCCTTTTGATTTCCTGCTGATGAAACTATTGAATGCTCTTCTGGTTATTGAGTGTTTAATCTCAAATTCGTACTCTTCTATCTGTGATGTAACCTTTGTTAATTCGTGTTCTTTTGCCTCTATCTCATGTTGTTTTTGAGCTATATCCTGATTTAACATACTTTGTTCCTTTTCAAAGTTGTGTTTAACCGTTTCAAAAGCTTTATTAAACTCATTTTTATAATTAATTACAGGTTGCAGAACCTTACTATACCTGGAATATGAATTATAAATTTTCATAAAAGCAGGACCTGCTATTCCGAAAAACAAAGCGATGTTACTGGTTAAAATTTGTTTTACAGTCTCAAACCAGTTAAACGGATCGACTGAATAAAATAGTAATACAAACAGTATTATAATGGCAATTACGATACTTTTAGGACTGAATTTCCCAACATTTTTAACAAAAGTAACCCATGAACCCACTTCATCCAATAAACTTGCAGGCGACATCTCATCAAGCTTTTGCTGACTTATTCCGTAGCTATCAAGCTCCGATTTTACATTATCCTCAATGTCTGCTGTAAGTTTTTTTGCTTCATTTTTTAGATCTTCAACCGTTTTCTTCTGGACATTCTCCGATATACTTTTTTTATCAGTCTTAAGTTTATCAAGACTATCTTTGATGTTCTTCTTGTCTGATTCAAGTTCCCTGATCTCTTTTTCAAGTATTACCTTTTCATCATGAACAATCTTTAACTTCTTACTAACAGTATTGTGTACTTCTTTCTTTACAGCTTCCTTTACATTATCACCAGTAATAAATTCATCAAGCTTCTCGAATATGGTTGTTATTAACCCAGCCCAAAGGTTGGCGTCAAGATATGACCAGGCATTGAATTTTATTTGGGCAATGCCCTTACAAAATTCCTTTTCTTTTCCCGTTTCTTTTATTTCATCTTCGTCTTCTCCTTTTTCCAGAAATCTCTGGTGTTTGGATAATTCCTTCACCCTTTTTGAGATGTGTTCCATAAAGAAGCTTTTTCCCGAACCCCATTTGCCAAACAAAGCCACCGCAATAGGTGGTTTTATATCTTTTGAAGCAAGGATCAAAGCAAACGATCTTACATCATTTTCGATATTTAACAGATCTTTTGTGGTGTATGCCCCATCATTATTAAGTCCGGTTTTTACCGGTACTGTAACAGTTTCTTCAATGTCTTTACTTAAAATTGTTGCCGGGCATAAGAATTCGAATTCCTCCCTGGTTAGTTTGAACAGGTCGCCGTTAATATTAGTTTTAATGACCTCCGAATCATTAAAAAGATCAACAGATTTTAGAGCACTATAAATAATTTGTTCTTTGTCTTTAAATATGTAAACTACCCGGAACCGAATTTCATCCAAATTTCTGTTGACAGCTTCTTTCGTTATCTCAAGTATTGCTCTGGTAGTATCACCAGTTTGATAGCCAATGCAATAATCCCCCTTTTTAACATTGAAAAAGTGATTAAAGATTTTATGTTTTGTACCACTTTGTCTGTGTGTTGGAAATGACAATTCATCACCGATCTTAACACCACTGTCAAAATACCAACGGTCTTTCTTAATATTTATCCACCAGAATTGTTTTGTTTTAATATCTTTCAATGAAATTTTAAAACTTTCAGACAGGCTTTCCTTGAGAGCTGAAGGCAGGCTTACATAACCGCCCAGTTTTTTAAGGATATCGAAAAACTCGGGGAGTTGTTGAGATAAGCTTTCCAGTACTTTTCTTTTATCCTTACTTTCCACCTTGTAGATATTGTGCTGGATATGGTTAATAATTGGAAACCCGATCTTTTTTGTATACTCCCAGTCAACAGTTAGCTTCTCACCGTCTCCCGGATTTTCAGTAATAACTCCTATGGCATTTATTTGTGCATTTTCTGAATCTTTATTTATTGTCATAGTTTCAAGAAATGCAATATCGCCAACTTTAACATTTTTTACTACATCTGTAAGCTTTTTATTAATACCTATTTCCCATACACCTTTACTTAATGATTTCTTTTTCTGACCTATTACTTTTTCATTACCAAGAGTGTAGAAGTTTTTACCGGAGTTTATGAGGTTGATTATTTTTTCATCAACATCAATTATCTCTGTTTCTGATTTATCTTCCTTTTCTGCCCCTTCAAGTTTAATATTGTACTTCTCGGACAGTTCATTTATATGTGAGTTGTCGATAATATGGTATGAAACATTCTTAGACTTTTCAATATTCAAATTAAAATATTCAAGATCATTGCCACCTATATTTGAATCGAATACTACGTGCAATGTTTTGTTACTGTTAATATTATTACGCTCCAGAGCAAACATTAATTTGTTGACCTCATCAACATAGTCTCTTCTTTCATCTGAATCGAAATTGTAAAATACTTTAACATAACCATGCATTTTATTATCAGCAAGGTCGAATTTTTCGGTACTAATGCCATCACTAACCTGCACGTCCAGTGACAAGCCATACATATACTCACGATTAAGTAACTTTCTTAAAAACCTGAGATATTCAAATCTATCTTTTTCATTTGTAATCACGATCTCTTTATGTTATCCCGGATTATCTTTTGCAAGTCGCGTTTTTTTAGTGTTGTCATTTTTTTCAGGGAGTATTCCATCGTCTTTTTCGGTTCCGGTTCCCACATTTTCCGGGTGTTAGTTTATAATCTTGTTTTTACTTTTTTACAGATAGTATTTTTTGTTTTCACTTGAAGTTTCCGGGTATCGCATAATATTTCTGATTTTGTCTGTATCCCATCATTTCATTTGTCGTACAACTCATTTCCTTTTTAAATCTGTATCTGCTTTTGCCGTTTATTTAGTCTGTTCTTAATTATTTTTCGATAATTGTTATGGTATGAGCTTTAAAGTTGCTAATTTACAATTTATATGTTGTACTGCAATGGAAGAAGGTTGGTGTAGTTACAAATTGTTTTATTGATGGTTAATCTTAATAAAATTAAAGTATTGTAAATGTTCAATAAAAAAGATCATCGTTATGTAAAGTAAACGAGGATTGGAGTACGCATTGCAAATGCACGCTAGTGTAAGGTATAAATTTTCATAATAATGAACATTACAAATGCTCAATGAAGAAAGATCCTCGTTGCGCAAGCTAAACGAGGACCAGGTATCGGTAAAGTAAACGAGGATTGAAGCATGCATTGCAAATGCACGCTAGTGTGGGGAAGTGTGCGTCAGGACTGGGTTAGTATTGGATAGTGATCAGATTACATTCCTGTTTTGAGTAGCTTTGATACTGTTTTCTTTTTTTCATTAGAGCCTATCAAAATGTAATAACCATTTGGGATTCCCGATATATCAATATGATCATGTCTTTCTGTTTGTTCAACGATCATTATTATAGAACCATGTAATGAGTAAATTTCAACTCTATCATACGATTCTGCCATTCTGATCTTATCAGAAGCGGGATTTGGAAATACTACGTCAGATGAAGAGACTTTATCTTCAATGCCATAGGTTATATCATCTGTTTTTGCTGACATTAATTGCAAACCCTGTTCAGTTGACAACGACATCTTTATATAGTATATACATTTGCTTCCTGATACATTTTTCGTAAATGCAACATAGCCTACCATTCCTGCAAACAAATATATGTTATCCACAACGCATACAACAACCTGAAATGACTCAACAGTCATGTTATGCATATATATAGGGCCGTTTGAAGCGTTTGTATTGTAGTATATTGTATCTCCGCGATCATATCTTTTTACAACAGGTGTGTTCCTGACTGAGTCACATACTGTATTGGTCTCCGGATCAATATATTGAAAATGTTCGATATGGTCGTTATCTATATGAACATTAAAATCATTATAAGTTGTTACAGAAATTGAATAATTGTTGATCTCAGGTGTCCTTTCACAAAACAATCTGAATTTTACATCTTTGATATTATCATTATCAAGATCCATATAATACTCTGTACCATCCGGCAGGCATGTTCTTTCTAGCGGATCTACAGGCATTAATAATGTATCCTGTAACTGGATGTTCTCACCACTCATATCTGAGTTTTCAATTACAACGTATTGAGCAAATGTAAGTCCGTTAAAAAACATCAAAAAAGCTGTAACGAAGGTCTTTTTGTTGAAATTCCGGGCGCAAGGCAATAATACACTATACTTCATTGTTTCGGATTTTAGTTAATATAATATAGTTAATATGTATTAAGACAGTTTAAACAGGGATTACCCCTACTCTGTTTTAGATTTTTTGAAAGATTTTTTTGAGGTGTGTTTATGTTGTTCTTATTGGAAATATATTTGGCAAAGGACAGGTATGGGCATTCATTGCTAAGAATAGGCACGCATTGCAAATGCATGCTAGTTAATAGTTTTAGCTAATTTATGCAAAAAAGTTCCTGCCCTTTCAACAATAACCAATTCCATAATTGCTGACGGGCAGGAACTTCACACTTAATTACTCTGTTTTGTGCCTGTTTTGTTTTTCTAATTGAGCCGGTTACCCAAACATATCAGATCGTCACGATCATAAGACATGGTTTTTAACCCGGTGGGGTCACTAATACTGCCCCTGGTGAAAAGGCAGTGGTTCGATACTTCTACATGTTTTGTCCATTGTGCATTTAATGACTCAACTGTAGTGTTATTTCTCTTTGCTGCTGATCCCCACTTTTCAATGGGTTTTTTGTAAATCCTGTGCATTTGCGTTGTTGTTTTGTAATTGATTGCCTGTTTGTGTTTGTTTTGTATCTAATAATTCAATTAGATACTAAATCGGACCCACTATCAGCCTAAAGTACTTTCAAATTATTGCATGATCATCAGGGTGATCTGCTGTACGCATTATTCAACTGAAACATATTATTTATTATTTTGAGAATACCACATCAGAGTTCAATTATTACCCGTTTATCGATCTTTCAATTTTGTTAATTCCGGTTTAAATTCAAACCGGTGTTTTTCTGTTTCCGGGTGATCAAACTAACCAACCCGTATTGCCTGTTATGTGGTTTTGTAAGTTTTGTCAAACATAATAATTAATATATCACCTGTCAATACCCTGAAAGTGTAGTTTTTTTTTCTTTACAATAGGGTAGTTATTTTCAATACCACATTTTACATCTGCCTGAATACGTTTTACTTAGCTAAAATCGCCATATATTAAACAGATTTTGTCATTTTTTAGATTGTTTTCATCATTTCATTAAAATATGGCAACAGAGAACAGCAAACTGAAAGATTTTACCGGATAAAGCAAAATTTCCGGGAGATTGGAAGGTAATTTAATTAAATATCCCCAAATCCTATGATTCATCAATAATAAGAATCTAAAAAATAAGTCAATACTTTGTCAGATATAAACTACTTCAGCAGGATCGTAACATCAATTTTAAATGATATGGTTATTCAGCAGCTCTTTTAAACAGTACATTCTCAATATCTTCAATTGTTAATGACTTTTTTTTCAAAAGAACAAGTAAATGGTAAAACAAATCTGCGGTCTCGTTTTTTATTTCTTCCTTATCTTCATCCTTCGATGCAATTATTAATTCAACAGCCTCCTCACCTACTTTCTGAAGTATTCTGTCAAGCCCTTTTTTGTAAAGATCATTAGTGTATGAATCCGTAGTATTCTCAGTAACTCTGTTATTGATCGTTTTCTCCAGATTATATATTGTACCCTTAATGCTGTTATCTTTAAAACACGACATTGATCCCTTATGACAAACATCACCACCCGGTAATACTTTTATCAATAATGAATCATAGTCACAATCCATGAGTATTTCCTTTACTCTCAGGTAATTTCCGGATGTCTCACCTTTGGTCCACAACCGGTTTTTCGACCTGCTGAAAAATGTCACGGTATTGTCTGTAAGGGTTTTCTCATAAGCTTCCATATTCATGTAACCCAGCATTAACACTTTACAGGTGGTATGATCCTGAATTATCACGGGTATAAGCCCGTCACTTTTTTGAAAATTTAAGTTCAACATATTGCTTTTATGATGTATGACCAATATTTAATAACCCATCGCTTACGGATCTGCTTAAATCTTTTAGAGTTATCCGGTTTTCGTAAATTGATTTGCCAAAAACCGCACCATCACAACCTGTTTTTTTCAATTCAATTAAATCGCTTATTGATGAAATACCCCCACTGGCGATCAGGTTTATATTTATAGTGGATAATAGTTTTTTATACAATGTATTTGAAGCACCGTCCAAAGTCCCGTCTTTTGCTATATCTGTACATATTACGTACCTGCCTCCTTTTTTTTTGAAATTTTGTATCAGCTCTGTTAAACCTGTTTCAGTGGTTTTTCTCCATGCATTTACGGCTATCATCCCGTTTTTAGTATCAGCAGCCAGAATAATCCTGTCTTTTCCGAATTTTCCCAGCCATTCTGCAATAATATCCGGTTTCTTTATTGCAATTGTGCCACCAATTATTTGTGTTGCTCCGCAATCGAATATCTTCCGGGCATCCTCCGTAGACTGAATTCCTCCGCCATATTCAATACTAAGATTTGTTCTTAATGCAATTTCATTTAATGTATGATGGTTTACCACAGTTCCCTTTACAGCACCATCCAAATCAATCATATGAAGATATTTAATTCCTGTATCTTCCAGCCTTTTTGCGAATTCAACTGGTTGATTCCCATAGATAGTTACTTTCGAAAAATTACCTTTAACAAGCCTGACACATTTTCCGTTTAATATGTCAATCGAAGGAATTAATCTCATTTCATTTTAGTTTTATAAGTACAATCCTGTTAACTATAACTGCAGTATTTCCGAATGTTTCTTATTTAATAATGCGTTTAGCGCAGCCATATTTTTATCGTAATCCTCATCATCCCGCAACCAAACCTCATGATACAGCTTATAAATAATATCAAGTTGATGAAGGTTCAATTTTCGAATTGTCTGCCCTGTTTCAACAACATCAATTATTGCGTCTGCAATTCCAAGAGTTAAGGCAACTTCGTGTGCACCGTTCATCATAACTATTTCAACATTCTGTCCCCTGTTTTTAAAATATGCCTGTGCAATATTCTTAAACTTTGTTGCAACCTTTCGAATATGACATATATTAACTCCTTTTTTCGCTATCAGGTCGAGGTGATAGTTCTTAGTTTGAATAGTGAGCGCTTTTTTAAGTGATGTTTCGCTATCGTTTAAAAACCAGAGTGAGCTGCCAACTGCAATATCAATATGTTTGTTTTTAAGCATCCAGTTTAGGTCTGCATGTCGTACTGATATAAATGTAAGATTTCTATCGACATCTTCATAGACCGGTATCCTGCCTGAAGTAAAATCATTTGCATGGGGATCATTATTGAAATCAAAATTCTCGATTGTTTCATTAAATAGTCTTCCTTTTCCGAAAGCTATTACCAAACCGCTTTTATGTTGTAGTTTATTCATAGTTTTATTTTATTGTTTTTCAGCCAGTTGATAATCTCAAATATACTTGTATTTATCGAATTATTACCGGTATCAATAACCGGTACATCGTAAAAATGTGCCAGTTTTTTATAAGTTTCCAGATAGTAGCTATGGTAATTATCACTAAATTTTTCTTCATTTCTTGAGGCTATCCTTTGCTTTGTGGTATGTAAGTCGCACCAGCATAATATGACCGGAGGGAACATGTACCATCTTGAATGCCAAACTTTTGGCAGCAATGATAAAACTGTCATCCAGTGTCTGTCCATGATAAGCAAACCACCTTCATGATTATTACATGCTTCTCTGATAGCTTCTTCACCTATGGATATGGTTTCATGATAATTCTTCATTTCTGCTGACCTGATCAGCGACTCGCCATACTCCACGGTAAAAGGTCTAACATAGGTGCCTCCCAGAGAAGCAGCAAGAAGTTTACATAATGTTGTTTTTCCACTTCCATCATGCCCGTCCAGAGCTATGATAATATAATTGTCTTTTTTCATTAAATCAAAAGGGATCCCATATCCTTGTGTAGCAGCAATTAATATTTATAAACAAAATGCGAATTACTGTACAGCCTAATCTAATGAAGGGCAAATAATTACCATTTTCATGTCATCATCCACCTTCATCCAGTAATGACGATTATCACCCTTAAGTAATATATCGCGTTCTTCTCCTTTCAAGTTCAGCAAACCTGCCGGAGATACTTTATGTGATTTTTCACCTTTTTTTAGCTCTCCGTTGATTATTATACTTTCTCCATCATTGGAAACATTTACAAATTTTGATTTACCAATTTCCATACCAAGCCCTTTTCTGGCTGCAGTGGACAGTGTTATCATTCCTTTTGGTGACATTTTTAGTCTTTTGTTTTTTACTGTTAATGTGTTCATAACTCAATAGTTTAATTGTTAAAAATCAGATTATATAGTCGTTCATAGCTTTTCTTCAGATTCTCTTCTTTTTCACCTTCCCGCCAGAGATCTTTGTCCAGGCTTTGGAGATCACCGGGACTTTTGGTACCTTCTCTTACGCGCATGCAATCGGGACTTATTTCTCCAAAAATGTATTTCCCCGACTGATCAATGAAAAAACAAATATCGATGAGCGTAAGTCCTGCGTTACCAAAAAGTTGCTCAAGCCACAGGAAGGTTTCTGAAGCCAATTGCTTTGCGCTTGGAACATCTTCAATCCAGATTGCTGCATAATCATCGGATATGGGTTCATCGGCAAGCCTGTTTCCATCATCATCAGTCAATGGATTTCGCCAGTCGAAACATACTACTGGTGACTTAAATCTGTCCCATTTCTGAAGTGGCTTCCCGTTTTCGGTTACAGTTGGGTATTTCCAGGTATATCTGTACCTATGCACAGGAGAGCCAACATGAAATCGTTTTACCCGGACCTCAAGATTCCCCGGTTCCAGCCTTTTCTGGGCAATAATCGTTCCTTCCGGACTGTTTATCATTCCTAAAAATGCATTGTTAAGTTTATAGTTACCTTCTTTGTTATTAAAAAGGTTCATATGTTTGAAAATTTCAGCAGTAAACCTTGCCCTGATTTCTTCGGTTCCTTCAACAATTCCGTATCTGTTCTTTGAAAATGAGTAAACTGTTGGTTTAAACATTTCAAGGACAATGCTGTTACCCAGTAGCCTGATAATTTTGCTCTCACCTTCAACCAGCAGAGGCAGCTCATTGAAGTTTAGGTGTAAACCAGTAATTATATCTCCAATTTGTAAGTCTTTTCCTTTGAGTGATAATTGTTCATCCATATCAATGTACGGTTTGCCAGGGATTTTGCTCTCAGAAATGACAGTAACAACTCCGGCTTCTTTGAGTTTTTTCTCAATTATTGCTGTATCTTTCACAGGATTCTTCCCCGCTAATATGACAATTTCTATATTTTCTTTCTTTGTATTATCCATTTATCGTTATTGTTTTTTTGGAATTACGACCTACACATATGTTTAACTTTTCATCGTAATATTTTAGAACTTCCAGTGTTGCGCAGGCTGCTGCGGAGATGGCCTCAACCTGTTTTCCATTTTTAGAACCTGAAATATGATCATCAACGTCAAAATTTATTTCATTATGAAACCAGTTCCGCAATTCTTCATTATTTGTTATACCACCATAACTGCCCTGTATTCCTTTGCTTACGTTGAGAGGAATTTTTGTAAAATAGGCAAGCAGATTACTTTTATCATCTGTATCAGAAGCAATATCATCAATATGGGCTGCCATTCCGAGTAATTGTCGCAGACGGATGAAACCAAAGCTATAATTTCTGGCCAACAGATCACCATAAGGTTTTTGGGGAACCATTGCTTCTCCAAATAAACATATGGAATGATCATGTAAATTATCGCCTGATACCAGTTGATAAATCAGGAAGTCTTCTTCATCGAAAATACTGATGTTTAATTCCAGTCCGTTGTATGTTGGGGCTTTACCACCTAGTATTTTAAGCCCTTCCGATAACTCCTTTACAACTATAATCACATCATAATCTGCAAACTTTTCACTGTTTGTGGAAGAACCATAAACTATAATACTTAATAAATTGTTACCTAAGAGTGCTGACAATTGCTTTACAAAACCAAATCTTTGTTTTTGTGAGTTGGTTAACAACGCTTTTTTCATAATGAGTTCCTTATGTGGAATTGATTTTGATAGTTTACCAAGTAAACGCGAAAAAAACAATTTTAAATTCACAAGCACATTCAGAGGTTGTGTAACCAGATTAGCCGCCTGATCATAAACAAAGTCACAGATATTTAAATCAGCTAACTCCGTGATCCCAAACTTTTCTGCCAGCTTTCCTGCCTGCCACAGTCTGTTGAGTTTGCTCTCAATAGTACCATGCGACCAGCGATTCTGTACTAACGCGGCGCTAAGGGTTACTCCGGTAAGGAAAATCATAGACTGAAGATAGTAATGAACTGTATTAACGCACAACTCCGGTGATACTTCAACCGACATGTCTAATGGCGTTATTTCTGAAATAAAGCTCTTAATATTTGGAGACAGATTTCTGTCGGATCTTGAAACAGACATGTAAAATGCAGGATGAAATAATGATGAATATCTGATGATTCCGGGAGTGAACAACCTGGGATTAACCACATTCATTTGGTGACATACTTTATAATATCTTGAAAAATCGGAACTATTTAAATCATTACTGACATAAATAAATGTGAACTCCACGGGATATTTTGACTTCCAGTTTGGAGGCATGAAAACAGTTTCATGACCCACATATGATTGATTTACATTATATAAAGCTTTACTTAGTTTCATAATCAAGTCAATAATAATAACCGGTTAACCATCCTCATTCATTTTTATAATCGTAATGATTTTCAGACTTTGGTGGAAATATTTAACTGTTTGTTTCCAGAGATGGTATTGCAGCTTGCAATGGATTGTTTCTACCGGTAATAATATCCCTCATGGATATTAAAATTATTACAGCTTTCAAACTTAAGAACTATATAACTGATTGTCAATACCCTGAAAAGGTAGTATTGTTGTTACCACAAAATGTAGTTAAAATGGCGCCAGTATGTTATATAAGCCTGACTTTATGTTTGTTACGATTTTATGAGTTATGTTATAAGTGAATTCTAATATGCAGGTTCTTCCTATTAAGGTTAGCTTTTCCAGGATTTGTTGATCTCAAAGAAGAGAAAAAATGGAGCTATCCAGTAATAAGGGGGTTGGAAATTGGTACATTGGATAGCTCCGGAGAAATTGAGATAACTATAGGGAATATAGTATTTTACATCTGTGAATGATATAATTTATTTCGGTTTATCTCCCAGAGGATATTGCTGTAACTCATTTAACTTCTCACTAACATCCTTTATCCAGTCCATGTCTTTTGTGAGTTTTGAAATCAGTTCATCCCGGATTTTCGTAATTTTTGCTATAACAACATCTTCATCTTTTTCATTAAAACAAATTTTGGTTTCCTCAGAATATGAATCACCGGTAAATTTATCTTCAAAATAATATCTCGCTCTGTTATGTTCAGGTACAGGCCAAGGTTCTACTTCAGTTACCTGGTCTAGCCTTTCTTTTAAAAGTACCTTATGCTCATCAATAACATTCTCCGATATTCTTTTGGCCCTGTCAATTATTGTTTGTTTTATGGTTTCTTTTCCGGTTACCTTATATTGTTCATGTAATATTGCAAAGCTTAACTCCTGGCCACCAAGATATGTGGGTAATCCCTTTTTTCTGAATTCTTCCTTCCAAAGAATCTCAACTGATGCATTCAAATCAGCAAGTCTGTCGTTTATATAATCTGCTTTGTCAGATACATTTTTATAGAACTCCAGCATATCCAGCAGGACAGCATTGATTTTTCCTCCCTGCTCATTAACGGTTTGTTCTATATTGGCATCTTTCACTATCTGAGCAAATACCTTTTGAAGCTCTTTAAACTGAATTTCTTCTTCATCACCAAATATGAGAGTTAAAAGTTTAGCCCCCAGATCATCGATCCCAAAATTCAACATATCCGTTGCCAGCTCAACCAGCATGGCAGCACCATAATCAGGTTCTTCGTCTGAAAATTTATATTGTTCAAAATCAGAACTGTTATCTATCAAAGTATTGTTATTAACAACAAATTGAGGATTGATATAATAGAACACACATTTGTTTGTTTCTCTTTTGAGTATGGTAGTACCGGTCGGGAATCCATTAATATCCTCAGTCAGACATGAAACAGTATCAACAATAAGTTCCTCACCATCTTCGAAATAAAACCTGTTGCTGATATACTCTACCATACTGTTTGTAAGTGATACTGCATACTCAGAATTATTCAATTCATCAAGAGTTCCATAGCGCATAGGCAGGACGATATTTGTCGGGTTCTTAACTGCCATATCCAAATACTCCTCATTAACTGATCCTGATTTATAAAACGGTCGCATTTTATTTTTCAGAAATAACTCATGATTTGTTATATTTCCATGTGATTTTTCAAGATTACAAAATACATGTTGTCCACTCATAATATACCTGGTTTCCTGTTTATTTTGTTTCACATCAAACATAAACACTAATGTAACTCAAGTCAATACCCTGAAAGTGTAGTAAATTCTCCTTACCAAAAGGGTAGAATATTTGGCTCCAACATAACCCAAAATACTGACTTCCTGTACTTTAACAAATTGCCTGTTGGGTTGTTATAAAATAACTAAGTATTTTGATTTCGTCAGTTTTTAAGTAATTGCTGCTCACAATCGAAACTGAAAATTAACTTTTGTAAGACTCATTTTTATTTAAGCACGGGTTTTAGTTTAAAAAATCAACCTACTACTTGTGCTCTGTGAATACATGTACAAATGATGGAATCAGTAATTACTCCCTGTTTCAGAGCAATACAATTTGCTTAAACTTAGCAGGTACTGGTTTGTTGATTTCCGGCAGACTTTTGTTTTGCTTATTTATTGATTCTGTTCAAACCATACAGGTTATGTTATGGGATCAAGTATCAACCAACTTTATTACACATAGTAGTCAGTCCTTCAATATCATGACCATCACAGTATTCCTCTGAGTACATGAAATTTAATAATGCCTCCGGAAACTTTTATATTCAGTCTCTCATATTTGTCTTAAATAACCAACGTGCTGCTTACCAAACCCTCACTCTGTTTTCTTCAGGTATATAATATTCATCCTGTTCGTCAACTTCAAACAGTTCATAAAACTTATCCTGATTATAAATAACACCTACTGCCCTGAATTTTTGTGGTGTATGCATTCCAGTTATCGACTTCTTAATAAATTCCTCCGACCCCACTTCTTTCCAAAACTCCGCATATGCTACAAAATAGTCGGCAATTAGCTTATCTTTTTGTTCCTGTGACAGTTCAGGTTGTTTTGCATCCAAATACAATTCAAAAGCCAACATTGAAACCTCAACACCACCCAGGTCAGCATAGTTCTCAATTGCAGTTTCTTTACCATTAACCTGGTATTCATCAAGTAAATAATAATTATTATACTGATTTACAATAGCTTTATAGGTATTTTTCATTTGTTTGTCAGTATATTTCGATTTCATGCTTCTTCCAATACGTTTGCCGTCTTTATCATATTCAAGTCCGGTTTTATCAAATGCATGAGTCATTTCATGTGCTATTGTCCTACCGGTTGTGGCAAACAAATAACTAAAATCAATATCTGATTCACCCATACTTAAAAGCGTTCCTGCATAGATTATGACAGCATTTTCAGTATAATTATACCTGCAATCGGTTTCAAAAGGTGGGTTTTTCCACAATAAAGCATTCTCATTAGTTATACTATCATTGACTTTTTGAGCTGTTTTAACAATATTTTTCAGATCATCTGTCTTAAATTGTGGTAAATCCGGTATTTCCCAAATTTCAGGTGAGCCATAAATGAATTTCATGTTCCTGAGCTTGGCTAACATCATTGACCTGTAGTCATCACAGATATTATTGCTGGATTCTATTTTTCGCTCATAAGCTTCAATCAGGTATCCGATGAGTTCATTTAATGTTTTCTCTTTCTCCTTTCCTATCGTAATCTCTGAAAAAATAACACCGAAATGTATTGGCAGCGTTTCCTGTACCAATCTGACCCTTTTTGTTTTGCTTGTGCTGTAATCGGCAGTACTTTTGTAAAACAGCCTGAGCCGGGATAATAACTCCAAATGTTTACTATCAAGACCATAATCGTTATTGGTACTTAGTATTTCTATCGATTTATCTGTTATTTCATCCCAGAGTATTCCCCAGTTGTTGACAACCGGAATGTTTTCTTCGAGTGTGATGGTTTCGGACCAGTCACGGTTCACATGGTCATAAAAATTACCATCAATTTTGATCTTCTGGGCAACCGAATTATTACTTAATGATATTATTGTAACAAGAAATATTATAATTTTTTTCATGACAATGATTAATTATTTCAGAATGTAAAATTACCCGGTTTTCTTAACCAGACTAAAAATTATGAATCTAATGAATCATAAATATTCAGGGCCTCCGGCAAATAGTTGCTAATTCCTTTTAAACCAACCACCGTCAACGACAACAGAATAACTTCTTTTACTTCATCACGTGTTGCTCCACAGGCTTTTGCCATTGGGATGTGATATTTTACAGCATTTTTATCATCAGCAACCACCTTCATTGCTATGTAAATAAGTTGTTTGGTCTTTGCATCCAGTCCGTTACCTGCAATTAATGCATTTATTACACCTGCATAAGCTTCCTGAATTTCCGGAGCTTCTTTTTTAAATATTTCTAATGGATTACTCATTATTAGTATTGTTTATTATAATATCTAAGGTAAACCAAAAATAAACAATACTTATACTTCTTAACAAATAATTCAACAAAGAACCAATTACTTTTCAATTTTAACATTTATGAGCATTATTTACTCTTTTTAAACTAATTAATCACTTTGTTTTACTCGCTCTATGAATAATCCATATCAAAGTATTTCAAACATAAAAACCGGGAAAGCAACTATTTGTTTGTACTTTACCTTTTTTGATATTCATTATAACGATGAACTTGCTGCAATTCGTGTTGTTGAAAACTTAATATTAAAGGTTGATTCTTTGGGTATCACAGTAGAGTGTAAATCTACATTTGAAGCAATTAGCTATGTAAACAAGGAAAAAGTCGATCTGATCTTTCTGGACATAATCATGCCCGAACTAAGCTGACTTGGTTTTCTTAAATCTCTTGGAAATCCACCTTTGGTTATCATTACAACCGCGTATCGCGAATTTGCTGTTGAGAGTTTTAAGAGGAGGTTATGAAGATTATTGAAATATGATATAATGCATTGAGTTTAATTATAATAAGCAGTGTAAAATAAAGCCTGTATAAGAGACCGCCTGAAATATCAATTATTTACCTGCTATACCCACATGCTTACCTGATCCAAAACCATGCAGTTATTCAAAATTATTCAATAATTATATACTTCATTGACACAAAATAGTTGTAACACCCAGATATTATGTAGAATAATACTACATTTGTTTCCCAAAAAAAAATAAAACCTGATTATTGAAATAAAAATAGTAAATGGAGAAGCAATTTTTACCTTATTCACTTCATGTAGCATTGGCAACTTATCCTCTTGGAAAAGATGACAAATATGTGAAATGCATAGAGAATATCTATTCGAATTACAAAGATAATTTCAATCAGGGGCTTAAAATATTTAGTGAAGATGATAAACCAGCCAACAACCAGTTGGCACATTTTCTTTATAAGCCCTTGAAGTTCCATCTCCTGGGACATTACGACATAGCATACATCTCATTATTAGATAGTTATGGATTTGCACAAAAAGTATTTGAATCCATGTTTTCATCCAAAAAGGAACATGAGGACAAAGCATGCGACGAGAATTTCACCAAACCATCATCCTATCAAATACTCACTGGTTCTATTTTCAAACTAAATGACCAGCTTAAAATCGAAAAATATTTTGATAATTTCGATTTTGATTTCGTTCAGATTATGAATATCAAACTTAATAACGGACTTCTAATTGGTAACGGGAGCAAGTTATTAAACGAAGTAATTACAAAGATTGATAATCTGCTCTACAACAAACCTGAAACTAATTATTTGCTGGTAAATTCATTTAACTGGTGCGAGTTAACCATTATAATGTTTAGCAGAAAAATACAATATCTGACCGATAGTATTCTTGAAATCCGTAAATTAACATTGTCTGATTTATTCTCTAACAATAAAACAGACTCCTGCCAAAAAATAATTGATAATTCCTTATTCAAAAAATATGAAGATGAAGATAAGATCTTCAATTCTCATGTTGTCAGCGATACTCAATCATATTTTGGATTAAATTATGAAAGATTACAAAATAATGAAATCGATTTTCAAAATAATAATTTGATGTCGATAATTGAATATCAGATTTCTCCAGGACATCTACCATATTTAAAGGCAGGTCTTTTCAAAAATAATCCTGAATTATTTGAAGAAATTGTTCATTTTAAAAATGGTAAAACAGATTTCTATTTCAAAGAAAAGAATCCGGAATCCCTAAAGTCAAACCTTGATATTTATAAAGAAATAAGAAGTAACAAAGAGCTGATAAAACATTTTAGGAAATTAAAAACAAATCCATTATTTGAAGTTAAGGGACAGTTCGTTAACATCGAAGATTGTACCAGACATGAAGATAACCCTGAAGAAGTAGAAATCATTGACATTCAAAAAATGTTAAAGAAGAATACCTTCAATACTGAATTAGCGGATATCAGGGAAAATTTAAAGAAGCTAAAACTTTCCCGGCAGGTACGTGATAAGGTGCTAAAGGTTTATCACAATTATAATGCAGGAATTCTTGATCCGATTTCATACATTTATTTTATTGATTTCAAAGAATACCTAAAATACTTTATTTCGATAATTGAAGAGTTTGCGAAAAACGTTGACTCAGTAATTGACAATAAAGGGGTATTAATTCCTGAAACTCCAGAAATGAATCCTTTAAATAACAGCCACATTGAAAACCAGCTGGGTATTTTAATCGAAGCCTTCGAAGAAGCCTATTACAATAGGGTATTGAATAATTACTTTTACGAGGATATAAATGACTTTAGCATAGATTTTAACAGCTCAATAACACAAATTCTAACCAGCTATGATTCTGTAATTAAGCTGTTATCAATGCCTTTCCAAAGAGAAGATCCACATATCCTGGTCCGGCAAAATGACATAAATACAGAGTCAAACATGGTTTCGATTAATTATAACTCATACCATTTACTTGAACCAAGTCTCGTTTTCTCAACTGTTGCCAAAGAGTTAGCAAACGCAATACCACAGATTATTGAGAATAAGATTGAGAACCCTGCCGATTTCCAAATACTTGTAAACGGGCGAAAACTGATCTTTAAAGATTTATACAGTATAACCAATATTAATTATCTCGAGGATATTACCAAAATATTTGATTTTGAATATTTTCATTTCGATGTAATCAAATACTATCATACTTACAATGCAAATACTGAATTGTATGTGTTTTGGTCTTGGGTTTACATGTTACAAAATACATCAATGTATTCAACAGTTGGCTATGTTGAAGAGGAGAAGTTTCATAATGAGTTATTCAGAATATTGCTGGTTGTTTATCATTTTGATAAGGAATTTATAACTAAGGGTTACATGAAATGTCCTGTTCCTGAGTTATATGATTACTGGGAAAGGTACTTCGATGTTACTTTAAAGTCCGTTGAAGAACTCAACAAATCTGTTACATTTATCAAGCTTAAAGAAATTATTACTAAAGAATATATAGAAAGAATTCTCCTTTATGATTCTCCTGAGATTGATTATTCCAATACCGGAAGTATGAATGAAGAAAGAATGAAATGCCTGCTGACTAACAGATTTTCCAGTAAAACAAGTAGTAAAAATGCTATTGCAAAAATATCCGATTTTGATGCACGTGACGATATCAAAAACAGGTATGCATTTATAGAATGCCTTAGCAAGGAAATAACAAACTATATGGAAAATGGGGAGATTTGTAATTACAATGAAGAAGAGCATTTCTCAACATCACTTTATTTTAACTGCATCTCATATGCATATTTATCATGGATTTTTAAAAACACAGGT
Organism: Bacteroidales bacterium; assembly: GCA_028277395.1. Classification (GTDB taxonomy): domain Bacteria; phylum Bacteroidota; class Bacteroidia; order Bacteroidales; family F082. The sequence continues at coordinate 40,003 of JANQGJ010000078.1, read as the reverse complement.
GGTAAAATACATTTGCTTAGAAGAAACTGGGCCAATGGTGAGCCAATATTGGACTTCGTAAGGCTGAAAAACAATGAATTTCTCCTTGTGGACCCTCATGGTGGATTTTACTCAACAAATATTCAGTCAGGAGATAAGCATAACCTATTTAAAAATTCAATCCTTCATGCTCTATGGCATTTGGGTTTAGTTAATAAAATTAATCTTTTCTCATTTTAAAACCAGCTACACATGGAACAAATAAACATTGCCTGGATATCTGATATTCATTATAAGAAAGAGTATCATAAGTCTGAAGATTTTAAAAATTATATCGATATTTTCATCAATAAGCTTAAAGAACTAAATGCTGAAAACTCAATTGAAATACTAATATTTACAGGCGATATCTCGTTTAGTTGTCATTCGTTGGAATATACATATTTTGAAGAAGACTTTCTGGAACCCATAAATAAAATACTACCAGAAGCAGACTTGATTTTCATTCCTGGCAACCACGACGTGAGTTGGGATATGGTAAAAAGCAGGCTTTCAGCGAATATCGACAGTAAAACAAAATTCACAGACAGAAAAAAACAAATAGACCCTGAAATTTTTAGTGATTATACTGCATTCTTTCATAGGAGCAGTACAATTAATAACAAAGAAGGGATTAAAACTAAACTGTCAGAAGCAAATACTGATGGATATGTTTACTTTGAAAAGAAAAACCTGCTGTTCCTTCTAATAAACAGCTGTAATTTATCATTTGGAAACATCAACAAGGTTATTGATGGCTTCGAATTACAGGATTTAAAAGTTGGAGGTATAAAAACTCAGGTTCTAATTGGTAAAGAGAGAATTATATCTGAATTAGGTAACCAAACATACAATCTTGAAAAATTTCCGTTCAGAGAAGTAAATGAAATAATTGAGGAACACTCCCCGGCGGTCCTTGCAATGGCGCACCACCCACATAACTGGCTGCATTGGAGCGAATTAAACTCCGAAAAGCTTCACGACAGCAAACCTTTCTATACAAAGCTTGTTCACATAAGTGATATGTTACTTGTAGGTCACGAACATTCAACGATAAATATTGGCGATCGCATAGGTGACAAAACGATAATGCTTAAAGCAGGTGCTTTCCTCGACCTCCCTGAAAACGGACAATTATCACTGTCTAATAACTGGTTTTCCATTCTTAGCTTAAAGCCAAACTTATGCGAAAGAACACCATATTTCTTCCGTAAAGATACGCAGAGTTGGGATAGCGATGATACTATTAATTATCAATTATCAGAATCCAGATACTTAAGTTCAAAAGACCCCCATGACTTTTCTGTGGAGTCTCCCAAACCACAATTAATAAAGTTTGGGTTCCCTGATGAAGAGCTTACAGAAAATATCAAACTAATAGTAACAAGGGAAAAAGATGTAAACCTAAGTGAAGTAACTCTACAAAAACATGGTGATATAATCTATTTTAAGATTTTAGATGCAAAGATCACCAGGATTGTAGTATTAAACCTGGATAGCATTTGGGAAAATAACGATACAACAGGAATAACAAAATCACTTTATGAGATTATAAAACTAATAGATGAAAAAGAAAATGAAGAAATAATAATCTCAATTTTCGATTTCTACTCATTGTACCTGAATGGTGAAAATATTGAAAAAGAATTGCAGGAATTATCATCTGCTGAACAAAATGTTACCGGATATTCAATCAAAAAATTAAGGACGGAACAAAGGATGAAGTATCATTCATTCAAACATCACTTTTTCCTGAACTTAAGTAAGGACAAATCTCTTTTTCAGCGCTTATGTGATGTTAAAATCACCTATAATCTGTCACATTTGGTAACGTATAACCCAAACTAAATATATTTACCAACAAAAAGTTTTCAACAGGCTATCATGCTGTTTTTCTGTACCCTATAAAAGTAGCGAACAATTATATAGCACCAATATTAAGTTTATTTAACAAAAATTACAAGTTTGTGTGACATAATTGATTACATTTGACTAACTAATTAATACACAATCCAATATACGCGATGTGAGCTTGCATGAAAAAAGTCTTTTTAATTCAAAATATTATACTACCTTTGCAGCCCAAATTTCACAAAGTGTATTTGTACCTTGTTGTACATAAAGCAAAAAGATGACTTTACTTGATTATTTAAAAATAAATTCAACCAGCCGGCTTTATCCGGTCATTGAAAATATATCTAAAAATACTGAAGAGTTTTTGGTTTCCGATATAGACACTTATTTTAGTTCTATGGTAAAAGGCCATGAACTGAAACAGATAGTTGACAGTCTTAAACTAAGTACTGATGAATTCAATGAGCTTAAATCGATACTTTCATACGACACAATCATAAGTTTTGAAACTCTTTCAAATCAGGATGGTAATTATGAAAATAATACTGATCTTGCTGAGTTTATCCGATTTCAGTTAAAAAGTATTTGTAAACCCGCTGTTTCTGTAAAAGATAAATTTAATAAACCCGTTAATTCCAGAAAAGGAAGACCAATATTGGAACCGGGGGCATATGTTTATAAGAAAAATAATGACCCTGTTCTTCACAGAGATCATTATTTCTCATATTACATCTATGATAATAAGATAGTATAGAAGCCACCTAAGTACAATTAAGTGGCTTTTTTTCCTAAACCCGAATAACAATCTTAATACTGATCAGTATAACTAATCTTTAGTTATCAGGGCTTAAGTAATTTGCAGGTGAAGTAAATAAAAAACCCGAACTCTCATCCGGGTTCAGTGAATTTACTATTCTAATTCTTTATGAATTTCATTATCTCTGAATCATTTCCTGTAACTACCCGGATTATATAAATTCCGTTATCCAGCGATGTTATATCCATAACATGACTATTACCTTCAAACTCAGGTTCCAGGACTAGTTTTCCAGAAATACTATAAACAAAAATTTGTGAAATATTTTCGTTACTTGAAACTGTGATACTTCCAGAAGCCGGATTCGGATAAACTCTGATATCATCATTAGTTTCAACAATGTTTGCTATTGGCGATGACCTCTCTCTTAACTCATCCAGTCCAGTACTTGTTGAAGTCATCACCTGATCAGATGCTGTAATCAGAATCTCATCAACATAAATATCATCACGGTTTCCACTTGCATCACACATAAATCTAATTTTCATGTCTGACGGGAAATTATATGATGACTCATAAATATTTACCGTGCCGGCATATAGGATGTTATTCTGAAAATCTATGGAATAATCAAAATCTGCTACAGTATTCCAGTTAGTACCGTCGAAATACTGTACCCAGAAATCTTCGTTGGAGTTATCCATGCTCACAGCCTGGAATGTAAACTCAACTCTTATATGAACATATCCGGGAGTATGTACATCAACACCATTTGTATGATAAAATGATGATGCAACACCTGAATTATCTTGTATATCAGCAGAATAACTACCCTGTGGTGAATATGATGAACTGACACGTCTGCAATCACTACCGCCATCAGTCCAGATATCCCACCCTGATTCAAAATCAGTATAGCTTAATTCATCCGGACCGGTTGATACATCAACAGTTGTAAATGACCACACAGAACAACCTGTGGCATCACCTCCTGTATTATAAGGTACTATCTGCCAATAGTAACCTGTGTAATTTATAAGATCACCTGCAGGATTATAAACAGTTGTATTACCCAGATCTGTTCCGTTTACAATATTAGTCGGAGAATTATCTGTTCCAAAAAACAGTTTATAACCATCAGCTCCCGTAACTGTACTCCACTCGATATTTGTGGTTATTGCAACATCTGTTGCACCATTGGCGGGTGTAACAACTGATGCACATCCCGGAGGTGTAACACTTCCTCCATCAACAATATTTATTGAGTAATCTTCTCCTTCACCATATGTGCTTGTCTGGCAGGATGTTGGATCACTGTTATAATGTTCGGCAATTCTCATTCTTGTTGTTCCCAGGTCGGCACCTGCAGGTATTGTCACATCAACTGTTAATGTATGTGTTCCCGAAGTTCCGGGAGTAGCTCCAAGATCAAATGCTTCACCGGCATCAGTAAAATCACAGTTACCATTCCAGTCGAACCAAGCCCAGGTATGCTGAACCCAGCTTCCGTTAACAGTTACATCAACTGACAGTGTATATGTGCTGCCCTGTGCGACATCGGTTGAGACCGAAGTAAAGTCGGAGAAGTTAGTTGATGCACTTGAGTTATCAATATTATTGAAAACAACTTTGCTTATATAATCATCAGATGTATTCGAATAACTCATTGAACAATATGAACATGCTGATACGGTAATGTAATTTAGTTCTGTTTTTGTGTCAGATCCCAGGGCATTTGTAGCAGTAAGCGACACTTCGTAAGTACCTGCTGTGTTATAGGTAACCACCGGATTTTGATCGGTACTAGAAGCCGGAGTTCCGCCGGTAAATGTCCAGTTCCATGATGTAGGACCATTTGAAGACTGGTCGGTAAATGTAACAGATCCACCAATTATAACATTAGTTGTGCTGGCAGAGAAATTTGCAACAGGTGGATGGGGAGTTCCTGATCCTATTCCACTTATAATGATTGAAAAAGCCTGTGAACCACCAGTCAATGAACCATCGTGATCAACAGTAATTGTATAATCAGTTCCTGCAACAGGATTGTCAATTGTGACCATTTCAACGTTATCAACATTATTTTCACCATTTCTGGTTGCTGCGGCTGAGTGATTTGTCCTGCTACAACTCCAGGGGTAATATGTATTTGATCCTTCAGTAAGTCTGAGGTCTAATTCATTTACAATCATAGGATCTGAAGGGTCAAGTGATGCAGAAACCGGGGTTCCTTCAATATCGGTCCACACAATTGTAACTACCAGTGGTTCGCCACCTAATGCAGAAACAGTCCTGGTATATGTACCACCATTATTAAGAGTTAGTTCATCAATTACGTTAACTGTTTGATCTTCTGTAATTTTCGCTGCTGCGCTTTCTGTGTTCATCAGACCCCAGCCAAACATATAGTCCGGGCCATCATTTGGTCCTGCCTCGTCAGCAGTATGAATTACCAGTGCCTTTAACGTTGCAGCACGCATAAAGTTACCTGTTCCAAAAAGGTCCTGGTAATGCTCCTGCAGGAGAATCATTGATCCTGTCACTGATGGAGTGGACATGGAAGTTCCGCTTAGTGTAGTATAATCAGTGTCGCTATCATCATCGGTTGAGTACAAAGAAACACCATTGGCACAAATATCCGGTTTTATCCTTCCATCGTCGGAAGGTCCCCATGAACTAAATGTACTCATTGTAACATCCGATGGCTGGGAATATCCGGCAGGAATATCATTTACTGCACCTACTGTTAATACATTCTTAGCATTTCCGGCATTTCCAATACAGTCGTATGGACCATCCTGGGGGTATGCACCATTTGTGGGTCCGTCTCCCCTGTCGTTACCTGCAGATTTAACTATCAGATAGTAGGGAGCATTTTTCGCAATTTCATCCCAGTCCTGAGCCTGTGAATCATAAAACCCAAATGAATAATCCTCCTGCGTACTTATGGAAGAATTACCATACCAAACCCAGCTTGATCCCGTCCAGCTCCATCCATTGGCATAACCATAAGAATGATTTGAAACAAGTGCGCCGTTAGCCGCTGCAGTTGCCATTTCGCTTTCATCACTGTTCCAGTCGTAAGCCTGCAGGTTTGCTGCCGGAGCCATTCCTTTTGCCGATCCTTGTACACCGGATGCAATTAATGTACCCCCAACATGAGTGGCATGATAATGTGTTGTACTAACACCATCAACCTGGGTAACCCGGCTTCCAAACTCCTGGTGACTGGCACGAACAGCACCACCGTCCCATTCATGTACATTCATCCCGCTACCGTCAAGGTTTAGTCCGGCACCTCCACCAGGATTGACCCTGTTTGTTGAAATTGTGGCTGAAGAATTTGAATTTTCTGTCATGTAATATTGAGGATTCCCATCCTTATCAATATACATTAACTCCATAAACACACCCTCTGCTTCAATAAATACAGGGATGTCGTTAACTCTGGCATAATCCAGAGCTTCCGATTTCTTCTTTTCAAAATCTGCCGATCTCTCAGCGGCAAACTGTTGAAGGGCAGCCTTGTTGGTTTGCCCTGATACTACCAGTTGTGAAAACATTGCAATAATGAATAAACACAACATAAAAACGTTTAGTTTTCGCATAAGTAATGTTTTAGTTTGTTAATAATAATATAGTTATATAGCCATTGAATAATGGTTCACAGTTTGTTTCTAAAAGTCGTATTATCAAAAAACTAAATCAAAGAGGCTTGCTTGTTTTATTTCTCTTAGTGTGATCTGTTTTCAGTTTATTACATTGTCTGAAAACAAATATAATAATATAAATATGAAATCTGTACAGATAATTGTTTTTAATTAATAAAACACTTGACACAGGACTGGAAGCAAACTTGTACCACATTGTTTTACTGTTAATTATAAGGAATTTTGAATGATATTATTCCTGTAAATCTATTACCTACTGGTTATGGTAGCCAAATCAAAATAATTGTTAAATAGTATTGAATATTATGTATAAAAAGGTTCAAAATCCTATTTTATAAAAAAATATACCTAACTTTGAGATAATATTACCCATCGTCATAAATTGGAGAAATTATTTCTCCCGTCTTTAATTTATTGAAACAATGCTTTTTAATTAATCCAGGTTAAACATAACATCTGTAACAATGTTAAATTCAGACAGCAAATCAAATGAAGTTTACGATCATAAAAATGTTATTGAAAACGTTAAAAGATCAGAACAGGAAAACAAACTACCATTTATCAACACCCATACCCATATCTTTAATTTTGACCATGTAAACAATCATTTCCTTAAAGGAATGATCCCATGGTTTGTTACAGTACTTCTTACATTGATATTCTTTGGGTTGCTGGCTGGATTATACTTCTTCGTAAACTGGATATTTAACTGGAGTTTTTGGGGAATTCCACGCGACTACCTTCTGTTAACCAGGATATTGGCTTCAGTTGTAATAGCAGGGATATTAATTACCTGGGTCTTGACACCTATATATTTTATACTCTATATTTCCTATTTCAGACCACGATTGAACTGGTTGCTAAGAACAGCATATTTTAAAAAGTTCATTAATGCGATCAGGAATATAAGCCACCGCAGGTTTCCTTCATTTGAAAGATATACCAATATTATTCTGCACTCTTATGATTTTGCGAAAAACAGGGTAAAAACTCAGGAAGAAATATTTAACAGACTTCAATCCTATTATCCCTCCAAAACAAAATTCGTTGCACTGTCAATGGACCTTGATTATATGGTAAACTGTAAAAAACCGGAAGGTAAGTTTTACCACGATCAACTCAAGGAACTTGCACTATTGACAAAGAAATCCAAAGAGTTATACCCATTTATTCATGCTGATCCCCGGAGACTTGCGAATAAAAATGAGAATTACTATGAAACAATTAAAGAATATATTGTTGACGGGACTTTCAGCGGGATCAAAATATATCCGGCAGTTGGTTATTTCCCCTTTGATTTAAGGTTAAAACCCGTTTATGATCTGGCACTTGAGTATAATATCCCAATAATGACACATTGTTCAATCGGACCTGTTTATTACAGGGGAAGTCTGAGTACACTTAGAGATGATGGGTATTATGAGAACGGAAAGTTTATCCATCCTTTTACAGGAAATGAACTTCATGGGAGAAATGGTAAACAGTTTTCACCGCACTTTACCCACCCACTCAATTATTACTGTCTGATGAATGAACCTGAAAAACTATCAGTATTCTGGCAAAAATGCGATAAAGTATTTGGTATTAACTCAAAGGATGAGTACGAGCCTGAATCACTTAAAAAATACAGAAATCTGAAGTTTTGTCTGGGACACTTCGGAGGATCCGGGGAATGGGAAAAGTTTCTGGATGATCCATGGTTACCATCTGCAGCTACTTCATTGAATATTGATGGTGACCTTCTGCATATGCCCAATGGAAAATGGGTACATACATATCCGGGAGCAGATGTGAGTAAACTAACTCCTCACAGCTGGCACAGTATAATCTCTGACATGATCTGTAAAAGACCAGAGAATAAGACTCAGCAGAATAATGGCAGATCAGATACCATATCAATTGATAATTACGAAGACACATTTCACTTTCCGTATCTGTACTCAGATATCAGCTATAACCTTTCCAACGAAGAAATGTACCCTTTGCTCAAAATTAGACTGGAGTCAAACAAATTACTTGCTGAAAAAATACTGTTCGGAACAGATTTCTTTATGGTATCCACAAAAGCTTCAGAAAGGAGAATAACCATGAAAGTCAGGTCTTATATTGGTGAAGATAACTTCAGAAAGATATCAGGATATAACCCTCCCGTTTTTCTTTCCACAGCAATTACCAACATAAACGAAATATTGTGAAATATTAATAAAATAAATAATACCTCTTATTATGAGTCCTTTAACAAAAACAACAATTGTCCCAACCGGAAACCCAAATGACGTATTAAACCGTAGCATACTAAAAATGATAATTCTCCACGAAACCGGAGATATTGTGCAAATTGCAGATGATCTTGCAAAGTATCCTCCTAATATCGAACGTCATGTAATATGGTTTAAAGATCCCAACGAAAATGAGATCAGAGAATTATTTGGAGACCTTGATAGCAATTTCAATGAGATTGCAGCTTTTTCACTCTCAACCACAAATGTGATAGCTGATTATATACTGAGAAACGAAGAGATAGGTTTCGCTAGAGTAGATGAAGCGTTTACAAATGCAGGTAAAATTGAATTTAATAGATAATGATGAAAAAAAATACATTAATTCTATTGTTAATGCTAATTGCAGGAACAATAAGCAGTCAGATACTACAGGTTTATGAAATTGAAAAAATAAATGAGAAGAAACCAATTGAATCAAATTCAAATATTATTGATATAAATGCACGTATTGAAGTATCCATAAGCAAAGAATCCCTGATTAAAACTGTAAGTATATCAGAAGGAATTAACCAGGATATGCTAAACCAGCTGGATAAGCTCAATTTCGTACTTGCCAACCAGATTGATATCTTACAAAGTTTGGATCTTGATTTCAATAGTCTTTCACATGAAGAAAAAATAGCTGAACTTGGAAAATATTCTGCTCTAATGAGTGACTTTTATTCAAGATTGAGAAATAAAGGTAATGAAGAAATAAAGAATTCTGTAGAGAAACATTTTAGTTCCTACATTACCAAAAGAAATAATAATCAAATTGATGTCATTGCCTATCCCAGTCCTCAGGTTTACGTCATAAAGAAAGTGGCAGAAGATGCCGGAAAACTTCTTTCTTCAATGGGTAAATCTAAGGATTTTGAAAAAATTCGTTTTCAGTTAGTTGCCTCATTAAATTCGAAGTCCGGATATCCTTCAAAAGTACATGTTGAAAATTTTGATAATTACTCCGAAGGAGAATTTTATGAAGTTCCAAGGTGGGTTACAACATTCTCGGATGAAGATATTGCAGTGTTTGAAAAAACAAGGGATCAGGCTGATAAATTAAATACTCTGGTCAATTATAACCTGGACAATGTATCGGAAATGTTAAAAAGCAACTTCTCATCTATTGAATGTTTCCAGAACCTGATAATTACGATTGATACTACTATCAGGAATCGTATTTCATCAATTGATGATGCACAAAAGAAAAAGGAGATTGAAGATTTTCTTAACGTACTTAACTTCAGGATACTCAATGCATATGAGATGCTTAATGAATTACAATCATTAAACGATGGTACAAACATCCTGCAAACGTTTAATAGTTACCAGGAAACAATAAGTTCTGCGATCAAAACACTTCCGGAAACAATCGAAACTATCCTTACCAATAATTCTGTTCTGATAACGGCATTGCCTGATGATCTTGTTCAAATTGTTGATGATGTAAAAACCTGTAATAATAAACTTAGTGAAGACATCGAATCTGCAGTAACAATAGTTAAGGCCGTTAACGAACTGTTAAACCCTTTTAAAAAGACAGCTGATTTTGCTGACCAGGTTAGCAATAAAGTAATAAATTTCAGCATGGATAATCTGCCGGATCATGGTTATATAAACCTGAAAACTGCTGGACCCCGGAAAAACGGAGATGAACTTGTAATAAGGTTCAAGGTATTGAATGAAGAAGAAAGTAAAAATAATCTTCCCGGTGAAACAGTTGAAATGAGGATATTTGAACTACGCCAGCTAAGTGTTTATTCAATTTCAAAAGTAACTTTGATCCTTGCCGTTCCATATGCCAACAGTGATGTAGAGCTCCTGGATAAGAACAGAGTACAATTTGCTCCTTCAGGCAGTTTATTATTTAAATTCGGTTCAAGAAAATACAGGACATGGAATTATCTTGATCCCGGTATTGGATTCAATTTTTCAACTCCGGACTTCAACCTTGACGGGACACCCGACATTGGTATGGGAATTATTGGAACTGTACTCAAGGACATTGTTAGCTTCGGGTGGTCCTACAATACAAATACCGATAGTCAGTACTGGTTTGTAGGGTTGTCAATACCAGTTGATTTGCCTGGCTTACCTATTAATTCGGTTAAGTCAAATACGATTCGTTAGGTTACCATTGATCCGTTACTTTTGATTGTGTAGTGATTATTTAATCCTTACTTTTTAATTATTCTGCAAAATAGTTGCCGGAAAATGTTTCAAATGCATTACACCGGCTTTGCACAAATCTATTCTTAGTTACTTTTGATAGTACCGTTTCATAAATCCAATAATCGCAATATTTATAATTACTATAAATAACAAAGCAGTTATATCACAGTACATTAATTCCTTAAATTCGCGAATTTTAAAATTTTAAAGCATAAAATTATGTCAGATAAGAAATTAGCAAACCCTGCAGTTGTTGGTTTAGCCGGATTCGGTTTAACAACATTTATTCTTCAAATTCACAACCTGGGATTATGTGGAACAGGAGTTGTACTTGCACCGGCTTTTATTTTTGGGGGACTGGCTCAGTTAATAGCCGGATTCCAGGAGCAAAAAACAGGTAACAGCTTTGGATACAGTGCTTTTGTTGCCTACGGATCATTCTGGATCGGCCTTGGAATTATATGGCTGCTGGCACAATTTGATGTTTATAGTCCTTCAAAAACCGATGTTGGCTGGTACCTGATCGCATGGACATTATATACATTAATAATGTTTATTATTTCATTGAGAATACATACTGCCATGGCAATTACTTTCGGACTGCTCCTTGGTGGATTTGTGTTACTCGATATTGGGCATTTCGGTGATCCTGTTTTCAATACTATTGCTGCTTATGAGTTAATTTTTTGTGCTTTTGCTGCCTGGTATATGATGGCTGGAATTATTTTTGCCGATGTTGCCGGAAAAAGCATTCTGCCAATGGGTAAACCTGTGTGGAAAAGCTAGTTGTTTCAGGTTAATCTTTGTTGATAAGACCATTAAATTATTATTTCGTTTACTTACACTATTAAGTTTTTCTGTAATCATATAAAGATTAAGATCAATATACCAATTACAATAACCTGATCAGTTTACCAAACAAAGCGATAATGTCATATTTAGTCTGGTTACTGAAATTGTTAATAGCATGTTAGTAATTGATGTTTCTATTTCCATTGTTATAAATAAACAATACTTATTTTTGTTTTTTAATATGACTATAACAACAATTGTCAGATTAAAAAACAAAAAATCACCCATCACCGGGAAAACCATTTCAATTCTATTATTTTCAGTAAGACGGTTCAGCCGTCTTTTTTTGTGCCAAAATTTTTAAAGCATTAACTATGACAAACTACCGAAAGGCAAAGCTAATTCTTGAAGACGGAAACATAATTACCGGGTATTCTTTTGGTTATGAAGAACCTGTATCCGGTGAAATTGTTTTTAATACAGCAATGACAGGTTACCCGGAAAGTTTGACCGATCCTTCATACTGTGGACAGTTACTTGTTCTAACATATCCTTCAATAGGGAACTATGGTGTTCCGGATAATGAAATAATTAGTGGTATGTTACGGAACTTCGAATCGGATAGAATTCACTTAAGTGCTCTTATAATATCGGATTATTCCAGTAAATATAATCACTGGAATGCATCAACCAGCCTTGGAGAATGGTTAATTCATGAGAAAGTGCCGGGATTATTTGGTGTTGATACAAGAAAACTAACTAAAATTATCAGGGAAAAAGGCTCAATGCTTGCTAAAATCGTTTTTGATGATGATATCCCGTTTTTTGATCCAAACAGGATTAATTTGGTCGATAAGGTTTCTCTGGATAAAAAAACGACTTACGGAAATGGAAAATACCGGATACTACTTATTGATTGTGGAGTAAAGAATAACATTATCAGGTATTTACTGAAATTTGACACAACAATTATCCGGGTACCATGGGATTTCGATTATAAGAATGAAGATTACGATGGTCTGTTTATATCCAACGGTCCTGGCGACCCACAGCAATGTATTACTACAATAAGCAACCTAAAGAAATCATTAACAGACAATCGACCGATATTTGGTATATGTCTTGGTCATCAGTTAATTGCACTGGCAGCCGGAGCAAATACTTACAAGTTAAAATTCGGACACCGTAGTCATAATCAGCCGGTGTTGAAAACAGGTACTGACAAAGCATATTTAACTTCTCAGAATCATGGTTTTGCGGTTGACAACAATACCATTCCCGATGATTGGGAAGCTTACTTTCACAACCTTAATGATGGAAGTAACGAAGGGCTAATACATAAATCAAAAAAAATCTTCACCACACAATTTCATCCCGAAGCTTCAAGCGGTCCAACTGATACAGCTTACCTGTTTGATGATTTCATTAAAGCTGTTATAAACAAATAAACTACGAAAGATGTACAATAACAAAAATATTTCCAAAGTTCTTATCCTGGGTTCAGGTGCTCTAAAGATCGGTGAGGCTGGAGAATTTGACTATAGCGGTTCCCAGGCTCTTAAAGCACTGAAAGAAGAAGGGATAACAACCGTACTAATCAATCCAAACATAGCAACTGTACAAACTTCTGAAGATATCGCCGACAGTATTTATTTCCTGCCGGTTACTGCTTTTTTTGTAGAAAAGATCATTCAAAAAGAAAACCCTGATGGTATTCTGCTTGCATTTGGAGGACAAACTGCGTTGAATTGTGGGGTTGAGTTATTTGAAAAAGGTGTGTTTAGCAAATATGACATTGAAGTTTTGGGGACCCCGGTTGAAGCTATAATGGAAACCGAAGACAGAGAAAAATTTGCTGCAAAACTGGCGTCAATCAATATTAAAACTCCGGATTCAATTGCCGTAACCACGATTAATGAAGCGATAGAGGCTTCAAAAGCAATTGGGTTCCCCATAATTATACGCGCAGCTTTTACACTCGGTGGTCAGGGAAGTGGTTTTTGTTCAAATGAAGATGAGCTGATTGCACTTGCTACCAGGGCGTTCTCGTTTTCGGGTCAGATACTTGTGGAAGAATCGCTAAAAGGCTGGAAAGAGGTTGAATATGAAGTCGTAAGAGACCGTTTTAATAATTGCATCACCGTTTGTAATATGGAGAATTTTGATCCTCTGGGAATTCACACGGGCGAAAGTATTGTGATTGCTCCTTCACAAACCCTCACCAATACTGAATATCACAAACTCAGAAAAATCTCGATCGATATTGTACAATCCATTGGAATTGTTGGGGAGTGTAATGTTCAGTATGCACTTGACCCAAACTCAGAAGATTACCGAGTTATTGAGGTTAATGCAAGATTATCACGATCTAGTGCTCTGGCATCAAAGGCCACCGGTTATCCCCTGGCTTTTGTTGCTGCAAAGCTCGGGCTGGGATACGGACTACATGAACTCAAAAACAGTATTACAAAAACCACAACAGCATTCTTTGAACCGGCTCTTGATTACATGGTCGTTAAAATACCACGATGGGATTTAAACAAGTTTATCGGTGTATCAAGAGAAATTGGCTCCAGCATGAAAAGTGTTGGTGAAATAATGGCAATTGGCAGGAGTTTCGAAGAAGCAATACAAAAAGGTCTAAGAATGGTTGGTCTCGGTATGCACGGATTTGTTGGTAACAAAGATATCCACATTGATAATCTCGAAGAAACACTATCAAATCCCACTGATACCAGGATTTTTGCAATAGCAATGGCTTTCAAACAGGGATGGTCAGTTGAAGATATTTTCAGACAAACAAATATCGACAGATGGTTTCTTGAAAAGCTCGCCAACATCTATTCAATTGGAAATGAATTGAATACCATTAATTCTTTGATTGAACTTCCGGATAAACTATTGTTACAATGTAAAATGAGTGGCTTTTCTGATTTTCAGATTGCAAGGTTTATTTTCAGGGATCGTAATGTTGGTGTAAAAGATGATGAAATAATTGAAGTAAGGAATCACCGAAAGAGCAGAGAAATTATTCCTTCGGTTAAACAAATCGATACCCTTGCAGCCGAACATCCTGCACAAACAAACTACCTTTATCTGACATACCATGGAGATGAAAACGATGTGGAATATGTAAACGATAAACAATCAGTGATCGTACTGGGCTCAGGTGCTTACCGTATTGGTAGTAGTGTTGAATTCGACTGGTCGTGTGTTAATGCACTACATACTGTAAAAAAACTGGGTTTCAGGTCTGTAATGATTAATTACAATCCCGAAACAGTAAGCACCGATTATGATGTAAGTGACAGGTTATATTTTGAAGAATTAAGTCTTGAAAGAACTCTCGATATACTTGATCTGGAAGTGCCAAAAGGTTTAATAATTTCAACCGGAGGCCAGATCCCCAATAACCTGGCAATGCGATTACACAATCAAAATATTAAGATACTGGGGACAAGTCCTGAATTTATTGATCGTGCTGAAAACAGACATAAGTTCTCTGAGATGCTTGATAATATTGGAGTAGATCAGCCAAAATGGAAAGAATTAAGCAGTATTGATGATATATTTGATTTTACCACCAGGGTTGGTTTTCCGGTTCTTATCCGTCCATCATATGTGCTTTCTGGTGCAGCAATGAATATTGTTTCAAACAGGGATGAATTAGAGCATTTTCTCAAGCTTGCGACGCAGGTATCAAAACAATACCCGGTTGTCGTTTCAAAATTTCTAACCGATGCCAAAGAAATTGAAATGGATGCAGTAGCAGACAAAGGTGAAATTATAGTTTATGCCATTTCAGAACATATTGAATTTGCCGGTGTGCACTCTGGAGATGCAACCATTATGTTTCCTCCCCAAAAGGTTTATGTTGAAACAATTCGTCGTATAAAGAAGATATCCAGACAAATTGCTGAAGAATTACAGATAAGTGGTCCGTTTAACATTCAGTTTCTGGCAAAAGATAATGACATTAAAGTTATTGAATGTAATTTACGTGCATCTAGGAGCTTACCATTTGTTTCAAAAGTATTGAAAACCAACTTTATTGATTATGCAACGAGAATCATGCTTGGTAAGAAGGTTTCAAAACCTAACAAATCATTGTTTGATATTGATCATATTGGGGTAAAAGCGTCGCAATTTTCGTTTTCAAGGCTAAGTAAAGCCGATCCTGTTCTGGGTGTTGATATGGCCTCAACTGGAGAAGTTGGCTGCATTGGAGATGATTATTATGAAGCCATACTTAAAGCAATGCTTTCTGTGGGATACAGGATACCCGAAAAAAATGTCCTTATTTCATCCGGCCCAATGAGATCAAAGACCGAGCTACTTGAAAGCGGACGATTATTAATTAATAATGGTTACAAACTATTTGCAACAAAGGGTACACATGACTTCTATCTTGAAAATGGTATCGATTCAACAATTGTTTATTGGCCTGATGTAAAAAAGGAACCAAATGCATATGACCTCATTAAAAACAATCATATTGACCTGGTAATAAACATTCCAAAGGATCTTAGTCAGGAAGAACTGGATAATGATTACACTATCAGAAGGGCTGCAGTGGATTTCAATGTGCCATTGATAACAAATGCAAGGCTGGCCAGTGCTTTTATCTATGCCATTACAAGATATAAACCTGAGGATCTGGTTGTAAAAAGCTGGGGAGAGTATTAATTTTCTGTGATTAACCAATACCTTTAAGAATATTTTTAATATTCAGTGCCAGTTTATTGTTACTAAAGGCTACACTATGCCGTTCAGCATTTGAAATAAAGGCCCATGTGGCAGCTTTCGCACTTTTAGTTTGTTTAAATGTTTTTAGCATTTTACGATACACAGTTTTTTCATTCCATAATGTTGTCCAACACTCTTTCATAGCATCTGATAATTCCTGGGGAGTCATCTTTTTGGGCATATGGCTAACTTCATGAAAATGATATCGCTCCCAATCCTTTGGAAAATTTGTGTATAATAGTCTATCTTCTTCTTCCAGCCTTTTAAACAAGTTGGTTCCCGGTAATGGGGTTACAATAGTCGCTTGCATCGCATCAATACCTGATTCTATGGCAAACTTTGTTCGGTTTCTTATATCCTCTAATGAATCGGTATCCAAACCAAATACTAAAGCTCCCAGTACGCTTATACCGTGCTTATGAATATTTTGGAATGCTTTCTCATAGTGATTTATACCAATTCCGAGGTTCATTTTTTTGTTTGTTTCCTGCAGTTGATCAACCTTCTCCGATTCAATTCCAATAAGAATCATCCTGCAACCACTCTCGGCTGCATGTTTTAGTACTTCATCATTAAAAGCAATATTCAATGAAGCCTGACAATACCAATCTTTTTGTATTCCTCTGTCAACCATCCCTTTGAACAACTCGACTGCTCTTTGTGCCGATTGCTTTGAATAACCAATCAGATTATCATCAATAAAGAATAATCGATCACCTTCAATTGTTTCAATTTCATCAAGCACTTCTTTAACAGGCCTTTGTCTATATTTACTTCCGTTGAATGTGTGAACTGAACAAAAGTCACAACTCATTGGACATCCTCTGGATGTTTGAACGTTTGCATATGAATAATCTTTATGAAACAAATCACGACGAGGATGTATACTTCCTTTTAGGTCATTCAACTCACCAATGTACCTGTTTTTCAAACAATTATTTTGAAAATCTTCAAGTACCTTAAGCCATACTCTTTCTGCTTCACCAATTACTATCGCGTCCGCATAAAGTTCTGCCTCATCGGGAACCATGGAAACATGAATTCCTCCAAGAATTACTCGTATTCCTTTCTTTCTAAAGATATCTGCAATCTCATAAGCCCTGTAAGCAGCTGAAGTAAGCGCTGTTATACCAACTAAATCCACTTCTTTATACTCAAAACGATCGAAGTTCTCATCAATTAACTCAATATCCCAGTTTGACGGAGTTAATCCTGCAATCACTCCTAAACCCAGTGGAGGTGATATACTGCTTGTATCATATAACTTGCTTTGCTTTGACTTACTGAAAGGATTTATAAGTAGTAATTTCAGTTTCCTTACCATTGATTTGTGTTAAAACAATGCCAAATGTAAAAAAAAACAGGTATTTATTTTAATAAATTTCACAACGTACTGAAGATGAAAAAGCAACAACCTGAACTTAATATGTTTCAACTGGTATTAGATAATGGTTATTACGATCAGTGTCACTTCACTCACGATCTCAAAAGTAATACCGAACTTACTCCTGCATCTTTTTCAATGAAATAAATAATGACCTTTTTTTATATTTCTTTTATTTTATTATTCAATATATTTGTCATAAAATAAACCAAATGAACAAAGTAGATAAAAAACATAAAGAAATCATAGAGTTTTGCCAGGCAAATTACCTACCAGTACTATCAATGGCATTTCTACTGCATTTTCTGGGTTAAAAAATCAGGTTATTAATTATAGCATTATTTATTTCCTTATTCAAAATGGTAGAAATAATACAGCCAACAAGTTTGCTTAAAAAATTCATAAAATACTATTGTATTGTTGAAGTAAACGATCCTGTTGGTTTTTTACCTAATCAAAGGGTTTATCCAATGGGAGATGCAACTTTGGTTTTTCACTACAATCAACCCTCCAAATTCAAAAAAAAGAACTCAAATGATTATGTTGAGCCCAGATTTGTGATTTGCGGGCCACAAACCGAGTACTATGATATATCATTAAGCGGAAAAACAGGAATGGTGTTCGTTCTTTTCAAACCACAGGGGATTAGTGCCTTTTTCAAAGAACCTGTAAGTGATTTACATAATCAGAACATTGCATTGAGCGATATACTGAATATTGAAGCAATTGAACTTGAAGAAAGATTATCAAATTATAACAATAGCAACCAAAGAGTATTACAATTGGAGAACTTTTTAATAAAAAGATTAACAATAAATAAAGATTACAATCGTATTAACCATGCTATAACATTGATTAACAACACCAAAGGACAGATAAAATCTCATGATTTGGCACAGGAAACTTGTCTTGGAATCAAACAGTTTGAAAAAATTTTCACCAAACATGTGGGCATGAATCCAAAAAAGTTTCTAAGTATAACAAGGTTTCAGAACGTATTGAAAATGAAAAAACAACAACCTGAACTTAAGATGTTTCAACTTGCATTTGATAATGGATACTACGATCATTCGCATTTCAATCATGACTTCAAAAGTATAACAGATATGTCACCAAAGGCTTTTTTTAAAGAAATTCAGGAATGACCATTTTTTACAATTTTATCGTTTCAACATTCGATAATTTTGTTTCAAATTAATTTATTATAATGAACAAAGTAGATAAGAAGCACAATGAAATTGTAGAGTTTTGTTTAAAAAACTCTGATGAGAAAATTGCAAAGAAGTATGCCTGGTATTTTAAAGAAGGATACGATGCCTATGGTATTGACAAAGATCTGTTTATTTCGCAGGCAGCCAGGTTTATTGAAGAGTGGCAACATGATATGTCACTGACCGATTATCTTGACCTGGGTGATAAGCTTATTTCAACGGGCAAATATGAAGAAGCCGGCTTTGCTAACATGCTTATATTATCAAAGCAGGAGCAATTTACTGAAGATACGTTTAACAGGATAGGCAACTGGCTTGAAAATGGAATTCAAAACTGGGGAAACACAGATGCTTTATGTATGTCGGTACTTTCGGTTTTTTTGGAGAAGGAAATTATCAGTCCTGAAGCATTTTTACCATGGAATGGTTCTGAATCCAAATGGAAAAGAAGAGCAGTACCGGTAACTTTTGTTGAAGCAATCAAGGCAGGTGATGATCCCGAACCAATTCTGGAGGTTATCAATGATCTTATGGATGACAGTGAACTGGATGTCCAAAAAGGTCTTGGCACTTTGCTAAGGGAGATTTGGAAGAAATTTCCTGATGTTGCAGAAGACTTCCTGATGAAATGGAAAGACACCTGTGGAAGAAAAATAATCCATTATGCTACTGAAAAGATGGATAAAACATACAGAACAAAATTCAAAAAATCCAGGAAATGAACACTGCTAACAACAACCATGATATGATTTCCTATTGTGGATTTTACTGTGGAGCATGTCCGAAATTTAAAAATAATTCCTGTGTAGGATGTAAAGGAGAAGAAACTAAATGTGCAACCGGCTATACTTCCTGCAAAGTCCGCCCATGTTGTATAGCTGAAGGTATTAATACCTGTGCAGATTGCTCAAAATATAATTCGGTTAAAGATTGCAGGTTGTATAATCCTTTACTTATCAGGTTAGGACAGTTCTTAACACGATCCAGTCGTAGAAAGGGAATTGAATTCATTAAAGAAAAAGGTGAAAGTGAATTCCTGAAATTTATGATTGAAAAATCCTGGGTAACAATAAAACTAAAAGGATAGACTTACTCATCAGACTTCATTTATGGAGCTTATCCGGTTTGTACGGGTCAAAGTGGAGATAGAATTCTTATGACTGAGACCGGAAAGTAAACGATTGTAGACTTGCCTGCCGAAGTGTAACGTAGGAAGGTTACAGATTTATGTTGTTTATTGATCCCAATGGTCGTCTATCAAGTAGTTAAAGACAAATGATAGATGGGCTGGTTGCTTAATTTTAAATTTATCAGGTTTAATAACCTGATCATGGCAAATATTCCCTATCAATATTATTCATACTTCTGAAAATATTCCTCATTGCTTTGGGATGTAACACTTCCATTTGTTTTACCAAATCACGCGCTGTTGTTCTCTTTGTTTTATCCTCATACGGACACGATTCTGTTTGTTTTGGGTAGTTTCGAATATTAGCATATTCCTGCATGTCTTTATTAGACAATAATATAAGTGGTCGAATTATAACTACCTGTCCGTCAAACATATTCAATTTAGCAGGTAATGAACTGATGTTACCATGATAAGCCATGTTTATGATAAGTGTTTCCACGGCATCATCCATGTGATGACCCAAAGCAAGTTTGTCAAAATTATGCTTTTCAGCAAAAGAAAAAAGTGCCTTTCGCCTGTGCCATGAGCATACAAAGCAAGGCGATTTATCGGTATTATCCAGATCGACATTAATATTAACAAAATGTATGGGAACATTTAATTTTTTGCAAAGGAATTCCAACTGTTCACGGCTGGTTTTATATGGTACCTGCTGAACATCAATGTGTACTGCTTCCAGATTAAAATCAAGAAAATCGTATTTTCTTAATGTAGACAAAGCTTCAAGCAGTACCAATGAGTCTTTGCCACCACTGACTGCAACCAGAATTTTTTCTCCCCTGACAATTAAAGCATTATCCATAATGGATTTGGCGACCTTGTTATTCACAAACTGAATATGCCGCTTTTGATATTGAGATAACCGGACTTCTTTCATTTGGCAACCGAATTAACATTCTCCGTCAGTAGCCAGTCTGACCCTGTCTTCTTTCCTGTTTTCAACAAAACTCAAAAACCCGGAAGCAAATTCGGCTCCTGCCCTACTGTAGTAATTGTACACAAACGATACACCGGCATCACGAAGTTCGGTAATTTCATGCAAATAATGACCAGGTGCAGCAACCGAAAACCTTCTGTTCTTACACTTGGTTAAAGCATTGGCAGTATTAATATTTGAGTTATGGTCGTCCATAGTTAACAAAATGTATTCAACATCGGGCATTTTTACATTTCGCCAGAAATTGCTATCAGTTGAATCACCCCAAACCACATTTTTATTCGAGCCGGATAGTTTTGCAACCACATCTTTATCGTAATCAATGGAAATTACCCTGTCACCAAAATCAGCCGAAAGCTGATGATATGCTGCCCTGCCAACATGTCCCATACCACAAATAATTACCCGGGCATCTCCAAGGTCAACAGGTTCATCATCAGGATGTCTGTTTTTGGTATTAAGTTTCATTAAAATATGGCTGTAACGGTCAAACAACCTGTGTGAATGTGTATTTAAGGGTGCAGCAAACACGAATGAAAATGATAATGCAAGCGCAATAATTATCATCCACTCGTTCTCTATTACTCCCATTTTAACACCAATGGCGCCTGTTATTAAACCAAACTCGCTATAGTTCGCAAGGCTAAGGGTAGAATGCCATGCTGTTCTGGCCCTGAGATTCAGCCTTGTTAGCAGAACCATAAACAGGGTTCCTTTTACCGGTATTGCAAACAATAATACAACTGCGATCAAAAGTGAATTGGCAGTAGGAAATCCCGACATACCTATATCCAGAAAAAACGCTATCAGGAAGAAATCTTTAAAAGCCAGCATTTGCTTTGACAATTCTTTCGATCTAGGGTGAGAGCCAAGCAATGCACCTACAACAAGTGCACCCAAGTCAGGTTTCAGTCCTACCAGTTCAAATGCTATGGCACCTGCAACAAAAGCGGTGAAAAAACCAAACAGAGTAAGTAATTCACCATGATCCATTATATTTAAGACTTTAACAAACAGCCATCTGATGATAATCAGGTAAACAGGTAAACCAAGTACCCAAATGGTTGGGATGTGACCTTTTGACAATGAAAGGAAAATAACGGCAATTAAATCCTGTAATACGAGTATTCCAATGGCGATCCTACCGTGGAATGATGTCATCTCACCCTTATCCTCCAGTACCTTTACAGCAAATACAGTACTTGAAAAACTTAAAGCGAACCCAATTAATAAAGCTGCTTCAAGTGATAAAGATGTTGTGCCATATAATCCTGCCCAACTTATCAATGTTACAACAGATCCAAGTAAAAGCACACTTAAAATCATATGTAAGGATGTTGTTACAAGTATTTCTTTTGAAATTAAGGATCTTACATTGAGCTTTAAACCTATTGTAAATAAAAGGAGCATTACGCCAAGGTCGGCAACTACATGGAGTGCCATACCACCTTCTGTTATTCCAGTAAAATTCAGGATAAAACCACCTGCAAGAAAACCTATCAATGGTGGTAGATTTATCCTCTTGGCTAGCATACCCAGAACGAAGGCAACAGATATCCATATTGCATCAATAGTCCAAAGCTCTATCATATTACTACTGTTTTGTTTTGGTTATAAAAGTAGTGAAAAAGTAATTATTGAGGAGCATTCTGCTTATATCAATAGTTACTACCAACTTTTTAATGAAAACGGATATAAACAATTATCAAGCAACTTTTTCTTCAATATCCTCTTCAATTCGCAGGTTATTGATAATAAACTGTTGACGATCAGGAGTATTCTTTCCCATATAAAATGCCAGCGTTTCGTTAATCAATGATTCACGACGTAATATCACCGGGTCAAGTTTCATGGTACTGCCAATAAAGTGTTTGAATTCAGAAGGTGAAATCTCACCCAGACCTTTAAACCTGGTAATTTCCGGATTAGGTTTGAGGGCGTTAATTGCTTTTATACGTTCCTCGTCTGTGTAACAATATTTCGTAGCTTTTTTGTTTCTAACCCTGAATAATGGAGTTTGAAGAATATATACATGTCCGGCTTTAACCAGGTCAGGGTAAAACTGCAGGAAGAATGTTAATAACAACAATCTGATATGCATACCGTCAACATCTGCATCTGTAGCAATCACTATATTGTTATAACGTAGATTTTCAATATCTTCATCAATATTCAAAGCAGCCTGGAGTAAATTGAACTCTTCATTCTGATAAACTATTTTTTTGCTTAAACCAAAGCAGTTCAATGGCTTACCTTTCAAACTGAATACTGCCTGTGTCTGAACATCCCTCGATTTTGTTATTGAACCACTCGCTGAATCACCCTCAGTGATAAAAAGTGTGGTTTCCAAACGTTTTTCATGATTGGTATTCAGATGTACCCTGCAATCGCGTAACTTTTTATTATGCAGGCTTGCTTTTTTTACACTTTCCCTGGCAAGTTTTTTAATACCCGCCATTTCTTTACGCTCCTTCTCCGACTGAAGGATCTTCTTTAATAAGACCTCTGCAGTTTCGTTGTGTATATGTAAATAATTGTCGAGGTTTCTTTTGATGATATCACCAATATAATTCCTGATACTCTGACCATCAGGCTCCATTGTCTGCGAACCTAGTTTCGTTTTTGTTTGAGATTCAAAAACAGGTTCCTGCACTTTTATACTGATCGCAGCAATAATTGAAGATCTGATATCACTGGTATCGAAGTCTTTGTTGTAAAACTCACGAATGGTTTTTACAATTGATTCCCTAAAGGCTGTCTGATGGGTACCTCCCTGAGTTGTATGCTGTCCGTTAACAAATGAGAAATACTCTTCGCTGTACGATCTTGAGCTATGTGAAAAGGCACATTCAAAATCCCCTTCCTTTATATGTATAATTGGATATCTTACCGGCCCGTTACCATTTATATTATGTTCCAACAGATCGAGCAAACCATTCTTGGCCTGCATTTTAACACCATTGAAAATAATAGTTATTCCGTTGTTAAGGAATACATAATTCCACAACATTTCTTCAATATACTCCACGAGAAAGTGGTAATCACCAAAAATTTCAGGATCCGGAGTAAAAGTTATAACCGTACCCTGTTTATCATCACACTTTATAATTGGAGGGTCTGAAATTATTGTTCCACGCTTATATTCAACAACCTTGGTTTTTCCTTCCCGCACAGATTGCGCCCTGAACCCATATGAAAGCGCATTAACTGCCTTTGAACCAACACCATTTAATCCAACAGCTTTTTTAAATACTTTGGAATCATATTTAGCACCGGTGTTTATTTTGCTAACGCATTCATTAACTTTCCCTAGTGGCATTCCACGACCATAATCCCTGATCGTAACAGTTTTTTCTCTTACTGTAACTTCAACAACATTACCATGACCCATCACGAACTCATCAATTGAGTTATCTATCACCTCTTTGATAAGAACATAAATGCCATCATCATGTGAACTTCCATCACCAAGCTTTCCAATGTACATACCCGGTCTAAGGCGAATATGCTCTTTCCAGTCAAGCGACCTAATACTATCTTCAGTGTAATCAACAGACATTTATTCCAATTTGCCGCAAAAATAGCAACATAACCACTATAACTAACCCCAGATTGTTTTTTTTGTTAAACATTTATTGTTGAAAACCTGTTACCACCAAGGGTTTCAAAAGGTTAGTAATATAAAAAGCTTAGTCCAAAACAAACAGATATTTGAAAAACAATACCAAATTCAAATAATTTTACTATATATGCCAATTGTTTGATTAAACCACACTACATGGATACGCTTTATGCACTTGATGAAATCCGCCTGAATTTTAGTAACAGTAACCTTCATACCCTAAATATTGCCATTGCTTTCGTTATGTTTGGAGTAGCTCTGGAGATTAAAACCGACCACTTCAAAAAACTGATATTGAATCCACGGTCGGCCTTTCTGGGAGTTTTTTCACAATTCCTGTTTTTACCATTCCTTACGTTTCTGTTAGTACTTGCTCTGCATAATTTCCTGACCCCAACAATGGCCCTGGGAATGATACTGGTCTCTGCCTGTCCCGGAGGAAATATTTCAAATTTCATATCTTCTCTTGCCAAGGGAAATATAGCCCTAAGCGTAAGTTTAACAGCTATTGCAACACTTGGAGCAATCTTTTTCACCCCATTGAATTTTGCCTTCTGGGGTAACATGACAGTAAAGTTTTTTTCTGCAAGTGATCCTTCGACACTGGTGAGACCTCTGGAAATTGACTCGTACCAGATGTTTCAAACAGTTTTAATTATCCTTGGCATACCTCTTATTGCCGGGGTTATTATTAATACCAGATTTCCAAAGTTCACTGAGAAAATTGTAAAACCAATTAAACAAATTTCAATACTGCTTTTTGCTGCTATTGTTGTTATAGCTTTATATAAAAACTTTGAATACTTTAAAATAGCAATCGGTTATATCTTCTTAATTGTATTGGTTCATAATGCTTTGGCACTGGGAAGCGGATATTTACTAGGTTATATAGGCAAACGACCGGAGAAAGACCGCAAAACCATTGCAATTGAAACGGGCATACAAAACTCCGGTCTGGCTTTGGTACTCATTTTTAATCCTAAGATTTTCCCACCTGAACTTGAACTTGGCGGCATGGCAGTAATAGCTGCATGGTGGGGAATATGGCATATTATTGCAGGACTGGCACTTGCAGGTTACTGGAGTAAATTCAGTCTCGGTTTTACAAAAACTAAAACAGTTACTAATTAATGGGATTACATAATATTGAGAAAAGATCCATTGGTTATTGCATTCTCAAAATATGGGCAAAATTCTGGCATAACAAAGTATATTACAGAAAAGTAACCATATTGGGAACAGAGAATATTCCCAAAAACAAACCCCTGATTTTCACGCCAAACCATCAGAATGCACTAATGGATGCCCTTGTTCTTCTGTTTAGCTATAACAAACAATTTGTTTTTATTGCAAGGGCTGATATTTTTAAAAACCCAATGATCGCCAGGATACTATATTTTCTCAAAATACTGCCGATATACAGAGTAAGGGATGGTTTTGATACTGTTAAAAAAAGTAAAGATATTATACGGAAAACAATTGATATTATTACTTCCGGAAGTGCTATTGTCATACTTCCCGAAGGCAACCATTCAAGTTTCAGGCGGTTACGACCATTAAAAAAGGGATTTGCCAGAATGGCGTTTCAGGCGGAAGAAGCAAACGACTACAACCTCGACATCCATATTGTACCTGTTGGCATCGATTATGATCATTATTTTAATCCAAGGGGTTCAGTGGTGATCAATTTTGGTAAACCGGTAGCCGTGCACAATTACTATAAATTGTATAAACAAAACAAAGCCGTTGCAATCAATAAAATAAAGGAAGAACTGAGCCAACACATGGCTCCTCTCATTGTCAATATTAAAAGTAAAGATAATTACAATACCTATAACGAATTAAGGGCAATATGCAGGGAAGACTTTATCATAAATCATCGCAATGTGGTGTCCAATACTGAAAACAGAGTATTGATTGATCAGCACCTCACAGAAGCTGTTTCAGAGTTTGAGAAAATTGATCATAATAATTTTTTGCACCTCAAAGATATAACTGACAATTACTTAAAGATCAGAGATCGATTTGGTTTTTCCAATAAAATTATCCGCAATAACGGGATCAGCTTAACAAAACTAATACCTGGTTTACTTCTGTTAATATTAATGTTCCCCGTTTTCCTTTATGGTTTCTTAAATAACATTGTTCCCTATAAAATACCTGTTATCGTTTCAAAAAAAATCAGGGATGAACAATTCCTGAGCAGTGTCAGGTATGTTATTTCACTGTTATCGTTTCCAATATTTTACATATTGCAATCGCTGATAGTATATCTGGTAACCAGCAATATTTCCGTAACCGGATGGTATTTATTAAGTCTTCCCGTTTCGGCGGCAATATCATGGAAATGGAGATCATTGTTTTTGTACAGTTTACAGGGAATTAAGTATTGGTACAATTCAAAAGTCAAAAGATCTCAAATTGATATTCTAAAGTCATTACATTATGAAATAATATCAAAAACAAAGGGTATTATCGATAAGTATCATGATCAGCCTTCCTGATCTCCTTTGAACCTATCGAATCATACTAATATTACCACCATCTATATTACTCATTTCCCGACAATTAAATCAAACAAACCAAAAATAAATATAGTACGTTTAAAAAAACTAAAAAACAATCTCTGAAATCAAAAAAATAGTATATTTGCACCCCGAATTTCAGGGATAGTTCATTGCGGATGTGGCGAAATTGGTAGACGCGCTAGACTTAGGATCTAGTGCCGCGAGGCGTGGGGGTTCGAGTCCCTTCATCCGCACACATAAGGATAATGAAAATTACAGTAATTTGCTGTTGTTTTTCTTACTACCTTAAAAAACAGAGTTCTTAAAGTTTTATGAATTATGAGTTATTAGTTGTAATAAGTTATAATTGAATGTTATGGTTATTATTTGCACTTAACGGGTTGTATGCCTATAAAGCTGCTGAAATCCCTTTTCCGATAACAACCATGAATAAAGCTTGTAAATTAAACTCAGTACTATCGAATTATAAACAATTGAATTTTCAATATTCAACCTTAAATGCTGCAATTTCAGAGTAGTAATTTTTGAACCAAACAAAGGATTTAATGAATATATCTCAAGAACCGAATGGCGAACACACAGCCATTATTCACATCAATCTACAGGAAAGTGATTATATCGATGCTGTTAACAAACAGCTCTCTGATTATAGAAAAAAGGCTAATATGCCGGGATTCAGACCAGGCATGGTGCCAATTGGCATGATCAGGAAGATGTATGGCAATGCTGTAATGGTTGACGAGGTAAACAAAACTTTATCAGAAGCGTTAAGTAAGTACATAATTGATAATAAGATCAATGTCATTGGAAACCCTATTCCAAATACTGAAAAGACTACTAATATCGATTTTGCAAATCAGAAAGAATTTGATTTCTATTTTGATATTGGTATTGCTCCTGAAGTTGAAATTAAACTATCCAAAGACATAAAGGTACCAAGCTATACAATAAAGATCACTGAAAAGGAGCTTAACAAAGCAATTGAGGATGTGAAAAACAGGTTTGGTGAGGATGAAAACCCTGAAGTAAGTGAAGCAGGTGATTCGTTACAAGGTAAATTTGTTGAAGTTGATGCAGATGGTAATGAAATTGAAGGCGGTGTATCAAATGACGGATTCCTTAAATACGAAGATGTTAAACTTAAAACCATACAGAAGAAACTTGTAGGCAAAAAGGTTGGCGATTCTGTGGTAATAAATTTGATGAAAGCAATCAAAGATGAGTCGAAAGTTGCTTCACTACTTAACCGTCATGAAGATGGAGATGAAAAACTGAAATGCGATTATAAGCTTGAAATTGCCAAGATAGTAAGGACTCATATTGCAGAGCTTGGAGAGGATCTTTACAAAAAAGTATTCCCTTCAAAAGAAATAAAAACTGAAGAAGAATTCAAAGAAGCACTTACTGAAGATCTTCAAAATCACTATCAACGTGATACAGATCGTCAGTTTTTAGGCGATACTATCAAAGAATTAATAAAAATTGCCGATATTAGCCTTCCTGATGAGTTTCTTAAAAGATGGTTAATGGAAAGCAATGATGGAAAGATCACCGAAGAACAAATAGAGACTCAATACGACAGCTACGCGCGTACATTCAGATGGCAACTACTTGAAGCTGAGCTACTGAAAGAGCACAAAGAAGCAATGGAAGTTACAGAAGAAGAGGTTCGCGCTAAAGTAGCCGGGTATTTTCAGGCAATGGGTGGCGCCGATATGACTCCGCAAATGGAGGGTATTATCGATCAGGTTCTTAGCAACCAGGAAGAGAAAAGAAAGATACAAAATGATATTCAGGATGAAAAACTCATCAAACTCTTCCGCGATAAAGTATCAGCTAAGAAAAAAAGCGTTACTACAGAAAAATTTATTGAAATTGCATCAAAAATAGACTAGGAGGCGAAAATTATGGATAACAACAATGAATTCAGAAAGTATGCAGTGAAACACAGGGGAATAAGTAGTGTTTCTCTTGATAAGTATAGTTCCGTATATGGAAATTATATTTCACCAACAATTATTGAAGAGCGCCAGCTGAATATTGCACAGATGGATGTATTTTCAAGACTTATGATGGACAGGATCATATTTCTTGGTGTACCAATTGACGATTATGTGGCTAATATCATCCAGGCTCAATTGTTGTTTCTTGAATCAAATGATGCAAACCGCGATATACAAATATATTTGAATTCTCCCGGTGGGTCGGTATATGCCGGACTTGGAATTTATGACACTATGCAATATATCAACCCTGATGTAGCAACTATCTGTACCGGAATGGCAGCATCAATGGCTGCTGTTTTACTATGTGCCGGAACTGCAGGAAAACGTACTGCATTAAAGCATTCCCGCATATTAATTCATCAGCCTATGGGAGGTGCCCAGGGACAGGCTTCTGATATTGAGATTACTGCACGGGAAATTCAAAAATTGAAAAAGGAGTTATACGAAATCCTTGCTACACATTCCAAACAAACCTATAAAAAGATCTGGAAAGATTCTGACAGGGATTACTGGATGACAGCTAATGAAGCTCTCGATTACGGAATGATTGATGAAGTATTACTTAAGAATAAAAAATAGTACTTCGGTCAAACTTTAAATGTTGATCCGGTAACTATATAAACCAACAA
This sequence comes from Bacteroidales bacterium, assembly GCA_028277395.1. Taxonomy (GTDB): domain Bacteria; phylum Bacteroidota; class Bacteroidia; order Bacteroidales; family F082. The sequence goes on along the minus strand of JANQGJ010000078.1, from coordinate 10,223 downwards.
AACGCTCTGATATATGGCTAAAAAAGATAAAGGACATTGTTCATTTTGTGGAAGACCTGAGATTGAAACTTCGATTCTGGTTTCCGGCATCGACTCACAAATTTGTAACTTCTGTATTGAACAAGCTAACCTTATCTTAAAAGAGGAAACATCTGAATCATATGATGTACCTTCCGGTAAAACCACTTTACTTAAGCCGGTTGAGATCAAAGCATTCCTCGACAAGTATGTGATAGGTCAGGAAGATGCCAAGAAAGTGCTTTCTGTTGCAGTTTATAACCACTATAAACGAATTGCCCAGGAATCTGATGAAAATGATGTTGAAATAGAGAAGTCAAATATCATTCTTGTTGGAGAAACTGGAACTGGAAAAACATTGCTTGCAAAAACCATTTCAAGAATGCTGCATGTACCATTTGCTATTGCAGATGCTACAGTACTTACAGAAGCCGGATATGTTGGTGAAGATGTTGAGAGTATTCTTACACGATTACTTCAGGCTGCAGATTACAATGTTGCAGCAGCTGAAAAGGGTATTATATTTATTGATGAAGTTGACAAGATTGCCCGTAAAAGCGATAATCCGTCAATTACACGCGATGTAAGTGGTGAAGGTGTTCAGCAGGCCTTATTAAAATTGCTCGAAGGTACATCTGTTAATGTTCCTCCTCAAGGTGGCCGGAAGCATCCCGAACAAAAAATGATATCCGTTAACACGAAAAATATTCTTTTTGTGGCGGGAGGGGCTTTTCATGGTATTGACAGGATCATTGCTTCCAGGTTACGCACAAACGTTGTAGGATATTCGTTTTCAGGACTTAATGATGAAAGCATCGATCGTAAAAACCTGCTTCAGTATATAGCTCCAAGTGACCTGAAAAATTTTGGGCTCATTCCTGAAATTGTTGGAAGGTTGCCTGTGCTGACATACCTTGATCCTCTTGACAAAGACGCTCTTAGAAGAATTCTTACTGAACCTAAGAATGCACTCACAAAGCAATTTGAGAAGTTGTTTGGCATGGACGACATTGAGCTCACCTTCGAACCCGAAGCCCTTGAGTTCATTGTTGATAAATCCATAGAGTTTAAACTTGGTGCCAGAGGACTACGCTCAATAATTGAAGCAATACTGGTTGATGCAATGTTTGAACTGCCATCAAAGAAACGAACCAGTAAGCTAAATATCACAAAGGAATACGCCAGTGAGAAATTTGGCAAAGCAAGTCTTGCTAAATTGAGAGCTGCAGTGTAATTCTGTTTTATTTATTGGAAATTTTCACACTTTATTATACTTCTTAAATAATTAAACTGCCTCCATAAATTATTGCAGGCAAGCCATTGAGCAATTAAACCCCATTTTCAAATCATAAAAACCTTTACTTTCAGATCCTCACCTTTTCTACTAACGCAGGTTTTAGATTTTTTATCACATATGCTCAATCAAAGGCATAATGTTTGTACTTTGCAGTACTGATGAAAAAATATCTGTTCATACTGGTAATAATGGTTGCCTGCACCTATACATCAAATGGTCAGACAATTAGCCCTTTAACACTGCAGGCTGTAGTAGTTGACGGCGATACAATACCTGTGATACTGCTGGACCATGTTGAGGTTTATGCACTGAGTGTTCCCAAAACGAAAAGGGAAAGGCGTAAACTTACCAAACTTGTAAGAAACGTAAAAAAAGTATATCCCTGGGCACGACTTGCCGGTTATCAGCTTCGTAAATATGACAAACTTCTTCGGGAAGCTTCCAGCGACAAAGAGCGAAAGAAGCTGATGAAACAAGCTGAGAAAGAGATAAATGAAAAATACGGTGGAGAGTTAAGAAAACTCACTTTCTCACAGGGAAAGATACTTATAAAACTAATAGACCGCGAAACAGGAAATTCGTCATATGAGCTGGTTCAGGAACTTAGGGGTAAATTCACTGCATTTTTCTACCAGGCCTTTGCCCGTATCTGGGGTTATAACCTGAAAGTAAAATACGATCCCGAAGGTGAAGACAAACAGATTGAAACTATTGTAAGATTGATTGAGAGGGGGCAGATTTAATCTTAACTACTCTCTGTCAGACACCTGTTAATTGCAATGCTCTATAATTCATTACTTTTTAGTGTGAATTTGATTAATCAGGGATAACCTGTACAGTTAGCAGTTTACCATATTCTGATTCCTGTTCATAAAGTCAATACTATACATGTATAACGGACATCCAAAACAAGGCATATCCACATATGTTTTTTCAGCACGTTTTTGATAGAATACCCTGGTTTTTGTATCTCAATTACGTAATTATTAAAAATTATCAATCATTAATTTTTTTGTAACGAAAATGCAATGGCAGGGAACAACTATGTAATGGTTTTGTAATGATTAGAATTGTTTGTTAATGTCGGCACAAACTAGTTTTGCCTGATGAATTGATATTTTATTTTGTCCTCACAACAATAGCAGATAACTGATGCACACAGATGCCTGTTGATTGTTTAATGAGACATGTTTTAATTAAAAAAAAGAAGATTAACATGAAAGAAGATTACACATTTTATTTTAAACATTTTTTATTGAATACGGTTTTATCAGTCGTATTAGTTTTATGTTTAGCAGCTAAGGGTATTAGTCAAAATAAAAATACTAATGCCGGTGGTTCTGAAATGAAGATCAATCCATCCGAAATTATTTATCCATCCGGATTTGGAATTTCTTCGTCATTGAATATGATTCAGGAATCAAACATTGATTCTAACAAAGAATCAGACTATTCAAAAGAAAAGGAGGTTAATGATATTAATAACAACAATAGTCGCACTGATTTGGCATTACCTGATGAGTTCTACATCCAGGATGACCTTGATGTTCAAACCTGGCATAGTGTTTCTGAAGGTCCTATTGCTGAAATTCGCAACTACACAGGTCAGGATTCACCGGCATATCCAACTGATCCAGTTGGAGCTGTTGGTCCAGATCACTACGTACAAGCAGTGAACTGGACTCTTTGTGTATATAATAAAAGCGGAAGTATTGTAACAGGGCCAATCGATTTAAACAAGGTATTCGATCAGAATCTGCCGGGAGCATCATGCAATGATGGAGATCCCATTGTCCTATATGATGAAATAGCCTCCAGGTGGATCTTAACTGCTGTATCAAAGTGTGAAAACAATAATCATTATATTATGTTTGCCATATCTAAAACAAAAGATCCAACGGGGCAATGGTATTCATGGTCTTACAAGGTATATACAAATGACTACCTGAAGGTTGGGGTTGGTAAAAAATCTTATGTCTTGTCTGTTAATAACTCAGGTAATGATAAGGTTAGTGATGTTTTCGCTTTAGATAGGGATGCAATTATCAATGGTGAAAGTAATGCTAAAATTCTTGGTTTTAACATTTCACCAATAATGCCTTCTACTTATAATAATTTTCACTGCCTTTTACCAGTTGATCATGATGGAGTATCATTTAGTTCAGCTAAAGATCAACTTATTACAATTGCAGATGACAACCAGGGAAATGATAATGATGAATTAAGGATATATGACCTGATAATAAACTGGGATTTAACAAACCCAGAAAATACAGCGTATTGTTATGTTTCACAAAGGTTACCTGTAAAACCGTTTACCGGGAATTTCAATAATACTATGGATAATATTCCACAACCAAATACTAACCAGAAACTACATGCTATATCAGAAGTTTTAATGCACAGAGCCCAATGCATTAAGGTAAAAGGCAAAGATAAGCTTGTCTGTGTACACACAATAGCAGAGAGCAATAACGAATCAGCATTACGCTGGTATGAGTTGGAAAGAGAAAATGTATCGGATGGCTGGTCCATTGCCCAGCAAAGCACTTACAATCCTGATAATGTAAGCAGATGGAATCCAAGCATCGCCATAAGTAAAAACGGAATTATATTCTTGGGATATTCCGTTTCCAATGGAATCGATGTTTATCCCGGAATTAGATTTTGTGCCCAGTCGAATGCTGCAAGGGTTGCTAAAACAGGAATGATGGATTTACCGGAAAAAGTAATCTGGGAAGGAAGCTATTCCCAATATGAAAGTAACAGATGGGGAGATTATAGCAGTGCTGATGTTGATTTTACAGATTTTTCTTTTTGGTACACTAACTGTTATATGAGTGGTGTATACCTGGGTCATCACAAGACAAGAATTGCAAGGATTTTCTATCCTTTCTGCATTTCACCCAGTATTCAGGCCAGTAATCTCAGGGTAAACTCCAGCACATCAACTTCTGTTGACCTTTCCTGGGACAGAGGTGATGGTGATGGTGTTTTGATAGTAGTAAGAAACGAGTATTCTGCTGTTACAGCACCTCCGGTTTCAGGCAAATCTTATATTGCTAATTCAAAATTCGGCCTGGGAGATGATCTTGGACATGGAAATTATGTGGTATATGCAGGTGAAGGTAGTAGCATTAACATAACAAACCTTGAACCAGGATTTAAATATTATGTATCATTTTATGAGTATCTATATGATGATGGTTCAACTTGTTATTTATTTCCATCATTTAACGACAGTACCATAACAAGGTCTATTCACGAGTTCCCTTACCACCAAACATTCGATAGCTGGGAAAAAAGCAATCCAGAATATACATGTACAGCGGATGGTAGTATTCCATTAACTGATGGATGGGTTAATATTAAAGGTGATGATATAGATTTTGATGTATATTCAGGAAAGACACCATCCACTGGTACCGGACCTGGCAATAGTACCGGGAATTATATATATGCAGAAGCTTCAAACTGTTTTAACCGCATCGGAATTATACAAAGCCCATCATTTGATTTCACAGGAATATCACATTTTGATATTGAATTTGATTATCACATGTATGGAAGCGGAATGGGCAGCTTAGCTGTTGAATGTTCCACAGATGGAGGTGTGACATGGTCGGCACCTTTATGGAAAAAAGAAGGGGATCAGGGTGATAGCTGGAATAAAGCAATTATACCTTTGGATTCTTACCAAAACGCCAGTGATGTGAGGTTTAGGTTTATTGCTAATACAGGAAGTTCATACTCTTCTGATATCGCTATAGACAAAATAACTGTAAGAGAAACTGAAGGTTATACTATTCCCTATCTGCAAACCTTCGATTTTTGGAACACCAGTAGTCCCTGGTATTCATGTACACCTGATGGTAGTGTTAATCTTTCTCAAGGTTGGAAGAATATAACCGGAGATGATATCGACTGGGATATATATACTGGATCAACAAAAAGTAGTTGGACCGGGCCAGGTAGTGGTTATGGCGGGGTAGGGAATTATTTATATTTGGAGGCTTCATCATGTACAGGAAAGACTGGTTATCTGGAAAGTCCGGTGTTTCATATCATATATAAACCTACTCTTAAGTTTTATTATCATATGTTTGATGATAACTCAGGAAATATGGGGTCATTAAGTGTGGAGATATCCCTGGATAATGGGAATACCTGGCAAAATGTTTGGTCAAAATCCGGCAACCAGGGTAATCAGTGGAATGAAGCGATAATTGAACTTTATGATTGTAGCTTTGTGGAAGAGTTCCTTTTTAGATTTAAAGGTGTAACAGGTGACAGCTATTTATCAGATATTGCAATTGACCATGTGAGTATTAATTATCCATGTGATGTTATCCATGAGTTTCCTTATGAAATGGATTTTGACAACTGGACAACCAGTACTCCTCCAGAGAATTATTGCACTCCTGATGGGTCAGTATTACTGGGTGATTGTTGGCTTAATGACTTAAATGATGATTTTGACTGGGATGTTCATTCAGGCCCGACAACCTCCACCGGAACCGGTCCTTCTGCCGGGTATGAAGGAGAAGGTAATTACCTACTGGTTGAGTCTTCATATTGCTTTCATAAGAAGGCTTCAATAAGGACTCCAATATTCGATTTATCGAACAACTTACAATTACAATCTCCGGAACTCAGTTTCTATTATCATATGCATGGAGAGGACATGGGAAGTTTAATGCTTTTTATTTCAACTGATGGAGGAATTACCTGGGATCACATTTATACTGTTAGTGGTAATCAGGGAGATAAGTGGAATAAAGGTATAGTTAATCTTAGTGAATATTTAAACGAAGCTAATTGTGTAATTAAATTTATGGCACTTACAGGAAGAAGTTTTACTTCAGATATTGCTTTAGATAAGGTTTGCATTAGCAATAACTGTGATGCCCTGTCAGTTCCATATATTGAAGGTTTTGAGACATTTGTAAATTTTGAAAGCCAATCAAATTCTACTTGTAATTATAATGGAACAATAGATTTATCTTCATATTGCTGGTATAACAGTAGTGATGATGATTTTGATTGGGGTGTTGGAAAAGGTGCCACCCCTTCTTCGCAAACAGGACCCTCTTCAGGATATGATGCCAGCTCGCGATATTTATATACTGAAGTTTCAGGAGGTGGTTGTTATAATAGTGAAGCATCTGTTTTTAGCCCTGAAATTAATTTGGAAAACATAATGGGTCCAATGCTTTTCTTCAAATATCACATGTATGGTTATGATATGGGAACCCTTTCAGTTGAAGTATCTACGAATAACGGTAATACATGGATACCATTATGGGAAAAAGGTGGTAACCAGGGCGATCAATGGAATAATGCATATGTGTATTTAACAAATTATGCCTATTCTCCTTCAGTAAAATTTAAATTTAAAGCAATCTCCGGATCAGGCTGGAAATCTGATATTGCAATTGATAAGATTGAGATTTTAGGTTCACCTCGTGGTAATACATTAAACTTTACTCATATTGAGGATGAAAATGTTGGTAAATATAGTAATGACAGAATAATACTTGAGGTATCTCCAAATCCTAATAATGGTGTATTTACGATTGAAATTAAATCAAAAACCAATAACGTTGTAAATATCAAGGTATTTAATAATATGGGAATTATGATTTATCAAAAATCAGACATTATTCTAATCAATAAATATAAAGACATAATAGATTTATCCGGTCATGCAAAAGGTATATATTATATCATTGTTGAAGGAGACAGACAAATAGAGAAATCAACAGTGGTTACAAAGTAATAAATCTGCTTCCAGTAAACTACATAAAAGAAACTCACGAGATTCATAAATCTCGTGAGTTTCTTTTACGCACGAAAACCATATTCAGGTCTCATGCTAAACTAAAAATATCAACAGATTGGTTCACTTTTCAAATATTTATTTGTTAAGAACCATCCCAATAAGTACATTGATAAATCACAACATATTTAACTTGATTATTAAATCCAATTCATTATTTGAATTTTTTATTACTATTCTTAAATAATTCCTTAATCCAAAATTCATCGTTAGTTTCAATACTATTTTCAATGAAGAAACCCATATCTATCAAACTTCTAAAAGTTCTACGCATTAGTTCTTCTTGAGTTAAACTACTGATCTTAATTGTTCCCTCAACTTGGTATTCTGCCTCCCAGTTTACCCCTTCACTCTTACAATATATGATATCAATTTTATCATGTACTCCTTCAATATCACCTATTTTCAAATGATACTTGACTACAAAAAATACAAGACACCTTTCATTGTTCTTTGAACAAACAGTTGTATAAATATTTGATAGAGGAGTAGATAAAATTGTGTCCTTATCAAAGTTTACAAAAGGATCACAAGTCTTTCCAACTATGAAAAGACTATCAAGAACATGAATTCGTTTCGATTCAAGAGTTTTCTGTTTATACAGTTTTTCTCTGTTAGCAGAATCACCATTTTTTTCAATTATTCTTAAAATTTTTGTGAATGCGTCAATATCGTCAGAATATATTTTTAAAGTTTTATTATCGACTTTAATAGAGGATTTATTATACTGCTCATATTCAAATGGATCAATCTCAATTATACGATTTTCTTTCTGATAGTAAATTGTAAAAATTGGTTTAACAAGGATATCCTTATTGTATTTTGAAATAATTAAACTATCAATATTAATCAAGTAATCAGCATTTTTTTTCTGTGAAAATTCCATCATCGTTTCATGTTTGCCTAAAGAAATGGATGTATCAATGGTTACTAATACATTCTCTAATTCGTAACCAAGAAAACGCTGAAATGATTCTGAATATTTCCAAGCAAAACTATTTTCAAAATTTAGATATTCCGCAAATTCAATTTGGTTTTTAAGATGTTCTTTGTGAGAGATTGGGATTGAGTCACTATTTATTATCTCATTGAGTAGTGAATCCTTCTTTTCTATAATGTAATTCTTATTATATAAAATTCCGTACTTCTCATAAAATCGAATTTGTTTTCCAAGTCCTTTTTCAATTTCGACTGATTTTGGAAGAAGAATAATAATTCTTGGGTCAAAATTGCTTTGACCAAATATATGAGTAGTTAAAAATATTAACCCCAAAAGTACTGTTATATTTCTCATTGCTTATGTTTTTATATTAATTAGGTTGTTAGATAAGTTTTTCAATTTAGAGTAATATATAGTTATTCTTATTTCAGGATTTTCCAGTAGTAATATCACATTTCATTAAAATGATATGTAAGTAGATTTAAAAATTAAATCATTACACAAGCTATCACTTTTATTAATTATTTGGTAACTATATATTCCATAGTAAATTCATAAAACAACATTATACTGACAATCCAGCTTTAATAAAGATTTAGGCATGCAGTAATCTCAGTTGGTTAAGATGTTTCAGTTAATTCCTCATAACTTCAATGAAAAGATTTTTAATATGTAAAACCAAAGCTACCATATCATTGCCCAGTAAACAATTATATTCTCCGAATCAGAAAGAGCTATCCCTCTCGAATAGCCATGTTTCCATTCTCTAAGTGATTCCGGTCGGATTTCGTTACAGCTAACTTTCCAGAAATCACCTGGTTGTGCATCAATAACATAAACCTGTAAATCACTTGGAATGGTATAAATAGATTCACAATAAACTTGTCCATCAATTTCAACTGTTTCCTGCACATCTCCTAAACCAAAATTATAATTCTCAAAATATGGTATTGGTAGTTTCCCTTCATACCACTTATTACATTTCTCAACTGGAAACCGTTCACCTCTCAACTCTGTCATTTTTATTATAATATTAACTTCATAATTATCATACTTATATATTTGAGAAGAATCAATTAGAAGTTCCTTCATTTCTAATTTGTAATCAGACTTATCAAGGATGAAACATCTCTCTCCAAACTGTGAGCTACACTCAAAAGTTGGTGGGCAAGAGGCGGGATATGAAAAGTACGACACTTTATTATTCTTTATCTTTCTTGGAAAATGAACTAACAAGCCTTCTTTTAAATAATCTTTTGTAAAACCACTTCTTTGTTTAGTAAGTAATTTATTCGCCTGTTTCAAAAGATGATTTTCATGGTTGTTACAACTCATGAAGAATATAATAAGGACTAAATATAATCTAACGTGTACCATTGATATTTATAAAATTATTAATGAGTTTATTATTCATTGGGTATCTTAACCAGTTTTTATAATTTTTTTTCGCCCGAAGATCATGGGTGCCACCTAGTGGAGTTGAAATTGAAGTAATTGAATTAGCCAACTTAAGTATTTTGTTATTAGTATATGTTATCTTATACCTTGCAACTGTTGCCGGTAGTGGCATTGAGCTTCCAGCATCTGTTAAAACATCAGTCATCTGAATTTTTCTAAATTCTATGCTGCCAGATTTAATATAGTTTACTTTCTCTGTTACTTTGATCTCACTACCAGTTATTATTGTGAAAGTCTTATCACCTGGACCAGGCATAGCAGTCTCAATATTTTGCTCATATATAGTCTGTTGCACAGGCTTTAAGTCATACCCCTGACCACTCATTAGCTCCTTTGCATCTGTTCCTTTAAATGTCGCTTCTGCACTAAAGCTTGTGACAGCATCACCAGAACTTAATATTACTTTACCAGCCTCATCGACCTTTAATTTATCTGCTAATTCCTGATTTTCAAACAATATATTTAAATCAACACTTTCTTCTCCTGAAGCTTTTAACTTCCCATTCTCAGCAAAATGTTCCCAACCTTCTCCTTCAATCTTTTCTTCATCTCCTTTCCTGTATTCAGTGTTGTAATAAACATCTCCGGTTGTGCTATTTACAAACCAGTCACTATTTTCAAGTGCCACAAACCCACTATGATCAGTAAACCTCAATGGATTGTTCATTACA
>JANQGJ010000065.1 GCA_028277395.1 Bacteroidales bacterium | reverse complement strand
ATTCATACTTCTGTTAGCTGGTGATACGTTTGTTATGATCAGAAAATCAGCCGATTATGGTCTTGTTTAGAATAAATAAAAATTACAAAAACAAGTAGTGACTTGTGGTCAAAAATGGAAACAAGTGAAGATGTGATTTGCATTATGGCAATCCTTGTGGTAGATTCGTGTAGTTTATCAGGGAATGTTTTTAACATATAAAATGAAGTTTAAGATGCACTAACAAAATAGTTGATAAACATGTTAATATTATTAGTTCGTTAACTATTTTTTGAAAGTGATTTTATTTGGAATTAATATTACTTTTGCTTTATAATTAGTAGAATAGAATTTATTAACACTAAAATATATTTACATGAAAAAATCAATACTATTTTTAGTAGCTCTTTTAATAGGAGCAGGGTTATTTGCGCAGGAATGTTCAAATTTATTTTTCTCTGAATACGTTGAGGGTTCAGGAAATAATAAAGCATTAGAAATCTACAATCCTACTGATGAAGAAGTTGATCTGAGTACATTCGTTATTCGTCGATATTCAAACGGGAGTCCTGTTTATACTGATGAACTCTCACTATCAGGAACAATACAGTCGAAAGGTGTTGTTGTAGTAACAAACGGACAGACTGATTCAGTATGGGTAAATAGTGGTGGTTACTGGTCTGTACCGATAGATACCGCATTATACAACAAAGGTGAACTTCATTGTAGTGGTGAGTATCCAACACCAATGTATTTTAATGGGAATGATGCTATGACTCTTGAAACTATAACTGGTGAGGTTGTTGATATTTTTGGTAAAATAGGAACAGATCCAGGGAGCAATGGTTGGAATGATATACCTCCAACCTATTTTGCCGGTGATCAATTCTGGACATCCTGGACAAAAGATCAGACTTTGATAAGAAAACATACAGTTAAAGATGGAGTTAATGAAAATCCGGTAACATTTATGGTTAATGTAGAATGGGATTCAGTGGCGAAAAACTATTTTGACAGTCTTGGATATCATCAATGTGATTGTGGAACACTTGGTATCAATACCAATAAGTTTAAACATTCTGTTGTAATGTATCCAAATCCATCTACAAGCAGTAATAATATTACAATTTCAGCATCGGAAAGAATTGAATTTGTTTCTGTAGTAAACGAATTGGGACAAATTGTATTTACTCAGGAATATGCTATTGCACCAAAATCTGTAGTTATTGAAAGAGAAACATTAACTAATGGGATTTACATAATCACAGCCCGGTTTATTGATAATACTACTTATGTCGATAAGTTGATGGTTAGATAATATAAAATTTCTTTGTTATGGCATTACGTGTTAGGGCAATTTTCATTGTCTTATTAAGTTTATATTCTTTGGATTTTTATGCCCAAGGCTCTGTTGAAGGAACTGTAATAGATGCAGTTACAGGAGAATCACTGATAGGAGTCAATGTAGTTTATGCACCTGGTAAAGGAGTTGTAACTAATATTGATGGTCAATATCACATTGACTTGGAAAATGGGTCATATACTCTTACAATATCCTATGTAGGATATATTACACAGACAAAAGATGTTGTAATAAACAATAATTCAGTTGTCCTTAATGTAGAGCTAAAAACAATTACTTTGGGAGAAGTTGAGGTAGTTGGGGATCTTGCACGTTCAAGAGAAACACCCGTTGCTTTTAGCACTATTAGTCCAATACAGTTGGAAGAACAGTTGGCTGCTCAGGAAATTCCCATGATTCTGAATTCTACACCGGGTGTCTATGCAACACAACAGGGAGGCGGTGACGGAGATGCAAGGATCAATATTCGTGGATTTAGTCAGAGAAATGTAGCTGTTATGATTGATGGTCTACCGGTTAATGATATGGAAAACGGATGGGTGTATTGGTCCAATTGGTTTGGTTTAGATTTAGTCACACAAACAATACAGGTTCAGAGAGGATTAGGAGCATCTAAATTAGCTTTACCATCAATTGGAGGTACCATGAATATTGTTACTGCAGGTATTTCTCAAAAGAGAAAGATTAAAGTAAAACAGGAAGTTGGTGATAATGGATATTTGAGGTCGTCAGTTGGTTATACAAGCGGACAACTTAAAGGAGGATGGGGTATAACAGCAGCCGGATCATACAAAAGAGGTAATGGTTGGGTTGATCAGGCATTTACTGAAGGTTGGTTCTACTACCTGAAGGTTGACAAAAAAATGGGTAATCATGTATTGAGTGTTACTGCTATGGGAGCACCTCAGGAACATGCACAACGAAGGTATAAAAAACCCATTGCAACATATGATAGCGATTATGCGGCTAAACTTGGTGTGACGAAATCACCAAGCGAATATTTTGCCTATAATTATATTGACACCGTTAATATGGTGAATAAAGGGTTAAGATATAATTCGGATTGGGGTAAATATACAACACTTGAGGGCGAAAGCATCACATTGAACGACAAAGTAAACTATTATCATAAACCTTTGTTTACGCTCAGGCATTTTTGGAGTGCTAATGAAAAGTTTTATTTGTCAAATATTGTTTATATGTCGCTGGGCAGTGGTGGAGGAACTAATGTGAAGAAATCAGTAAAAGCCCCACAATATATTACTGATGAGGGACAAATAGATTTTCAACAGTATTATGATATTAATATTGATAATTTTGATCCCCTATACCCGGATGAACCAAAATCATATCAATTTCTCAGAAGCAATGTGAATAATCATAACTGGATTGGATTATTATCAACTTTTAACAATCGTATAAATGATGAACTTGTTCTTTCCGGTGGTATTGACTTAAGAAGATATATTGGAACTCATTATGAAGAGGTTTATAATCTGCTTGGAGGAATGTACACACTTGATGCTAATAATGTGAATCGTGATCCTAACACTCAATTACGTGTTGGTGATAAACTGAATTATCACAACGATGCAATAGTGGAGTGGGGAGGCTTTTTTACTCAACTTGAATTCCAGAGAGGTAATTTTTCAACGTTTGCAAATATAACAGCTGCTTATTCAGGTTATAGAAAAATAGATTATTTTGATTCACGCCGCCTACAGGTTGGTGATACTACTTTAAAGATAGGATATGGTCAGGAAGTTGTGTATAATGGTGTTATATATAATGATGAATCTGAAGGACTAGAATGGGCAAAATCTGATTGGAAATGGATACCTGGATATACCATTAAAGGTGGAGTTAATTACAATGTTTCAGAAAAATCAAATGTTTTTCTGAATATTGGGTATTTATCAAAGGCACCTGTTTTTAACAACGTTTATAACAGATATTCAATTGATTTGTTACGTGAAATTGAGAACGAATTTATAAGAGCAGTTGAAATTGGCTATTCCTACAATACATTAAAACTTAGTTTAAATACGAATGCATATTACACGATATGGGAGAATAAACCAGGCCAACCTGTTTCATATCCGATTAATGATGAAGAAATGGGGTACGGTAACATACAGGGGATGGATGCTCTACATTATGGTGCAGAAATAGACTTCACTTATAAAATTCTCAAAAATCTTGAGATGGAAGGTGTAATATCAATAGGTGATTGGAAGTGGACATCAGCAGATTCTGTGAGACTATATGATGATAACAACCAACTTGTAAGAACAGAATATTTTAATGCAAAAGGAGTTCATGTTGGGGATGCAGCTCAAACACAGCTTATGGGTGGAATTAGATACACTCCTGTTAAGAATGTTTATTTAAGTGGAAAAATTATGTTCTTTGACAGATATTATTCAGATTTCAATCCGTTTGATCTAAATCCGGATAAAAATCCTGAATCCTTTGATGAAGATGGAAATCCGGTTGATGCCTGGGAAACTCCTTCTTATAAGCTGATAGACTTTCATGCAGGTTATAATTTTAATTACAAAAATGTTCGGTTTGATTTAAGGTGTAGCGTTTTAAATGCATTTGATGAAATATATATTTCAGATGCAAGAGATAACGATAGCTATTCTACAACAACTCATAGTCATGATGCTATGTCGGCAGGTGTATTTTTCGGCCTCGGAAGGAGGTTTAATGTTTCGTTAACAATAACTCTTTGATAATTTAGTTAGTGCTGCATAGTTTTGATAAATAACAAATTAACTGAAGTTACAACATAAAAAATATTAGAAGAAATAAAACTTAGTAAGAATAATTGTTAAAAGGGTAAAGATGTTTGCAATCTTTTTCCTCAAAAAAAATACAGATGAAAATAAAAATATTGATTATTGCCATTATCACCTCTTTTGTGGTAAATGCACAACAAACCGGATATTATAATGAGACTGATGGAAAGCAGGGAGAAGAGCTTAAAACAGCGTTAAATGATATTATTAAAGGTCATACACCTTTTACATATCGCTCGTCCAAATATATTTTTAATCTTTCTGACGCTGATCCTGACAACTCAGGGAATGTGATACTGGTTTACACTGGTCGTTCACATGAGAATAATGATTATGGTACCGGAGGTAATAAAATTAACAGGGAACACGTATGGGCCAAATCACATGGTAATTTTAATGAAAGGATGCCAATGTATGGTGATGTACATAATCTTAAACCATCTGATGCATCAGTTAACGTTGATAAAAGTAATAAGGATTTTGATAATGGTGGCACACAACATAGTGAAGCCACAGGATGTTATTACACAGATTCAACATGGGAAGCCCGTGACGAAGTGAAAGGGGATATTGCAAGAATTATTTTCTATATGGCAACCAGATATGAAGGAAATGATGGAGAGTCAGACCTGGAAGTTGTTGACTGGAATAATACTTATCCTAATGCAGAGCATGGTAAGTTATCCACTTTGCTTGAGTGGAACCTGCAGGATCCTCCTGACGAGTTTGAAAGAAACAGGAATAATGTTATTTATTCATTCCAGAAAAACAGAAATCCATTTATTGATAATCCTGAGTTCGCCCAGTTAATTTGGGGAGGAAGTAATGCAAGTCTTGTTCAGGTGAGTAATATACTTCAATCACCTGAAACTGTATTCCCTGGCAATGATATTAATATTAATGCAACAGTATCAAGTGATGGGGCAGCTATAAGTTCAGTTATTTTGTATTGGGGAACCAGTTATGGATCGCTATCAAATCAGATAAGTATGGTTGATGGTGGAGGTAATTATCAGGCAACTATTCCGCCTCAGCCAGAGGGAACAACAATATATTATAAAATAATAGCATCAGACGGTACAAATGAGAATACTCCAATAGTATATAATTATTATACGAATAAAGTTTATACTGGTAGTTTAGTAAGTATATATGATATTCAGGGTCAGCAAAATGAGTCTCCTTTTAAAGGAGATGTCGTGACAACATCTGGTATTGTAACAGCTAATCTGGGAATGTCCTATTTTATTCAGGATGGTACAGGTCCATGGAACGGTTTATTTATTTATGAATCAGGAAGAAATCCAGCTGTTGGTGATAGTATTGTCATTACTGGAAAAGTTGAGGAATATTATGGATTAACAGAGCTGAAAGAGATTGCTGAATATTATTTCGTATCATCAAATAATGAGTTACCTGAATATGTAAGTTTGGCTTCAGGTGATGCTGAAGAAAGCCATGAAGGGATCCTTGTAAAAGTTACAAATACAACATGTACCAATGCAGATTATAATAGTGATTATGGAATGTGGACTGTTAATGATGGATCTGGTGAGCTGAAGATAAGGAATACAGCAATATTTGAATATGATCCGGTTGAAGGTAATAAATATGATATTACCGGACCTATGAATTGGGACTACAATGAATGGAAGATTGAGTTGAGAGGAACTGATGATGTTGTTGCATCTTCTGATGAAGAGGGGCCTTATATTATTGAAGTTGAACCAATAATAAGTACAAATATAAGATTGATGTTTAATGAAGATGTAGATGAAGAAACTGCAGAAGACATTAGTAATTATTCACTGGATAATGGAGTTGAAGTTGAGTCTGCTTCACAGCATGCCTTTAATAAAGCTCAGGTAAATCTAACAGTATCAGAAATGGACTTTAATGAATATGTGCTTACAGTAGAAAACATAAAAGATTTGGCGGGCAATGTAATGGAAAAAGAAGTATTTGCATTTTCATATCTTGGAATCGAAGAGTTGTTAATTGGAGGAAAATTAGAGTTATATCCAAATCCGGTTGAAAACAGTCTTAATGTTGAATTTACAGCAAAAGAATCTACTAACATTGAATTTAAACTGCTTGATGTTTCAGGCCGAACCGTGATGGAAAAGCCATATTTTGCAGCTTCTGGAATCAATAAATTAACCATTGATCTTTCAGGTGTATCGAATGGAGTTTATTTACTAAATCTAAATACTGAAGCAGGAAACCTGAATTATAAGATTGTGGTTAGGTAATAAACAAAATATTGAATAAAATCAACGGGATCGGTTGTTTTTACTGATCCCGTTTTTTGTAAATTTTTATTTCACCAAAATCCTCTTGCATATTCCCAAAAAAATACTATCTTTGTATCATAAACTATATGTATGAACATATGCACATAGTGCAAAAGAGCAGAAATTAAATGCCATTAATCATAAAATTTTAAACATATGAAAAATTTATCCGCAATTTTAGAGAAAATGTACAGTAAAGCCTCCCTGGTAAAGGGACTCGTTATTGTATTCGTATTTTCCACATTGTTTTTTGTGGGTTGCTACGAGTGGCGAAACATAATTCAGCCCGATACCGCAACTATTAACAGTCATTTCGATGTTTTCGTTAGTGCCCAGGACGACGGAAATCCTGATAACGACTGGACCAATCCCGATCTTATTGATTACGGCCTTTTTGGTATTATGCTTCCTGACGGATGGACAGTTAAGGACAGTATTCCGTTTACAATAGTTTGTACCGATCCCGAATACACAAATTCAGGTATTCTACTTTACAGCGAAGCACGTTCCCAAACTCTCCGTGATTCGATACCACCTCCTCCGGGATATTACTGGTGGGGATCAGCTACAGCTTCCGAAGCTTCAATGGTATATTTCGACAGTCTGTATTTTGAACCTCGTATTTATACAGGAAACACTCCAGGAGAATATTTCCTGAGATATGCAATTGGTGATGTTGATTACTGGGACAGAAATCCTGCTGATGATATCAGCGACCCGATTCCTATTACTTTGATCGATAATACAGGTATAGGTGAATTACTGACAAAATCCAACGTAAGCCTGTATCCTAATCCCGCAACAGATCAGCTAAACATTGATTTTGAAGAGTATGGCAGGGAAGTTATTGATATGGAAATAGTTGATATGACCGGTAAAATTGTTCGTGCTGGACAATTGGTTGATAATAAAACTACCATTAGTCTTAACGGACTGCAAAAAGGTGTTTACTTTGTGAAGTTACAAAACGGACAATTATCCGAATCACATAAGATACTTATAAATTAGTTATTGTGCCTTAAATTAAAGGAGTTGCCCGTTTTTATTAATGTGCAACTCCTTATTGTTTTCTACCTATGACAAATAAACATTTCAGGTTAATCATACCGTTTTTAATTGGTTTTTTTTCATTTAATACAGCATTTGCCGATGCTGAACCAGACTCAGTATTCAATTCACTTTTCAGAACTGAAAACGGCGGATGGGTTGCCGGAGATGCTACTTACTCTGTTTATTTACCTGACGGAAGAACACTTTGGCTGTTTGGCGATAGCTTTATTGGTATAGCAAATGAAGACAGTTCATTGGCTACCGGAGCCCGGATGATCAGGAATTGCGGTATTATACAGGAAGGCAATACACTTACTGCTTTGTACCAGGGAACGTTTGATGATCCCGATGATTTTGTTACCACAACCAATCCTGATTCAACATGGTACTGGCCCGAACATGGTATTGTGGAAAATGATACCCTTAAAATTATTTTTTCAGAATTCGGAACAACTGAAGGAACTCCAGGCTGGAATTTTGAATATCGGGATGCGTGGGTACTTTTGTTTTCGTATCCTGAAATTGAATTTCTTGATCAGATTAAACTGCCATATTTTGAGCTAAACGGAGTGATGTATGGCGACAGGATAATACCTGACGGTGATTACACCTACGTTTATGGCAGAAAAGAGGAAGATCCCGAATATCATATCCCGGATGCACATATTGCCAGGTATGCTGATAATATTTTGTCAGGTAACTGGGAGTTTTACGATGGTAACAACTGGGTAACCAATGCCGGCTCGTCATCAAAAATAATGAGTCATCCGGTTTCACAGCAATTTGGCGTTTTTGCACACCAGGATAAATATGTGCTGATCACACAGGAAATTTGGTTCGGTAAAAAGATCTATTCTCTGGTTGCCAATAATCCTGAAGGTCCGTGGAGCAACCTGAAAACATTATATGAAACACCACATCCGTTTCCTGATATGTTCACCTACAATGCTTATCCCCATCCACAGTTCAATGAAAACAATGAATTGCTGATCTCATATAACTCAAATGGAGATTTCTGGACTATCTTCAGTAATGTTGAGCTTTACAGGCCTAAATTTATCAGGGTACCCTATACTGATATACATTACTCATTTGATCCTACTGATGTTGAAACCAATTCAGTTGGTAACGCTCCGGTTGTAGTTGCATACCCGAATCCTGCAAAAGATAGAATAAGTTTCAGAGTTAAAACAACCGTAGCTGAAAAAACATCATTGGTTATTTATAATTCAACAGGACAACAGGTTAAAACAAGCTCTGTATTTTTGTCACCCGGAATAAACAAGATTGAAACAAACCTGGATGATCTTACACCGGGATTATATTATTATACTATCCGAAATACCGGTGGCCGGTTTATCCATAATTAAACTATTTTTGTTAAAATACAATTAGACTTTAAACAAAGTATGAGGTTTTCAATAGATCATAAAAGTGCCGTGCCATTACATGCACAGGTTGAAGAACTGGTACGGCAAATGATAAAACTACCTGAATATCAGAATAAAGCTTTTTTGCCAAATGAAACAAGCCTGGCAAAGCAATTGGGGATATCACGAAATACAGTAAGGCAGGCATTAAATAAACTTGTTTACGAAGGTTTATTAATAAGAAAGAAAGGTGTAGGAACAAGGGTTGCCGACCAAAATGTAAATACCAGGGCGCATAACTGGCTTAGCTTCTCCCAGGAAATGAAGGCCAGTGGTATAGAAATTATAAACTTCGACCTTAAAGTATCGTGGGTTGAAACTGATGATAGTATTTCACAGTTTTTTGATATACCCGTTGGAAAGGAAATTATTAAACTTGAACGGTTACGCGGACGTGCTGAATACCCGTTTGTTTATTTTATTTCATATTTTCACCCCAGAGTGGGACTTACGGGAAAAGAGGATTTTACAAGACCACTATATGAGATTCTTGAAAAAGATTGTTCAGTGGTTGTTAAGCTCTCTAAAGAAGAAATCAGCTCTGAACTTGCAGGGGCTGAGATTGGTAAAATTCTGAATATTGATCCGTCCAGACCCATTCTGAAAAGAAAAAGGTTTGTTTTTGATCCCGGAGGACGTCCTGTTGAATATAACTTTGGTTACTACCGCGCCGATAGTTTTACTTATACTATCGAAAGTGAGCGCGAGATATAATCATTAATTTTTATCTGTCAGACTTGTAAAAAATATGAAATGATCATCTATGGATGACTTCCAGTAGGCACTGTTATGCCTTCCCGGTTTTTCAATGAATTTTACATCAATGTTTTGATCCATACAGTCAACTATAAATTTTTTGTTTATTCCGTAAAACGGATCTTCGGTGCCACAGCTAACTATCAGCTTTTTGTTCTGTGGCCACAAACTACCTTTATCTCCTGCTACTGAGTATTTTTTCAATTTATGGTTGTCTTTTTCCGAACCGTTTAATCCAAGTACACGGCTAATTCCATAGTGTTTTTTCCAGTCTGTTAAGTCCAGAAGTCCGCTCAAGCTACCTGCACTGTTAAAATATGATGTATCACTTTTAAACAGATACAATGCACCATGACCACCCATGCTTAATCCTGTAATAAATATTTCATTTTGCGATATTCGAAAGTTATCAGCCATTTCGGGAACAAGTTCCTGAAAGAAAAACTGCTCGAATTTATTTTCACCTTCAACCGGACTGTTTATATACCATGAATCATACAAACCATCAGGGCAGATTATGATTGTATTGTACCTGTCAGCATATTTCCCGCAATCGATTATCGCGTTCCAGTAACTGTAATTTCCACCCCAGCCATGTAACAGATATACAACCGGGTAGTATTTGTCACTATCAGAATTGTAATCGTTTGGAGTGAATACCAAAACGGTGTCATTACTGTTTAGAAACTCCGATTCAAAAACAAACTGTTGTTGGGCAAATAAAGTGCCGGTCAGACATAACCAGCCTGTTATCAGCACTATATGTAATCCTTTTGATGACATTATTCTTCCATTATTTTGTCTATTGGAACACGAATGAATACAGGTCTGTATTTGCTTGCATCCTCAAACAGGTCATCCAGATTAAAGCTGTTTACACAGTAGGAAACCAGCAGTTCATTATTTTCTGTAAAGAATGGATGTGCCACAGGATTATATGCAAACAGATCTTTCACCTGTTTAAGAGGCTGAATGGGATACAAGTCTTTTTTATTTGTCCATCCTTTGTACGGATAATCAGAAATAACAGACGAAAGGTTACCCTGCAGAAAGTCACCGGATTGTGTAAGCATTACATATTTATCATTTATTTTAATAACACTAAACTGCTCTGAGCCTTTAAAATCAACCATTGGTTTTGCGAGCTTTGAGTCATTTACCCATTCTTCGCCTGTATAAAACTCCCAGTCAGCAAGTATGTTACCTTTTGGTGCACGGGCAACATATGGATATTTATCTCCTGCACCATAAATATACGTGAAGTCAGGATCATCATCACAAACTGCATGACCCCAATGTATTTCCACTTCACCCGGGTAATCAAAGTGATCGATTTTTTCAAGTTTGATGTCAGGTAACGAGAAGGTAGCAAGATTTGCACTAACCCATCTGAATCCCCAGTTTCCTTCTTCTGCCTGGTAAAATGCTGTCATAAATACCTTTAGTTTGCCATTTTCAACAAATCCGTCACCCGGCCAGTACCATAATGAGTCCTCAGAAAACTCCGATCCTTTTACAGCATCAGGAGGGATTACCAACGATGATTCCCATCCGTCAATAACCTGGTACAGGCTTTTTAATGAATCACCGTCCTGCACTGCAAAGGCATTTCGGACAAATACCGGAGACCGTTTCTCCCTGCTTCCATCGGGGTTAACAGTTCCTAAAAATGAGTCGCCAAATATCCATACAATTCTGTCGTCGGGCAGGGGAACTGAATAAAAACCGTCTGCTCCGGTTATTCCACAGCAATCGCGGGCAAAAAAGTTTGTGAACTTATAGTCAACGTAAACAGAGTCTGCACTGACCTTTTCAGTATTTTTTTCTTTGTTAAAACAATTACAGGAACTGAATGTTACTGCAATTAATATTAGTACCGGGAAGTAAATTGATCGTTTCATCTTAATTAATATTTAGTTTTAGTTCATTCGTTTACATATTTCTCAATTGCCTGTTTCCATAACATATAACCTTTGCCGTTGAGGTGTAATCCATCAATACTGTAATCAGGGTTTAACTTATGATCTTCTGTTGCAAACAGCGGAAAAAGGTCTATATACTTTGTGTTTTTCTCTGAAGCCAGTTTTACAAGTTCTTCATTGATGCTGATAATGTCGGAGTTTTTCCTTGTAAAATGAATCGCATCTTCCGTTGGAAGTACACTTTGTATATAAATATCTGTTTCAGGTGATTGTAACCGGATACTATCAATTATATTATGGTAGTTTGAAACAACATGGTCAACAGTTTTACCATAAGCCAGATCGTTTGTTCCTATCATAATGAAAATCTTTGATGGTTTGGAATTTGTTACTTCAGACAATCTTTCAAGTATCCCATCAGTATCATCTCCGCCAATTCCCCTGTTTTTAATATTTGGATTATTGAAAAGCTCTGCCCATTCGCAGTTATCGGTTATACTGTTGCCAAGGAAAACTATCTCATTCTCAGTGTCCGGCAACATCTCAAAATGTTCCTTCTTGTGATAATAGTATGCTCTTACAGCCCTGTTCCATGCCTCAAGGTCTTCTGCTAACTTATCATAGGCCATTATTTCGTCAATCTCTGCAGCAGTTAATAAACTACTCATTGAAGGAGGTGCATCTTCCGGCTTGCTACCCCATTTTTTATTTGGTTTACTACCCATTTTCAGTTCAAGTTTGCCACCTCCCACAAGTTCCGAGTGATAAAACCATGGCTTTTCAAGTTTGTTACCATTGAGTTTTGCCGACTGTATGTATTTGTTTTCTCTGCTAACATTTTTAGCTTCAATAACAAAAGTACCGCCCGGATAATATTCAGGGTCTAGCTGTATGGTAACTTTTTCAAAAATGGGACTTCCAATCTCATATATTGGGTTTACTGATGCTCCGCCGTCCATTTCAAACAACCCCATTGCACTCATTACAAACCATGCCCCCATTTGTCCCTGGTCTTCGTCGCCGGGCCACGCATCAATACTGTCGCCATAAAATCCATACATGATCTCACGTACCCATTTCTGTGTTAACCATGGTACTCCTGCATAGTTGAACAAATAGGCTGCCTGCATATTTGGTTGATTACCATGGTTAATGGGAAGAATACCAACACCTATTAACCCGTTTTCGTCAAGATGTTCAGAATTAAATCTGTGAGGAAGAGATTTTTGAAAACCTTCTTCAAGCCTGGTTATATAGGTTTCCTTACCCAGCTGATTTAGCAGCCCCTGCTGATCATGAGGTACGAACCACGTATATTGCCATGCATTACCTTCAACAAATCCGGGCCCCAAAAACACAGAATATCCATATGGTGAAAAGTTTTCTGCCCATGTTCCGTCAGAGTTTTTCATCCACACATATCCAAGATCTTCGTTGAATACATTTTTGTAATTGAATGCTCTCTTTGTAAATGTTTTATAGTCTGATTCATTACCCAATGCTTTTGCCATCTGACCAACTGTCCAGTCATCATATGCATATTCCAGGGTATTGCTGACCGGTCCTTCCTCATTAGGCACAAAACCAAATTTCATATAGGACTCCAGATGTCTGTTACCAACAAGTCCGCCACCTGGATGAGGTTTACCCTGCTCCATCTGGTTATGCTTCATTGCTTCAAAAGCTTTATCAACATCAAAATTACGGATGCCTTTCTGATATGCACTCACAATCAGTGGTATTTCATGTGAGGCCACCATTATGCTTGAATACTCGATTCCGGTAGGGCCTTTGGGCAACCATCCTCCTTTATCATAGATTTCCAGCAACGAGTTTACCCAGCTATTGGCTATTTCGGGGTGTTGAAGAGTCCATAACTGGTTAAGGTTCCAGAACGTATTCCAAAATGCATCACCACCGTAAACTACAGCATTTGAATCCTCCAGTTGCTGAACTTTCTCGTACATGTCAACATATTTACCGTTTACATCGCTCCAAATTGTGCGACTGGCATATGCCCTGTACATATTTGTGTAGAATTTTTTAATATCAGTACTGCTTCCTTCTTCAACCTGTATTGTTCCCAGAAGATCATTCCAGACTTTCTGGCTGTGATTTTTAACAGCATCGAAATCCCAGTTAAACGGTCCCATTTCGGTTTCAAGATTTAGTCTTGCCTGTTCAATACTTACAAGTGAAATCCCTGATTGCATGAGAATTTCTTCACCTTTGGAGGTTTCAAATGTTACAAAAGCACCAACATCATGATCACCAAAGATCAGGTGAATTTCATTGGTATTTTCAATTATTTCTTCTTTTATCCAGCCATTGAACGACTTGAATGGTTTATTGAACCTGATAACGAAGTGCAATATGAATTCGTTGTAGTTTGCTCCCCGAAGGCTTTGCTGAACAGTGTGGCCCTGAATCTCCTGATCAGTGACTTTTGTTATTTTGGCTTCAAATATTTCATAACTGTATTCGGTGGGTATTTTCAGGTCGACCAATATACGCGCTGATTCTGATTCAGGGAATGTATATCGCTGAAATCCGGCCCTTGTGGTGGATGTAAGTTCAGCGTTAATTCCATAATCCTCTAGAAATACCTGGTAGTATCCGGCCTGTGCAGTTTCATTTTTATGACTAAACCTTGATCTGTAACCCAGATCCGGATTGGTTTCTGTTCCGGGAACAATTTTCAGGGGTCCGGTGGCAGGCATAGTGAGAAGTCCTCCCATGGTCCATGAATGAAGATGTGAAAATCCTGAGATATTATGGATTTTATACTCATAACCTGCTTTCCAGCCCTTTCTTTGATTGTCAGGGCTTAACTTGACCATTCCAAATGGCATGGTAACTCCCGGAAACATCATCCAGCGGGCAAATGTTGTTCCCATTAACGGATCAACATAATCAACAGGAGTTATCTGAGCATTTAGACTTTGTCCTGATAAGGTAATTGTAATTATTATCGTGATGAATATTTTAGCTATCTTATTCATGGCATCATATTGGTTTAGTCAAATTTATGTATTTAATGCATGTCACATGTTGTCAAGTTGTTGTAGCGCAAACGTATAAGCACCAAGTGCAATGGCATGGCTTGCGCCAAGTTTTGAAAGTCCGACACCTGTTCTGGGCATACTGTCGAATTCAATTACTTTATTACTATTCTCAACATTGAGCTTCCGGATGCTGCCCAATGCGAAACTGCGGAATTGGCTGCTATCTTCCAGATTGAATACTTTAAAGGACAACCGGTCGTTTGAAGTTCCTGAAAAGTGCGTGTAGCTTCGGTTGATCTCTTTAAAAAGGGCAGGGGAGAAGAGGTTCCACGCTGCTGTTATTCCTCCACCAAGTACTACTATTCCGTCAATTAATGTAATTATATTTGAAATTGAACTTCCAAGGGCTTCCCCGAACTGACGAAATGATTCACAGGCAGCTTCTGTATCACCTTCTAACTGTCCCTCAGCAATCTTAGCAATATCTTTTGGCATTAGTCTTTCATCAAAACTTCCATTTGATTTCTCAGCATAAACTCTTTGAATAGCTCTTGTGCTTATGCTTTCTTCTGCGTTCCAGTTTGTATTGAATTTGTTGAGACTGTTGTGAACTTCGGCACCACAACCACTATCTCCTATTACTAGGGTTTTGTTGAGAACGATACCACCACCAAATCCGGTCCCAAGGGTCAGACCAATGAGATTTCCATATTGCTTTATTCCTCCTTCAGCAATAATCCTGTTGTTTATTTCAGGTAAAAATCCTGAAAGTGCCTCTCCATAGGCAAACAGGTTTCCGTCATTATTAATAAAAACAGGAAGTCCGAATTTTTCTTCAAGTATGGGTCCCAGGGGAGTATTGTCGTTAAAAGCTTCGAAGTTTGGAAGATTACCAATAATTCCTTTTGCGTAATCAGCAGGTCCGGGAAACGCAAAGCTAATTGCACTGGCCTTTTCATTAATAGCTTCCGAAACACTTTCAAATCCGGAAACAATGTTATCCAGGCATGCTTTAAGGTTGTGAGGTTCGGAAGGTATCCTGATCGGTGGTATGATTTCTTTATTCGACTGAATTGCCGAGAATACAAAGTTAGTTCCTCCGGCATCCAGGGTCATAATTATTCTGTTATCTGTTTCAGGGTTCATTTAATCAGTTTTTATTACGTAATATGAAGCATAGGCAATGTATAACATGCATAAAATAAGAACATAAATGGTACCTATTGTTCCAAACATGTCGCTGGCATATCCTACAACGGGAGGGATTACTGCCCCGCCGCTCACAGCAAGGATTATCAGTCCTGATAACTCATTTGCGTAAGCTGGTTTTTTCTCCACAATAATTGCAAACATTATAGGAAATACATTTGAAAATCCCAGTCCGGTTATGAAAATAAGTATCTGGGTAGTAAGCAGATTATTGGAAAGGATAATACCAATTAATCCAGCAATTGCTAGCAGGGTGCTGACAACCATAAATACTTTGATATTTATTTTTCTTAACAAAATCGCACCTATTGCCCTTCCCGACATAAGTGATGCGAAGTAAATAACAATCCCCATACTTGCAATTTCGAGGCTTACAGGGAATTTGGATTTAATAAAGGTTGCAATATTTGTATTCATTGCCACATCAAATCCAACCATAAAGAATATTGCAAGTATAGTGATCAGGATATACGGATTTTTAAGCAGTGCAAACGAACTTTTAAAAGTGGCAGGTGCTTTTTCAGGTTTCGACTCTTCAATTTTTACCGAATTTAACCATATTGCTGATATCAGAGATATGGCAGCAAATACCGGGAATACCATTTTCCAATTACCTGTATATAATGCCAAACCGGCTGTGATCATTGGTCCAAGCATGCTTGCAATGGCTTTTATTAATTGAGATAAACTTAGGTTGGCCGCCTTTGTATCGTCTGATGATATATCGATAAGTAAAGGATTGGCACTAACCTGAAGTATTGTATTGCCAATTCCAAGTAAGGCGAAACCTAAAAGTGCTGTGGGTAGGGTATAATAAATGAATGGTATCAGCAACCCGATACCGGTAAGTATCATGCCTATGTTTACCGTAAGCTTTTTACTTTTTCTGTCCTGAAATATCCCGGTAGGTATCGACATTAGGGCAAACCAAATAAATACCATAAACGGAATAAGTTGTGCCATTTTATCCGAAAGGTTAAAATCCTGTTTTACATAACCTGTTGCTACTCCTACCAGATCAACAAATCCCATTACAAAAAATGAGAATATCACAGGAAAGAAAATTTTGGGTGATGCACTCTTTTTCATATTATCCATATTAACTGATTTATAATATTATGTTCTTACAAATGCCAGTATTGTTCCGCATTCCTTACCAACTGATTCACCATAAGGTGAAATTTTAATTTCTCCTGCTGCAGCAGGTATAATGAAAGTCTCGGCATAATGAAACACCATGGGTTCGAACTGCCCGGTTGTACTTTCCACGAGTATTTCCCGGCCTTCAATTACGTTAAATACCCTTACACCATTTCTTTCTTTGTGAATAACAGGTTTGTTAAACCAATGCCTGTGGGTTTCAATGAACTCGCGCTCATGTAATCCTGTTTTTTCACTTCTCCAGCCGTCACCTTTTTCCAGAGTTTCAAATTTATTAATAAGATTCTCTTTTGTCCAGTTTGTAGTCCTTTCCCATTGGATAACATTTTCACCATGAGCGATATTAATTGGTCGTGGTTTACCATCAAGTCCAAGTCTTCCCCAGTCCCAGAGTTTGAAAGTGAAGATATACGGAGTGGAACTTATCTCAAGAACCATACTGTTTCTACCTGAGCAATGTACTGTTCCTGCCGGTATTAAAAAATGATCGTGTTTTTTTGCAGGCCACTTCTCAACATGTTTTTCATCCTGAAAAGTAATATTTGTTTCCTCCGAATTCTTTAGTTCGGATATCATATTATCTCCTGAAACGCCATCTTTTAATCCAAGATATACAACAGCATCGTCTTCTGCATCCATCAGGTAATAACTTTCATCCTGAGTATAATGCAATCCAAATTTTTCCTGAATATATTCAGTTGTTGGATGAACCTGTAAACTTAGGTTACCACCGTCCATTGTATCCAGAAAATCAAAACGTATGGGGAATTCATCTCCGAATCTTCCATAAACTGGGGCACCAAGTAATGCAACAGGATCATGAAATACAACATTAATTGAAGGAAGTTCAAAATTAATATTCCCAAAACCCAGGTATAAACTATTTTCTTCGGGTACACAATTGAAGCACCATGCATAATTATCAGCTTCCTTATCCAGTCCGCAGATTTCTTTCATCCACTGACCACCCCAGGGACCGGCATCAAAATATGGCACAGGACTAAAGGGCTGATGTACGGCTTTGGTCAATCCTTCAAGAATAATATCTCCTGCAACCAGTTTTGGGTTATCCGGGATGTTTGTATCAAGAACGAAGTCCCAATTGTTCATCAACTTCTTTTTATGCCTGTCACATATTCTCCAGTCAACAAAATAACCTCTTTTGTACTGCTTTTCAAAGCTGTCTTCTTTATTGTTGATACCGATGTTGTTTATCTCATTGCGTCTCATACGTAGCTGTATCTCCCATCTGGCCATATCAGCATATACAAGTGTGTGCTCTTCTTCAACAAGCAATGATGCCCCTATTCCAAAAATCAGAATGTAGCCTTCGGCTATTTCTTTTATTTTACTCTTTATATCATTCAGTTTTTCATCGCTGAAAAACTGGTCCATATTCAAACGTGTCAGATAGCCAAATATCCTGTCATTGGTAACATCCTGTTGTGTTAATTCGTAAATATCTTCTTCAGCTAACCTTACACTATCTGAAAGAAACACATAATTAAAATCAATGTGTTGAGTCAGAGCTTTAAGAATCTCATCTTCATGAGTTCCCTGGTAAAGATCAACCACCAGGATTTTCTTTGTTGAATTATTTAGGTCCAGATTCTCCCTGAGAACAGAGGAAATACTATTCCATCCGGAGTAGCATTCGTCACTCGTTTTTCTTACCTGTACTTTTGGACTTTTATTAAAATTTGATTTCAATCGAAATTAGTTTTGTTATAGTTAATGTTGATTACTGGTAATTTGGATTTTGAGTAAGATTCTTATTTATATCCAGTTCGCGCTGAGGTATTGGGAATACATAATTGTATTCCTGTGGATTTGCATCATCTCCTTTTGCACGGTTAACGTATTCAATAAGATTCCCGGTTCGCTTTAAGTCATACCACCTTATACCTTCATTTACAAACTCAACTCGTCTTTCCTGCAGAACTGCATTTCTGAATTCATCTTTTGATAAACCGATAAGGTCAGGTAATACATTTTCATCTCCATTTCTGGCTCTTTCTCTTACTTTATTTATAGCATCATATGCTTCGGACACAGGACCGGAAGCCTCATTTAATGCCTCCGCATAGATCAGCAGTACTTCCGAATATCTCATTATGGCAAAATTTGAACCACATTGAGCTGTTTCTGTTGGTTCATAGGTATCCTGATCCCAATGTTTCCAGATATGAGGTTCAAATGTATCGTACCAGTATTGGTCGAAAAATGTTACTTCTTTACGGTAGTCACCTTCTTCAAAACTGTTCAACAGGTCTTCAGTAGGTAGCATTATTTCAACACCGGCAGGAAATACTCCGGGTATTGAAGGTAAACCGCTAATTACAATCTGATTTTGCTGGCTTGTAATTTCAGAATAAAACTGCGCAGCAAAAACCGATTCTTTTCCATTCCTGTTGGCATCTTTGAAGTTACCGGAATAATCATCATAAAGACCATATACCCCCAATTCCATAACATCAAATGCTTTTTGTGAAGCCATTTCCCATTTCCCGATAGTTAGATAAGTTTTTGCAAGCAACCCAAGCGCAGCGCCTTTTGTAGCTCTTCCCTTATCGCTGTTTACGTAATAAGCCTTCGGACATTTTTCAGAAGCAATTGTTAAATCCTCTATTATTTGGTCATAAACTTCACTTTCAGGATTCCGCGATACATATATTTCTTCATCGGTCAGATCTTCAGATACCGGCATGATAACTAACGGTACATCGCCAAACAATCTGACAAGATTGAAATAAAACAACCCCCTGAGAAACCTTGCTTCACCAATGATCCTTGATTTCGTTGCAGAATCCATTTCAATTTCCGGTACTTTCTCCAGCACAATATTTGCCCTTGAAATACCCAGGTACGATCCCTGCCATACACCTCTGAGATAGGTATTTGTGGATTCCAGATCGTAACTGTTAAATTGGTGTATATTGGGATCATTAAGAGTTGGACGTGAAATACAGTCGTCGGAAGCTACATCCTGAATTAACCAGAGATAACTATTGTATTGATTAACATAGGTTAGTAAACTGTAAACGGCATTTATTGCTCCAATTGCGTCTTCTTCTGTCTGGTAGTAATTATCGTAATAAATTTTGTAGGGTTCAAGTTCAAGTTCTTTTTGACATGATAGTACCATAATTAGTGATAGTACTAATGGTATAGCTAATATCTTCTTCATGGCTTCGATTTTTAAAAGTTAAGAATTACTCCGAGGATGTAAGATTTTGCTGACGGATAACCTCCGTAGTCGTATCCCATTCGGGTGTTGTCGAACCCGAAACGACCAACTTCGGGATCGAATCCGGTATAGTTTGTAAATGTGAACAGGTTTTCACCTGTTATGTAGAATCTTGCGTTGTCAATTTTCAGCGTTTTCATCCAGCTGGACGGAAGATTGTATGATAGAGTTATGACTTTTACTCTTATATAAGAACCATCTTCAAGATAGCGGTCAGACATGTGCAGGTAATCAGCATTTCTGTTTGCCCTGGGATATTCATTACTTGGATTTTCGGGAGTCCATCTGTTGAGCATATTTAATGAAGCATTCGATAATCCGTTACCTGATTCCAACTCAAACCTGTTGCTGTTAAGAATTTCGTTACCATGCTGACCCTGTATGAATACATCGAGAGAAAAATTTCCATACGAGAATGAATTGTTCATGCCCCAGAAAAATTTTGGAAGAGCATGACCTATTATCTTTCTGTCTTCAGCGTCAATTTTACCATCTTTATTCTGGTCAATGTATTTAAAATCACCTGGCTCCATGCCATAGATTGCCGCCTGCTTGGCTTCATCCAGTTGCCAGATGCCATCTGCTTCGAGTCCATAGAAACTACCAAGCTGTTCGCCTTCCTGAATTACCGACCATGAACCTATTTTTAATTTGTATGTGTCATTATCAATATAGAGTGTTTCTCCTCCCAGATCAATTATTTTGTTTCTGTTAAAGGAGATATTAAAGTCAGTATTCCATTTAAATTCATTAACAAGGTTCGCAGTTCTTATGTTAAACTCGAAACCTGAGTTTCTAATGCTTCCGATGTTTTTAAAATAGCTACTGTATCCTGATGTATAAGGAAGGGAAGAATTATACAACATGTCTGTAGTGTTTTTATGATAATAATCGGCAACAACTGTTATTCTGCTGTCGAAGAATCCCATATCGAACCCGATATCGAACTGGTCGGTTTTTTCCCATTTGAGATTCGCATTTGGAGGTGTGTCGGGGGCAAATCCTGTTGCCGGATATCCACCATTAAAATAATACTGAGATCCTGTAATTGTACCTATAAATGCGTAATTTCTAAACCTGTCATTACCGCTTCTACCGTAGCTCACTCTCATTTTCAGATCTGAAAATACTCCCAGACTTTTAATGAAATCTTCTTCGACCATTCTCCATCCAATAGCTGCAGAAGGGAAAAATGCATATCGGTAGTTGCTACCAAATCGTGATGACCCGTCAATTCTGCCGGTTACGGTAAATAAATACTTCTTTGTAAGGTTATAATTGATCCTGCCGAGATAAGAAAGTATAGCAGATTCTTCGAACGCAGTATAAATATTCGGCTTATTTTCAGCATTCTCGATACCATAATAACCAAGAATATCATTTGGGAATTTTGTGGAAATGTTGATATAGCTTCTGCTGTTGTTTTTCTGAAAGGTCATGCCAACAACGGCGTTTATTGTGTGAATATCTGAAAACTGTTTATTATATGTCAGTGTATTTTCACTTAATATAGTTTGAAGGTCTGTTGTTGCAAAACGGGCCTGACCATCATTGAATGAACCGGAATAAACTGTACGTGGTGTGTACATGTCCTGAGTCTGGTGATAAATATCAGTTGCTAGACTGGTTTTAAATTTCAGATCTTTAATAATCTCGTATTCACCGTAAACATTACCGATCAGCCTGTTTATTTTACTAACTGCCTCAACAATATTTGTAACTGCTACAGGGTTATCGAGCCATGCATCGGCATTTGGGTCGGTCAGGGTATAATTTCCTTCATCATCAAATACTGGTAATGTTGGATTAAAAGTAAGTGCAGTATTTACAACACCAGGGAAGAACCCTCCGGGAGTATCAGTTGGTACGGTATTGTTGATGGTATGGTTAAATCCCATTGAAGTACCAACTTTCAATCTCTTGTTTACCTGCCTGTCGAGTGTTAGTCTGAAGCTATATCTGGTGAAGTCTGAACCAACAATAATACCATCCTGTAAAAAATAATCACCACTTACTGTATATTGGGTTTTCTCATTACCTCCTGAGAAAGTAAGTGAATAGTTTTGAATTGGAGCTGTACGATAAATCTCATCCTGCCAGTCGGTACCTGCTCCAAGCGAATCCGGGTTAGGGTATAACGGAACATATGCTGTATCAGCATTAAAACCGGCTTCGTCATACAATTTTGCAAATTGAGATGCATTCATCACATCAACTGAAGATGACTTTTGCTGCAATCCTACATAGGCCTTAAAGGAAATTTTGTCCTTCCCGATCTTACCTTTTTTCGTTGTGATAATAACAACACCATTTGCACCCCGGGCACCGTAAATAGCAGTGGCGGAGGCATCCTTAAGAAAGTTTATTGATTCAATATCGTTTGGATTTATTGAGCTTAAACCATTTTCAGCAGGGCTGCCTATCCATGATAAATTCTGTTGACCTGACATAAGAACACCATCTATAACATACAGTGGTTGAGTACCCGACATAACGGAATTTGCACCCCTGATCTTCATTGATGTAGCTCCTCCCGGTTGTCCTGAAAGAGTTGTTACCTGAACTCCGGCAACTCTTCCCTGTATTTTTTTATCGAACGAACTTGCCGGAACTTCAGCAAGGTTACCCATATCAACTTGTGCAACAGATCCCGTTAAATCGCTTTTTTTAACAGAGCCATAGCCAATTACAACAACCTCGTCGAGTCCAATGAGATCTCTTTCCATCTGTACATTTATTATTGACTGCGAACCAATAGTAATCTTTTCGGTTTGCATGCCCATGAAACTGAATTGGAGAACAGTAACTGTTTCGTCAATTTTGATCGAATAATTTCCATCAATATCAGTAACAGTCCCGGTACTGGTACCTATGGCTACAATTGCAACTCCCGGAATTGTGCTTCCGTCGGAGTTGTCAGTCACTGTCCCGGTAATGGTCCGCTGTTGTGCTGCCAACTGGAAAACAGCAAACAAACCGGACAGGGCTGCAATGAGTATTTTTTTCTTCATATCTTAATTATTATCTTATGCAACATACTTAACGACCTCTAATTTAGTTGGTTGATAATATGTGCATATGTATGAACATATTACTTGTTAGCAAATTTAATAATTATTTTTGATAATTACAGCTTTTAGTCCGAAATTTAACTTTTATGTTTTCTGAAAACAGGAGTGTGAGATTTTGGGTGCTCTGAAAACCACCGGATCAGATTTACCGGAAATAAACTCTTGTTATTCCTGCCCCACCCATATCAATCGGGGCATCACCAAATTTTTGTATTTCGTCAACACTATGTAGGTACTCACGAATTATTTCCCTCAATATCCCGTATCCTTTGCCATGAAGAATACTTATTTCTT
The DNA here is from genome assembly GCA_028277395.1 of Bacteroidales bacterium. Lineage (GTDB taxonomy): Bacteria > Bacteroidota > Bacteroidia > Bacteroidales > F082. The sequence continues at coordinate 6,937 of JANQGJ010000065.1, read as the reverse complement.
TAATATTTAATAAAATGGCCTCATCTATATACTTTTGAAGCATGGACATGGCTTCTTCGGCGCGTTTACCGCGTAAGTCAATTTGTAGCTGGAAGTTAGCAGCTTTCAGGTTTATATCACTTACAATATCGCTATACCCTTTTTTCCTGACGTTTTTTTGTTTGGGCTGTGGTGTTGCCACGAGTTTGGAGGTTGATGTTTTAAAAACCACATCATTCACATTCAGTACAGCATCCTCACCTTCAATTGAAATTATTTCACCGATAATATTAGAATCTTCAATTTTTACAAAGCTACCTTTGGTTAAAGATCCAGTTTGTTTTTTTTCATTGTCACCACCGGTTACCGGCTTCTCTTTCCGCTTTTTCTTTTCGTCCTTCTCAGGTTTTTCAGATAATAACTCTTCCTTTTTCTGAACCAGTCTTTTTCTTATTTCACGGGTTTTGTTTTTGTCGGCTTCAGCTTCCTTAATCTCACGAATGGTTTTTTCGACAGCTCTGTTTGAAGATTCAATTATTGTAAGCGCTTTTTCGTTTGCTTCTTTTATTATTTGTTTTTTAGATTTTTCAATACTGGTTAATAATTCATTGTACTTATCTATCATCCGGTTTAGGTTGACATCTGTTGAATCAATTTTCTCCTGTTGTTTCTGAAGCTTTATTTTATCAATTTCCAGTTGCTGGAGTTGCTGATCGAATCTAACATGTTTTCCCCCGCTTTTTTTCTTTGCCCTGTTAAGTACGTGCTTTGGGAAACCTATTTTTTTGGCTATTTCAAATGCAAACGAACTTCCTGGCTTTCCTATTTGCAACTTATACAACGGCTGCATTTCTTTCGAATCGAACAACATAGCACCATTGATCAAACCCGGTAATCTTTCTGCTGCAAGTTTTATATTAGTATAATGAGTTGTTATAACTCCATAGGTTTCTTTCTTATTTAAGTCTTCCAGTGTTGCTTCAGCAATTGATCCACCCAGCTGAGGTTCTGTTCCGGTTCCAAATTCATCTATAAGGACCAGGCTGTTTTTGTTTGCATTTTGCAAAAATTGTTTCATATTCAACAAATGCGAACTGTATGTACTTAAATCATTTTCCAATGATTGTTCATCGCCAATATCTATGAACAGGCTGTCGAATATCCTGAAAACACTGTCTGGTGATGTTGATACATGTAATCCGCACTGAAGCATGTACTGGAGTATTCCTACTGTTTTTAAACAAACGGATTTTCCACCTGCATTAGGACCTGAAATTATAAGGATACGGTTTTCTGAAGACAGTTCCAGATCAAGCGGAATTACCTCTTTTTGCTGCTCTTTTAACGTAAGGTAAAGCAGAGGGTGTTTTGCATCAGCAATATCTATCTCTGCTGACCTTGTAATTGTCGGCTGTGTTGCAGAGGTTTTAATTGCAAATAATGCTTTGGCCCTAATGAAGTCTATTAATCCCAGAAATCTGTAAGCATTAAACAGATCGGGGATTGATGGACGGAGTTTATCGGTAAACGCAAGTAATATTTTTATTATTTCCCTTCTTTCCTCATTTTCAAGCTCCTTTATCTGGTTGTTGATCTCAAAAGACATGGGAGCTTCAACAAACACAGTCTGCCCAGTTGCTGATTCATCGTGAATTATGCCCCCAATCGATCTTTTTTCAGATACTTTCAAAGGTATAACCGAACGTCCGTTTCTTATTGTTATCTCTGCATTATCAGGGATATAGCCGGATTTTTTGGCAGCTTCAAATGCTTTTTTAGTCTCTCGGAGCACCTGTTTCTGTCTTGATTCAATACTCTGACGGATATTTCTGAGGTTAGATGAGGCGTTATCTCTTATCTCACCTTTTTCATCAATTATCTTTTCAGCTTCTGCCGGTAGTTCTGAGGGAAAATCAACCTGGTATAACAGATTCTTTAACTCAGGATATTCTTCATCATCAGTTTCATCGAAATAAGATATTATCTCACTTATGGTAAATAAAGAGGCCTTTAAGTTGAAAAGTATCTCCTTTTCGATATAACTACCAGGTGTTTTAAGTTGGGACAGGTCTTCTCGTAAATCAATAAAGTCTTTTGCGGGAAATGCCTTACCTGTTGTGATTATATTAATGAATTCAGATGACTGATCAAGGAGTTTTGTAATCTGTTCAGGGTTTGATGAAAACCTGATTTTCTCAACAAATTGCTGACCCATTGGGCTTATGCACAATTGACTGATCTTTTGTTTTATGAGATCGAAGCCTATTTTTTGTTCAAAGTTTACCGGATAGATCATGAGTGCAAAGTTAGAAAAATCAAAGGTTTTGGGTATTTTGTTTTTAATCTGGTTAATCAGAAGGTTATAAAAGTTAAAAGCCTCATCTGAAAATCAAATGAGGCTTTCTATGATTCCGAGTATCACTAATTATCAGCATACTCCTTGATTATTTCTTCTATATCGTCATGGCAACTGCCGCAAACAGTACCTGCTTCAGTTTCTTCACCTATTTCATCAATCGTTTGAAGATTACCGGCTTTTATTGCTTCAATAATCTCTCCTTTTGTTATTTGCATGCAGTTGCATACTATATCATCATTTTCCATTGTAGTTATTTTAGTATTAAAATTCTTCGGCATGTATCTCGCCTGGACTTTTCTTTTTATGATCTTTGAAGCCAAGTGGATATAACATTTCTTTCATCCCGTCTACCATTCGTGGGTTTCCACACAAAAACACTTCAGTGTTTCCCGGTTCAGGTGCAAATCCAAGTATTTCTTCAACTTTACCTGATTCCCAGATATCTCCAATAAATCTGGTGTCGCCATTCCAACCTGAAGGTTCTTTATAAGCTTCGGTAATGGTTGGGTAGTAATGGAAATTCGGGAACATGGTGTCGAGTAGCTTTAACTCGGATGAGTATCCCAAATCCCAGCTGTTTGCAGCGCCATGAAGTACTACAATTTTTCCGGTACGTTTTAGGGCATTCGATCTTAACATACTCATATAAGGAGCAACTCCTGTTCCTGTAGCAATCAGAATTACATTTCTTTCCGGTGAAATCTGATCCAGGGTAAACATTCCAACGGCTTTTTTACCCATCCATATTTTATCTCCGATATTCAGATGAAACATTCTTGGTGTTAGTTGTCCTGAATGAACAAGTGTTACATAAAATTCTATGGTTTCATCTGTGGAAGAAGATGCTATTGAGTATGCTCTTTTTATTAATCTATCTGGTTTTGGAGCTTCAAATTCATCAGTTGAGGCTTCACATCTTTCAGCATTTGGTGGTAATCCGAGTGCTACGAATTGTCCTGCTTCAAATTCTGGAAATTTCCATTCAACTGGTTTTACTTTAATGATTTTCATTATCGGCGATACCTGTACCGACTGAGTTATTACACAATTCAACTGATCTGTTAAATCCATTTTTATGCACAATTAATATTGATGCGCAAAAATACAAATATCAATTAGTTGATGATAAAAAATCTGAGTAATTTATATGGAAAAAAATTGCAATTGATTAATGTGTTTTTTACTTAAAAGCAAAATCCAAAAGTAACATTAAATCCATGCATTGGAGTTCTTTTGCTGTCCGGGTCTGAGAAGTTTGGCCAGTAGTCGCCTTCTTTATTATTTTTAAGTTTTAAAGAACCAAAATCATATTCAAAACCAATCATAACAATAGCCAGTTTTACGTTAATTCCTGCCGAATACATCATCTGAACATATCCATAGTACATATCAAGTCCGTTATCAAAATTCTGATGGTTATTGTAAATTGCTGCAGCCCAAACAGGGTTTAACTTTGCAAAAACATCAAATGCTATTGTTTTAGATACGGCATAAGTAAATGACGGACCAACTTTCGAACCAACGAAAAAATTATAAATATTTTCGGAACCGGGTTTATTAAAAACTTGAGTTTTGAACGAAACAAAATCGGCATTTATTCCGAAACGCATATGGTCTCCAACATTTATTCCGTTTAGCATAAATATAGTTCCTATTTCAAATATCCCGCCAATTCTGGATTCTGCATTCAACCCTTCCTTAAGATCATTTGCATTATTAAATCCATAATATTGCCATGTTGGAGTGGAAAGACCTGCCCTGACATAGGATTTTTTATTCAAATCGCCTGATTCGTAATCCTGCGAAAACATGGTAAATGAGATGGTTAATGCACAAGTTAGTATAATAATTCTATTCATAGTCAGCTATTTTAGAGTTAAAATGGGATTGTTAGAGCAATGAAATATAATCAATTATCTGATGCTAATATAATTAATTTATTCAAAATTGTAAGGACGTCAATTGAAACCAATTGAATCACATACTAAAAGTAAAGGCCAAGAGTCAGATTAAATCCAGGCATCGGTGTGCTTTGACTGGTTGGGTCTGATGCATTTCCCCAATACTTGCCTTCGGTTGTGTTTTTCAACTTAAGACTTCCAATCTCATATTCAAACCCTACAACAAAAAAGGCCAATCTTACATTTAAACCAAAAGAGTACATCATTTGTACGTATCCAAGATAACTATCAAGACCACTGTCAAAATCCTGTTTGTTATAATATATTGAGGCTATCCAGATTGGATTTAGTTTCGCAAAAATATCAAATGACAACCCTTTCTCCGGCATATATGTTAGAGACGGACCAACTTTTGACCCCAGGAACAGGTTGTAAATATTCTCCGTTCCGGGAAGATTAAATACCTGAGCTTTAAAAGAAATATAGTCAGCATTAATTCCAAATCTTAATCCTGGAGCCGGTTTTATTCTGTTAAGCATGTATATTCTTCCAACTTCGAAGTTTGCACCCAGCTTGGATTCAACACCAAGATCATTCATAAGTTCCTGGGCACTTGTATAACCATAATACTTCCATGATGGTGTGGAAAATCCGGCTCTAATGTAGAATACGTTTTTTATATCGTCAATATAGTTGTTGGAAGAACGGTTTATTGACTGACTGTTAAGGGATATTGATCCGGATAATAATAGTAACAGGATTAACAAAATATTTAGATTTTGAACGTGCCTGTATAACATTTTGTAGCTATTATTATCCTTAATATTGATCATATGCGCTGAAAAACTCACAAACAAATTTGTTTTTTTGTATTCCGCTAAATTATTGAAAATTTAGGCAAAAAAAAAGCCGGTTCATTACAAACCGGCTTCACAATAGTTATTATTCTTTATGCTAGTGCCAATCTTTTAAATCCTGTAACAGTTAAACCGTTTTCAACATCCTGTAAATACTGGCTAACACTTTTCTTGCCATCTTTAATGAATGCCTGGTTCAGCAAAGTACTTTCTTTGTAGAACTTGTTAAGTTTACCCATTGCAATTTTCTCAAGCATTTCTTCAGGTTTACCTTCCTGACGTGCCTGGTCCATACCGATTTCCATTTCACGTTTTATCATTTCTTCCGAAACGCTTTCCTTGTTCAGGGCAACAGGATCCATAGCTGCAATTTGCATTACGATATCTTTACCTGCATCTGCTAAGTTATCACCACATTTATTAAAACCGGCAATAGTTGCAATACGGTTACCAGGGTGAATATATGAATAAGTACTTTCTGATTCAATAATTTCGAAACGTCCGAGTTGAATTTTTTCACCAATTACACCAGTCTGGTCAGTAATCAGTTCTTCAATTGTACGTCCGTTCATCACTAAAGCTTTTAGCTCATCAATATTTTTTGCCTTGTTTTCAACAGCAAAATCCAGAATGCTTCTTGTAAAAGCAATGAAGTCATTGTTTTTGGCCACAAAATCAGTTTCGCAGTTAACCATTACGGCAGCAGCATATTTATTGTCGTCGCTTACTTTTGCAAGAACAACACCTTCAGCGGCATCACGATCAGCACGTTTTGCTGCAACTTTTTGACCTTTTTTTCTAAGAACATCAATTGCTTTTTCCATATCGCCTTCAGTCTCAACCAAAGCTTTTTTGCAATCCATCATACCGGCTCCGGTACGTTTTCTTAGTTCATTAACTTGTTGGGCAGTAATCTTCATTTCTTATAAGTTTATAAGTTTAACCAATTTTATTATTTTTTGGAAACGGGTTTCCTTTTGCGTTTTGGTTTACCCTCAACAGCTTTATCTTCACCTTTTTCGGCAGATTTGTCTGCAGCTTCTTCAGCATTTACTATAGCTTCGGATTTTGATTTAATGTCAACATCTTCAATATTTGTTGTTTCCTCAGCAACCTCTTCTTTTTCCTTGGCCATTTTTCTTTCACTTAATCCTTCGGCAATTGCCTGAACAGCAGCATTTACTATCAGGAATATTGATTTTGATGCATCGTCATTTGCAGGGATTGCAAAGTCTATCAAATTAGGATCAGTATTTGTATCCACCATTGCAAAAATTGGGATATTCAATTTTCTTGCTTCTGCTACAGCAATTTTTTCTTTGTTAATATCAATAACAAAAAGTGCCGCAGGTAGTCTGCTCATATCAGCTATACTACCAAGGTTTTTCTCAAGCTTGGCTCTTTCACGTGTAATCTGAAGACGCTCTCTTTTTGAAAGGTTTTGCCATGAACTTGTGGTTGACATCTTGTCGATATTAGCCATTTTACGAACTGCTTTGCGAATTGTAGCAAAGTTTGTTAGCATACCTCCTGGCCAACGCTCAGTTACGTAAGGCATATTTACTTTTTTTACAAGATCAGCAACAAGCGATTTAGCTTGTTTTTTTGTGGCAACAAACAGAATTCTGCGTCCTGATTTGGCTATTTGTTTTATAGCTTTTTGTGCTTCTTCAAGCTTTGCCTGTGTTTTGTACAGGTCAATTATGTGAATTCCATTACGCTCCATAAAAATATAAGGAGCCATATTTGGATTCCATTTTCTGCGCAAATGACCAAAATGTACACCTGCGTCAAGTAATTCGTCGAAACTTACTTTTGTCATTTTTTTTTAATTTTTTGCT
>JANQGJ010000006.1 GCA_028277395.1 Bacteroidales bacterium | reverse complement strand
CGCAGCTGGTGGGGCTGCAGGTGGATTTATTGGAGGTGTTGGAATGACTGCAATGAATAATACTTTTTTGGAAACATCACAAAATGTCGTTATTGGTGGTTTTAAAGGTGCTGCCATTGGAGCAGCCTTCGGGGGAGTTACAAATGGTCTTGTGAAAGGTTTAAAAAGTCATGCTCAAGGTAGAGATTTTTGGACAGGAGAGGGAACCTTGGAATTTAAAGTAAGTGGCAATTCAAACTACCAAAAAGCACAAGCACTTGCAAAAAACTACAACGGTAGTTTTAAACAGAAAGTAGATACAGATTTGTTGCATGAATTAACAAAAAGCAAATTTGGGATATCGGAAGGTGAATTGGGAATAAGAAAGTTAACTTCACATTCAGGTAGGTATGGAATTAATAGCAAAGGATATTTTGTGAACCCTAAAGGTCAAAACGCTCTAGGGTATGTACATTGTCCCAAATATGGAAGGTTTTCGGATGTACATATTGCACCCAGTGCTATTAATGGTAGTGTTAAAGTCTTTGAAGCAACTGTTGGTCATGAATTATTACATGTAGTACATCACAATATTTTTGGCAAATCTTTTAATAAACAGTTTTCAGAAGCTGTAGCATATAGGCATACAGCAAATGTCCTTTTTTCTCATGGTGACTTTCGAGGTGGTAGTAACATGTTAATAAGAGGAAATAGTTGGGCAGTATGGTCCAATATACCTGATGGTTACCATTTTCGAACCCCATTATATTGGCCTTAATCTTTAATTATAATTTAATAGAATAATCATGAGAAAAATTGCAGTTGTAATATCCTTAGCTATCATGTTCATGTCAAGTTCCAAATCGTATTCCCAAACGCATACATTGTATAAAGCAGATAGTACCATAACTACTGAATTTTATGATCTTTATTTGTTGTTGTTTGCATCCGGAAAGTATTATTTTATTTTCGAGTATAATTACGGTAAACCTATTAATGATTTTTACAAAAACTCACAAAACATTGATGTTTTGCCAGCAGAATTACTATTATCCTATGGGAAATATGTTGAAATGAATAATGAGTTAAGATTGAAAGACCATTCTCTCAATTTTGAGCAGGTCTTCTCAATCAAAAAGAATTCTATTGTGGGAAAGAAGTCATTTGAGTTTTTAAATGGAGCAACATTATCAAAGATTGAGCAACCCAATGAGAATTGTCTAGATAATAATAGTTTAGCATATGTTGGAGGTGTCTTTTTGGAAAAGGAATATGTAGAAACGTATGACAGTTTGACGGGAAAATTCAATAAAGAAATCAGTAATCAAAAGAATAGAATTAATAATCTAACTAATAGTACTGATAGTTTGAAGTCAGGTACGTATTTGAATTTTTTTGATAATTATTGTTTTAGATTTCTTAATAGCGAATATGAATTCAGACTAGAATCAATGTTGCTATGTAAAGATACTTATTCTATTGAAGGTAATAAGATTTTGCTTAATAATTCAATTAATGCAGGCACATTTATTCTACGAAAAGAAAACGATTCTACTTTCTATTCACTTGAAATACCTGGGGTATTCCCTGGAACAGAGTTTTATCGCATCAAGAAGTAGCAAATTTATGCAAGGTGATTTTGTTTCAATGGATTAAGTATGATAGGAATTAATTATGATGAATACAATAAACCTATTGATGTGAAATTGTAGCCTTACCCATCAAATCTTTAAAAAGACGGGTTATGTATTTAAGTAAAATATTGATTAAAGTATCAGCATTTATTCCAATCTTGGTTGTTTTTGGAATAATATCATTGTTAATAGTATCATTCTTAAGGTTTGGGTACTTGCCAGAATATGGTGTTGATAAAGATCCTTATTCAGTGTTCTCAATTAGTTTTATGAATGTTAAAAACTGGAGTTTTATAATATCATTTTATTTACTAATACTTTCGTTTTTAACGCTAATAACACTGTTGATTATCAGAATTGGTAAGGTAACTAAGAGGGATAAAGTTATTGCAATAGGAATTTATGTTATAGGTATGCTTGCGTTAGTGTTGTTAAGAGAGTCATCAGCTTTTCAATGGCTAGTTGATTGAGAAATAAAAAAAGACTGTGTCAAAAGTATTGAGGTAGTCTTCTTTTATTGGCTCAAGTCTGTTATACTATACAGTAAATCCATCATATGGTTTTTATGCATGGCATTAATAAATTTCACCAAGGCGTTTTTATCGTATTCATCCAGTTTGCTGATAAGAGCCGGTTGTTTGTTTAACTTGTGGTTTTGTAAGAAGTCATTATTCATTACATTATTGGGGTTTTTAAAAGTTTTCTATATACAATAAATTTTAGATTATGACAAATATTAAAATGTTAGTATTGATTAGTTTTTTCTGCCTACCATTACTGTTGAGCTCTCAAAATAATGATACAGCTAAACTTAGAATTATATTAATTGAGAAGGATTCATTGTTTGATAAAAAGTTAGATTCTGCAAAGGTGTACTTGTTTTCAGATGACATTTTACAACACAAATTGACTATCGAAAATAGTTCTAATTATAACCTAGTTGATGAAAACAGGAACTTGTTTTATGATGTTATAATTCCATCAGGTAATTATACTGTAATTATTGATGGGATTACAGAAAAGTCTTTGTTGTTTACTAATGTTAAACTCAAACGAAATAAGATGAATTATTTACCGATAAATGTCTGTAATTTGAATAGTATTGGTTATAATGAACTCAACTTCATTGTTAAAGATTATAACATTAACTTAATGAAATATCTAAATGATTAGATGTAGATGATAATTATCAGTAATTATGTTAATTGGTTTTTTTAATGGTTTTGTTTTCCTTTGCATTGTGAGACTCAATTTGTTTATAAGCCAGAATCATGATAAACTCATTAGAAAGAGGTTGTTTTATTGACAACCTCTTTCTCAATTATATCAATTTTGCCTAAAATCATGAATGATATAACAGTTGTGAAAGATCATTACAAAATCAAGCCCATTTCATCCTCATAAACCAACATTTCTCCTCAATGATTATAAACAGGCATGGTGCAGAGTTACTTACACCTGTTTCAACACATAAATTTGATTTTTGGAATTACGGGAAACCATATTATACATATCCATTGTCTTGGTAATAAATATTAAAAACAATAATAATGATTATGAGGTTTAAAACAATAATGCTTATATTGATTAATCTATTAATTGTTAGTCTTTCATCTAACGCTCAAGAGAAATACTATAATAACACTGATACTGTAAAACTGTTTTTTCCAAAGAGTAGTTTTATTGACACTGTAAATGCCTATGGAAATGAAAAGAACGATGATTTTTACAGAATACGAATGCAAAGTGATGTGTATAAAAACTCTATGTATTCAGAACAATTATTGAGTTTATATGAACCCAGGTTGTATCATGCATATTCCGCTAAAAGCGGACACCCATTCCGGAAATTAACGGACACTTTTCTCGAAATTAATTTCCGTATAAAACTAAAAAATATTTCACGTTTTTC
>JANQGJ010000044.1 GCA_028277395.1 Bacteroidales bacterium | reverse complement strand
TTCGATATTTAAACCTGTATGAGTTGAAGTATAAATCTCACCATCAACTGCCTCCCAGTTTAGTTCCAGGGAGTTAATAGTCTGTTTACCATGGTTTTTTATAACCCCTTCTATTGTTGTTTGATTAAGAACAAAAGGGTTTGTTGTTATTAATTTCATTTTGGCATCCAGTACGTAAGGGCTGTATAGTTCAATATTGTCAATATGCCAGTAGTCAATCTTGTACAGGTTTCCTTCAACGAAAAAACAAAACTGGAAACTTGCTGTTCCTGCATTGCTATTATCAATTGTTATAGATTGTCTTTTAGGACCAATATTTCCGTTGGGATCTTCCTGCCAAACAACATTCCAGCTACCTCCTGATGATCTTGTGGCAACTCCGATAGAATACTCTTCACCAGTTGGATCATCAAGAAAATGATTAAATTCCAGTATAACGGAATTATATCCAACCAAATCAATTTGTGGGGATACAAGCCGGCTAACCGTATTTAAATTAATGTAGGAGAATTTAGCTTCAGGCGAACTACAGCCGGCTTTGTTTGACATACTATTATCCCATTGTGCTGCCAGGTTTTCTATTGACCATCCTGTTGGTGGCATAGTTCCAGAGCTGAAATCTTCAGTTAGGAAGGTTTGTGATTTTGTAACAGTTGACAGGGTTACTATTACTAATACGGTTATTATCTTTTTCATAATATTTGTTTTTATCTTGACTATAGAATCAATGCTCTTATAAACTGCACTTAACTATTTAATATGACCTATTGGACGAATTGCAAATGATCTGGAGTAATAGAATATATGTATGCTTATATATCCAAATATTCGAATTGCCCGAAAGTATTATCTCACTTTACTTTCACTTTAAATGTACCCTTTTCCAATTTCATTTTTTGTCCAGTATCTAGTTTATTATAATTATCACAATAGTGGAAAATATTTGATTTTCTATCATAAACAAAATATTGCCAATTTACACTCCTTTGTAAACTTTTATTTTCAAGACCTCTATCTTTTATTGGAATATCACCAAAACATCTATAATATTTATAATTTATTTTGATTTTATTTTTATACCATGGAACATCCTTATACTTAAATAAATAATAATAATAATGAATAAAAATACTACCTCCCGCTACTACATAATCACTATTTTCATATCTATTCAATGCAGAGTCAATTAAATGATCAAGATTATCAATATTCAAATCAGGAAAATTATGTTGGCTATCATTCTCAACGGCAACAAACGCTATATTCTTATTGAAATAAAAATAACCTATAATTACAAGATTTTCAATCGCATTCTCATTAAATGGAAAGCTACTAATTGAAAAAACATTTGTATCTGAATCAGATTTATGCAAATAAACAAGAATTGATTTATTGTAGGATGGATCCGGGCTCTGCGTATTGAAACAATCTAGATAATATAACACTCTTTCCATTGCTTCATTCACAATAATTTTAGTATGATTTGAATCATTCTGATCTTGTCCTTTTACATTGGAAATAAGAAATAAACAAAATACAATTTTTCCAACTATAATCAAAGTTTGTAACTTTTTCATGATAATTCTTTTTATCTTTCTTCAATTTCAATTCGTAAACCAATATAATTTGTAGGTGTATATTCGAAAATAACTTTACCTCCTCCATCATGATGACGAACTGTTCCTCTTATTTTAACAGCAAAGAAATAATCGTAACCTGCAACCCCTCCAGATGATATTTGCCCTGGAACATATGGAGCGTAATGATCCTGTGCAATTACTCTATCACCGTCATGATAACGATATCCATCTTCTCCTTTATTCGTATAATTAATACTTTTCGTCCTAGTGTTATTATGCCATGGTTGAACAAAATACACCTTATCCCCTGTCTCTGAGTCAATTTTTGTTAAATATGAAACTTCTTTATTAATAGAATTGGCTTTCTCAAAGCAAAATGTATGAGCTTCCTGTTTTGATCCCATGTAACCTCCTGTTTTTTCAGATGGAATATTTTGCAAAGTATTTCTGACATTCTGCTGAACCTGATGCATAGCTTCATTAAACATCCCAACAAAAGCACCGGTAACAGCACCATTGGCAAACTTGCCTCCACCTAATGCTTCGGCTGTTCCCCCGGATACAGCACCTACCACGGTATATAAGCCAACCGATGAACTTCTTCCACCAGAGCCTAAACCAACACTACTTAATGCAACGGAGGATATCATTCCATGTAGAAACTTGTGCTCAAACCCTACCTACTCAATACAACTCTCCTGGTAACAACCTCACCTCCATCAATAATTCGTATAAAATAAACACCATTGGGCTGTGGTGATAGATCAATTGATCTTCCATTGAAGTTATCTTCAACAATAATTGGTTTCCCGGTTATGCTGTAAACAGCAATTTCCGGATTAACGACACCTTCAATATTGATGATCCCTGTTGTGGGATTTGGATAAACTACAATATC
>JANQGJ010000018.1 GCA_028277395.1 Bacteroidales bacterium | reverse complement strand
CCATGGTACCACTCCGATAAATCTCCGCTTTCGCAAAAATTTTAATCATCCTCGGTTGGTATATTAGGATGCTGAAAATTTATGCTCATTTCATCTATTATTTTAAAAACGAAATACTAATGTTTTCAAGCTTTATTCCTCAATCTCCTTCAATATCGAAGCTACCTCATTCTCTGTTTTGTATAATTTCTCTTTGCAAAGTTTAATCAACTCTGCTGCCCTGTTTACCTTACTACTCAGGTCATCAATATTAACATCGTTGTTTTCTATTTCCTGAACAATTGCCTCCAGCTCTTCAATAGCATCTGAATATGAAATTTTCTTTGTCATTTATTTAGTCTTTTGCATTTTCAACCGAAATAATTTTACTTTTTATACTACCTTCAAAAAACTTTGTTTCTATCACATCCTCTTTGTTAAGATTATCCGTATTAACTATAGCTTTCCCATTTATATGTGTAATAGAGTAACCCCTTTTCAATACATTTACAGGATCCAGTAACCTGATCTTGTCTGATAAACCATCAATAATATTTTTGTTCGATGTACATGTGCTATTCACTGCTAATATCAAGCGGTTATTAATTTCTTCAATTTGCATTTCACCTGATTTCCTTACGATATTGGCTCCTGATGATACCGAGTCTGATATTGATCTTAATACATTTTTATTAGCTGAAACTGATGACAGTACCAACCGGTTAATATCGTGTTTTACTTTGAACAAATCCAACTTACTGTTATATAAACCGGTATCTGTTATCCTCTTTATGGCGATACCCATATCAGCCAGCCTGTTTCTTTCATATCCCAAAACTTCTCCAAGTCGGTTCGCAAGCCTGCCTTCGGATTCATTTACTCTTCCCAGGAAATTGTGAAACCTCTGTATCAGATAATAAGCAACATCCGTGGGAGTGATCTTGTTCACAAATGACACCTGTTCAACTACTGTTTCATTTGTTGCATGCCCTATTCCTGAAATAACAGGTAAAGGAAACAGGGCCACTTTCTTTGCAAGCTTGTAGTTATCATAACTGCTTAATCCCACATCACCTCCACCACCACGAATAATTACAACCGCATCAAAGTATTCTTTTACCTGTGATATTCGATTAAGTTGTTCCGAGATAGAGTTAATTGAACCTGTTCCCTGCAAAAGAGCCGGAAACAACATTTGAAAAAAACTATATCCCCAGTCATTATTTTTCAGGATATTACTGAAATCGTGATAGCCTTTACTGGTTTCAACGGAAATAACTGCCAATCTGCTAAAAACAGGTGGTGTTTCCAGATTTTTATTATTGTTGAAGATTCCCTGTTTTTTTAGCTTCTCAATGGATTCTAATTTCTCTTTTAGCAACTCACCAAGAGTGAAGGCTGGTTCGATATCAACAATATGTAAGCTTAAACCGTACACCGGATGAAAGTTTACTGACGCTCTCAACAAAACAGTCATTCCATCTGAAAGTGGCTCTCCGGTAACTTTCAGGAATTTGGAACTGACAGTATTGAAATTACCTGCCCATAATGTTGCCCGTATCTGAGCCAGTACTTTTCCCTTTTCTTTCTCAACAAGATCAGGATAACAATGTCCGCTTTTTGGATAATAATTCAGCTTTGCTATCTCAGCTTTTACCCAATACGAGCTGCTATAGGTTTTATTAATTACAGATTCAATACTACCAGTTAATTCAAGTAATGAGTAGTACTTCTTTGTTGTATTATTATCTGTAATGTTCAATTAACCAGAGTTTAAAATTAAGATCATTCAAACAAAAGTAATAATTTAAAAGGATTGTTTGATATCCAAAAACAATACACAATCGGGCAACCATGCATTACGCAAATACCATTAAAACCGACTTCTATATCGAATTCTGATTCTGAAAAATGGAATTTAGGATATTAAGTGCTTAAAATAAACAATTTGCTATATTTGCCGCTTCAATAAATTGCATATGGCAAATATAGTTAACTTCTCCGATGCGGCATCAATAGGTATGCACAGTATGATACTTTTATCCAAATCAAAGGTGCCACTAAATGCAATCCAGCTGTCCAAAGTACTTGGTAATTCAAAGCATCACATTGGAAAAGTACTGCAAAGGCTGGTAAAAGACGGACTATTATCTTCAATGAGAGGACCTACGGGGGGGTTTACCATAAATGTCGATCCTAAAGAGATTACCCTTTATGATATATATGAATCGATTGAAGGCAAGTCGATAGTGAATATATGTCCATCAGAAAATTTTGTTTGTCCTGTTGACAAATGCATTAAAAAAAAGGTTGTTAAAAAGCTTACCGATGACTTTGTTTCATATATGAAAAGTCAGAAACTTGTGGATTATTTATAGCAACAGTTTTATTTTTTGAGAACCCAGTATGAAGGGTTCTGTATTGTAGTTCCTTTCCACACCTCGAAATGCAGCTCGGTTTTACCCTTTAAATTAGTATGTATCCTTCCTATTATTTCTTTCGTTTCAACTTTATCGCCCCGTTTTACATAAACTTTATCCAAATTTGAATACACGGTAAAATAATTACCATGTTTTACAATAACAGCGATGTTTGAATTTGATATTGTTGTAATACTGACAATAACTCCTTCAAAAACAGCTCTTGCTTCACTATTTCCGGAAGTCAGAATATCAATCCCGTTGTTTTTAGTTCTTACTTTCTTTAAGACCGGATGTCGGTGAACTCCAAAGGTTTCAGATATAATACCTGTTTCTGTTGGCCAGGGTAATTTCCCTTTATTTGACACAAATGAATTGGAAAGCTCTTTCTCAGTCGGTGTTAACTCATATACATTTTCCTTACCAGGTTCTTTTTTGGGAGTAGTTTCAGCAAGAATGATCTTTTGAATCTGTTTATCAAGATTTTTTGTTTGCTTCTCTTTTTCACGAATTGACTTTCGCAATTGTTTCTCGCGTGATTTAAGTTCAGAGGTTACCAACATCTTTTGAGTCTGTTCCTGCTCTAATTCCAGAACTTCAGCCTGCTCATCCCCCATTAATTTATTTTTTTCCTTCCTTTCTATTTGCAATCGCAGTAGTAAGTCTGACTTGTTATCTTCAAGTTCTTTTATATTTTCAGCTTCTTTACGTATATATGCTCCTAACTGATCTAAATATCTCATTCGTTGATAAGCCTGGTTAATATCATCCGCAGAAAACAAGAATATCAGTTTATTATATGATGTTTTATATTTATATGCATGCCAGGCAATATCGGCATATTTGCTTTTGAGTTCTTCCAGATCTTTTTCAAGCTTATTAAGCTCCAGTTCCGTCTTTTCAATCTTATTTGTTAAATAATATACTTCAGCTTTTAATGTTGCAATAAGATCTGTTCGTTTAGATACTTTGTTATTTATCAGCTTTAACTGGTTTAACGTAGAGTTTCGGGTAGTTCTGGTTTCATTTAATAACTTATTTGTATATTCGATTTCATGCTCTAGTTTCTTTCGTTTAGCTTCCAGTTGTGCCTGATTTTCCTGTGAGGAAACAGATATACATGTTAAGAAGCTGAATAGAAGTATGAACCATCGAAGCTTAATCATTCTACAAATCTACTTTATTAAAAAATATTTTCATACTTTGAAGGTATTTTAAACGGGAATTTCAAAGGGGATTCAGTTAGTACCTTGTTAAATTCAACATCAATATACATTGATTTGTTTGAGGTGATCTCAATACGAATCTTTGATGGAAACAGTTGATCATTAACCATAACATAGTCTTTATAATACACCTGTAACTTATTTTTATCATCTTCACCCTGTTCTTTTATGTCAATTCTGGCTATTTTGAAAGTTTCAGGATAAAGCCATATTTGCTGAACAAGAACACGCGTATCAATCTCACCTTTTTTAATATACTTTTTAATTTTTCTGCGCTCCCTGATTGTCATGCGGTACAATCCGTTATCAACACTTGACCTGAATTTATTTACATCATATTGTGTTAAATCATTTCCTACTAACATTGACTGTAAAAGAGAAAAATCAATGGTTGTTCTCAAAATACTGTCAATCAGACTATATTCACCTTCAAAATAAGTTTTATTGATCCTGTTTAAAAATTTAACAGAATCATCAGTAAGCAAAACACGTGCAGCTTCGATACCCAAAGCTGGTGAAAACGAAAGCCAAATAATACTATCATCTTTTATTCTTAGTTGTCCGCGAAGGTTGGTAAGATTCCTGTCCTGCTCATATTCCAGTGAGAACCTGGCACTCAGATAATCAAAGTCCAGTTGATTCTCTAACATTCTGGCATATAAATACGAAAAGCCGTGCTCTTTAAGAGATGCTTTTAAAACATGTTTTTTGGACTTGCATGATGATACTCCAACCAGGAGCACTGAAATTATGATCATAAAAGTCAGTCCCCTAAAACCACTATTCATATAATTTCCTGTTTTCTATTTTTTTATCCAGCAGATCAGAATATCCACTCTTTTCTTTAGCCTGTTCCCAAAAATTGAAAGCTTTCTCTTCTTCACCCAGTTGATATAAGATATCACCGTAATGCTCCAGAACAGCTCCACTGCCACTGCCACTGTTATTGTATGCTTTTTCAATCCATTCCAAAGCCTCTTCAAAATCACCCATCTTATATAACACCCAGGCATAAGTATCCAGGTTATTACTATTATATGGATCCATCTCAACTGATTTAAGGGCCATCTCTTTTGCTTTATCCAGGTGCATACTTCTCAATGATAAATAATATGCATAATTATTTAGAACCACTGAGTTATCAGGATTTAGTTTCAAAGCTTTATCATATGCTGCATATGAAGCCTCATAGTTTTCAAGTTCATTATAAGTGTCGCCCAGCGTAGAGTAAAATTGTTCGAGTAATGCATTATTATTCACAACAAAATCTTTTCCCGATTCCAAAAACGCTTGTGCCTTTACAAAATCCCTTATCTGGAAGTTGCCAACACCCGCAAAAAAATATGGCAATGGATAATTTGGGAACAGATCAATACATTCTTCGGAGTCTTTTGCAAGACTTTTATAATCTTCCATATATAGATCGCAAAACAACAATTGCTCCCAAATCACATATGATGCATTTCCTTCATCAATTATATCACGAAAAAGTGGTGCTGCTTTCTTAAACTCTTCATTTTCATATAACATTGATGCATAGAAAGACCCTGCAATTGGATCGCCATCATGAACTTCCATTAAGATCTCGGATAATTCCAACGCCTGTGACTTTTGTTCCTCTGATAACTCTCCCTTGTAGTAATTAACCAACACATTTATCTTTGTCTTTAGTTCCAATGCTGGATTTGACAATCCGGTTTTCAGTTCATTAAATGACCTTTCAGCATCACCGTTTTTCAAGTAATAATCAGCAAGTGATATATGAACATATGGATCTTCAGGGTTAATTTCCACAATTTTTTCATAAGCCCAGATCACTTTCTCATCGATTCCATTTTTTGCGCAGTACTCCGCAAGTAATGCATAATACCTGGGATCATCAGGATTTGTATCAATTAAATTCTCAAATTCTTTAACACCTTTATCAGGTTCTCCGATTTTAGCATAAAATTCTGCTTTTTGGTTTGTAATTCGCTCATTTATGCCCATTAATTCTTCAATCTTATCGAAAGCACCGATAGCTTTTTTATAATCTCCTGTAAACTGGTAGGCAAAGGCAAGTTCATACACAAAATTTAAGTCAAAAGGATTTTGTTCAACCAACTCCTCATATGCTTTCACATAGTCATCATAATTTTCATTAATCCTTGAAACCTTAGCAAAATGTGCTTTGTACCAAATATTATCAGGATCATTTGTAATCGCATTTTCCGCTTCAACAAGAGCCTCATCACTTCTTCCCATCAATATCAGGATTCTGGATGTTTCGTAACTTGTAGCTGCATCTTTGGGATTTACCTCATGTGCCCTGATAAATAACTCAAGAGCTTCTTCATAGTTGCCAGCCTGTTTTGCAATTACACCCCGGGCAAATAAGTCTGCCTGATTGTAACGCTGCTTCTCGGTTAAGCTTTTTTGTTTATTCTTTCGTTTTCCTTTACTATTTTGCGATACAGCATTACCTGTCATTAAAACAGTAAACATTAACATATATATTAAGTATCTTATTTTCATTTACATTCATTTATCAATATAAAACAGGAAAAGATCAACTACTTCATCTGACAGGCTGATAACAAATCCAAAACTATTTCCTGCCGGTATGGCCAAATCCACCGGCACCTCTTTCTGTTTCATTAAGTATTTCAACCTCTTCAAGTTCAGCCTGAACATGTGCAGATATGATCATTTGTGCAATTCTGTCGCCATCGGAAACCAGATAATCAGTATTTGATAAATTTACCAAAATAACTTTAATTTCTCCCCTGTAGTCTGCATCTATGGTACCTGGTGTATTTAGTAAGGTTATCCCAAATTTTGCTGCAAGACCGCTTCTTGGGCGAACCTGTGCTTCATAGCCAACAGGTAATTCGATATATAATCCGGTAGGGATCAACGCTCTTTCGAGAGGTTTTAGCTCTACGGGTTCCAACAAATTGGCTCTCAAATCCATACCTGCAGATGCAGGGGTTTCATATTTTGGCAGATTATGATCTGATTTATTTACAATACGTACTTTCATTTATTGTTAATTTCATTTGAAGGGATTCACTATTATAATACCCCTTTGTGCAAAAATAGCAAAAATGGCAGAGAAGAAAATTTCCCGGATACCTATATGAAGTAAACTACTTTTTCCTGCTCTTATTACTTCTTTTATCCCCTCTGGTTTTAGGTTTTTTGTATTTCTTCATTTTTCGCAAATAAGAACCTCCCTGATTTGTCTTCCTGTTTTTGTCCTTCTTTTCGTGAAATGCTTTTTCCTCCGTTATTTTCTTAAGTTTACGGTTAGTAACTTCTACTATCCGGGGACGTTCAAAAGCTGCCAATTCTGTTGAGACTTCCACTTCATCTGGAAATTCAACCTGTGGAATTGAGTAATTCATTAGCTCCTCAATCCTGTTTTTCGCAACAAGTTCCTTTTCTGTATAAAACAAAATTGCATTGCCACTTTTTTCTGCCCTGCCTGTACGACCTATTCTGTGAATATAGTTTTCAGGGAAAGAAGGTGTATCTAAGCTAATAACATGTGTTATTCCATCAATGTCGAGCCCACGTGACATAACATCAGTTGTAACAACTATTTTTAATTCTCCATCAGCAAACTGCTGAACTGTTTTAAATCTGTAATTCTGTGATTTATTCGAATGTACTATACCAACATCTGATCCTAATTCTTCGTTAATAAGTTCAAATACTTCATCAGCCATTTTCTTGCCTGCAACAAACACAAGTACCTTTTCAAAATCCGAATCCGACCTTAACAAGTGTTTCAAAAGATTAACTTTTGTATAGAAATTGCCAACATTAAAACACTGTTGTTCAATATTATCTAGCCTGGTACCACTTACAGCTATAGATATTTTTACCGGTGTATTAAAGAACTCATTAATTACTAAATCAACGTCATCTGTCATGGTAGCTGAAAACATAATATTCTGTCTTCTATCAGGAAGCAACTCAAAAATATTTGTTAACTGATACCTGAATCCCAGATCAAGCATTATGTCGATTTCATCAATTACAAGTTTACCAATACTTTTTAACTGAAGTACACCACTTACAGCCAGATCATATAATCTGCCCGGTGTTGAGATAAGGATGTCGGTACCGTCAAGTACCTGTTGCTTCTGAGTATTAATATTTGTTCCTCCATATACACCAAGAACTCTTACACTCTGATACTTTGAGATCAATTTAACATCCTTTGTCAGCTGTATTACAAGTTCCCTTGTTGGTACCAGTATCAATATCCTTGGATTGGTCTGATTACTAAACTTTAGATGCTGCAGTATTGGAAGAAGATATGCCAGTGTTTTTCCGGTACCGGTCTGGGCTATTCCCACTACATCCCTTCCTGATAATACCACCGAAAATGATTCCTTTTGAATAGGTGTTGGTTTAGTAAAACCAATATCATCAATAGCAGAAGCCAGATGTTTGTTTAGTTTTAAGTCTTCAAAAGAACTCATCTTCGGTGTTTGATGTGTTAACTGTTACTGGAAATTACTTTTCTTTACGGGATCCTGACATCTTTACCCTTGCACTATACAATACATGATATAGTGATGGTACAATCACAAGTGTCAGGAAAGTTGCAAAGCTTAATCCGAATATTACTGTCCAACTCATTGGTCCCCAAAATACTGCGTTGTCACCTCCAAAATAAATATCCGGATCAAATGTATTGAAGAATGATATAAAATCAATATTAAATCCTACAGCAAGTGGCATAAGTCCCAGTATGGTAGTTATAGCTGTTAATAACACGGGGCGTAAACGTGTTTTCCCGGCTTCAATTATACATTGACGTGCAATATCTGCAGGTAAAAAATCATCTGCCGACAACCCAAGTTCTTCTTTCTTTCTTCTTTTTGTCAAACCAATATAGTCGATAAGTACAATCGCATTATTAACAACCACTCCTGCAAGCGAAACTATTCCGATACCCGTCATAATAACAACAAAATCCATCTTAAACGTGGCCAAACCACCAAATACACCTATTGTACTCATCACAACACTGAACATAATAATTGCAGGTTTTACAAATGAGTTAAATTGCGAAACCAATATTATCATAATAAGTGACAGGGCGATCAATAATGCTGTTGACAAAAATGCCATTGACTCATCCTGTTCCTCCTGCTCTCCGGTAAACTTATACTTATTACCTGCTGGCATTGGATATTCGGCCATTATTTTCTTCAGTTCAGTGTTAATTTCATTAGCATTATAACCTTCCAGAACATTTGAGTAAATAGTAATTAAACGGTTTCTGTCTTTACGGGTTATGGCACCATAGGTAGAGCTGTATTCAAAATCAGCAACTGCAGATATTGGCACCTGTACAATTTTACCTGAAGACTGACTACGGAATGTAATTCGCTGATTAATAAGATCAGTAATATTATACCGATACTTATCATCAAGTCTCATAACAATTTCATATTCATCTTCACCATCTTTAAAATCCGATATTTCTTTACCAAACAGTGATGTTCTGATTGCATCTCCAACCTGACCTGTTGATAATCCATACCTTCTTGCTTTATCACGATCAATATTAATAAGCAGTTCAGGTTTACCAACATCAAGGTCAATCTTTAGTGCTTCTATACCAGGTACATTTGCTTCGTTAAGCGTAGCCTTTATTTCTTCTGTAAGAACAAGGAGTTGTTCATAATCATTTCCACTTATTTCAAGATTAACAGGCTTACCTGTTGGTGGTCCTTCATTCTGTTTTTCAACAGAAAGTGTAATTCCGGGATATAAACCTACAAGTCCATCTGCAAGACGCTCCAGAGTTTTTGATGTACTTTTTCCGTTTCTATATTTAAAATCAACGAAATTGATCGTAATTAATCCTTTATTTGGGGATCCTCCTCTACCGGAAAATCCTTCATCTTCGGTTACTGCTCCTTTACCGGTTATAGTTAGAACTGATTCTACAATATCCTTATCCTGCTCGAGTATCTCAAACACCCTTTGCTCAAATACCCGCATAACTGAATCACTAACCTCAATATCAGTACTGATAGGCATTTCAGCTGATACATTAATCAGTTTTGGATCTGCTGACGGAAAAAATTCAACTTTTGGATTTCCTCCGAAGTAAAACATTAGTGTAAGTATCATCAATATAACAGTACCTGAAAGAAAGTATGCAGGTGTTATACCGTTTAATGCAAACCTGATAAATTTCGTATAAAAATTCTCAAGCCAGACAAGTGCAGTTTTCTGGAACCATAGTGCAAGTCTTGACAGAAACAGCAGGTTAAGTAATCCGATAAATGCAAATATTAATGCCAAGGTACCAATCCAGTTAATACCAAAAACATAAGCAAGAAGAGCAAATATTACCAATGCGGACATTATTATTATACTGCGTTTAGGTTTTGGCAGAGATACATTTGCACCTTTCTTATAAAAATCTGTAAAAACAACCGGAATTATAACAAGTGCAACAAATAATGACGATGCCAGTACAATTATCAAAGTAACAGGCATATAAGACATAAACTCACCTATCATGCTTTTCCAAAACAGCAAAGGGAAAAAGGCAGCCAGAGTTGTGGCCGTGGAAGATATAATCGGCATGGCAACCTCACCGGTTGCCTGTTTGGCAGCTTCCAGTAACGAATAACCTTTATGCACAAACCGGTATATATTTTCCGTTACAACAATTGCATTATCCACAAGCATTCCCAGGGCAAGTATTAATGAAAACAGCACGATCATGTTTATTCTGTAATCCATCAATCCCATCATCATAAATGATAAAAACATTGACATCGGTATTGCAAGACCAACGAATAATGAATTCCTGGTACCAAGGAAAAGGAATAGTACGAAAACAACAAAAATTACACCCATAATTATGCTGTTCTCAAGATTACTGAGCTGCATTTTAACCATATCAGACTGGTCATTGGTTATTGTGACATTAAGGTTATCGGGAACTAAACCTGTTTCCTTGGACCTATCAAGGATATCCATAACCTGAGATATGGTTGACAATAAATTCTCACCACTTTTCTTAACTACCTGCAATGATACTACCGGTTGCTGATTGAGATATGCATAACTATCCCTGTCTTTAAATCCATAATCAACATAACCAATATCTTTCAGGTAAACTATGTCGCCATTTTCACTTTTAACGATTATATTCTCAATTTCATTGGGATCATCAAATTCACCTATGATCCTGATAGTTCGCTTTATTTCTCCGAGTAGCAACTCACCACCGGATAATGAAACATTTTCTGCATATACTGCACCCTCAACATCATCATAACTAACCTGCAGATTGCTCATTAAAAAAGGATCAAGGATTATTTTAACTTCTTTCTCGGTAATCCCGGTTAAATTAACCGTTGACACTTCTGATATTGTTTCAAACTCATCTTTGAGTTCTTCGGCAAAATCTCTTAATTCACTTACACTAAAATCACCTGAAAGGTTAACATTAACTACAGGAAATTCCGAAAGGTCAATATCTGTAACCATAGGATCTGCCGGTAAGTCATTTGGCAAATCGCTTTTAGTCTTGTCAACAGCATCTTTTACATCCTGCAATGCATCTTTTATATCCACATCTGTGTTAAACTCAATAAATATATTTGAAGCATCCTGACTTGAAATCGATGTCATATCTTTAATCCCTTTTACAGATTCAACTTCCTTTTCAATGGTACGTGTAATTAAGTTTTCAATATCCACAGGAGGATTACCCGGATATAAAGTCTGTACCATAACTGTTGGGATGTTGATTTCAGGAAACAGTTCTTTTGGCAGCGAAACATAGGAATAAAATCCAAAGATAATTGTAACAACTGTTATTAAATAAACTGTATTCTTATTATTGATAGCCCATGTAGATAACCAAAAATTTCTTACAACTTTTTTGTCGTCAAGGCTGTTATTTTCATTTGTGTCCATATGTACAAATTGTTTTTTGGTACTTGTCAAATACTTTTGCTCTAATTCACAACATTCACTACCGAACCCTTGGATATATTGTTGTAGCCTTGAGTAATAATAACATCTCCAACATTTATCCCTTCAATAACTTCTGTTTTGTCTTCGAAAGACCGACCGGTTTTTATATATTTTTTCGTAGCAACATCATTCCCGTTTTCTTTTTCTATAATGAAAATAAATGGCCCTGTCATATCTTCTCTTATTATAATTGAAGGAAGTACGATTGCATTATCAGTATTATAATCATTGATCCTGATATTAGCCTGCATATGAGGTTTAAGCTTTTCATCTTCATTGTTTACTTTAACCTGTACAATAAAGGTCCTGTTTTGTGGATTTATAACATTCCCCGTACGATAAACAGGTTCACGATACAATAATCCGGGGTACGACGGAAATGTAACATTTACTACATCACCTTTGTGGATTACCGGCAGATATGCTTCCGATAGTTGTACTGAAACATATAGTTCATCAATATTTACAATCTGCATAAGCTGCATTCCGGGTGATGCCAGTTCACCTTTCTTTTGATATATTTCCTCGACTATTCCATGGATTGGAGAAGTAATAACTGCCATATCTTTTTGAGCTTCCAGTGTATATAAACTGTTCTCCAATGCTTCATAATTATTCTTAGCTTCGAGATATTGTCTTTCGGAGCCAATTTTCTTCTCCCAAAGCTGAGATTGTTTCTCGTATATTGTTTTTGCCAGATTTAATTGTGATTTAACTTCAATAATATTTTTATCGATTACAACTGTATTAAGTCTGGCCAGTAGCTGACCTTTCTTAACATATTCACCTTCCGAAACGTTGATGGAAATTATCTGACCATTTACTTCAGGACTAATGAAAGCTTCCGCTATACTTTCCAGTTCACCGGTTGCGGTAAAGCTGTGTGAGAACGGTTGTGCAACAATTTCTTCAACTTTAACGGGGATCTTCAATCCAGTATATTCAACTTCTCCGGAATTTTTCTCAATATCCTCAATTTTCAGACTTAGCTCTTCTATTTGTTTCTTATAGGAATTTATTTTATCGGTATTTGATAAATTATCAGTTTCTGAAGTACATGAAGCAAGTACTATACTGATGGTTAATATTATTAATAATCTGTTCATTTTATTCTGATTTATACTAGTTTTCAATGTTATTAAACTTCTTTTCAATTATTTTTCTTCCGTTTTCACTTGCTATACCATACAGATGATACTTAAATATCTCGGTAAACAGATCCGTATTTAAAAAATCATCCAACGTAAAATACTCATTATTCATTATTCCCTCAATCCGCATCAGATTTAACTTGGAAATTATTTCACCATCCATATCAGTCCGGTAAAGTCCTTCTTCCTGTCCTTTTGCAAGATTGCTAAGAAAGTGTTCTTCAATCATTTCGCGTTTTAGTTTCTGAAAATAATTAAACACTTCAGGGTAATATTTTCTTAAATCGTAAACAAAAGCAGGTTTATTGCTTTTAATCATTTTTACCTGAATTTCATAAAAATGGAATAATTCTTCTATTGCATTGCAGTCAATACATACATGAGAAGAAAATCTATGGTCCCACTCTTTTTTAATGTGGTCGAGAACTGCCCATACAAGTTGTTTTTTGTCGGTAAAATACTCGTAAAGGGTTTTCTTGGATATTGACAAATGATGTGCAACATCATCCATTGTGACGCCTCTGATACCGTATTCAAGATACAGTTTGGAAACGCTGTCAACAATACCTGTTATTTTACTATTCATGATCTGTTTACTCCTCCTTTGCTAATATTTTTTCTAACTCCTCGCCCTTTTGCAGTACTGCAAGTGCTGAATTAATATATTGGTTTTCGGCGTCAAGAAACTGATTATGAGTGTTTAATAAATCAAGACTGCTTGCCATTCCTTCCACATATTTCTGTGTGGTTTTGTTATATATTTTCTCAGCAGTTATCTTGTTTTTTTGTTTATTCTCAAAAACACGATAGGCATTCATATATTCATTTATTGCAGCGTCGTATTGTAAATTTAGCTGACTTTCGAGTTGCTCCTGTAATACCTCAACCTGATTGTATGCAATTTGAGCCTGCTTTACTTTTGATCTTCTTTCTCCACTTGAAAAAACAGGTATCTGCATGCTTACTCCAAACACTGAACTGGCATACCATACACCTTTGCTATCAAAGAAGTTCCATTCTTCACGTTGTGCCTGTGTCTGATAATTCAGATTTGCTGATAAAGTCGGCATATATGCTGCTTTCTCAAGCTTTACCTGCAACCAGCTAAGTTCCTTTTGTTTTTGAAGTGATCTGAAATCTACATTTTGATTTATATTAAACGGGTTAGTCAACATATCAGAACCATGTCTTGTTGAAATGATATCTTCCATATTATCTGTTAGTACAACACTGTCAGCATCTTTTAAACCCAAATAAAACTTCAGGTAAGCATGTGATATTATCAATTGATTTTTCAAATATAATGCCGAGGCTTCCAGATCAGAAACAAGTAAATCAAGCTGATCAACATCAATATCTTCGGCAAAACCCACTAAAAAAACCTCCCTGGTTTCATCAGCAAGGTTTTTTGTAACCACCAGTGTAGAATCAACTACCTTAATACCCTCAGCAGCTGAAAGGGCACTGTAGTAAGAGTTTGCCACCAATTCCTTAACATCAACTTTGTTTTTGAAATAATCGGTGTTTGTTTTCTCGAGATATTTTCTTGCCGCCTGTAATCCAACTAAATATTCACCACTAAATACAAGCTGCGAAACTGAAGCTCCCACAGTAGCATCATACTTGGTCCCAAATTGTAATTCCATGGTTTTTGTTGGATCATTAAAATCCGGAATAATCATAACAGGCCGTGCAATATTATCATTGTAACCAACACTTGCATTTAACTGAGGCAATCCAATTGCCGTTGACTCCTTAACCCTGAATTTGGCAGACTCAACATCTTTTCCTGCATTTATTATTTGATAATTATTTTCCAATGCATAGTCAACTGCCTGTTCTACAGAAAAGTATTTTATTTCCTGCCCTGTTACATTCAGCGACAACACAAAAGCAATCAGGACAATCATTATCTTATTCATATAAAGTTCTTATTATTAATTAAAAAAACGACAAAATTACTAAAAACAAAACTCGGGAAACTTAATTTATGTTAAAAGTTTATTAAGTTTTCGTTAATATGGATTAATATTGAAATAACCTCTTTTGAGATTTCAAAAAAAGAGGCAGATATTGTTCACATCCGCCTCCTAAACGATTTAAAAAATATATTATTACTTTCTTGCTTCAATTAACAACTTCAGCATACTAACACCTGCCTCAGAAATAACTGTTCCGGGTCCGAAGATTGCTGCAACTCCTGAATCATACAGGAATTGATAATCCTGAGGAGGAATAACACCACCAACAATAACCATAATGTCTTCCCTGCCAAGTTTTTTGAGTTCTTCAATAACTTGTGGAACCAATGTTTTATGGCCTGCTGCCAGACTTGACACACCTAAAATATGTACATCATTTTCAACTGCCTGACGTGCTGCTTCAGCAGGAGTTTGGAACAATGGTCCGATATCAACATCAAATCCTATATCCGCATAACCGGTTGCTACAACTTTAGCACCTCTGTCATGCCCGTCCTGTCCCATTTTTGCAATCATGATTCTCGGGCGGCGTCCATCAAGGCTTGCAAATTCATCTGCAAGCTCATGAGCTTTTTTAAATGAATCATCACTTCCCGCTTCTGCTGCATAAACACCGGAAATTGATCTTATTACTGCTTTATATCTTCCCATAACTTTTTCGCAAGCATACGAAATTTCTCCGAGACTGGCACGATTTTTCGCTGCTTCAACTGCCAATTCCAATAAATTACCTTCTCCTGTTTCACATGCTTTAGTGATAGCATCAAGGCTTTTCTGAACCCGCTCATTATCTCTTTCCGCACGAAGTTTCTTAAGTCTTATCAACTGTGATTCACGAACTGCAGCATTATCAATATCAAGAGTATCAATTGGATCTTCTTTATCAAGCTTGTATTTATTTACTCCAACAATTACATCTTTATGAGCATCAATTCTTGCCTGTTTACGGGCAGCTGCCTCTTCAATTCTCATTTTTGGGAGTCCGGTTTCAATTGCTTTTGCCATACCACCCATTTCTTCAATTTCCATGATATGTTCCCAGGCTTTATTTGCCAGTTCATGAGTTAACGTTTCAACATAATAAGAACCTGCCCATGGATCAACGGAACGGCAAATATTAGTTTCTTCCTGAAGGTAAATCTGAGTATTACGTGCAATCCTTGCTGAAAAATCTGTTGGAAGTGCAATTGCTTCATCAAGTGCATTTGTATGCAAAGATTGAGTATGACCCAGTGTTGCACCTAGAGCCTCAACACATGTACGCGCTACATTATTAAAGGGGTCCTGTTCAGTTAAACTCCATC
The DNA here is from genome assembly GCA_028277395.1 of Bacteroidales bacterium. GTDB lineage: Bacteria > Bacteroidota > Bacteroidia > Bacteroidales > F082. Next base: position 43,836 of record JANQGJ010000018.1, on the reverse strand, counting down.
CTGATGTTTGAGTATGTGTTCTCAATGCCATGGATTTTGGATTTTTCGGGTTGAACTGTTTCACGATTTTTGCCCACAACATACGGCCGGCACGAAGTTTTGCAATCTCCATAAAATGGTTCATTCCTGAGCCCCAGAAAAATGACAAACGAGGTGCAAAATCATCAATTTTTAATCCTGATTTCAATCCGGTGCGAATATAATCCAAACCATCTGCAAGAGTATATGCCAACTCAATATCTGCAGTTGCACCTGCTTCCTGAATATGATATCCTGAAATAGATATTGAGTTAAACTTTGGCATTTTTTGAGATGTGTACTCAAAAATATCAGCAATAATGCGCATTGACGGATCAGGAGGATAAATATAAGTGTTACGAACCATAAACTCCTTAAGAATATCATTTTGTATGGTTCCTGATAGTTCTTCAAGTTTTGCTCCCTGCTCAAGAGCTGCAACAATGTAAAATGCAAGTACCGGAAGTACAGCACCATTCATTGTCATAGAAACTGATATTTTGTTCAGTGGTATCTGATCAAACAATATCTGCATATCCAGAATCGAGTCAATGGCAACACCTGCTTTTCCAACATCTCCAACAACCCTTTCATGATCGCTATCATAACCTCTGTGAGTTGCCAGATCAAACGCAACCGAAAGCCCTTTTTGTCCTGCGGCCAGGTTTCTGCGATAAAAAGCATTTGATTCTTCTGCAGTGGAAAATCCGGCATACTGACGAATTGTCCAAGGCCTGGTAACATACATTGTAGAGTAAGGTCCCCTAAGATATGGGGCAAGACCGGCAGCATAGTCTAAATGCTCCATTCCTTTAAGCTCTTCAGAAGTATAAACAGGCTTTACGTTTATCCCTTCCGGTGTTTTCCAGTCAGCAGTTATATTATTATCCTTTTCCCAATCATTATTTGTAACGCCTGATTCGGGATTTTGATCTATATTTATATTTTTAAAATTAGGTTTCATTTCAATTCATTTGAAGGTTTAACAATAATTACCGGATATTAATTAATCTTTAAAAGTTCATTATACCTTTTTAATTCTTCCAGTAAATTACTTTTAACATGTATAAGATTTGTTAATCCAATTTCATTGAATCTATCAATCAAATCCATGGGATATCCTGCTAATACCACTATTGTTTCTGCACTAAGTTCATTATAGATCTTTTCGGCAATATCAGCATATTCTGCATCAGAACTACAAATTACAATGATATCAGGATTAGTTTTTTTAGCCTCTGCAATACCTTCTTCAACAGTACTAAATCCGGCATTATCTACAATTTCATATCCGGCACAACCAAAAAAGTTACCGGCAAACTGTGATCTTGCTTTACGCATGGCAAGATTTCCGTAAGTAAACATCCAGACTACAGGACGCTTATTGTTTATGGCATATTGATCTGTATTAAACCTGAGTTTTTCCAGTTGTTCTGCTCCGCGATATATTTTTAATGGTTCAACACCTTCATTTTTAACCTCATGCTTTGCAGGCAAATCAAAATCAGCACCCTGATATTCCGTAATATTGGGATATTGATTTGTTCCCAGTAATGACCTTCGTCGGGTAGCTATCTCATGATCTCTTTTAGAAGCATCGGCATTAATTATTTCCTGGATCCTGCCATTTCCAAAAGCTTCAATATAACCACCTTCATCGTCAATTTTCAGGAATTGCTCCCAGGCACTATGGATCAGTTTGTCAGTGAGTTCTTCAATATAATATGATCCTGCACTTATATCAGCTACTTTGTCCAGGTAAGATTCTCCTTTTAATACTAACTGCTGATTTCTGGCAATTCTTTCTGAGAATTCTGTTTCGTTTTCATAAATTGAGTTGAAGGGTAATACTGTCAGTGAATTAACACCACCGAGTATTGCTGACATTGATTCTGTTGTGGTACGCAGCATATTTACATATGGGTCGTAAACTGTTTTGTTCCATCTTGAGTTACTGCAATGTATATGCATTGTAGCATTAGATGCATCACTTAAACCATAAGAATTTACAATTTTAGACCAAAGATATTTTGCTGCCCTTAACTTTGCAATTTCCATGAAGTAATCAGATCCAACTGAAAAATGGAAACGTATTCTTGGGGTGATCTCATCAATACTTAAGCCTTCATTTGTTAAGTGAGTCAGATATTCTACAGCAGTTGACAATGCAAACGCCAGTTCATTTACAATACCTGCTCCGGAATTATTAAATATTGTAGCGTTTATTACCAGGTAATGTAAATTTGGAAGGTGTTTAGCAGCATCATGCAGATCTTTAAGTAACAATAAGTCCTGATCCTGAGAGGCTTTAAACTGACCTGATAAACTAAAATCACCAATTGGATCATATTCTACACTTCCTTTAACCTTTTCGAGATCCCGGTTATATTTCTTTGCCAGAAAATCAAGTGTTTTAATCGTCTCCAGGGGATATGCCGTTTGAAAGTTAAGCTCCATATAATCTGCCCTGATGTTCTCACAAAGACTTTCAATATTTTCGGCATCAGGTTCAAAGTCATCATCAAATTTGAATCCAAGAGAATCAACACCTCTCAGCCTTACATTTAATGACTTCTTATTTGCTTCTGCCACATCCTTCACAAAAATATCCTGACGTACAAGCCAGTTGTTTTTCTTTACTTTGTTACCTCTGACAAAAGGGAAGTTCCCCGGCAGAATTTCCATATGTGGCAGTTTACCAATATCTCCACCTCTATAATATGGTTGTACATCAAATCCTTCGCTGGTTTTCCAAACCAATTTTCGATCAAAATCAGCTCCTTTTAAATCTGCTATGATTTTGTCTTTCCACTCTTCGTCTGAAACAGCTGGAAATGCTCCAAAAAGCTTTTCTTTATTCATACGTATTTATTATTAAATAGGTTTGCCTGCCTGCCAGAGTCATAAACAGGGGCAGGTGGAATTTTCAATCACATATTCGTTTTACATAAAAAAATATAGTGATTGATGATTTCATTGGAATAAATTTTAATTACTAGTTTGTATTATATATGGTTGTCAAATTAATAACTCCGGTTATTTCAACAAAATCAATTATCTTACATATTAATATAATTGTAAAGTTGGTTACCGGTTTCCCATTTATTAATTTCTATTATATTTTTCAATTTAAATAATGCGATTTATGTAGTTCAGCTAAACATCAGCCTACAAAACCAAAATCTGATTTCGGGGCAAAATTAATACAAAAACATTGCTAAATAAGAATAAGGCATAATTATTGTTAATAAATTAACACATTATTGCTGATAACCCATTAAATTGAGTCCAAAGTACATGAAAATTAACCCGATTCCAGTAAAGTAATAATATTTTACTAACTTTACTGTATATTTCACTACTAATAAGACTTATAAAGTCAGCACTCAACTAATATCTGCTACCTACATAACTATTTCACAATTGCTTACAGACCATGTTTTGCATATGCAATTAGCTAGTTTGAAATTACCGATCAACATAATAAACCAAAAATAATGACTAGAGAAGAGCAGTTAATTTATTGTAAAAAATGTAAAAACAGAGCATTTGATCCCAAACATGGTATTATATGTAACCTTACTAACAAAGTAGCAGACTTTGAAAAAGAGTGTAAAGACTTCATACCTGATGAAGCAATCAAAGAAGTAACTTCCGGTGATAAAGATACCATAGTGAAAAAACCTGCAAAACTATCAAGTCAGGTATTAATGGAAATAAAATCTCATCAGGTTCTTTCATATGCAGTAGTAGGAGGATTTTTGCTTGCTGTTATATGTGCGATTATCTGGGCCTTCATCACTGTAACTACTGAATACCAAATAGGATTTATGGCGATTGGAGTAGGATTTGTTGTTGGAATGGGTGTTCGTTTTTTTGGAGCCGGGCTGGACACTGTTTATGGATTTGTTGGAGCTGTTTTATCCCTTTTGGGTTGCGCTTTAGGGAATTTATTCAGCCAGGTTGGGTTTATAGCTCATGCACAATCACTCGGATATATTGAAACTCTATCTTATTTAGATCTGAATACAGTAATTCTTATATTCACTGAATCATTCAGCCCGATGGATGTGTTATTTTATGGTATTGCTGTGGTAGAGGGCTATAAATTTGCCTTCAGGCCAATCACTGAAGCTATGATTCTTAACAATGACTTTGTACCAAAACATTCCAAATTAAGATTCCCATTTGTTATTGTTTCCCTGGTTATTGTGGCTTTGGCGATTTTCAAACTCTCGGCAGGAGTAAATGGTCAAAAAACATTCTATTATGAATCGGGTGTTGTTCTTTCAACAGGAAATATGGAAAACAGTAAAGAAGAAGGTAAATGGGATTTTTATTATACGAATGGAAAAATACAGGCAACCGGTAATTTTAAACAAGGTCTCGAAGATGGCTTATGGAAATGGTATGCTGAAGATGGCAAACTGATGCGGGAGGTAAACTTTTCAAAAGGATTATCGAATGGAAACTACAAAGTTTATCATGATAATGGTAGTTTAAAGGATTCCGGTACTTATTTAAATGGAAGACTAACAGGTAAGTTTGCCATATACACTGATAATGGAAATATAATTCAACAAGGAGATTATTTAAATGACAATCCTGTTGGAACATGGCTATATTATTACGAAAATGGCAAAAAAAGTGCCGAATGTTTTTATGATAATGGCAAACCTGTTGGAACATGGAAATATTGGTATGAAGACAATACTCCAACGTATTACCTTGAATTTGACAGCTCAGAGCAGCCAATGATTATTAGTTCATGGGATAGAAGTGGCAATATGAATGTCGAAAATGGAACAGGTCAGTTTTACGAGTATTACGAAGACGGAACTTTAATGGAAACGGGAAACGTAAAGAATGGATATAAGGATGGTATATGGAAAACATACTATCCAAATGGAATTTTAATGGAAGAAGGTGTTTATAATGATGATACTTATAAAATATTGAATACCTGGGATAATGACGGTAAAATAAATGTGAATGACGGTAATGGAAAGTACATAATTTATTATGAAGGGACAAACAATGTACTTGAAGATGGCAGAATAACAGATGGTTTACGTGATGGGTACTGGAAAACCTATTATAATGAACCTGGAAGTATTCAAATGGAGTCAACATATGTTAGTGGTAAATTAGATGGATTGACAATAACATATTATCCTGAAGGACAAAAAGCTACACAGGGCAGTTTTATAAATGACAAAAAAGAAGGAAGATGGGAATGGTATTTTGAGTCGGGTGCGCTGGAATCAATTGCTACTTTCAGGAATGATAAAAAAGAAGGTATCCAGGAGATTTGGAATCAGGCTAATGTATTATTAAAACAGGAAACTTATAAAAACGGGGAATTGATTTCTCAGGAGATTATGAATTAATATACTTAATTATCAATAATTCCATAACCAATGAAAAAGGCATAAACCGAATTATGCCTTTTTAAACTAACCTTGATAAAATCGTAAAAGTAAAAATCAAAATTGATCTGCAAATGAGATGTTTCTTTATTCTTCATCCATTTTTTTTGTAATGAAGAATCCAATAATCAGGGCGATACCACTCATAAGAAATATTGATGCTGATATTGCTACTTCTTCCTGCATCCATCCTACATGGTACAAAAAGCTACCGAACAAAATTCCTGTACCAACCCCGATTGATATTAACCCGAGATTCAAAATAATTATTTTCCCGATATTGCTGCTTTTGTACGTTTTTTTACTTGCAAACACACTAACATCTTTATCTTTCTCTATAAGAGCAAGACGCTCCTTATGCCGTGTATTATAGTATAAATAGCAAATACCGAAAATTGCTATAAATAAGCTGATAAATACAATTGATACTTCCATTTTCTCTGTTTTTATTGTTATTGTTAATTCCTAAGTTTTTAATTTTCAAAACAAAAGCTAATTTGTTAGTTTCATTTTTATCTTTGACAGGTACTTTAATACTTTGGTTACAAATATTTTTAATTTTATTTATTGTAACCAAATTCCGGTTCAGCTGTCTAAAAGAAAAATGGGCATATCAGAGGAGCAAATAATTATCAGGAATGTCATTAATGGTGATATTCAGAGTTTCGAACAAATCGTAAATTCGTTTCAGGATATGGTAACTACTCTTTGCTTCAGGATTCTTAAAAACAGGGAAGAGGCCGAAGAAATTGCCCAGGACGTTTTTGTTAAGGTATATCAGTCATTAAGCAAGTTTAACTCCAGGTCCAGATTATCAACATGGATATATCGTATTGCGTACAATACCTCAGTTAACAGGTATAAATCGCAGAGAAAACATGCTTTAACCACTGAAATTGATAACAAAACTGAATACTCTATGGGAAGTTCTCCTGATGCTCACTATGAATTGAGTAAACTTGAAAAAAAAGATATAATTGACAATGCTATTTCAAAACTACCCGACATTGAACAGATTATCATAACTTTGTACTACTATGATGAATTATCTGTTGGTGAAATTGCTGAGATTACAGGCATTTCGAAACAAAATGTTAAGGTCAGATTATTTAGAAGCAGACAAAAGTTATATGCAGAACTGAAAGATAAAGTTGGAAATGAAATAATGGATTATGAATACTGCTGATAAACATAAGGATGTATTCCTGAAACAAGCTGTAAAGCTTTCTACTATTGAGAAACCCGGGGATGATTTTACCGCATCGGTAATGGATAAAATTGCTGCGGCAAATGTAACCGAAGCTGAAAAAATTTCATTATCAGCTACCCCTTTGATAACCTGGAAGGGATGGATTATGGTAACAGGGATAATTATCACTATTATTTCGTTATTACAATTTACAAACCCTATTATGATAAATTTCGCTCACCTGAACCAATATTTTAATAAAATCGGGGAACTAAACCTGGAATTTAACATAAGCATATCTAAAATATTCCTTATCGGGCTCATTACCCTTGTTTTCTTTTTTATGATCGAAATATCTCTTATAATGAAAAGGATTAAGGAGTAATGAGCAATAACCGGAATACAGGTTATGGTTTCAGCACCAGGACTTTATTTCTTCCAAGCTCTTCTTTATCAGTAACCATTTTGCGGTACTCACCTTTATTAAACATAATTGCCTGATCAGCATAATGCGGACTCATTATATTTCCCGATTGCCCGGTGGGTATTATTGACATGGTATGTTTAGTATCGGAAAAATCTACAAGCATACGCATTGCAGGTCCGTCTAATACCTTAAAATCACCTGAACTGTTATACCTGAAACCCTCTTTATCAATTACATCATTACTTCCCGATTTTGCAAATGGACCAACATTGAAGATCATATCAAACGGTTCCTGTTTTCCAATAGGGTGTACATGTGTTAATGTATGTACCCTGCCCCATCTCCATGTGCTGATGTCATCACCCAATTGATCTTTAAGTGAAGTAATTGCCTCCTCCACTGAAACTGTAAAAATCTCACTACGAACTTCCTTTTTATCAGGTGTATTGATATTATCAAACCATGGCGACTCTTCGTTTGAACATATCTGTAACATACGTGATCTTAGGAGAAATGACCCTGATAGACTTTTGAAATCACTTTTATCCAATTCATCGGATAAAGTATTGTACATTATATAGAAAACAACATTGTTAAAGATAGTAGCTCCAATACTTGAAACACCGGTGCTACCATCCCAGTTCTTTAATTGTGATAATGCAAGTGAATATTCAGGACCCATACTTGCAATTTTTTGCAGGTTAGCCTCTTCAAGAATCAATCTGGTTAACATAGTGTCTCTTTCCGAAGTATTATCTAACTGTACTTCGGCAAGTTCATCAAGAGACCAGGTATTACGACTATTAATCAATCTTTTTATACGAGTTGCTCTGTAACCAGGTGCATAATAACCCGGATATAAAATCCCATCCACCCTTTGAGGCTCATCATTTGATGTTGTTATAAATCCATCCTCAGGGTTTTTAATCTTTGGATTTTTATCGAAAGAATAGTAACCTAATATCTCATCAACACCACTGGCCCCGTCAAGGATGAGTTTTGAATTTACATGATCCGGACGTATTGGGATCTTACCTGCCGACCAAAGTGCAATGTTGTTTTCAATATCGCCATAAACCATATTCATTCCAATCAAATCAATAAGAGGCATTGCAGATTCAAACTCATCAATATTTTTGGCATTGTTGATTCTGTATAATGCCTCAAGAACCGCTGATTCCATTTCGTTTAACGACCACCAAAGAGTAACAGGCTGATCCTTAGAAGTCGCTATGTTATTATAAATACCATTTAAAACCGGCCCGTGTCGGGTATATTTAACACTAAATAATATGTCATCAGAATTCTTAACAGGAATTTTATGGTTTTTAATGGAATAATCTTCCCAGTGATCATCAACCATCACCTGGTTTGGGTTATCCGGATTTTGTTTTTCGCGGTACAAATCCATGTTATCAAATGGAAAAATTGTTGTTCCCCAAGCAATAATATCATTATGACCAATTATAGCGTACGGTACTCCTGATAAATAATAACCTGCCATATTAAATCCAGGATATTCAATATATGCTTCGTACCATACGGCCGGTTGAGAGTACCTTATATGGGTATCATTTGCAAGTAGTACTTTTCCTGATTTCGATCTGTCGGCACTCAAAACCCAGTTATTTGATCCATTCCATACAGGTACCGGTAAAGTTGCAAAAACCTGCTCTGTCAATTGAGAAAAACCATCTTCTGAAATACAGTTTGAACTGCTTTTATAATGGCTGGCATTACTCATAGAATCAATAGCAAAGTCAATTAAATATTCTTCACCAAAACTCTCCAGGATTTTAGTAACAATGGGCTCCTGCGACAATGCTGAAGTAAATGAAAGTGACATATATCCTATGGCTGTATAAACATCAACCGGCTCAAAAGGTTCGGGTTTAAAATTCAGTAATGTAAACTCAACGGGAAGATTACCTTTATCGATAAATGAGTTAATCCCTTTAAGATATGCTAATGTTTCTTTTTTGTATGGTTCATCAATGGCAGCAAAATATTTGTCAGCACTTTTTCCAGCCATTTCTCTTATCGAAAGTGTTAGCATTGTTTTATCGGTGTTTATAAATTTCTCACCCAATAATTCAGATAACCTTCCGGATGTAACCCGCCGAATCATTTCCATCTGGAACAATCTTTCCTGAGCCTGTACATATCCGAGTGCCATATATGCATCGTGAGAATTAGTGGCATAAATATGTGGAACCCCAAAGTCGTCATATATCACTTCTACTGTATTATTCAATCCTGAAAGTTCGAGAGTGCCTTCATAATCCGGCATGGTAGATAGCAACCAAAAATAACTTACAGACAGGAATGTGACAATTAATATTGTCAATACAATCAATATTTTCTTCAGTATTTTCATTTTTTAAGGAGAGAGGAATAAACTTTATGTAATACAGCACATTATATATTGCAATAATACAAATAACAGCATAGAAATAAAAGACAAATTACACAACCAAAATCCATCAGACTTTGCCATATCGAATAATTTAAGATATTTGCAACTTAAATTATTAAATTCAATAAAATGGAAGAAAATAGTAAAGTATGCCTGGTTTGTAAACAGGATGAAATGCAGGCGCCTTTGGTTGCTGTGGATTTTAAAGGATATCATTATTGGATATGTCCACAACATATTCCTGTAATGATACATGATCCGTCAAAATTAGAAGGGTTGTTACCTGGTGCGGAAAATTTACAAGCTGGTTAATTTCTGAATGAATTATCAAGAATGAAAATAGAAAAATATATGGAGCATAGGCACACATTAGTTCTATGCTCCTTTTTTTCTACAAATGATAATTTTCATTTGCTGTATCAAAATCAATAAAAAAGTCCGCATCTTTCTTTAGTTGCTGAACAATTTCGTGCTCTTTTCCCATTACCTGTAATCTGAAATCATCGGTTTCCTCAACACCTTCATAAGTATTATATTTCATTGCTTCCTGGAAAGACAGCTCAATGAATACTTTCAATCGTGATTCTTTACATTTAATGGAATACAGCCCTTTGATTATAAGCAGATCGACTCCTTTAAAATTCGTGATCAATTCGTCCTGATAATCCGTTACCATATCAACCAGTGGCATTTTTGCAACCCGGTCTTCTTTGAAATCCTGAATATTTTCATAAATCTTGTCCCAGTCATACTCATCCAGGCCAACACTTTCCAAACCATGTTTTAAACGCCAGACTTTTCGATCAGTTGGTGGCACTTTATAATAATTATCCAGATCCATAATTTTCGCACGGATGCCTTTCTTTTTGAACAATTTTGCCAATAAATACGAAACTGTTGATTTTCCGGTTCCAACTTCACCTGTAACCGTGATAATATTTTTCGGAACATGGTCTTTAATAACCCTGTCGAAGATGATATCTGCAGCAGCACGATGCTTATCTGTTATTGTAAATACCTGATTTTGCATTTTTTAAAATAATTTCGCCCGGCTTCCTGGTAGCCGTACTTAGTTACACATTAGAATCCTAGTTGAGATTAGTTTGTGTTGCAAGAATACAAACTAAAGCTGAACTTTCTGTTAATATTTTGATAAGATTTTCATAAAAGAAAAAAAATTGTGCGATTGTCACAAAAACACATGTACATATTTACATTTATTGAAGATAAAAATACCTGAACAACATTGTATGCTGCAAACTATTGCCACCTATAATGATGTTATTCAACACAATAGATACTTTCATTCAATATTTGCCGGATAAATCTAATATTATTACATTTGCCATAATGAAACAAAAGGTTAAACGAAAAAAAAAACCATACAAAATGGAGAAGATAACTGTTATTGGAGCTGGTAATGTCGGAGCTACCTGTGCTAATGTAATTGCTCATAAAGATCTAGCAAAAGAAGTTGTACTACTTGATATAAAGGAAGGTATTGCAGAAGGAAAAGCACTTGATATCTGGCAAACAGCGGCTATAAACCACTTTAACACCAGGGTAACCGGTGTAACTAATGATTACTTAAAAACCAAAGGTTCAGGGATCATCGTTATAACATCGGGGTTACCAAGAAAGCCTGGAATGTCTCGTGATGATCTGATTAAAACTAATGCAAATATTGTAAAAGAGGTTACCGAAAAAGCAGTAAAGTATTCTCCGGATGCAATTATTATTGTTGTTAGCAATCCTCTTGATGTTATGACTTATGCTGCTTTTCAGGCATCAAACAAACATCCTAAAAAAGTATTCGGTATGGCCGGAACACTTGATACCGGAAGATACCGTGCATTTATTGCCAATGCGCTAAATGTAGCACCATCAGATATCCATGCTATGTTACTTGGCGGACATGGTGATACAATGGTGCCACTACCACGATATACATCAATAAATGGTATTCCGGTTACACAGCTTTTGGGGAAAAATGAGATTGACAAAATTGTTGAAAGAACAAAGAAAGGTGGCGGGGAACTCGTTAACCTAATGGGTACCAGCGCATGGTATGCTCCGGGAGCTGCTGCTGCACAACTTGTTGAAGCAATTGTGGATGATCAAAAGAAGATTGTACCTTTGTGCGCATATTTGAATGGTGCTTATGGTCTGAAAGATGTGTACCTTGGCGTTCCTGTTAAGTTAGGAAAAGATGGAATTGAAGAAATTATTGAGATTGATCTGGATAAAGAAGAGAAGAAATTACTTGAAACGTCAGCAAATTCAGTCAAAGGAGTTATGAAAGTGCTGGATGATATGAAAATATTTTAATAAAGTACTGCCTAATCATTAATGGTTGCGATTCTTGTTTAGGCTTAAGACGCTCTCTTCGGAGAGCGTTTTTTTTTCTTTATATTTACCAAAAATAACAGGATATGAAAAAAATAGCAGTCCTAACAGGAGCCGGGATAAGTGCTGAAAGTGGTGTAAAAACTTTCCGCGATAACAACGGACTATGGCACAATCACAGAGTTGAAGATGTTGCTACTCCGGAGGCATGGGCCAATAATCCCGAATTAGTAATGGAATTTTATAATCAGCGACGCAAACAGTTGTATGAAGTTGAACCAAACCCCGGTCATACATGGCTTGTAAAACTTGAAGAAAAATATAATGTTCAGATCGTTACTCAAAACGTTGACGATTTACATGAAAGAGCCGGTTCTTCAAATGTGCTGCATTTACATGGTGAATTAAAAAAAGTAAGAAGTACTGCTGACCCGGAACTTATTTACACACTTGACCACTGGGAATTAAAACTTGGAGATAAGTGTGAACTTGGATCCCAGTTAAGACCCCATATAGTCTGGTTTGGAGAAAGTGTTCCAATGATTGAACCTGCGGCATCGATAATCTCAGATGCCGACATACTTCTGGTAATTGGCACATCAATGGCAGTGTATCCTGCTGCGGGTTTAATTAATTATGTTGACCCGGAAATACCCAAATACTATATCGATCCCAGAGCCTTTCAGGTACAGGGGGTTTCAAACTTAACAACAATTAACAAACCTGCCGGTACCGGTGTTCCCGAACTGGCAAAAAAGTTGCTTAACGAAATATAATACCTATTTTTTGGATTTTGGTATTGGATATCTTCTGAAGATATGAGATATTCTCTTTGGAAGTCTCTTATCACGGGTTGCAGGGTTTTCATTAACTTCACCACTACCTATTCCCTGCCATATCAACTTCTTAGAAGCAAGTTCGAATATATCTATAATCAGTGTTCCCTGTAAATAATCAACTTTTGTAATTGTTGTGCTACCACCATAATAGCCTGGACCCCAGCCGTAACCATAAGCCCATGGAGAACCGTAATATCCCCAGCCACCACCATAGCCTGCATAACCTCCGTAGTGATTTGTGTATGCCTGGTAACTTGTTTTATTTTCCAGTATTACAAATGCCGAAACTATTAATTCTCCATCTTTTTCAACATACTCATAGCCTCGTCGTTCCATTTCACTTTTAATTGAATTGATGATAGTTTGTTTATCATATTCATTGATTATTTCATCGTTTTGCTTATCCCATGGATATAAACTGTAGGTCTTGAACTTTTTAAAATCTACTTCTTTATCCCAGTTATTAGTTACATCCAGAGTACTGCACGAAACAAGAAAAAGAAAAATGAATGGTAATATTAATTTTTTCATCAAGGTATTTATTTTTAATTAGTAAGTTACAAATATATATCGAAAATCTTTGAGGGCTGATAATTTCATAAATATTATTAAATAAAAGCCATTAACAATCGTTAGTACATTGTTTAAGTCTAAAAAATGTAATTTTGTGTTTAAAATTATCTGATTATGATTAGAAAAAGTTTCTACCTCCTGGCCGGGTTATTATTTGCCGGTATTTTCATACTATCATGTAAAAAAGATTCAAACCAGGCTGAGATTGACCATGGAATAATTCAGGCATATGTACTGGATAATCAGCTGGATGGAGAATTTACCGGAAGCGGTTTATATTATGTAATAATTGATTCCGGACATCATGTTCATCCTACAGTAAATTCTAATGTTACAGTTTCATACAAGTGTTATTCTCTGGAAGATGTTAAATATGATGAAGGTGATTATTATTCAAGTGACCTGTATAAACTGATATTGGGATGGCAGGAAGGTTTGCAATTAATTGGTGAAGGCGGTTCAATTAAATTAGTGGTTCCATCGGGATTGGCTTATGGTTCAAGTGGATATGGAAATATTAAGGGGAATGAAGTTATTGCATTTGACATTACATTACATTTTTTCACAAAATAACCTTTTACCACAATATAGTTAATTATAATCTACAACCTGCTTGTGTTTTGCAAGTGGTTTTCACTAAATCAAATATGAGGATTTATGGCTTTATAAACAAACTCCTTTCCAGGAATTATTTGACAAAAGCCGGGTTTTAACTATATTTACAGTTCTATTTTATATTTACTTAAATAAAACTAAAAATTATGGCACCTGAACATACATTTTTACTTGAGAAAGCCCGAAAATATTGTGCATTCCAGGAAAGGTCAATATTTGATGTTAAGGCTAAGCTTGCCAGTTGGAATATTACTGAAAATGTTATTTCTGAGATTATACTCCAACTTAAGAAAGAAGATTTCATTAATGAAGACAGGTTTGCACTTGCTTTTGCCACAGGTAAGCTTCGAAATAACAAATGGGGTAGAAACAAAATTTCCTATGCACTTCTCCAAAAACAAATTCCCGAACTAACGATACAAATAGCTCTTAACTCCATTGATCAGAATGAATATATAAATACACTTAAAGGGCTGTTATCCTCGAAAAAAATCAATGATGATAACGAATTCAGAAGAAATCACAAGCTTGTGAAATTTGCCCAGCAAAAAGGTTTTCAGCCTGAGCTTTCATGGAAGATTTTAAAAGGTGAAATCTAGTTTAGATAACGTTACACGGGAGTAGTTTATCACAGGTTTAATATTAGTTTTATTTACATCAGGTTTATAACACTGATTTTATTTTCGTATATCTTTGCGGATCTTATTAAAAAAAACATGTTCACAACTGAAGGAAGAAAAGAATTAAACGGGAGGCTTGAAGCCTTAAGGGGGTATCTTTGACATCGATCGAAAGAAGATGGAAATCGAAGAAGATGAAGAGAAAACACAATCTCCTGACTTTTGGAATGACCCTAAAGAAGCTGAAAAACATCTTAAAATAATTAAAGAAAAAAAACGCTGGGTTGATGCTTATGATAAGGCTCATGAATCAGTGAATGATTTACTTACTATTGAGGAGTTTTTTGATCTGGAAGAAGCCTCAAGGGAGGAACTGGACCAACAATTTGATCTCACTGAGAAAATCATTTCGGACCTTGAGTTCCTGCAAATGCTCAGCAACAAAGAGGATTCTTTTGACGCAATTCTTAAAATAAATCCCGGCGCTGGAGGAACCGAAAGTCAGGATTGGGCAGAAATGCTGATGAGAATGTACATTAAGTACGGAGAAAGGAACAACTTCAAAGTAAAAGAGCTTGATTACCAGGCTGGTGATGGTGCGGGAATTAAATCAGTTACATTGCAGTTTTCAGGTGAGTTTGCCTTTGGTTACCTGAAAGGTGAAAATGGAGTACATCGTCTTGTAAGATTATCACCATTTGACTCTGCAAACAGAAGGCATACTTCCTTTGCATCGGTTTATGCATATCCGGTTGTTGACGACTCAATTGAAATTAATGTTAACCCTGCTGATATTAGTTGGGATACTTTCAGATCCGGTGGTCCCGGCGGACAAAATGTAAATAAGGTTGAAACAGCTGTACGTCTTCATCATGAACCATCAGGACTCGTAATAGAATGCCAGGAAACCCGGTCACAGTTGCAAAATCGTGAAAAGGCAATTCAAATGTTGAAATCTCAGCTGTATGAAATTGAGTTAAGAAAAAAACAGGAAGAAATTGCCAAAATTGAAGGAAGTAAGAAGAAAATTGAATGGGGATCCCAGATACGATCATACGTAATGCACCCTTATAAACTTGTGAAGGATTTACGGACAAACTATGAAACTTCGAATGTGCAAAATGTAATGGATGGCGATTTGAACGAATTTATAAAAGCATATTTACTTGAGTTTAGTGGTAATAGTTAACCAATCATTATTCCCAATTTTGGATATATTTCTAAAATTCGGAAACAAATTTAACAGCAACACCGTATAACTTCCTGTTTATTAGAGCATCCAAAGAAAATGTACTTTCGGCAGACGTTTTGATTTACAAATCTCATCAATAATACGATTATGAAAAAAATAAACAATCTCATAGGAACTGTTTTTACTTTATTAATATTTATAGCAATATCTTGTAATACAACTGATAACCCAAGTCCGGATAATGGTAGTGGACTGGATGATATAATTATTCCTGGTGGGTTTACTTTTGAAACAACTGAAGAATTGCAAATACACATTAAAGTTATCGGACTGGATAATACTTATCTTAAAAGAGCTAAGATTTTCATATATTCAGGCTACCCTGATAGTACCGGTGTCCAGATTGCTTCTGGTGGAATCGATCAAAATGGTGATTATATTACTACAATTTCAAAGGCAAAAATTCTTGATAGTTTATTTATATCATCGAATATAACCGGTTTGAGTCTAGGAATGACAGCCATATCAGGAAACGAATTTAACCACACTTTCAATTTCACCCAGAGATCAGCAGAATCATTGTCAAGACAAAATACAGATTTTACTGATATTATAAGTGATTTTGAAAACGGGCTCGATGGATGGCTACCTTATCGTGATAATTCAATATTGACTTCAGGAGCAGATAATACTCCCATTAACGGTGGACCAATGGGACCTTCAGACAGCTTCATCTGGGGTTTTGATACAAGAGGAGGTTTAAGATCCTATCTTGCACCTGATAAATTTACCGGAAACTTGTACGGTCAATATATCGCATATCATTACTATTTGGGAAATACAGTTAAGGCAAGGCCTGTATCAAAAAATATTGCAGATATACGGATCACTGATGGAACCAAAGTTCTTGCTATTGATTTGAGTTCTGCTTTTAATCATGTTGTAAATGCAGGCTGGCAAACAATATATTGTAAACTGGATGAAACTGAAACATCAGGAAGTGGCTGGCGAATTGGAAATATGTCAGCCTGGACAACAGGAAACGGTGGTAAATCAACACCCAAAACCCCGGCAACTGACGAAGAGATAAAACAGATCCTGGAAAATGTAACCGGCATTCTTCTGGCTCCTGAATATCAAAACGGTTACTATTCTTCCAATGGTCCCGAGTTTATAGCATT
This sequence comes from Bacteroidales bacterium, assembly GCA_028277395.1. Taxonomy (GTDB): domain Bacteria; phylum Bacteroidota; class Bacteroidia; order Bacteroidales; family F082. The sequence goes on along the minus strand of JANQGJ010000018.1, from coordinate 26,991 downwards.
GGGAAAAGTAGGGGTTGTATCGGATGTAGCATCATTTCCGATAATTCAACAGGGAGAACAACCCATGCCCGATGCGGATAACGATGGGGTACCTGATTCGTCAGATGATTATCCCAATGACCCAAACAAAGCATACAACAACTTTGGGCCCGGAGAGAATAGCTATGGAACCCTTGCATTTGAAGATCTGTGGCCAATGAAAGGCGATTACGATTTTAATGATGTTGTCATTGATTACAATTACAATGTGATTACCAACGCAACCAACAAAGTTGTTGAAATTGAAGGGAAATATATAATTAAAGCATCGGGAGCAGGATTTTTAAACGGATTCGCAGTTGAGTTTCCTGTAAACCATTCAACAGTTTTATCTGTTTCGGGTCAGGAACTATCCGGTAACACCTTCACATTAAATGGTAATGGTACTGAAGCGGGTCAAACCAATGCAGTAATTGCACTTTTTGATGATACTCACACACTTTTTGATGTTTCCGGATTTATAAACACTGATCCTTCGCTTGAATATCATGAACCTGTTGAAATGGATATTGTAATTCAGTTTAACGGAAATTTCGGAATATCTGATCTTGGATCAGCTCCATATAATCCGTTTATCATATCCAACCAAAGGAGAGGTTACGAAATTCATCTGGCCGGCAAATCAAACACCGAACTTGCTGATACCGGATTGTTTGGCACTGATAATGATGACACAAAACCATCACAATCAAAATACTACCAAACTAAAAATAACTTACCATGGGCAATACATTTACCGGTTAATTTTGAATATCCTGTTGAGTCGGTTTCTATTGAGAATGCATATTTAAAATTTGTGGAATGGGCAGAGTCAGGTGGTAATCAATATCAGGATTGGTATCTGGATGGATCAGGGTATCGTAATAATGATAATATTTACCAAATCCCTGATTAATTAATAACTGGTTTTCATAATGTAAACCGGTTTCAGATCAGAAAAAACAAAGATCCCATACCAATCATTCCAACAAGAAAGCCAAGATAAACCTGAAAAGGGGTATGGGCGTCCAGTTTTAATCGTGCAGTACCAATTATGCCACTCAAAATAATAAACAGAAATAAAACAAACGTAAGATTATAGTTTAAACGAATAGCAAATCCAAGTAATGTACCTACCACACCGCCCCATGCCGTCATGTGTAAACTGACCTTTGTTGCATAGTTTATTATTAACGAAATAAGCACAAGCATTGTTGATCCCACCATAAACAGGGTTACCAGACCTGCTACAGATGTTTGCTTTATCAGGTAATAGGTTCCATAATATGACAAAGCAATTATAAGCATTGGAAGAACCCTTTCGCGCCGGCTTTGCATTTTCAGACTTTTAATATGTCCAACCTTTAACAAGATAAATATGAAAATAGACGGTATCACAAAAGTTGTCAGAAATATAAAGCCTACCAGTATATACCTGAACTTAAACGGAATTGCCAGAATTGAATGAGTCTGCAGATTCATCAGCATAACAAGTGCATAAGTTGGAACAAGTAACGGGTGAAAAACAGACGATATGGTATTGGCAATTGTTTTACTCATGTTTAAATATTAGTTGGTTGATACCGGAATTACTTCATTGCTGTCTTTAGTAACCAGTGTAACTTACCTGTTACAGCTCTTTTCTTAATCTGGCAACCGGGATCTTTAACTGTTCACGGTATTTGGCAACAGTTCTTCTGGCAATTGGATAACCTTTTTCCTTTAATTTGGTAGTCAGGTATTCATCAGTATATGGCTTCTCCTTGTTTTCACTGTCAATTATTTCCTTTAATATTGTTTTGATCTCTCTGGTGGATACAGTTTCGCCATCATCCTTTTGCATCGATTCACTAAAAAAGCTTTTTATCAATAAAGTTCCAAAAGGAGTTTGTACATATTTGCTGTTTGCAACTCTTGAGATAGTAGAAATATCAAGATTTACTTTTTCAGCAATATCCTTAAGGATCATCGGTTTCAGCTTTGTATCATCACCAGTCAACAGATAATCATATTGATAATCCATTATTGCTTTCATGGTAGAATATAAAGTATTCTGACGCTGCTGAATTGCATCAATAAACCATTTTGCCGAGTCAACTTTTTGCTTAATAAATGAGAATGCTTCCCGTTGCTTTTTTGTCTTTTTTTGTTTGCTAATGGATTCCATCATATTTGAATAGGTACTGCTTACTTTCAAATCAGTACTATTCCACGAATTCAAAGATAATTCCAGCTTATCTCCGTTGTTAGTGATTGTAAAATCAGGAATTATGTATTGGTTTTCTTTGGTTGTTTCACTAAGTGAGTTACCGGGTTTAGGATTTAATTTCAAGATTTCATCCATAGCCCCTTTTAGCTGATCTTCCGTAATCTCAAGTCGTTTTAATATCTTCTGATAATGCTTTTTTGTGAAATCATTGAAATACCTTCCGATTATTCTTTTTGCCAGTTCAAGCTTATACGAAGGAGACTCAACTATTTTTCTCTCAATCTGTATAAGCAGGCAGTCTTTTAAATCTTTGGCACCTACTCCTGCCGGATCGAATTGTTGAATTATTCCCAATACCTTCTCCACTTCAGCTTTTGAAGCTGTTACATACTGTGTAAAGGCAAGATCATCAACAATTGCATCTACCGATCTCTGAAGGTATCCCGAGTCATCAATATTGCCTATGATGTATTTACCAATCTGAGATTCAAGTTCATCAAGATGGCGTAAATTTAATTGATGTTGAAGATTCTCATGAAAACTGACCCCTGAAACAAATGGGACTTCCCTTCTGTCTTCATCCGAACTATAATTATTTGTTTTTAACTTATATGAAGGTACATCATCTTCATTAACATAATCATTAAAGTCGAATTCGTCATCTTTCGATTTGAAATCGTCCAGTTCAGTATCAGAGTTCTCATTAATTACATCTGAGTCAGTTTTTTCATCAAAACTATCACTTTCATTTCCATCAGCTACATCAACCTCCAATGCCGGGTTATCTTCAATTTCCTGCTTAATTCTTTGTTCCAGACCCACAGTAGGAATCTGCAAGAGCTTCATCAACAATATCTGCTGAGGAGATAGCTTTTGTAACAATTTCTGCTGTAATCGCTGGTTTAGCATTAAATAAAAATTAAGATTTCAACCAACACAAATGTAACAACATTTTTATTATGGCACAATTTTGGTTGTTGAAATTATGAAAGAATTTTCAACCTGCGCATCTGTTGAATTAATAATGTACAGGTATTATGTTGTTAAGACTGAGTTCCTTTGTATATCCAGTCGGATTGAAACTAGAATTCCAGGTTCCCCGGGGTTCTTGGGAATGGTATTACATCACGTATATTTCCCATTCCTGTAATGAACAGCATCAATCGTTCGAACCCTAAGCCAAATCCGGCATGTGGAACGGTTCCAAACTTCCTTGTTTCCAGATACCACCACATCGATTCTTCAGGAATATCCATCTCCTGCATTCTTCTGTGAAGTTTTTCATAATCTTCCTCACGCTGCGAACCTCCTACTATCTCACCAATCTGAGGGAATAAGATATCCATTGCCCTTACAGTTTTTCCGTCATTATTTTGCTTCATATAAAAAGCTTTAATTGACGCAGGATAATCCGTTAGAATTACAGGTTTCTTAAAGTGTTTTTCAACCAGATATCTCTCATGTTCGGATTGCAGATCAGCACCCCATCCATCAATTACAAACTGAAATTTTTTCTTCTTATTTGGTTTCGATCTCATAAGAATATCAATGGCTTCAGTGTATGTTATCCTTTCAAAAGGCTGATCAAGTACAAAACGTAATTTTTCAATTAACTCCATTGATCGCTCATCAGCTTTTTTATTCTTTTCCTCTTCAGTTAACCTGTTGCTAAGGAATGTGAGATCTTCCATACAGTTCTCAAGAGCATAACCAATAACATACTTAAGCATGTCTTCAGCCAGATTCATATCATCTGTAATGTCACCAAAGGCAAACTCCGGTTCAATCATCCAGAATTCGGCAAGATGACGTGCAGTATTTGAATTCTCTGCACGGAATGTGGGTCCAAATGTATATACTTTTGATAAAGCCAGTGCTGCAAGTTCTGCTTCCAATTGTCCGGAAACTGTAAGGTTTGCTGCTTTACCAAAGAAATCGTCTTTAAAATCAACATTTCCGTTGTCAGTTTTAGGAATATTTTCAAGGTCAAGGGTGGTAACCTGAAACATTTCTCCTGCGCCTTCAGCATCAGAGCCGGTAATTATTGGGGAATGTATATTATAATATCCTCTGTCGTTAAAAAATTTATGAATCGCAAATATCATACTATGTCTGATCCGGGCAATTGCAGCAAAAGTATTTGTGCGATAGCGTAAATGCGCCTTCTCACGCAAAAACTCCAATGAATGTTTCTTTGGTTGAAGCGGATACTCATCAGGATTTGCACCTCCCAGTATTTCTACGGTATCAGCGTGAACTTCAACATTCTGACCACTTCCTGCAGACTCTATCAGCTTTCCGGTAACAGAAAGTGCAGCACCTGTGTGAACTTTTTCAAGAATGGAAGCGGAATTATCATTAACATCAACAACAATTTGCACATTATTTATTGTTGAACCATCATTTAATGCAATGAATGCAACATTTTTACTTCCACGTTTTGTTCGTACCCATCCTTGTACAACTACTTCACTACCAAAGTCTACCGATTTCAGTAATGATTTAATCTCAGTTCTTTTCACATCGTTTAATTTTAAAATAAGATGCAAAAAAACTAAATTTCAGGGATATAACAGTCTTGTTGGGTGCTCTTTTTAGGGATTTATTGAAAACTTAACTGTACAGTTTAAAAAGATCGGAAAGAATATATCAATAATTAAAAGGCCTCTTCAATTCACCATCAATCAGATTTGCAAGCTTTTTTAATTCGAAAAACTCCTGTTGAAGCAAAAAAACTTCTGCATCATCGGTTGTATCCTTTATTTGAATTGAAATACTGTTTAACTTTTTACTGATCAATCTCGATTTAAATGACATTAATGAGGATAAAGCCAATCCAAACACATCATCTTCCTCTTTTTTTACAAAGATTTTATTTTGCTCCCATTTTTCACTTAATTCGTACGGAGTTGTTATTAATTCAATAGCAAGTGCTGACATTTTCGGATCTGAATGATTCGTAAAAGAAGTAGATGTAAGTATTTCTCCCCTTTCCCGTGCACTTTTTATTTCACTAGCGATTTGTTTACACATTTCATTCTCAAAGCTCAAACCATCATTTTCCAGATCTGAAATAATAAACTCGGAAATAGATATTTCATGTTCTTCGTTTTCTTCCGTACTGACTTTAACCATTTCATCACCAAACATGATCAGCAATCGTGCAAGTCCATGCTCCAGATAGCTGATATCCAGGGGATCAACATCAACCTGTTTGTATCTGTTGTCAATTACCTCACCTTCCGGTATTACTTCTTTTGGAATATTTACCTGCTTACTATACTTGTTACGAAGAAGCTTATTCAGCTCATTCATCAGAGTTTGCTCACGGGTATCCAAAAGAATGGAACATTCCTTAATATATTCGGAACGGACAATACCATCAGGGATGATAGAAATCGTTTGAATTATGTCTTTTATCAAAGAAGCACGACCGGTTGGGTCACCTTCGGTTTCTTCTTTTAGAAGGTTGGTTTTAAACTTTATGAAGTCAACTGCCGAATTACTAATAAACGTTTCTGTTTCGCCGGTTGTGTGCGACCTGGCGTATGAATCCGGGTCTTCACCTTCAGGGAATAATACGATTTTTACATTCATTCCCTGCTCCAGGATCAGATCAATTCCTCTGAACGAAGCTTTAATTCCGGCAGGATCTCCATCAAAAAGTATTGTGATGTTAGGAGTGTATCTGCTTATCAGTTTTATCTGATCAACTGTCAGGGATGTTCCGGATGATGATACAACATTTTCTATCCCGGCCTGATGAAGTGAGATAACATCTGTATATCCTTCTACAAGATAGCATTTGTTTTGCTTGGCTATGGCATTTCTTGCAAAGTAGATCCCGTAAAGGACCTTGCTTTTATTATAAATATCCGATTCAGGTGAATTCAGATACTTTGCTTTTGATTTTTCTGAGGATAGAATCCTGCCTCCAAATCCTATCACTCTTCCTGTCAGATTATGAATGGGAAACATTACCCTTCCCCGAAACCGGTCAAATATCTTTTCATCTTTTTCAATACCTAAACCGGTTCCTACAAGTACCTCTTTTTTATATCCATTAGCCAATGCATGTTTTGAATAATCTTCCCAGGAATCAATCGCATAGCCTAATTCAAACTTTTGAATTGTTGATTCTCTGTAATCCCGCTCTTTTAAATAGCTTAAACCAACAGATTTACCTTCACTTTTTTCAAACAGATTTTTTCTGAAATACTCAGAAATGAATGAGTTTAAAGCCAGCATACTTTCTTTTTCATCAAGCTGCTGTTGCATTTCTTCTGTTACTTCCTCTTCTTCGATCTCAATACCGTACTTTTTTGCGAGGTACCGCAAAGATTCGGGATATGAGTAATGTTCATGCTCCATAATAAAACCTACTGCATTCCCGGCTTTACCACAACCAAAGCATTTATATATTCCTTTTGAAGGGGATACGCTAAATGAAGGGGTTTTTTCATTGTGAAAGGGGCATAATCCCAAATAATTAGCACCTCTTTTTTTTAGAGTTACAAAATCGCCAACAACTTCCTCAATTCTTGCTGTTTCAAATATTGTTTGTATGGTATTGGGATTTATCACATCATCAAATTTAGTACAAAACTAAGTTTATTTCCCATTGGTTGTTTTATTCTTCTTCATAATCCAACCTCTGAAAATAATTGAATCAATGTACTTCTTGTTTACATTGAGATTTTGCCATCAACAAATATCATTAATTGAAAATGTGTTTCCGTTAAAAACAACTTTATCTCCTTTCTTTTTGCCTTTCAGGGCATTAAATATTGGTACTTGTGGTGAAACGGCAAAATAGATATCATTATCAAGTTCAACTTTACCAAGTCCGGCGGCAACAAATATTTTTTGCTTATCTGTAAAAATCAATGCTCCAAACCCTACCTCAGTAATTTCTTTTTCAACATCAATTTTACCTAAGGTATTCATTACAATTTTCGCTTTATCAAGTTGTTTGGCATATAACTCAATCTGACGCATTAATTTAGTCCTGAATGCATCATAACGATCTTTGGGCTGACCATAATCATTAGCCTGCTTCTGTGCTTCGTTTATCTCTACTTCAAGCTGCTTCATAACGCTTTCCTGTTGGTTAATACATTTCTTCAGCAGCTTTTTCTTAAGTTCAATTTTCTCAACCCCCATCTCAAATATAATAAAAACCTGATGCTAATATTTTCAGCATCTGTTAACAAACAATAAATCAAGAAGCAAAATAATGAAATATTACTTTATCAAAACTATCTTCTGCGTTTTCGATTGGCTTCCTGTTGCTACTTTACACACATATTGTCCGTGAGGTAATTTTTCACCGTATCCATTACTACCTGCCCATGTTATACTATGCTCACCTGCCTTTAATGTATTATTAACAAGGCTTGAAACTTTTGATCCCTTCATATCAAATATTTCAACTGTTACATGAGAACTTTCATCAATTGAAAATGAAATTGTAGTTTCTGATTTGAATGGATTAGGATAATTTGGTTTTAACTCAAATCCTCCTGCAACATTTTGTGCAAAATTGTCATCAACTCCCACTAAAGTGGTCAGGTCCATTTTATACATTGAACGGGCATGGGTACCAATTGCAAGATAGTGTTCAGTATGATGAATTTTAAAATCATACACCGATACCAGTGGTAAATCTGAATCCAGATATTCCCAGCTTCCTCCCTTATCTTCACTATAATACGCCCCAAGGTCAGTACCTACAAATACAAAATTGTTATCAATATGATCAACAGCACATGCGTTTATAGGTACATCAGGCAAATTACTGCTTATATCTGTCCATGTTTCTCCTGCATCTGTGGTGCGGAAAATATGAGCTTCAGGATCGGCCCACTTTAATCCGGAAAAGGTTACATAGGCAGAATTTTCATCACCCGGATCAGGAATAATACGACTTACCCATCTGTAAGGCAGGGTTTCTGACACATCAGTCCAGGTTAATCCATTATCTTTACTCACCCAAACCCGTGAATCCGAAGTACCTGCCCAGATTATATTGGTATTTCTTTTTGATACACCGATTGTTGTTACCGTTCCCGGTCTGGTACCTGTATATCCATTTGTAAGATCAGGACTTATCGGTGTCCAGTGATCTGCGCCATTTATTGTTCTATACACCCGATTTGTACCGTAGTAAAGTACTTCCGGGTTCAAAGGATCCATAATTACAGGCGTTGACCAGTTTGTAGGTTCAAATTCATCAATTCCGTTTGTAGCTGAGAAAAAGGATGCTCCCCCATTTGTGGATTTAACCAGATATCCGTTTTGTGATTCTGCATATATAATATTGGGATTTGTATAATCAACTATTACATAAAATCCATCTCCCCCATATATTTTTTCCCAATCATTTAGTCCTCCGGTTTGTGTACGTAAGGTACCATTATCCTGGGTACCTCCATAAAGTTTTTGCGGGTTATTTCTGTCAAGACCAATCTCATAAAATTGTGTAATTGGCAGTTCAGCAACTTTTGTAAAATTAACTCCTCCATCAGTAGAAATGTTCATTCCTCCATCATTTCCACAAATAATGTAGTCATTATTTAAAGGGTTTATTGCCAGTGCATGCTGATCTACATGAAAATCCCACGGGCCTCCGCCATAGCCATATATAATTGGCCAGTTTTCGCCACCATTTACTGATCGCATATAGGCTACATCAAGTGCAAATACAATATCCGGATCCGTAGGATGAACTCTAACCTGTCCGAAATACCAGCTAAAGTTTGCAACTCCGTTATTAATTTCAAGATCAGGGTCAGCGTTGGTCCAGGTAGCTCCAAAGTCGGTTGACTTAAACAAACCGATATAAAATGAACCATTGGTAAACAATGAATATACAATGTCAGGTTGCGAAGCACATAACGCTACCCCTATCCGTCCAACATTTTCTGCAAGCGGATCAGGAAGAACTCCGTCCGACTCTATATAACTCCATGAATCTCCTCCGTCGAGACTCCTGTATAGCCCACTGCTCTGGCCATAAAAATAACTTCCGTCAAGACGCCTTACACGTTCCCACATTGCAGCAATTAATCTGTTGGGATTCTGTGGGTCAATAACTATATCTATTGCACCAGTGGAATCATTAAGAAACAAAACATTCTCCCAGGTTTCGCCACCATCATTACTTCTGTAAACACCACGCTCCGGGTTGGCAGTGAAATACGCCCCCTGTGCTGCTATAAATACCCTGTTACTATTCAAAGGATCAACTACAATCCTTCCAATTGAAACGGTATTTTCCAAACCTTTGAGTTCCCATGTGTTTCCGGCGTCTGTGGATTTGTATACTCCTCCACCCGGGAAATTATTATGACCACCGTTAGCTTCACCGGTTCCAACATATATTATGTCAGGGTCATTAGGGTCAATTCCAATATCACCTATATTCAGGTTTGCCTGATCATCAAAAACGGGTGTCCAGGTAAGTCCCATGTCGGTAGATTTGAAAACACCACCTGTTGCAGCCCCGGCATACACTATTTCAGGATTCACAGGGTTAAATTCAATATCAGATACACGTCCTCCTATATTGGTAGGTCCCGCAAATTCCACCTCCTCCAGGTCTCTGCTTACCGACTGTGATTTCATGATCTGAGCCTTTTTCATCTCTTCCCGATATGCCTCAGGATCTGCTTTGTAATAAGGAAATGTTCTTCGTTCCCAGGCCCATAGTGATGGTCTTTGATCAGGTCCGTAATCAGAAATACTCAATTCATCTGATGTAATTTTATCGTTTGATAATACAGGTTTCTGTGTTTTTGATATTGTTATAACAATGGCTATCAATAATATAATTGACAAGCTGATTATCGTCAGTATATTTCTATTTTTCATTTGTCTGTTGTAATCGTTTGTACAAATCTAATCAATGTTAAATAATGGATATAATATACAGACAATAATCGTCGATTTTAGTTGCTTTTACCAATGTAGCTTTATATTGAGCAGATTAAATGATCCAACGTTTTTTCTGAACAAGTTTCAAGTTAAAATATTTAAGATTTTTTAATGAGCAGCGTAAGCCAAAAATCCTTTAACTTTGATTTTTATAAATCGTAATGCATGTTTTTACTCGACAGGTGGATAGAAATAATCAGTGTTATCAGAAGAAATAAACTACGTACCTTTTTAACAGGGTTCAGTGTAACCTGGGGAATTTTTATGCTAATTATTCTGTTGGGATCAGGACATGGGCTTGAAAACGGTGTACACGACCAGTTTAAAAGTTCTGCTGTAAATACTCTCTGGGTATGGGGAGGCGAAACAAGTAAAGCTTATAAAGGCTATAAACCAGGCAGGGATATAAGTTTTAAGAACGAAGACTACGACAATGTTGTCAATAAAATTGATGGTGTAGGACATCTTTCTGGCAGACTTCATGTTTGGGGAAACAATACCATATCCTATAAAGGTGAATACGGTGATTTTGATTTACGCAGTGTACATCCTGATTACGGTATTATCGAAAAAGTAAAAATACTGGAAGGTCGCTTTATCAATAATATTGATGTACAAAAAAACCGTAAAGTTGTTACAATTGGAGTAGCAGTTAAAGATGCTCTTTTTAAACAGGACAATGTTATTGGCGAACATATAAGTATCAGGGGGATACCATTCAAGGTTGTTGGAATTTTCATGGATGACGATGGTCGTCAGGATAACCAGAGGGCAATATATTTACCAATAACAACTGCTCAAAAGGCCCTTGTTGGCAGAGACCGAATAAATACACTGGCAGTTACAGTTGAGTCGAAAGAAGTAAGCGAAAGTAAGAGGATGGAAGACGATATCCGTTCAAATTTTGCAGAAAGACACATTTTCGATATTGAGGACAGTAATGCTATTTTCATTTGGAACGGGGTTGAAGAATTTAAACAGTTTCAGGACCTGTTTGCAGCCATTAGAATGTTTATATGGGTAATTGGAATAGGTACCATTGTTGCCGGTATTGTTGGTGTAAGCAATATTATGATGATATCTGTTAAAGAGCGGACACGTGAAATAGGTATCCGAAAGTCACTGGGAGCAACCCCATGGTCGATAATAAATATGGTTATGCAGGAAGCTGTCCTGATAACAGGAATTGCTGGGTATTTCGGTTTGTTATTGGGAATTGGATTACTGGAACTTATCAGTCCACATATCCAGTCTGAATTTTTTCGTAATCCGGAAGCCGATCTTAGTGTAGCAATCAGTGCTGTTGTAGTTCTGATAGTAGCAGGAACTATCGCAGGTTATGTTCCGGCAAAAAAAGCAGCATCGATAAAACCGGTGGATGCCTTAAAAGATGAGTGATTTTAATTTTGAATTGAAGATTGATGTTTAGCAGAGATAACTGGCACGAAATATTTCACACACTGAAGAAAAACAAAACCCGTACATTTCTTACAGCATTTGGCGTATTCTGGGGTATTTTTATGCTGATTATAATGCTCGGCTCAGGAGCAGGACTGGAAAATGGTGTATCATCAGGCATGGGTAGTTTTGCGACGAACAGCTTTTTTGTCTGGACCCAGCAAACAACAATTCCGTACAAAGGATTGCCCAGGGGACGGTTTTTTAACTTCAATAACGATGATATTGATGCCTTAAAGACTAATATCCCTGAAATAAAATATCTGGCTCCTAAAATATCCGGCTGGTCGGCAGGTGATGGTACAAATAATACTGTCAGAAAAGAAAAAACAGGAGCATTCTCAATTAAAGGAGAACACCCCGAATGGGAAAAAGTGGACCCAATGGAAATTGAAGGTCGGTTTTTAAACCATATTGACCTTGATGAAAAAAGAAAAGTTGCTGTAATTGGAACCCGTGTTAAAGAAGTTCTGTTTGAGCCCGACGAAAATCCAATTGGTGAGTCGATTCGTATCCAGGGAATTTATTTTACCGTAGTTGGTGTATTTAAACCATTAAACACACAGATAAATTTTGGTGGTGAAAAAGAACAAACCATCTATATTCCGTTTACCACCCTTCAAAAAACATATAATTATGGTGATATAGTTGGTTGGTTTTCAATAACTGTAGATGACAATGAATCTGCTGCATCGATTGAAGAAAAAACCATAAAGTTTTTAGCTTCGCGCCATAGTATACATCCTGATGATAAAGAAGCATTCGGACATTTTAATCTTGCTGAAGAATTTGAACAAATGAGAGGACTTTTCAGCGGTATTGAAGGATTAATCTGGATAGTAGGAATAGGGACACTCCTTGCCGGTGTTATTGGGATTAGTAATATTATGCTTGTAATTGTTAAAGAGCGTACCAAAGAAATTGGTATAAAAAGAGCATTGGGAGCAACACCTTTTCAGATTATGGTTCAGATCATTACCGAATCGGTATTTCTGACAACTCTGTCAGGTTATATCGGACTTGTATCAGGCGTTGCATTAATTGAAGGCATTAATACCGCTTTAATTAAATTTCAGATTGACAATGAAATGTTTAAGCGTCCTGAAGTTGATTTCACTACAGCCATTATTGCATTAATCGTATTGATCTTTGCCGGTGTTTTTGCAGGAATTATACCTGCCAACAGGGCACTGAACATTAAACCTGTTGATGCTCTCAGAGCTGAAGATTGATACCGGTGTTCTCTATCCGTGATCAAATTGATTTTAAGATGTTACTTCACCCAGATTTCATCTGCGAATATCCAACAAGGGTTACCGGCTCCTTTATGCCATTCCGGACACTGTCCTAATGATCTGGCAACTACTTTCAGATATCTGACCGGCTTATTTATTTCATCAATTGTGAAATCTTTAATGATCGAACCCGATTTTTCTGGACTAATATCATTTTCAACAGTACCCAGTTCAAAGTAATTCTTTCCATCGGCCGAGCCCATAAATGATACGTATTCCGGCATGAATATCCATGAATTTTCGTCCTGCAGGAATCCGGCACCAACAGTTGATACTGTGGTTAGTTCCCCAAAATCAATTACCACATCCAGATCCGGGCCGTAATACCCCTGCCAGTTACCTGTTCTAAAGTCATCACCTCCCCTTATGGTATTTATTAGAGCAATATCCCCACCTGCAGTATATTGGTTACTATATTCAGTATTTACTGTAATGGTTTGGCCAGCAGGAATACTAATGAATTCTGCATATTCAGTAAAGCTATTGCCATATTTACTTTTTGAGAAAGCTGAAAACTGCTTTGTCTTATTAATGTTTACAATATCAGTATACGGCTCAAATGATCTTTTATCCAGAGAATAAAAAATTTCAGAGTTTTTCCTGATATCAGCAATTGATATGTCCATGTCATCAGTAAATGTTTTTGAATCAGCACTGAAATATGGAACCGGAGTAATTTTATGATCTGTGATCTTTTGGTAAGGCCTGTCTTTAACATGCTCCCCAAACTCTTTATTTGGTTTTTCTCCCATCACAAATATCAGTTCTCCTCCATTCATGATCATACTATGGGTAATATAACTTTTGGTGTAATCCTTGCCATTATGTGTAACCGATTGCACATAAATATCATCATCGTTATTTCTTATCGCTTTAATCGTAAACTTATTTCCGTTCTCAAGATTTATTACCATATAATCAAACAATGGTGCACCCAGAACATAGATATCACTACCGGGAGTTACCGGATAATATCCCATTGAACTCATTACATACCATGCCGACATCTGTCCACAGTCCTCGTTTCCACTTAATCCGTCAGGAGCATTGTGATAAAGCTCAGTACTGATCTTACGGATCAGTTCCTGGGTTTTCCATGGCTTGCCTACATAATTATACAGGTATGCCATATGATGGCTTGGTTCATTACCATGGGCGTACTGACCGATCAATCCTGTAATGTCTGATTGATGTCTGCCTGAAAGCTTCATCGTTGTATTGAATAATGTGTCCAGTTTAGCTTCATAGCCTGCATCACCTCCAAGTAATTCAATATGTGTATTAATGTCCTGAGGTACGAAGAAATTGTATTGCCATGTATTTGCTTCAGTTAACATGAAATTCACCTGCGTTGGATCAAATGGAACAACAAAGCAACCATTGCTTTTACCCCTGAAGAAACCGGTCTGATCATCATAAATATTTTTATAATACTGAGCACGTTGGGTAAACCGAGCATAATTAGCGCTATCTTTTAATCCTTTTGCCAACACTGCGATACACCAGTCGTCATAAGCATATTCGAGGGTTTTTGATACTGATTCACCTTCTTTATCAGCCGGTATATAACCTTTTGATTTAAAATATTTTAATCCAAACTGATCAGCATTGGCTGTTTTAACCATAGCTTCAAGTGCAAGATCAACATCATAATCCCTGATACCTTTTACCCATGCATCAGTAATTACAGGAACCGAATTGTACCCTATCATACAGTTTGTTTCATTGGCAGCAAGTTCCCAAACCGGTAACAATCCGTCATGCTTATACATTTCGAGCATTGAGTTAATAAGATGGTTTGTTTTTTCCTGTTCAATTATTGTAAACAGTGGGTGCAGTGTTCTGAAAGTATCCCATAATGAAAAAACAGTGTGCATCTGGAATGAGTCATCTTTATGAATTTCCCCATCATGACCACGATATCTGTTATCAACATCAGAATACATATTTGGAGCAACAAGTGAATGATAAAGTGCTGTGTAAAAAATTGTTTTCTCATCATCACTTCCACCGGTTACATCGATCTTTGATAGTTTATCATTCCAGCTTTGAAAAGCATTGTTTTTTACTTTGTTGAAATCCCAGTCGGGTATTTCTGTAACACAATTTTCCATTGCACCATCATAACTAACAGCAGAAATTCCTACTTTGGCCATAATTGGTTCTCCATTACCAGTATCAAAGTTTAGAGCTGCAACAAGACTATCCGATTTGGCCGTTTTTTTATTTTGCCAGTATTTACCGTTAACCACTATCCCCTGTGATATAAATGGTTTGGAAAAACTGGCGTAGAAATATACTTTTTGATCTGCAGCCCAGGCCTTCGTACGACGATATCCTATTACTTCATGATCGCTGATAAACTGAATCTCTGCCTCCAGAATTTTCTCACTAACAACGCTTTCAATCAAATCGATCAATATGTGTGCTTCATCAGTTTTTGGGAAACTGTATCTATGAAATCCGGCACGTTGAGTTGTTGTTAACTCAACATCAATGTCATAGTCATTTAAATGGACACCATAATAACCGGCAGTTGCCGTTTCATTTTTATGACTGAATTTCGAACCATAACCTGAGCCAGGGTCATCACTTGTTCCGGGGGTAGTCTGTAATTTACCTACTGTAGGAACAAACCTTACATCACCATAATCGCCAACACCAGTACCACTTAGATGCATATGACTGAATCCCATTATGAAATCATCAGAATAATGATAACCTGAACAACCATCCCAGCTGTCTTTTCTGGTATCAGGACTAAGCTGAACCATACCAAAAGGGACAGTTGCCCCCGGATAAGTATGTCCGTGCCCTCCGGTACCTATAAAGGGATTAACATAATCAGCCGGTACCATATTTTTTTTCTCACATCCGGGAACAATTACAATAACAACAATTATCAGCAATATGTAATGAGAAATCTTCTTAATTTGTAATTTAAACATGTTCATAACCTAATTATTTGAGTTGTTATTTTCATAAGGATGATCACAATAATTATAACCAAGGTCATCATATATACGGAAATGATAATCCATTTTATTTTTAAATCTGTTCCAGTCTTTTTTATCTGACCAGTTTACTTCACTTAGAGCTGCTAATCGTGGTAACACCATATACTCAACATGCTCTGGAGTTTTCATATATTCAGTCCAAACATTTCCCTGGGCACCAAGAATATGATTTGCTTCTTCAGGAGTCAAAGTATCGGGTACGGGATCATATGAGTACAACTTTTCAAGTGTTATATATCCGCCTATAGCTAAAGGTTCAGTGTCGGATTTAGACTGATAGTGGTCGAAGTAGCAATGCGATCCGGGAGTCATTATGGCATCATGGCCTTGTTTGGCAGCAGCAATACCACCTTCTGTACCTCTCCATGACATAACCGTAGCATTGGGAGCCAACCCTCCTTCCAGAATTTCATCCCAGCCAATTATTTTTCTGCCATGACTGTTGAGAAACTTCTCCATACGTTGAATAAAATAACTTTGTAGTTCATGTTCGTCTTTTAAGCCTTCCTTTTGGATAACTTCCTGACAAACCGGACATTCTTTCCATCGGGCTTTTGGAGCTTCATCACCGCCAATGTGGATATATTCTGATGGAAATAATTCCATTACTTCGAGCAGCACGTTTTCCAGAAATTCAAATGTTTCTTCCTTTGTACAATAAATATCTTCAAAAACTCCCCACCGGGTAGCTACTTCAAAAGGTCCCGGAGTACAGGCAAGATCCGGATAAGTAGCCAGAGCAGCTAAAGAATGTCCAGGCATTTCTATTTCAGGAATTACAGTTATTTGTCTCTTTGCAGCATAATCTACAATTTCTTTGATTTCATCCTGCGTATAATACCCGCCGTATGGCTCTCCGTCATACTTAAAAGGCTGTTTACCACCATGCCCGATAAGAGTTTCCTTTCTCATAGAGCCAATTTCGGTAAGTTCGGGATATTTTTTAATTTCAATCCTCCAGCCCTGATCTTCTGTTAAATGCCAGTGGAATGTATTAAACTTGTACAAAGCCAGCAGATCAATATACTTCTTAATGAACTCAACGGGAAACATATGCCGTGCAACATCAAGGTGCATTCCTCTGTAACTGAATCTGGGTTCATCAAATATTTCAAGTGCAGGAATAACTATACTGATCTCTGTGCCATCTTCAACTTTTTCACCAGTTAACAGTAATTGATACAGAGACTGTATTCCATAAAACAAACCACTTTGTGTTTTAGCCCTTATAATAACATTGCCTTCCTTTACGATCAAAACATAACCTTCTTCTCCAATTCCTTCTTTAATTTCAGCTGCTAACCTTAAAACAATGGTATTGGTAGCAGGAGCATCATCAAACGCCATTGTTTTTAATGTAATTCCAAATGTACTAATAAGCAAATCAGAAAAGTAACCGGACATATCTTTCAGGGATTTTTCCTGATACGCGATCACTGTATTTTGATCAAGCTTGAAACTATATCGGCCGAATTTTAACTCTTTAGGCTGCGGGATAATAGTTGGCTTATTATCAGCATGTTTACAACATGAATATAGCGACAACACTATAGCCATGGAAAGGAAGATTGCTACTCTCATTTTGATTATTGGTTTTGTAAATATTAATCTTTTCTACAACGCTGACAAAGTTATTTATTTTGACCGATTTAAAGGTATTTCATACTAATTGTTAATACTATGGCTTACACCTGATCATCCATAATAATTCAGGTATTAAAATAAAAAAATCCCTGCCGATGGAACCAGCAGGGACATACATACTGAAAATAATACAAGGATTGTTAATGTTTTCCATTCACTTTTGCGTAGAAACTACCGGTTAAGCGGTTTATTTTTTCCATTTTAAAAGCCGGGATGTCATCTATATATTCTTCATCATCAAAGGAAAAGTCCTGTGAAACTGCATTTGCATAAACACTTAGTCTGACCAGGTAATCTTCAGTAAAAGGTATATCATCTACATATTCTTCATCTGAAAGATTAAAGTCAACCAAAAGTGCATCATTATATTTAGACTGTTTTTCTATGCTGTCAAGATTAAATGGTATATCATCTATATATTGCTCCTGTTCAAATTCAAATCCAGTGGCAATTACATTTAGTGAAAGAAGTAGGGTTGTTGTCAGGAGAGCTAGAGATTTGAGTAAAGTTTTCATCGTTTTTATTTTTTCTTTGTTATTATTTTTAAAGCAAAAATATACTCAATAACGTCGCTCGTAAATACAAATTAGGCGAACTACGGCAGTTTTTCGGTAAATGGCGAATTGGGAATTTCACCGATAAGAAATCAAGGTATATGCTTATTCTGATACCTGACTAATTCAAATACTGCAGTATTTCAGTATTGAGTATTGCACAACCGACTACTTCACTGCACTGGTACGATGAATTTTTAAAGCTATCAAATAAGTATGTATGATCAATCTGAAAAGTCATACTAATTATATTCCCTGTTTGTTGTTAGTGTACTTTGAAATCAGCTCAAGCCTTAAATCCTGAAACAGCTTATGAGTCTGATTCATCCTTTCAATTGTTAACTCTGTCAAATATTTAACAGCTTTTTCGGGATCTTTCTTTAATAAACCAACCGCTTTTTTGTCAACAGCTTCCTGTTCTTCAAAAAAACCTGCTTCCAGCGGATCACGTCTTTCATGAAGTGTTTTAACTGCATCCTGCCATTTCAGATACAATAGATTATCCACAAAATCAACGCACCACCTTATGCTATTCTCCTGAAATTCTGTCGCATCATAAATTTTATAACACTCAGCAACATCTGTAACACCGGAATAAATCGGAACATAAGCACTGGTGTAAGCATTATCCACATAAAACCAGTAGATACCACCTACCTCATCGGGCAGCCAATCACGAAGCTGAGTTATCATGCCATATTCTCCCCTTGCCCTGGCAACATTTCTGCGCTTGTTGATCTTCAGTACACGTCGCATTTCTTTAGTTGGAAATGGTGTTGCTATAGAACTCCTTACCAATTCCCCTTTTTCATTTGGATAATACCATACAGATGAGTTTTCTTTGTCATATATGGTACCGGTAAATGTTGAGCGCTGGAATTTCATAATATCCTGAACAGAAATTTTTGTTTCAGGTTTTACTGAAAAAGGATATATGGATAATGGTTCAACATATTGAGTATATTGATCTTCACCTGCCCATGGTGAAGTAGTATATCTGTCGGGCCAACTATTATAGTTTGGTGCGTATTGTGAATAAAACAACCAAAATCTTGATGTGGCCCATTCCCTGGGAACAGGTGAATATACATCCTGCCAAATGAATGCTTTACCTGATTCAGGATCGTACCAGCCACGATCAATTGCTTCCTGCTTATAATTGGATGATGCCCTGAAATTTGCCTTATCATTAATATCAATTTGTTTGATAATGCTCCAGTTAGGTATTATAAGTGCATGATCATCAGGTACCCTTTGTGCAGCCCAGATACAACCAGGCTTACCACTTTCAGGGTTCCAGTTGTTACCTACACTAAATACTTCAAGTACCCATATTTCGTTTACATCAGCAATTACAAGTGACTCACTTTCGTCAACACATGACGGAAGAAAACCATATACCTCAAGCAATTCTGTAATTAATAACAGTGCCTCTTTAGCAGTTTTACATCTTTGTAATGCAAAAGCCTGGGCCTGTTCAATAGTCATGATCTGTTTACATATGGTTCTGTCAACCTTAAGCTCATCTCTCTGACTTAATGTACTCTCTCCAATGGCGAGCTGATGCGCATTCATTTGGGGGTAAGCTGTTTGAAAATAGCTGTTAGTTTTCTCAACCTGAGGTATCTCTCCCAGAACTTCACCATAGTCGCCCAACTCACGACCGAGTTCTATCATTCCCCAATGAACCGGTGCCTTATCTCCCTTTTTAAATGACTGGCCGGGGACCAGGTGAATCCTGCAATCGGGTCCTGCATCTGTATGCGAAACAATAACTGATCCGTCAGCAGACGCTTTTTTACCCACTGCAATTATTGTACATGCATTTGAATACTGGAATGTGTACACAAATACAATTCCTAAAATAGTTACAATTATATTTTTCATAATGTGTTATTTATGGCTATCTAAATATAAATCCCTCTTTTAACGGGTCCGACGGATCGAACCAAAATTCATTACGACCTGTTAACCAGGCTTTACCTGAAACCTCCGGTATTACTGCATTATGGGATCCATATTTGCATGTGCCTGTAATAGTAACATCCATAGTTGTTCCCAATATGCTTTCAATTTTAATTTTTTCTCCAATCTTCAATTCACCTTTAGCATGATGTAAAGCAGCCCTGGCACTCACTCCCGACCCTGTTGCTGATCTGTCAACCTCTCCTTCAGCAAATATGCATACATTTTTACTATGATGGTGGCTCTTTTGAGAACTACCGGTAAATATTGTACCATACAAAAAGCTTAGATCTTCTTCATAAGGATGTTTGACAGGAAAATTATCCATGACCGCATGCTTTACCTTTCTGCCAAATTTAATCAGGTTATTATAATTATGCTTGTCAAGTGAAATTCCATACACATCTGCATCAACAATTGCATAAAAAGCACCTCCAAATGCTACATCAAACCTTATTTTTCCCAATCCGGGAACATCTATCATTTCGTCTTCATACAATAAAAATGAGGGTACATTCTGAAATGAAACCTTTTCAACTACACCATTAACTATATGTGCTTTTGAATGTATTAAACCTGGTGGTGCATCTATTATCAATTCAGGTTCTTCACCACTCTTCTCAATAACACCTGTTTCCAGAACAAGTTTAGTGAGGGCAATAATAGCATGTCCACACATTGTACTATACCCTTCATTATGAATGAAAAATGTTCCAAAATCAGCATTTTCAGTTATTGGTTCTGTAATAATTGCACCATACATATCAGCATGACCTCTTGGTTCAAACATAGTACCGGTACGTATATGATCAAGGTTATCCCTGAAATATCTCCTTTTCTCCAAAATTGTATTCCCCCTGATTTCAGGCAAACCGCCATATAGTACCCTCAATGGTTCGCCACCGGTATGCAGATCAATGGTTTTGATCTTTGTCCATGAATCATGTGGATTACAGTCATCAAATTTTAACATTGTTTTGTATGTATTAAATTTTCATTTTATTTCCAATGTTCTTTTTTTGTGCTTCTTCATATAACAGAGTTGCAGCAAATAAATCAAAAACAGCCAGACCCACAGTTTTATATAATGATGCACCATTATTGGAAATCGGTATTGATTTAATTATCAGTTCCCTGACATTACGCACCTTATTCGGTTCAATCAGTTTGTTTTGAACAGGATAGATCAGGTCGCCGCTTTCTTTTATACCATGATCAGCATCAACCCAAATATTCTCCACCGTGCTGTAAACGGAATCAGGGAATTCTCTCATATCAGGTTTGAAAGATCCTACACCAATAAATGTTTTACTTTTAACCAGCTCCGGATCATCAGTTATAACAGGAACAGAAGACGTTGTTGCGGTGATTATTATTTTGCTGTTTTTTACAAGCTCACTTGTTCCGGCACATATTATTATTTGTAAACCTTTACACCTTTGCCATAGATATGTTTTAAATTCAGCTATCGCTTCTTCAGACCTGTCATAAACATTAATAGTTTTCAGTTTTAGTTCAGAACAGGCAAACCTTGCGATATGTTTACCCTGTTCACCGGCTCCAATGATCCCAATTGAATTATTATCCGTTTGCTTGAGATACCTTAGGCCTACAGTTGCCACTGCTGCTGTTCGTAAGGCAGTGAGTTTGGCCCCGTTTATCAGCGCCAGGGTTTCACCGGTACTACTGTCGTTTAGAATAACATCTCCGTTTATTACCGGTTTTCCCTTTTTAACATTTTCAGGGAATACTGACACAATCTTGGTTGCATAATATGACGGACCGGCTGACGGCATTATCAAAAGTGTATTTTTACCTATGTTAACATGTAACCGGTTTGGTGTATTGTACTCCTTATCATTGGCAGATTTTATTGCCAATTCCATACAATCAACCCATGTTTCAGGTGTTGCAACATTTTCAATTTCTTCTTTTGACAATATCAACATTATTCAAAAGCTACTAAACGTTCATTTTCAACATCTTCAATTGACTTTGGAAGAGGTTTTCCAAGCAGTCTGTATCCGGTTTCGGTAATTAGAAAATCTTCTTCGTTTCTGCATCCGCCAAAATCCTTATATTCTTCTATTTTATTGTAATTCAGGAATTGATCAAACCTGCTTTCTGATTTCCAAAGGTCAATCAACTGTGGAATGAAATAAATTCCAGGTTCTATTGTTAGTACAAATCCAGGTTCCAGTTTACGACCAAGCCTTAAGGATTTTATCCCAAACTGTGTACCTTTTGGTTCATTATCATACCCAACATATTGTTCACCAAGATCTTCCATATCATGTACATCAAGACCCATCATATGACCCAGTCCACATGGGAAAAACATTGCGTGAGCTCCTGCTGCCACTGCTTCATTTATATCTCCTTTTACAAAACCCAGATCTTTCATACCTCTCATTATTTCTCTCGCTGATTCATAGTAAACCTCTTTGAACGGTATACCGGGTTTAAGCATTTCTATTGCTTTGTTATGTGAATTCAACGCTACCTGGTAAATCTCCTTTTGTTTTGTTGTGAAGGTTTTTCCTACCGGAAAGGTACTCGACATATCTCCGGCATATCCCATCGTTGTTTCGGCACCAGCATCAAGAAGGAACATTTTTCCTTCAGTTAATGTGTTTCCGTGATAATGATTGTGTAACGTCTGACCATTTATTGTTGCAATAACGGGAAACGAAACATAACCATCTTCTGCCAGTGGTATTCGTTCAACCTCGGCAGCAATCTGTGCTTCTGTCATACCGGGTTTTGCCATCCTCATGGCTGCAAGGTGCATATTAACTGTAATGTTAACTGCTTTTTCTATTTCAGCAACTTCTTCTTCGGATTTGTAATTACGTTGTTTAATTACTGCTTTTACCAACTCCAGCGATGAGTCTTCCCGTACCTTTTCAGGAAATACTCCCAGGTATTCAAATAGTTTTATTTTACTTTCTCCACGATATACCGGAAGAAAATGGATTTGTCTTCCAACGGATATTGCATCCTGCAGGTCGCTGATAAGTTTACCGGATGGCGCTGTATTATTTACACCACATGATTTAGCCCTGTCGGCAATTGTTGGTTGATTACCCATCCACACAATGTGGTCAATGGTATAATCATCACCATACAGGGTTTCTTCTCCTGACTCAGCATCCAGTATAGCAACAAGATCAGGGTGATTCAACCCAAAGAAGTAAAGGAAAGTACTATCCTGACGATATTTATATGTGTTATCCTGATAGTTCATGGGACTTTCACTGTTACCGATAAAAAGAATTAGTCCTTTGTCAACATCTTTTACTAATTGCCGACGTCTGTTTATATAAGTTTCTTTTGAAAACATATTATGATTTTATTTTAGAAATTTGAAAAAATTAGCACTTTAAAGATTAGTTCTGTTTCAGAACAACCAGCACTCGTACAGACCTTTACCATATGGGCTGTAAGGAGAGGAGAATAAAAATACACCTGTTAGCAATCCTGCTAATGTCGCCGTATTTTCGGATGCCAGATAGTTTAGTATTTTCATCTTAATAAACACAATCTTACAATTGAGCTAAATAGTGCAAGCTAAATAGTGCAAGCCAAACAAGCGAGCTTAATTGTGCTAAATTATAAAATAAATGCTGAAACAGCTAGCGGGAGAAATAAAATAGAAGTATTCTGAATTGGTATGTTTGCTAACCACTAAGGTGCTCGAAGTAAATTATAATAGTTGCAGATATCTTAGTGTTGGGAATTGCTAAAACCTATAATAAGCCTTTTAATACTCTAATTGGCTCTTAACCCGCAAGAGAGAAAGGTCTAATGCATAAAATATATCTGATCTACAACTTCGTTTAGTTCACCTTTCTTTCTTCGGTTCAACAGAAATATCTTTTAAAAATAATATTAATGTGATCTGACAAATCTATAGGATACTATGTGCTTCATGCCAGAGGTAGAAAGGGACTTCGAGGTTTTTTTACCACTAAAGGGCACTAAGGAATTCACTAAGGTACACGAAGTAAATTATAACAGTTGCAAATATATCTTAGTGCTACTTTGTTCCCTTTGTGGTTGATTTCTCTTCTTCGAATTCAAGCGACGCAGAGTTTACACAGTATCTTAACCCTGTAGGAGCCGGACCATCATTGAACACATGTCCAAGGTGACCATCACATTTGCTGCATTTTATTTCAATACGAACCATACCAAAGCTTGTGTCTTTTGTTTCTTTTATGGCGTTTTTATCAATTGCCTGGTAAAAACTAGGCCATCCTGAACCGGAATCATATTTTGTTTCCGAAGAAAACAGTTTTGCCCCACAACCTGCACAGTGATAGCTTCCATCTTCCTTATGTTTGTAATATTTCCCGGTAAATGGTGGTTCAGTACCACATTGTCGCAGTATTTTATATTTCTCAACTCCAAGCTCTTCAATCCATTCCTGTTCAGTTTTCACAACCTGTTTCTCCATATTAGTTTCATTAGTCTGACCACGTGCACCATATGCTAAGATAATTAAGAGTAGTACACCAGTAATTCTTATTTTGTTTAGCATGATCCGTTTTAGTTTATAATTAGTATCTGTTTAGTTCCTTTATCTGAAACGACCACATAAATACCTTTATTATAACCGGTTATGTTAATAATATCATAATTTTCAGCTTGGTAAATTAACTGACCGTACACATTATAGATCCTGTATGAAATTTTCTCACTTAAATAAACTACATCTCCGCTCGCCGGGTTTGGATATATTGTAAACCCTTCTGTATTTCCAGTTTCAACAATATTGGATGTTCCGTTGCTTGTTCCGGGAGTAGGTTCCGGAAAAAACATCCAGTCCGGGTTCCCGTCCTGCTTTCTTCCGTAAGAAACATCAGTAGTCTGAGCACCATAAACAATTTCATCAATAACTGCCAGGTTACTCTCAAAAATGCCTATTTCTTCGCCATCTTTTTTGAGTTTGAAGTTTGTGTGAAACGGTCCCTGATCAGTATCTCCATCAGCCCAGAATAACACAAATTCGCCGGGTTCAATATAAGCATCGGGCATTTGCCACTTATCAGGTTCTGAAAGTTTATCGGTCAGGTATTTATCACCTAGCCAGATAGTTTCATTTTCAGGATTATATACTTCTATCCAATCATTATAGTCTCCATGTTCATCAGCTATTGTAGATTCATTTGATGCCATAAACTCATTAATAAACAAAACAACATCGCCACTTCCTGAACCAGGGACAAAAACAGGTTCACATGGCATTATTGTTTCTTTACCTCCATTATCTGTTGCAACAACCTGATATGTTAATGAAGTATTTTCAGGTATATTGTCAATTTTACCACCAAAAATTCTGTCCCCAGCATTACCATCATTATGATTTCCATCATCATACATGCTGACTTCAGAACTTCCCTGACCTTCAATCGTATATACTACTTTTCCCACAGCAGGATTATTTTCAACATCAACATATGCCCTGACCCAAAGGGTATTGCCGGCACTTCTGTTGTGTTGAATATATTTGATCACAGGATCCATTGTCGTACTTTCCAGCTGATCGTTTATTGAATTCATTCTTGTCTGCAGATATGGAAATATGCCATATTTAACATGTCCACCATGGGCTTCATAATATGAATTATAAAAATCATTCATTGTATAACCATAGTCAAGCGGATAATAAGGATCATTTGTTAAATATTGGGATACCATGTCACGTCGTTGTTCAACGGCTGCTTTCAATGAGTCATAATCAATAGTAGAATTAACAAGCTGATACATGTAATAAGTGTATTGCCTACGTAACTCCTGATTATCCATTATTTGTTCATAAAGGGGACGGTAATTATCACCATGTTGTTGCCAGTCATAAATATTTCGGTTTGCCCAATCCCTGAATACCCAGTCTACACCCAAAGTGTTATCCAGATCATATGGAATATACTCAAACTTACCTGTTGTAGTGTTATGATACAGGTAGTAGTTGTTTTTGTTGTAAATATATCCGTCCCAATTTCCAAAAAGTATATCTGCAGCAATTACTTTCAGGTAATCATATGTATTGAAAACCTCATCAAGCCCACAAGCCAGTTCTGAGGATGAACTGTTATTAAGCACATCAATAAAACGCGCGATATCAGAATAGTCATCAGCTTCCTTATTTGTTTTCAGTTGATAGGCACGCCGTCCATTATGTTCAAGTTTATACAGATCAGGATCATCACCAAGGTAATTCAGGTCTGCCGGCCACAGGCATTTAAACAGGTTTCCATCATTGTACATGAACCGGGATTTCACAAATTCCTCATCAATATGCTCAACACTAATATACAAGCCATAATAATTATTATTGATATAAACCCTTACATGGTTTGATCTGGGGGCAGGAACTTCCATTTTACGAAGTACATCCCAGCAGATTTTTGAACGCATTACCGAAGGATCATTATGCTCTCCGTTAAGATTCAGCTTTTCCACACCAAAATATTTTCCTCCAGAGGTAAATGTATTGAAAGATACTTTGAAGGATTTTTTTTGGGCATATCTTGATGTATTACCCCTTAACCTGAATCCAACAGGATAGATTGTATCTTTTACTGTTCCATTATCAAATACAAACTTTGCAGTAAATTCAATATTACTTTCAAGGTTTTCGTACTCAAATAACCAATCGAGTGTATCGGGATCAATTGTAATATCAATTCGTGGAACAACATCATCATTATATAATGGTCCGTTTTCAGGAAAATTGGGCTGACTTCTTACAATAGTTACCGTTATAAGAAGTAATACCAGACTATGGAATAATTTCATGTGTTTATAATTTTTTATTTTATTGATAATGAATTAAATAAAAAATTCTCGCACCCATGGTACCACTCCGATAAATCTCCGCTTTCGCAAAA
>JANQGJ010000017.1 GCA_028277395.1 Bacteroidales bacterium | reverse complement strand
CCATGGTACCACTCCGATAAATCTCCGCTTTCGCAAAAATTTTAATCATCCTCGGTTGGTATATTAGGATGCTGAAAATTTATGCTCATTTCATCTATTCTATTGTTTAATTACTTTCCATGTTTTCTTCTGTTCGTTAATGCATATGGTAAGGAAATAAGTACCATTTTCATGATTTGTTATATCAATTTCCGTTGAGGCTTCAGTTATTTCTCTTTGATAAATAGCAGCACCTTGCATCGAAAAAATAGAAATATTTGCATGGTCAATTTTACCGTAATCATCCAAAATAACCCTGAATCGCCCGTCGTTTGGATTAGGAAAGAGTGATATTTTAATTTGTTCCAGTTTTTCAGGAATATTATCGATTATTGGATCACTATTTGAAAACCGGAAAACAGATGATAAGCTGTCTGCCGCATTATTTTCAACAGATGATATCATAAATACATAACGGCTTATCCTGTTACCGTTTAAATCATATGTTATTTTAATGTCTTCCTGTTGTGAAAAACCTTTTATACCACATATCAATGTAAAAACGAACAGAATAAGAAATCTACGTTTATTCATTTCACAAGGTATTTAGTTATTAACTATTTTGTTTTGCAGATCACGGATCATTTCATCCTGTTGATCCAGACGCTTCTCCTGTTCGATAATATAGAGTGTTAATTCTTCTATTTTCTTGAGCAGCAAACCATCCATTTCGCCAAGTGAGAATCCTTTATCAGTAATTTGAGATTCCGGCGGGATATCAGGAAGGTGGAAATTGGATTTAACAAAGTTTTCAAGTTCCTGAAGGCTTCTCAGTTCATAACCAGGCTTAAAAACATAATCGTGCCATGTAACCGGGTGTTTCACCATTACTTCATCAGTTAATATACTGCCATTTACTGCCAGCCTGTAACCATGGGTTTTGATGGTTCCTATACCAACATTCCCGTCGGTGTAAAACAAGTCAGTATTATTATTGGGATTAATACTCCACAGGCTGAATCCTGTCGGGTCCTGCCAGCTTCCTTTTCCATTATCATCAGAAACCATCACAAAACCTTCATGGGGTTCAATATGTCCATCTCGCATAATAAACTGGTTGGTAAACAGGCTTCCTTCCACATGCAGATCATAATCGGGATCTTTAGTATTAATACCAACTTTACCTTCGTTAAAAATATAGCTGTTTTGGGTATGGAAAAACAATCCAAGCCCCGCTTCTGCACTAATACCATGATATATATTGCCAAGTCCAAGCATACCTCTTTCGCCTTCATTCCAGAATCTTGGCTCAATAAATACAGCAGCATCTTCGTCAGCATCGGCTTTTATGTGGAGCTTGGCAAGGGGATTGGTAATATTTCCTATTCCAATACGACCGGTTTTGCTAAATTCGAAATCCTGTTCCATAGGTTTAGTAACTAACAGGGTTGGAAACCTGCTGTTAAAACCTACCATTAAGCTTTCTTCAACATTATTTTCCAGATATTTATTTTCACTATATGAACCCGAACCTATGACAATCGATTTATACCTGTTTGATTTAACAGCACTACCAATTGATATTGCTTTTGTATAAGTAGCAAAAGAATAGAACCCCAATGCTGTTGTATAGTATGCGCTTGCTTCTGACGCCACTCCTGCAGCAAATGTAGAGCTTCCAATAGCTTTTGTATTTGTACCAATTGCACTTGGGTTTAATCCTGAAACAGTTGTTCCACTGTAATTTACCTGGCCATTTGCTCCTGAAATAGCTATTGCAAAGAGCAATGAAATAAATATTATTTTTTTCATATCAATATCTTTTTATTAATTTTTTATCCATGCACCGGAAATAACAGTTTTATTATTCCTGGTGACCGAATAGAAATAATTTCCTTTTTTTAATTTGTTAACATTAATTTTCGTTTCTAAACCTGAAACAGTTTTATTAATAACACTTTGTCCCATGTTATTGAATAACTTAAACTTACAATTGTCAAGTGCTGTTCTGATATTAATAAAACTACTACCCGGATTTGGGTACACAATTGCATCACTTATTGTAATTTTTTTATCTGAAACATTTGTTACACAACCTACTGAATCCAGTTTGATAATTATGCCATCTCGTTGAAAGTATGTCAGAGCAACTTCCTGTTTTGTACCTGCAAGTAATACTCCGCCATCAGAAGCAGCAGTTACAGAAAACAGAACATAATAATCATCACCGCCAATGTACTTTTCATACTCAACTCCAAGAGTATCGTTTAGTTTAGATACATAGAACCAGTTTGGCTGCTGACCTATTAATCCCTGGAGGTTGTGATTTCCACCAAGATATATGCAATTGTCGTAATAATAATCAATACACTGTGTCTGGGCAGCACTTGAATTTGTATCAGGGTTGGTTAAATGTACTTCGTGTACAACATTAAGAGAGGAATCCAGCACATAAGCACTGATCATCCTCTCGATTTCTCCTGTATGATGACCGATAAATTCACTTATGCCGGTTAATAATTGATCATTTTCAAAAGGCATTGCATTATACGGGGTATCATGATGCTCAGGATAGAATTGAACATTTACCTGTTCAAGATTGTTATTAAGGGTAATAATACTACATAAATTATCTCCTGTTACATAATGAGCCCATTGTGTATGGACTAAAATAGCTGTCGAGTCATAATTATAAGATAATCCCCAGACTTCACCTGCATCATTTCCGGAATATGCCATGTAATTCAAACTGTCACCTGCAGATGAAAGCTTAAATATTAACATATTTGAGCTTAATTCAGGTGCGCATGCATAAACAATGTCACCATTAGTAAGCTCCATTACCTTTGAAGTATAACCTCCATAATAGTAATTGAATCTGTATATTTTTTCCCATAGAATATTAAAGTCATCATCTACCCGCATAAAAATTGTAAAGGGGTGGTTTGGACTTTCATTATACTTATACCCATAACCTATTAAAATAAAACCTTTTGGTTCCGTATTTAACCTTTCAAGGTTATGAAAAAAGAAATTTGTATCTTCTTTATGGAACATTATACTTGTTGTATCACCATCCGGTTCAATTTTGTATAAGAATGAATTGTAGATATATACACTATCCGTTGGAGGGGCTTTTCTAACCAGTCCAACAAAATTGCCGGTATCATCAATTTTGAAAATTGTTGGTACTTCGTCATAATCCGTATCCATTATTATTTCAAAATCCGTTTGTTGGGCATTCACAAAATATTGTGTCAATATCATAAATGCAATAATTAATGTTTTATTCATAGCGATCTTATTTTGTAGTAATCATACAGGTTTGTGATCAGTAAGTTTATTCTTTATTCATGCCATATTATGAATTTGTTCCCTACCAATATTTTATACTTATGATAAATGCGATAAGGATTCCATTTAGGTTCACCAGATATAATACAGCTGGCAAACTCTTTATTTTCATCAATTTCGAACGTTTCTGCATAATCAATGTAATGGGTTTCGTAGAAATTCATTTCATATTGCGACATACACTTAACATCATCATCTATTGGTCCTACAAGTTCTGAAGCATAGAATATTTTGTAATCCAGATAATTATCTTCGTCACCAGAAAGAGGATCCTGGGTCGGATGAATTGTCCTGCTCTCGATACTTTTAAATCGCCATGATGCCCCCATAGGAGGTGGAGGCAATAAACTATTTGTAACCCTCTGATCCAGTTGTGAAGCACCGTCTTCAGGCACATACTGACCAGTACCGCAAAGTCCCATATTTTCTCCATACCACCAGTTATCATTATGGAGAACCGTAGTTTGAAATTTGCCAATTAACGAACCAATAGTTATAACTGCATCATCATTACTATCGTAATTACTAAATTCAATGTCAACAAGAATAAGTTGAGGATTATCATAACTTACACGTTCAAGTTGGTTCTGAATTGTATCCATAACTATGTTATAATACAACTCGGATAATTTAGGGTCATTGATCTTCAAAATATCATCAAGTGGCATTGTTATTTGAGATGTTATGAATGTTTTCTGAATACATGTCAGGCTTACATTACATGAATCATAGTTTATTAATGATTCAATTTCATCAACAGCGTCACCAGCACTATACAACTCACCACCAGACTTTATATCTGCATGGTTTTTATAGTACTCCATTTTTGATTTAAAGGCAAGCACATGATCTTCCATGGCCTTCGATTTTTCAATTAATTCCTCGTAATCTGTTTGAGGGCTTTCATCAGCAAGTTTCTGATGTGTTTTTCTACATTGGGTAAGGGTAACTGTTAAAACTGATGTTACCATTAGCAGGGATAAAAATCCGAATCTCTTTACTTTTTTCATTTTACAATTAAGTTTAAAAAATTAGCAATCAGGCATAGTTTTTAACTCAGGTACAAAAGCACCATGTGACATTACCATGCCATTAAACAAATCCATTAAAGTGTGTCTGGGATAAACAAGTACTCCCTGGGTCGAATATTTTTTGCTAAATTAAACAGAAAATCGTTTAAAAAAAATGAAACTTTTTGTTTTCAACTGAAAAAAGGACAACTTTTAAGAAGGTGTATTTTGTAATAGCCAGAAGGTCAGCCAAATATAATCTTTATTTAGATCAAATATAAATATTAAAATATCATGTATTTATATGTTATATTGTGAATCAGGTGAATAAATGAACAGGGGTATTATTACTAATATTTCTCAACAAGCTTATAAACAGGAGTGTGGACTGTGTTTTTCAATGACAAAATAATCATGTGAACACTTTATGTGTCATATACCCCATAATCACCTACAATTACATCGAGAATATTTCTTATCAAAAAAATTGAAATTGCAACTATAATGCAAACCAGGAATAATTGCCAATCAATAAATAAGGTAAATCATTTACAAAACACAATTAATTGCTTTACAAACTAGTACCTCAGTCAAAATACTTAACCTTCATTTTCAAGGCAACGTTAACCAATGATATAAGCACCGGAACCTCAATCAGCGGACCAATTACTGCTGCAAACGCCTCACCGGAGTTTATGCCAAATACAGCAATTGCAACAGCTATGGCAAGCTCAAAGTTATTACTTGCAGCTGTAAAAGACAGGGTAGTGGTTTTTTTGTAATCGGTTCCCATTTTACGACTAATATAAAACGATACAAAAAACATTACCACAAAATATATAATCAACGGAATAGCTATCCGTACAACATCAAGTGGTAATTTCACAATATAATCGCCTTTTAAAGAGAACATTACGTAAATAGTAAACAGCAAAGCAACAAGAGTTAAAGGACTTATCTTAGGTATAAAACTCTTTTGATACCAGTTTTTGCTTTTTACTTTTATTAGTGAATAACGGGTAATAATACCTGCTAAAAACGGAATGCCAAGGTAAATAAATACACTTTCAGCGATCTGACCAATTGTAATGTCAATTTCGGATCCCTTTAAACCAAAACTGTCTGGTAGTATTGTAATGAAGAAATATGCATATAATGAAAAGAACAATACCTGGAAAATACTATTGAATGCAACAAGTCCTGCTGCATATTCTGTATCGCCCTTAGCAAGGTCGTTCCATACAATAACCATTGCAATACATCTTGCCAGACCAATTAATATCAGTCCGGTCATATAATGAGGATAATCATGCAGAAAAATCACCGCAAGTGCAAACATCAGAACAGGGCCTATAACCCAGTTTTGCACAAGTGAAAGCAGCAATACTTTACGATTCAGAAATACATCCTTTAATTCTTCGTATTTTACTTTTGCCAGTGGCGGGAACATCATAACTATCAAACCAATGGCTATAGGAATATTAGTTGTACCCTTGTTGAATTTATTCCAGAAAGATGCAATATCAGGGAAAATATATCCTGATCCTATACCAATAAGCATGGCAATAAAAATCCACAGTGTTAAATACCTGTCGAGAAACGAAAGTCTTTTTCTTGCTGACATTATAATGATGGTTTTAGTTTTTCGATATAAAAATTATGGAAATCACGTTTAATTTCATCCCTGATTCGAATAAATTCACTTAATATTTGTTCTTCAGTTCCGGATGCTTCAGCCGGATCATCAAATCCAATGTGAATTCTGTTTTTAACACTACCTGTAAAAACCGGACAATTATCATTGGCACCACCACAAACTGTTATAACATAATCGAAAGTATCTGAAATAAATTCATTTACACTTTTTGGGTAATTATTGCTCAGATCAATATTAATATCATCCATTACCCGGATGGCTTTCGGATGAACTTCTTTGCCAGGTTCTGTCCCTGCAGAAACCACATGTAGTTTTTTATCAAAAGATTTTAAAAAACCTTCTGCCATCTGACTACGGCAGCTGTTTCCGGTACATAATACAAGTATCTTCATAAAATCAAAAGTCATTTAGTCCGTTAAGGTACCATTGCAATGGCGCCAAAAATAGTATATTACCTGTAAAAAAATGTTAAAATTATAATAAGCTGTTATCTGATTGTTAACTTTGCATCAAACCAAAAACAAGAATAATGCGCAAAGTACTGGTAATGTTGTTGTTAATATCAATTGCTTTTGGTATTACAACATCGTGTGATAAGAAATCAGAAAATAATTTTTTGATAACCCTTAAAATAGCAAATGGAAATGATGAAACCATTTATTTAAGTAAACGTGAAGCAGGTGAAATGGTAAATTATGATTCCGTTACACTGGTAAACGGAGAAGGGATAATTTCCGGTCATATAGATCTTCCTGAGTTTTTCTATTTAAGAATCAAAGATACACGTAGTTACATTCCTGTATTTGTGGAAGCAGGCGAAATACTGATAAACGCTGATATAAACAGTATTGATAAACCTCTGGTATCCGGATCCATTGCACATGAAACATTTCTGGCTTATAATGACTCGGTAAGTGCATTTGATCAGCGGGCATCATTATTGGGTTCGCAATACGGAGAAGCACGAAGTAATAATGACACGGCACTTATGGCAGAGATTGAAGAGGATTATATGGAAGTTGACAGAATGAAATCTGAATATCTTGTTGATTATGCTCTTAAAAATAATGCCAATGTTGTATCTGCATTTTTGATCCTAAGTAATTCGTATAGATATGAGCTTGATCAGCTTGATACCATTGTAAATAATTTTGATGAATCAATAGCTGCCAGTACTTATGTAATTGATCTTGAAGATTATGTTAATACTCTTAAAAAATCGGCAGTGGGTCAGCCATATATCGACTTTACATTGAACTCACCTGAAGGAACACCTGTACCACTTTCATCATTACTGAATGATAATTACGTTCTGGTTGATTTTTGGGCATCATGGTGTACACCATGCAGGGCAGAAAACCCGAATGTTGTTCTGGCATATAATAATTATCATGATAAAGGATTTGACGTTGTTGGAGTATCATTTGATAAAGATCATGATAAGTGGGTTGAAGCTATTGAAGCTGACGGATTAACATGGGCACATGTATCAGACTTAAAATACTGGAACTGCGAAGCAGGAAAATTATACGGTATTCAAAGTATTCCTCAAAATGTTCTAATAAATCCCCAGGGAATCATTATTGAAAAAAATCTTAGAGGACAGGACCTGCAGGATAAGCTGGCGGAATTGCTGGACTAGAAAATTGATTTATTATCCCTGAACTCTGTTTTTAAGGCATTTGTCTGATTACTTTATGGATTCTTATTTTTCCATTTTATCACTTTAGCTAACTTTGTTTGCGAAACAGTTTGATATGAAATACAAACCCAAAGTAATATAGCCGTAATTTTATCGCTTTAGAAATTCTAAATATATCATTGTGAGAAAAAGTGATCCTAAAACGCACTGGAATAAAGTTTATCTGAAAAAAGAAGTTGAAAGTCTTGGTTGGTATGAAGAAAAACCACAGCCTTCAATTGAGTTAATAAAAAAATCTGGAATCGGTAAAGATGCCTTATTGTTAAATGTTGGCGCCGGGGCAACAACACTTGTAGACGAATTGGTTGAACAAGGTTATAATAATATAATTGCCAACGATATAAGCCACGAATCGTTGGACAAACTTAAAATCAGACTTGGTGAAAATAAAAGTAAAAGCATTAATTGGGTTGTTGATGATCTTACCAACCCTCAGAAGCTTAATGACTTGGGGCAGATTGATCTATGGCACGACAGAGCAGTATTGCATTTTTTTACCGAAAAACATGAGCAGGAAACATATTTTAAATTAATTGATAAACTGGTTAAAAAAGGCGGATATGTGATAATTGCTGTTTTCAATTTAAACGGAGCAACCAAATGTAGTGGTTTACCTGTTGTAAGGTACAATGAAAAGGCAATTAGCAGTTGTTTGGGAGATGAATTCAAATTAATAGAAGCATTTGATCACACATATATTATGCCTTCCGGCGATACCAGGGAATATATTTACACACTTTATAAAAGAAACTAAATCTATGAACAGAATACTAACCATAATAATCATAAATATTATTGCAATAAACCTTTATTCTCAAAGTTTTACAGAATTAACAAATGGTAATAATGTGCAAATACACGGAATGTTGGTAGGATACACTGCTGTAAAAAAAGATACAAAGAAAGGGAGTGACTTATACAGGATAACAGCAACAGTAACCAACCAGTCATCTGACTATCTGAAATTATTTGATTATGCAACCGAAACATTTGAAGACAATCCTCAGAATGCCCTGGCATATTTTCAGTTTACAAATGCAAACGGAAAGGCGTTTTCATCAACCAGTGCTCATTTTTATCTAAACCCTAAGTACATAAAAGTACCATACAGCTGTAAAAAATGTCCTCCGGTTGCAAAAGATGAAGATCCGGAAAACCATTATACAAAATCAGTAATAATTGGTGCTGAGTTTGTATCCGGTTCTACCAAAAGCGAATCATACCACATTAGAGTTCCCGAAGGCGAAGTACCCAAAGTGAGGGTAATGGTATATTAATCATGATTTACGTTTTAATTATCCAAAATAACAATAACATAGTCTTATTGGCATAATATTTGCTTGTGTAAGCCCATTATCAAAAAGAATAATTATCAAATTAACTAAAAACATTATCAAATGAGAAAATTATCTGTTTTTTTAATTGCAGCTTTAGCTGTTGTAACAATTATGTCATCATGTAAAAAAGATGATGATCCTGTTGGCCCCCCAAACCTTAATTTTATTGGTGGAGAAGGTTATGTTGACACTGATGCTACTATTCCTGTAAATACATTATTTAAAGTGGGAATTTTAGCTACTTCCAACACAGAAACAAACGAAAAGCTATCAACATTGCGATTAACAAGAACAGTTGACGGTACAGCATTTATTGATACAACATTCACAATTGATGAAAATACATTTAATATCGACTTTGAATTTAATGCATTGGAGAACGGAGTTGTTGAAAACATTGCCTTTCTGCTAACCGATAAAGCAGGACAGACTGCTGAAAAGAGTTTAACCCTGACTTATGAGATGATTTATACAAATGTTGTAAAACATACTGATATCAATATGGGTTCACACAATGATGATTTTGGTAGTTTTTATGCTTCACAAACTAACACCGTTTATAATATTGCAGATGCAGCTAATAATCAGTCAATGATCGACTTTTTGTTTTATAAGGGTGTTCAGAATGCTGCAACAATAGCTTCTCCGGCTGATGCTGATGCAAATACCGTTTATGATATTCAAAATTGGGAAACCAAAAATGCTACTCTTTTCCAGGAAACAGATATCACAGCAGAAGATTTTGATGCTATAGAAACAGAATTCGATTTTCCTGACTTTACCGGTGAATTGTCAGACATTAATAATCTGGAAGCAGGTGATGTTATAATGTTTAAAACTGTAGAAAACATGTTGGGATTGATTAAAATCAACGAGCTAAACTCAAGAGGTGACTATGTAAACCTTGATGTTGTGGTTGCAGCCCCGATTACTGAATAATTATACCAATTAAGTAATACTGAATAACCGTTAAAGGTTATTAACAGAAAAAATATTATTACTAAAACCGATTGATGGATAACCGTCAATCGGTTTTTTATTTTGAATCTTTTTATGTTGCACATGTAGAAATCTGAATAAATTAAATTCTTTACCAAAGAGACTTTTGTTTAATATGATTTGCTGAACTTCATGTAATAGAATTATTATTACTAATTTTACCTCAGTTGTAATTTTCAATTAATAACAAAAAAACTGACAGATGAAAGTACTAAAGTATATTCTGATTGTATTGGTATCAATAGTTGCGTTAATAATGATTATTGCCCTGTTTGTACCAAAAGACGTTGTTTATGAAAAATCAATCACCATTAATGCACCAATTGATGTTGTTTGGGATAATGTTAATAGTCTGGGTGATATGGACGCATGGAGTCCGTGGAACGACAAAGACCCAAATATGAAAAAAACCAGCTCGGGAGTTGATGGAACTGTTGGAGCAATGCAGAGCTGGGAAAGTGATGTTGACGGTGTTGGTACAGGAAGTCAGACCATCTCAAAATTAGATCCTCCTTTATATATCGAAACGGAACTGAAGTTTTATGATCCTTATGAAAGTGAGGCTGTTGGATATGTTAAACTTGAGGAAAAGTCTGAGAATAAAATTATTGCAACATGGGGTTTTAAAAGTGAAATGCCATATCCGTTTAACATTATGTCACTTTTTATGAACATGGATGATATGATGGGAGATGACTGGAATAAGGGACTATCCAGACTGAAATATATTTCAGAGATATAGTCAGTTACAAACCGATGTAAAGAACATTAACTATTCCATTTTCTTTTAAGTATCCAAAAGGAACAAGTCCTGAATTTATATTATTGTTAATTCCCTGCTGAATTGCGCTAACATTGTCTTTATACCCTTCAATTGTTCAGTTTATCTGCTCTGAGTCCGGTATTTGAACCAGCAAGGTATAATACATTCCTCCAAAAACCGTGATCCCCACCGGTATATATTTTTGATCTGTCCATGGTTGTATATTAATTGAAACAGATGTCAGGTCAGGTTCCGATTCTGTTAACTGCCAACAGGTTGTTGAAAGTTGCTACATAATATATATTACGTATAACTTGCCTTAACCGGTAAATGATATGCCCATTGGTATATAACCCGATTCCATATTATTGGTTATACCGCTTTGCAGAGTTTGAGCATCATTGTACCATCCTGCTCTTCTACTCCAGGAACAACATTGGGGCTTATTACGATAACTTCGGAAGGATAGGTATTATTCTCACAAAACTGAGAGTAACATTCAGATAATACTGATGATTCTGTTTCGAAATATTCTCCGTTTTCAAGGTTATAACTCAACTGGGCATCGATTTGTGTTTTATCTGCACCTGAATTTTTCACTTTACTCTCAATGGTTGAATAGCTCGTTATTGCCTGATTAATGGCAATTTGCAGGATTTTAATAAAATCTTCACAATAGATATAGTCATTTTTAAGATCCTCTCCGGCTTCTTTTATCCGGTTAAGATATTCTTCTCCATCCCAATCAAATAAACCTGTTCCCCAAATGGTAATTTTATTCCCCTTAATGGAATTTTTATCCATTTTTAGTCTCATAATTTTGTCATTCAAACAATCAATGGAACTGCTTTTAGATTCGATAAATGCCCAGTATCTGTCAAACTCCTGCAATAATAGTTTGTTACTCTTTATAAATTGTTCCAGTTTGTACAACCGCGATAATTTAACATTTTCATCAAAGGCAGCCAGATATTGTCCCTTGTAGTTCCCGGAAACACTGGCAGGTATTTTTCGGTAGGCAATGGATTTTTCTTTTTTGATTTCTCTAAGCCTGTTTATCTCCTGAAATTACTATCTAAATTTCGTATTTGCCTGTAGGCCAACCGTTATATGGCATACTGAGATTACTGGATAGATTGAGATTGATTCCCATATCATATGAATTTAGAGCCACTTTATCAATTACAACAGGCTCATTTTCAGCGTATTTCCATATGAATGTCACCTCGGTATTTTCAGGTGCTTTTTTTAACTTACAACAGGCATAAATAACCGGATCAGTTGTACTAAAAACGGATGTGTTATTAGTACACTGATCCCATGAAACTTCAACACATGTTTGAATGTTTTCAATATGGGCAGTTGTTATATTAAATTTACATGATGATATTAGAAGACAGGATATAATTCCCAGAAATGGCAGAATTTTGAAATAGGACATATTAGCTGTTTTATAAACATTTTATAGCAATAAAATTATAGGTTAACAGGCCGTGAAACAATTGATAAGAGTGAAACGTAGTCGTTTTTTTATTGTTTGCCTTCATATTTTTATTATCTGCATATTGTAAAATTGATTTTATACGTTTTAACAATGAAAGAAAAGCGAAGACGATAGTATTCAGGTTTTTTCTTACTTTAGCAATTGGATAATACAAATCCTTCACAAAACAACAACAAAACCACAGCTTAATGAAACACACAATTATTTATGATGAAGATCATCAACTGCTTATTCAAACGATTATTGGAGATTTTACAACTGAAGAAGCAGAGGAGTCAGGAACATACTACAAAAAGTTATTGGCAGGAAAACCATACCGACAGCTAATTGTAGATTTAGAAAATGCGGGAAAGATGGAAAATCGTGAAACCCGCGCAGTTGCGAATAAAATATTGGATGAGGCAAAGATTACAGATGTTGCATACGTAGGAGCTTCTTCGGCACAGAGAATGATAGCTAAAGTTTTAATGAAACTTGGAAGCCTGAAAGCAGAAGCAAACTTTGTAAAAAAAATGGATGATGCTATTACCTGGATAAAGAAAAGGAGAAAATAATTATGAAAGAAGATTACAAAATTGAAAGAGTGAAAGAGCGTATCAATTATATTGAAGATGTACTGGCATCTGTTGCTGCCGGTGATATTGATGCACGAATAAACAGTGAAGTTGAAGATGATCTGAGTGGTATTGAAGCCGCTATCGACCTTCTTATTGATGATCTTACGGATGAATTAAAACAGCGCAAGAAAATGCAAAAAGAAGTGGAGGAGAAGCTGGCCAAAATACAAGAACAGCAAAAAACCATTTTCCAGCAGCAGTCTGATCTGTTAGAACTTTCAAGTCCTGTATCAAAAGTTTGGGACAATGTACTTATTCTTCCGGTTATCGGTACACTTGATAGTCAGCGAACTCAAATAATGATGGAGAATCTGCTTGAAAAAATTGTTGAAACCGGTTGTACAATCTCAATTTTGGACATAACAGGAGTACCAACTGTTGATACGCAGGTAGCAAATCATCTGTTAAAAACGGTAACAGCAGCCCGTTTACTTGGTACAGAATGTATCATATCGGGCATAAGTCCTGCAATTGCTCAAACAATTGTTCACCTTGGTATTGATTTATCATCAATAAATACCAAAGCTACACTGCAGGATGCCATGATATATGCAATGAAACAAAACCAACTATCAGAAAATGTAAAACTACATTCACTGTTTGCTGACTCTGATGAAAATGAAGAGTGATGAATATTGATTTACACGAAAAGAGAATTCCAATTATTAAAATTGGCAACTTTCTGATAGTTTCCATTCAGGTGGATATGCATGATAAACTGGCGATACAGTTACAATCACAAATACTTGAAGAAATTGAGAAAACAGGGGCAAAAGGTGTACTAATCGATATTTCGGTATTGGAGATGGTAGACTCGTTCATAGGCCGTATGCTTTCAGGAATGGCAACCATGGCTTCCATAATGGATGCATCAGTAGTAATTGTTGGTATGCAGCCCGCTGTTGCAATTACGCTAGTAGAACTTGGTTTGGAAATGCCGGGAGTTGATACTGCCTTAAATATGGAAAAGGGCATGGAAATGCTCGAAAAGAGGCTAAAAGACGATGATTACAAACTTTACTAAAGTAGTAGAGAAATGTTGCAGCTAACAACAGACAGCAATTGGACAGAGCTTGGAAAATATATCATAAAAACTGAGCATGATATTGTTCAGGTAAGGCAATTAATACGGGTTCATGCAAAAGAAATGAACATGGGTATTATTGATCAAACCAGGGTAACTACTGCAGTTAGTGAATTGCTCAGGAACATGTATAACTATGGAGGTGGAGGAGAAGTCCTTGTTGAAACCGGTGTTGTTGATGATAAAAATGCACTGATAATTACATGTGCTGATGAAGGATCGGGAATTGAAGACCTTGATCTTGCTATGAGCGACGGATATACATCAGGAATGGGAATGGG
This sequence comes from Bacteroidales bacterium, assembly GCA_028277395.1. Classification (GTDB taxonomy): domain Bacteria; phylum Bacteroidota; class Bacteroidia; order Bacteroidales; family F082. Next base: position 56,117 of record JANQGJ010000017.1, on the reverse strand, counting down.
CTATGGATTGCCGGGAGCAAAAAGACTTGTTGATCGTTTTGAAATTAAATCTGAAAAGAATATAGGAACCACGGTAAGAGTTATGAAATGGAGGTAATACGAAATCATGTAATAAGTTTTCCTATCGATAATGAATCGGATATCGGAATATGCAGAAGGAAAGGAGTTAACCTGGCAAATAAAATGGGGTTTGACAAGGTTAAATCCGGAGAAATTGCCATTTTAATATCCGAATTGGGAACAAATGTACTTAAACATGGTGGCGGTAAAGGCAAAATAGTAATAAGTCAGTATGAAAATGGTGGTGATAATAAAGCTATCGAAATATGGTGTTGTGATTCAGGAAACGGTATAATTGATTATCATAAATCACTGACAGACGGTATTTCCAATACCAAAACTTTGGGAATAGGTCTTGGTACCATAAGCAGGTTTTCGGATAAAATAGAAATAGATCCTGAAATATCAACAGAATTTTCGCAAAACTTTTTTTCAGACAAAAGTGATTTTAGCCATTGTATTCGTTTACTTAAATGGATTCCATCGAAAAACAGGATTTGTGTAAACAAAAATCTTATTTCGGGAGCGGCATCAAGATGTCATCCCGGAGAAAGTCTGAATGGTGATGCATACCTGGTAAATCATGTGAATCACGATTTGACCATAGTAGCTGTAATTGACGGACTTGGGCATGGAGCAGATGCGAACAAAGCTTCTGCAATTGCTAAAGAGCAAATATTACAAAACTCCGAACTACCTCTGGATAATCTTATGAAACAGGTTCATAATTCACTTCGTGGTACACGTGGAACTACGTTAGGACTTGCCAAAATAAATACAGAAACAAATAAACTTCTGTTTTCCGGAATTGGTAATATTGAAAGTTTTATAATTTCACGGGAAGGAAAGAAGAACCTTCTGTCGTTTGGTGGAATTATGGGCCATAATATGCGCACTCCCAGAGTATTTGAATTTGATTTTAATCCCGGGGATTCTTTGTGCATGTACTCAGACGGGATTACTACAAGGTGGAGACATGATGACGTAACCTGGAGTGATCCTCCTCAAAAGAATGCAGAACATATATTAAACAAATATTCAAGAATAAACGATGACGCTACCATTCTTATCATCAGCTACACTGCATAAAGTAGGCGAAATGAAGATACAGTTTGAATCAGATGTGGTTCGGGCTCGTAATACAGGCTTAATGCTTGCCCAGGAACTTCGTTTCGATAAAACTTCATGCATTAGGATAGGAACAGCGGTATCTGAATTGTGCAGAAACATAATTGAACATGCAGGAGGAGGAATTGTTGAATTTAATATTGCTGAAAGAGGTATTAAATCTGAAGGAGTAATATTGGTTTTTAAAGACAAAGGAAAAGGGATTGAAAACGTTGATCATATTTTATCGGGAGATTATGTGTCACAGGTTGGTATGGGTGTAGGGTTGATCGGTTCGAAAAAACTTATGGATGATTTCGACATAGAATCAATTCCCGGAACAGGAACAACCATAACTATTGCAAAGTGGCTTCCAACATACTCAGCTTCACTTGACAATACTAAAATTGAGAATATCAGGGAAGCAATTAGTACTATTATTGATCGTGGTGATGCAAGCATGGTAGAAACCATTAACTCACAAAACAGTGAACTGCTTCACCTGCTGAAGGAATTACAGGAACGAAATAATCAGATAGAAACTATAAACAGAGAGCTGGAAGAAACAAATCGTGGTGTTCTGGCCCTTAACCGTGAGCTTGAAGACAAGGCCGCTGCAATCGAAAAAGCCAGGTATGAAGCAGAGGAAGCAAACAGGGCTAAAAGCGAGTTTCTGGCAAACATGAGCCATGAAATCCGTACTCCAATGAATGGTATTAACGGTATGCTGGAGCTTGTACTTCCAACCAAACTTACTGAAGAACAGTACCAGTTCCTTACCATGGCAAAAGAGAGTGCCGATGTGTTATTGAGCCTGCTTAACGATATTCTTGATTTTTCAAAAATAGAAGCAGGACAACTTGAACTGGAATACGTTGATTACAGGTTAAGGGATGTTGTGGAAGGAGTTTCGGATTTGATAATACAGAAAGTCGAGAAAAAAGGACTGGAACTAAATGTGCTCATAAAAAGCGATGTGCCGGAGTATTTAATAGGAGACCCGGTTCGTTTACGTCAGGTAATTATCAACTTGGTTGGCAATGCGTTGAAATTTACAGCAAAGGGAGAAATAAATATAACAGTAAGCAACAATTCATCAAAAGCTCCGGAAGACAAGCCCATTGAAGATAATGAATATGAACTTCTGTTTGCAGTTGAAGATACAGGTATTGGTATTCCTGATGATAAACAAAAAACGATATTCGAGAGTTTTTCTCAGGCTGATACCTCAACTACACGGAGATTTGGAGGGACCGGGCTTGGATTGTCCATAAGCAAGAACCTTGTTAATATGATGAATGGCGATATATGGATTAAAAGCCTCGTTAATGAGGGCAGTACATTTTATTTTACCGTAAGACTGAAAAAATCAACAAAAATCATAGATAAGGGAGTTAAGATACCTGATAAAATTGCCGGCCTGAATATTCTTGCTGTTGATGATAATGAAACAAACAGGGTAATAATTCATGAAACAATGAAGTCATTTGGATTTGTTCCGGATGTTTATGAAAAACCAATTGATGCAGTTTCGGCTTTCAACTCACATGAACCAGGATATTACGATATTATTATTTCCGACTATCACATGCCGGACATAAGTGGTTATGAGTTTATTAAAACAATAAGAGAAAAGAGTATGATTCCGGCCGTAATATTAACTTCAATGAGTGTTTGGGGCGACAGGAACAAATTTGCTGATTTAAAGAATGTTGAATATCTTACAAAACCAGCAAAACAATCGGTATTACTAAATGCCATTACAAACCTGATGGGCATAAATGCTGACAAAGAAAAAGAGCAGGGAAGACAAACAGAGAAAAAAAGAATGGAAAATAACCTCGAACGATTAAGATCTTTACCGGACAGCAATCGTATCTTACTAGTTGAGGATAACATAATAAATCAGAGAGTGGCAACCGCACTTATTGATAAAGCAGGCATCAATGTTGATGTTGCAGGAGATGGAATTGAAGCATTGGACGCCTTAAAAAGAGAAAACTATTCATTGATTTTGATGGATGTTCAAATGCCACATATGGATGGATTAAAAGCAACAAGAGAAATTAGGGAAGTTATGGAAATTCATGATATTCCAATTATTGCAATGACGGCAAATGCAATGAAAGGGGATAAAGAAAAATGTTTGGCAGTTGGTATGAACGATTATTTCTCGAAACCTATAAACCCAAAAGTGTTGTTTGATGTACTTGAAAAATGGTTGTTGCAATAAAGATATATCTGACATAATCTGGACATATCTTTATGTGTTGCCATTCTAATACAGATAGGTTTTTAATGTATTAAGCTGAAAACTCATGTTTCCTGATTTTCTTTGACTTCCGCTAAATAATTTTGCTTTTTGTAAATCAAACGTTAATTCTCAAGATACTGTGCTGTTTTTAAACCTTCCATGTACAGGCCGATTAGCTTATTTAATTTTCGAATATAATGAGTGTATCTGAAATTCGATGAGGGAAATGAATTTTAGAACAGTTTTCCTTCTATATGAACATTTATTTTGAATTATTTGTTAAAATCTTCGAAAAGTAACGAAAATGTAACGCTATTTATAGGGAGAGTAACGCTTTAGTAACGCTAATATTAGATATAACCATAGTCGGTATTATTAGCTTTGACACATTAATTATTTATAAACGAAACTCATAAAAAATGAAAAAAATTACTAATTCGGTTTATAGTTACCTTGATGTAACACCTGGTACCGAAGGAAATGTACTTTATGCTAATACCGGAATTGTGATAGGAAAAGATGGTATAATTATAATAGATACTTTGGCATCTACCAAAGAAGCAGAAAAGTTTTTTGCTGATATTCGAAAAGTAACAGACAAGCCTGTAAAGTATGTAATAAATACTCACCATCATCCTGATCATGCTTATGGAAATTCTTTCTTTGCTGATATGGGAGTTCCCATTATCAGTCAAGTTCAATCTCGTGAAGAACTTCTCTTTTCAGGAGAAACATTATTGAAAAACCCGAATATGCTCGGTTTTTCTTCCGATTTTTTTCAAGGCACCCGTATTGTTCCTGCAAATATCGTTTTTGAAAAAGCAATGGCTATTGATTTAGGCGGTATTACGGTAAAATTGATTTACAGTAATCTACATTCACATGCTAAGGGGTCTATTATTGTGCATATTCCGGAAGAAGATGTTCTTTTTACAGCAGATATTCTTGTTACCAATACTCATCCTTTTGTTATGGATGGCAATATACAAGAGTGGATCAAAACTATAGATACTATTATGCCAATGAATGTCAAAAATATCATTCCAGGCCATGGTCCATTATCTACTAATAAAGACCTGGAAAACATGAAAAATTATCTGTCAATTTTTGATGAACAATCAAAAAAACTGAGCGCAACTGAAAAGAACCTTGAGAAATTAACAGCAATGATGTTGGAAGTTCTACCAAAATATGAAGGTGGAGATGATGTTGTGAAATTCAATCTCAGTATGCTTTATCCGTCTCTTGCAACATAGAGAGGCTGTGTTGCACAGCAAAGTATAAGACCAAAAATATACTGCATCTCAAGGAGGAATTGACCGGGAAAGAGATTGAAACTTATTTACAATGCAATACCTGTCATGTTCTGATATAACAAGTAGATCAATAATGCAAGCTTAATTGATGGAATGGGGCTTGTTTTTGCAATGCTAAGAGAAGCTACTCAAACCTGAACTTACAATGACATTAAGTATTCTGAAACAGGGAAAACCATTGATGGAGATCAGGTGTTTGATATAGGCGCAAAAGACGTAGCCGAAAGGTTTGAAAACTACATAATATTAAACCTTGAACTAGGTGCACGCAAAATAATTTCAGAAAAGATATATGTTGATACTGTACTAAACTTTGGTATTGGATTGTTGGATATTAATAATGAAGAATACCGGGTAAAAGACCATGAAATGACCATAAACTTATTTAAGCCTGTCTGCTGAACAGGCAGGCATCTGTCAGGAATTTTGGAATTGCTTTTATTTCAGTAAATTACAAAATTTTATACAGATGAAATGAGCATAAATTTTCAGCATCCTAATATACCAACCGAGGATGATTAAAATTTTTGCGAAAGCGGAGATTTATCGGGGTGGTACCATGGGTGCGAGAATTTTTTATTTAATTCATTATCAATAAAATAAAAAATTATAAACACATGAAATAACTACAAAGCTTCCCACAATTTTTATGGAGGTTTAAAAGTTGGTGTTACCTACAACCTGTTTGGAAATTAGCATTAGCTATTTTTTGCGTTTACCGAATAGCAACAAGGTTATTACCATAATAGCAACACTAAACAGAGTGCTTAAAAAGACTTTACTCAGGGTATAAAAAAAATGGTTGGTGCTGAGTACCTCCAGGTAAAATAATACTACCTGATGAACAAAAACCAAAACAATAGAATACCTTAGGAAACCTCTGAATCCAATTGAAAAAGGAGCGGGTTCTTCACCTGTTCCAAATTCATGATTCCTGAATAGTAGTTTTATTGTTCCCGGACGAAGAAAGGCTATTGTAACACAAGCTGTTGAATGAAGTCCGGGTGTATTTCCAAAAAAATCAATTGTAAGTCCTGTTGCGAATGAGAGAATAAGCAACAGGCTTCCGTTGATTCTTACCGGTAGTAGCAAAATGAACAGTATATACAGATATGGATTCATATAGCCACCAAGATTCATATTATTAAATACCAATACCTGTACGAGCATCAGAGCAATAAATCGTATAATATTTTTCAGAAATATATTATTCATCGTTGCCAATTACATTGCTGAGTAGTGAATCCTGTTCCTGTTTCATTAAATTTTCAATGACAAAAAGGTGTTTTATACTGTTGAAGTCTGTTATATAACGTAATGTGGCTGTGCTAAGCTTTTTGCTGTTATCCACTTCATGAGATTCAATTGTTCCGATTATAATGTCTTCAGGAAAAATGAGGGAGTTTCCGCTTGTTAAGATCGTATCTCCCTTATTTAGTTTAATGTGAGAAGGAATATCAATTACAGTACCAAATAAATAATCAGTGTTATCCCAAATAACATTGACCAGTTGTCCGCTGTTTTTAATCCTGGCACTAATGCGCATATTCTGATGAAGCATGGACATAATAGTTGAATAATTTTTTGAAACCCCAACCACAATGCCTGCAATACCAAGTGATGAAACCACCCCCATTTCTTCGTTAATACCATGTTTTCTCCCTTTATCTATCATAATAAAGTTATTTCTTTTGAAAACACTGTTACTAACAACTTTTGCAGGGATATACCTGAACAGACTGTCGTGATAAACATATTGTGTATCAGATATCAGGAAAGAAGATGATAAACTGTTCTTAAGAATGGCATTTTCATATGCGAGAAGTTCATTTTCTTCCTTTAATGACAGGTAATCTGCAATATTACTATATGATGAAAAAACAGAGCCGCTAATATCACTTGTTACGTTATAAGCGATTGTTCCATGGTAGGTATAGCTTCTGGTAAGAAGATACATAGAAATGGCAATAAGAAGAAGAAACAAAACAAAAAACTGATGTTTCCATAATAAAGCAAACAGATTGCGCATTCTCCTTTTTTATACCGGTTTAAATTATCTGATGAGGAATGTAAACTTATCGAAATTTTTTAGTGCAATACCTGTTCCCCTTGCAACAGCGCGGAGAGGATCTTCAGCAACATGTACAGAAAGCTTTGTTTTATGATGTAATCGTTTATCAAGCCCTCTTAACATAGAACCACCACCTGCAACATAAATTCCTGTTCTGAAAATATCAGCACTTAATTCAGGTGGAGTTTTTTCCAGAGCATTTAACACAGCTGCTTCAATTTTCGAAATAGATTTATCCAGACAGCTGGCAATTTCTTTATAGTTGACCTTTATCTCCTTGGGAATTCCTGTTAACATATCACGACCGTGAACAGCATAATCATCAGGAGGATTATCAAGTTCGGTAAGGGCAGCACCAACCTCTATTTTAATTCTTTCCGCAGTACGTTCACCAATTATTATATTGTGCTGTTTACGCATGTATTCTTCAATATCTGCATTGAAATCGTCTCCCGCTATTCTGATCGAAGTATTATTAACTATCCCTCCCAGAGCAATAACAGCAATTTCACTAGTGCCGCCACCAATATCGATGATCATATTTCCTGTGGGTTCAAGTACATCAATACCAATACCAATAGCAGCAGCCATTGGTTCATGTATCAGTCTGATTTCTTTAGCTCCGGCTTGTTCTGCAGAGTCTTTAACAGCCCTTTCTTCTACTTCGGTTATACCTGAAGGGATACAAATAACCATACGAAGCGCCGGGGGTAGCATTGTGCTTTTCATTCCTATCATTTTGATCATTTCACGGATCATGTATTCAGCACTTTGGAAATCAGCTATTACTCCATCTCTTAACGGACGTATGGTTTTAATGTTTTCATGAGTTTTGCCATGCATCATCATAGCTTTTTTACCAACAGCAATGATCTTGCCTGTATTGCGCTCCAGTGCAACGATCGAAGGCTCATCCACAATTACCTTATCATTATAAATAATGATAGTATTTGCAGTACCCAGATCAATTGCAATCTCTTTTGTTAGAAATGAAAACAGTCCCATATGTTATTTATAATTTTAATTTTCTTTATAATTTTAATCTCAATTCCTCACCGCTTGTAAAATTATTCATTTTTAGAATGATCCCGTACAATTTCTTCCATGAAAATGCGATAATTGATTATTATTTACATAAAAAGGCAGAAATCAATGTTTAAAGTGCCGTACTCCGGTTATAACCATCGACATACCATTTTTATTACAATACTCAACAGAATCATTATCCCTTATTGATCCTCCCGGTTGAATAACCGCTTTTATTCCAGCTTTGTCAGCGATTTCTACAGAATCGGCAAACGGGAAAAATGCATCAGAAGCCATAACAGCACCTTCCAGCGGAAGGTTGAAGGTACGGGCTTTATCAATGGCCTGTTTCAAAGCATCTACCCTTGATGTCTGACCAGTTCCGGAACCTATAAGTTGTTTATTATTGGCAAGAACTATTGTGTTCGATTTAGTGTGTTTTACAAGTTTATTTGCAAAAAGCAGGTCTTCAACCTCTCTGCTATTGGGGCTGAGATCGGTAACTGTTTTAAGATCTTTGGCTGTGGCAGTTATTTCATCCTTGTCCTGCATTAGAACACCATTTAGCAGCGATCTGTATTGAATATCCTGAAAATTTGTGTTTTTAAGGATTAAGATAACCCTGTTTTTCTTTGTTTTTAATATCTCCAGCGAATCATCGTCATATGATGGAGCAATAATAATTTCAAAGAATATCTTATTAATTTCAGTTGCAGTTTCAGCATCGATATTTCTGTTGGTTACAAGAACACCTCCAAAAGCAGAAAGAGGATCTCCGGCAAGCGCATCAACCCATGCATCTTTTAAATTTTGTCTTGATGCAAGTCCGCAGGCATTATTATGTTTGATAATAGCGAATGTTGTTTCATCGAAGTCTTTAATCAAACTAATTGCAGCATCCAGATCCAACAGGTTATTGTATGATATGGCTTTACCATGAATTTGCTCAAAAACATCTTGCAAATCACCATAAAAACTACCTTTCTGATGAGGGTTTTCACCATATCTTAGTACAGAACCTATGCCATAGCTCTGCTTAAATGAATCAATCTCTCCGGGATTTATCCAGTTAAAAATAGCTGTATCGTAATGTGAGCTGACATTAAAAGCCTGAGCAGCATAATATTTACGATCTGTTATTTCTGAATATCCGTTTTTACTTTCAAGAAGATCAATAAAATCACCATATAAATCAGAAGATGGTACAACAAGAACATCCTTATGATTCTTTGCAGCAGCCCTTATCAGTGTAATACCTCCAATATCAATTTTTTCGATGATCTCTTCATTGTTATCTGTAGCCTTTAAAGTATCTTCAAACGGATATAGGTCAACAACAACAAGGTCAACAGGAAGAATTTCATAATCATCCAGTTGTTTGTTATCACTTACATTGTCCCTTCGTGCAAGTATACCTCCCATTACTTTTGGATGAAGAGTTTTAACCCGGCCACCCAGAATTGATGGATAAGTTGTCAGGGATTCAACAGTAACAGCATCGTAACCAAGGTTTTGTATGTACTTATGAGTGCCTCCTGTAGATATAAACTTTACTTTTAGGTTATTAAGTTTTTCCAGCAGAACATCAAGTCCGTCTTTATTATAAACCGAAATCAATGCTGTTTCTATTTTCTTCATGTATTTAACTGTTTTGATAATGATTATTGATTTGTGACCCAGTTCGCAAAATTACAAGCAATATCTTGAAATATTTAGTATTGGTCAAACTATTTTGACAATCCTGCAACAATATTAAAAGAAAGCAACATTATTATTGCTGTAATTGGTTTATGTTAACCTAACAATAAAGTATAACTTAGTGCCATATTGTAAATTAACAGCAACTAATTTAAACATATTATTCTTTTACATACTTATTTTTACGAATTTTGGGATCGTAAAAGCGGAAAATTAGTTAGAACTGAATTGCCCATAGTTAATAGATTATATGAAGCTTGTTAAATTAATAATTGAAAGTTTGATTTTTGCGACCAACGCTTTGTCGGTTAATAAAGTACGTACTTTCCTGTCACTATTGGGTATTACGATTGGTATATTCTCAATAATATCAGTATTTACCATTTTTGACAGCCTGGAAAATGCAATAAAAGGAGAAATAAATTCACTTGGAAGCAATGTAATTTTTATTCAAAAGTGGCCCTGGGCAATGGGAGGAGATTACCCATGGTGGAAGTATTATCAGCGTCCTGAACCAAAATTAAAGGAAATGGATGAGATAATGAAACGATCAAATACTGTAGAATCATCTGCATTTATGGTTAGTGTTCAGCGAACTGTATACAGAGGTAACAATTCCGTTGAAAATGTGCCGGTTGTGGCTGTTTCTCAGGATTATAATAAAGTAATGCCTTTCGATTTGCAGGAGGGCAGGTATTTTACTGCGGCAGAATCGCATAGTGGTAGAAATATTGCAATTATTGGTGTTGACATTGCCGATAATTTATTTAAAGGTGAAGAAGCTGTTGGAAAAAAAATAAAAGTATTTGGTCGCAAGCTTGATGTAATTGGAGTTACGAAAAGAGAAGGGGAAGGTGTTTTTGGTGATTCGAAAGACAACTGGGTTATCATTCCTGCCAAATATGGTCAAAAAGTACTTGACTTCAGGCGTATTAGTTCAACAATAATTGTAGTTGCAAAACCTAATGTTACGAACCTGCAAATGATGGATGAACTCACCGGAATAATGCGTTCTGTACGTAAACTGTCCCCTTCGGCAGACGACAGTTTCGCATTAAATGAAACAGATATAATAAATAAAGGTTTTGATCAATTGTTTGCTGTTATTGCTATGGTGGGATGGATAATTGGTGGTTTCTCGTTACTTGTGGGAGGCTTTGGAATCGCGAATATTATGTTTGTTTCGGTTAAAGAAAGAACAAATCAAATCGGTATTCAAAAATCATTGGGAGCGAAAAATTTTTTTGTGTTAATTCAGTTTTTATTTGAAGCAATATTTCTTTCTGTAATTGGTGGAATAGTTGGTTTACTAATAGTATTTGCACTTACTTTTATTGTAAGCTCAATGTTTAATTTCGATCTGATTTTAACATTCGGGAATATTGTACTTGGTATATTGGTGTCAGCATTAATTGGATTTATTTCCGGATTTATTCCGGCATGGTCTGCATCAAGATTGAACCCTGTTGATGCTATGCGATCGAATTTTTAACCTGGAAACCTAACACTCTTAATAATAACAACACAAATGTTACCTCAATTACAAATTACTGATACATATTTGGTTAGCAGTTGTTTTGTGATTGTTGTTACAATTGATTTAACTGTAAAGTAATAATAATCGATATTTAGCTATCTTTACCAGCTAAAGAATATCAATATGGAGAAGCGATGGGTGCTTAAAAAAAAGCCTGATAAAGAGGTTGTTGAGCAACTATCAAAAGAGCTTAACATAAATGAAGTATTAACGGGGTTGCTTGTACAACGAGGAATTACTACATTTGAAGAAGCTCGATCATTTTTCCGTCCTCAACTCACCGACTTAATTGATCCGTTCCTTATGAAGGATATGGATAAAGCTGTTGAAAGAATTGAAAAAGCGAAGAACCTTGGAGAGAAAATAATGGTTTATGGCGATTATGATGTTGATGGCACCACTGCCGTAAGCATTGTATATTCTTTTCTCAAAAATACACATAAAAAGGTTGACTTTTATATTCCTGACAGGTATAAAGAAGGTTATGGAATTTCCTATAAAGGAATAGATCATGCTGTTGAAAATGGCTACAAGCTCTTAATTTCTCTGGACTGTGGAATAAAAGCAGTGGAGAAAGTCAGCTATGCTAATAGCAAAGGCCTTGATATAATAATTTGTGATCACCACCGTCCCGGTGATTCAATTCCTGATGCAGTTGCTGTACTGGATCCAAAACAGGATGATTGTAATTATCCATTTAAAGACCTTAGTGGTGCCGGAGTTGGTTTCAAACTGATTCAGGCAATTTCAATGAGATCAAATATGCCTGTTGACAAGATCTATACATATCTTGATCTGGTTGCTGTAAGTATCGCTGCTGATGTTGTTTCAATTGTTGGTGAAAACAGGATTCTTTCTTATTATGGATTACAGAATCTTAATAAGCACCCTCGTATTGGGATAAAATATTTGCTAAAATCGGCCGGAGTTGATAAAAAAGTTTCACTTGGAGGAGAGCATTATTTTAAACGTAAAATAACTGTAAGCGATCTGGTTTTTCTGCTGGGACCGCGAATTAATGCCGCCGGAAGGATTGATAGTGCTATTGATTCGGTAAGGCTTTTAATTAGCAGCAATAAAGAATATGCTGCAAAACTAGGAAAACAGATTGATGATTTAAATACAACCCGCCGGGAACTTGATACCAATATTACCAAAGATGCTCTGAAGATACTTGACGATGATATCTATATCGGAAATAAAAAGGCAACTATTGTTTACAATAAAGAATGGCACAAAGGCGTGGTTGGAATTGTGGCATCGCGATTAATTGATAAATATTATCGACCTACAATTGTACTTACACTGGCAGATGGATTGATTACCGGCTCTGCAAGATCTGTTAAAAAATTTGATATTTATGATGCCATAGATTCTACTAATCACCTGTTGGAGAATTTTGGCGGACATACTTATGCTGCAGGACTTGCCCTGAAACCGGAAAACCTTGATAAATTCATTGAAGAGTTTAACGAATATACTGAAAAACATATCACTGATGATATGCTTATTCCGGAGATAGAAATTGATGCAGAGTTGTTTATAAGTGATATTAATTTCAAATTTTATAAAATTCTTAAGCAATTTGCCCCCTTTGGGCCGGGTAACATGTCGCCTATATTTAGCACCTCAAATGTTATTGATACAGGTTATGCAAAGCTTGTAGGAAGAAAAGAAAATAAACATCTCAAATTTTCTGTGGTTCATCCCGATCGTACCGGCAACCCTGTTCCTGCAATTGCTTTTAATCAGGGACATTATCTTGACGAAATTAAAAAAGGCAAGCCATTTAAAATATGTTATCACATTGATGAAAACACATGGCTTGGAAATACCACTCTTCAGCTCAGAATACTCGATATAAAATTTGAGTAGTTAGCCTAATCCTGAAATGTTACTTAAGGTTTTTTAGCTTAAACGCAAATGATATCAGTACTAAACCAATTAATGTTGCCATTATACCAACAATTGTAGCAAAAATTGATGCCATGGTAAAAGGGTTAAAAAACAACAGACCACCAAATATGATAGTAAATAATCCGGTAAACAGTAAGAATCTGCTATCATTTTTCGACTCCATTTTTGTCATGATTATGAGTTGACCTATACCAAGCAATATAGCCCAGACACCGATAACAATTACAAATATTTCAAGTGTTTTGGCTGTGAAAAATGCCAAAACAACACCAAGAGCAATTGTAACAATAGCACTTAGCAGGTCAGTACCATAATTTAGCCTGTTTTTCATACTTGAATATACTCCAAACAGCATAGCTACCCCTACAATTAACATTATTATACCAAAGTACATAATGATAACCTTTAAAGTTTCGATGGGAGAGAAAATTGCCATCAATCCAAATAATAGAGCAATTAACCCGTTAAATGCCAGTATCCACCAGTTTGCAGAGAAAGGGTTTGTATTCATAACATTATATTTTATGTAAAATTATTTCAATAATCAATGTAAAAGATTAACAGGAAATCTCCGGTATCTTGTGAAGTAAAGATAGATTAAATTATTTAACCTTATGATTATCACCACTGTTTTTAATTACCTGCCTTAACCATTTCTCAGGATACCCTACTGTTTGGATAGCATTGTTTTCATCCTTTATGTATCCATCGTTGTATTTTGTCACCAGCTTGTCGCCCAGCTTAACCCAACTTTCATGAAGCAGATTACCCATATTAGCAGAATAATCAGTTAAAAACCTGACTCTTTCTTCTTTCTTCTTTTTCAATGCCACCTTCTCAATGGAATCTTGTTGTGAGACAAATAGATTCTCCATTTCTATTTGTACCGCTACAATATCCTTTACGATGTATGAATATCGGGTATTTGCATAGTTTGCAGCAAAGTTAAATGCCCACCAGGCCGATTCTCGTGAATAACTGTTTATATCGCCGGTGGAAAATGGTTCAGAAATTTCGGTAACGCAGCAATAAACAGGAAAATAGCATGAAGTATACGTATCATCAACACCAAACCAGGCAATACCTCCAATTTCATCAGGTAAATAGCTACGTAACTGGGCTACATAGGAAAACGCTGTATGGTAAGTTGAGATTGGACGTTCCCAGGAATAACTAACGGAGTCAATTTCCCATTCAAGAGGACGAATCCTGTTTGGATTTCCAAAAGGACCGGCTTCAATACCGGTCGTCATATCAAGTTCAGTATTTTCGTAATGATCCCGAACAAGCGAAAACACATCCTGTAGATTAAGCTTTTTATCGGGAGTAATAAATAATGGATATCGTTTACTTTCGTTAACACCCCTGTTGAAATCAACTGATAGATTTAAAGATGGTGCTGCCCTGTTGTAAATACTCCACACCCTGGATTCGGAATATTTTATGTGTTGATGCGATGGAGGGTCGTATACATTGTTAAACTCAAACGGAATCCCGGATTCCTCATTGTAATATCCATTTTTAACAGCAAATGAAATTACATTATCCGAATATATACAATTATCAGGATCGTTTAGTGGAAAAGTGCCTATTCTCGAATGATTAGCATGTGCTGCAATCATTCCGTCAGGCACTTTGCATGCAACCCAGATTGCACCACCTTCACCACCGGTACCGATCATTTCAAGTATCCATGCTTCATTGGGATCAGCGATTGAAAAAGATTCACCTTCACTGCCATAACCGTACTGTTCTGCAAGTGATGTAATAACCTCAATTGCTTCACGGGCTGTTTTAGCCCTGAGCAAAGCTAGCTCCATTAACTCCCAGTATTTCAGCGACATATCTTTATCCCACAGACTTTCTCTTCCCAAAAACGTGGTCTCACCAATAGCCAGCTGATATTCATTGATTTGAAAACCAACAATGGCATTGGTATGTTCAACCTGGTGTATTTTCTGTTGTTTACCGGAAATACTAGTGTAGGTTAGCGAATCCAGTACATTATGATCTTTGGCCGGGGTTCTGTTTAACTGGTACAGCCATTCTCCGTCATTCAGATAAACCAGGTATGTAGCACTGTCGGCAGATGCACCTTTTGTAACAAGCAGATTTGTACATGAATACGCATTTACCGACATAACAACAGCAATTATTGTGATAAGTACTTTATTGTAAATCATTTTATTCTAAACTTTTTATTTTATACAAAGTAACGAATCTGTTTTGTTACCTCAATTGATGAAGCAAAATAATTATTTAAAATTATTAAGAAGTAATCTAAATAACATTATTTTTGCGGCCTTAACATTAGAAAAAATTAATTAAAAAATGGCACAAATAACATTGAAAGGAAATCCGGTAAATACTATAGGAAACTTACCGGAAACAGGAACAATAGCCCCTGATTTTACATTAGTAAAGAATGATTTATCATTGGGAAGTTTAGCGGACTACAAAGGTAAAAATATTGTACTGAATATTTTTCCAAGTCTGGATACAGGTACCTGTGCTGCTTCTGTTCGCAGATTTAATGCTGAAGCATCAAAATTAGAAAATACAGTAGTATTGTGTATTTCAAAAGACCTTCCATTTGCACAGGCTCGTTTTTGTGGAGCAGAAGGTCTGGAAGATGTTCATAATCTTAGTGATTACAGAACAGGTCAGTTTGGTAAGGATTATGGTGTAGAGATTATTGATGGACCTCTTGAAGGACTTGAATCAAGAGCTGTTGTTGTAATCAACACTGAAGGAAAAGTCATTTATACAGAGCAGGTTCCTGAAATAGTTGATGAGCCTGACTATGAAAAAGCATTGTCAATGCTGTAAATCAATCAGTAAACGCTTTTAATTTAAGGGTATTATTTGTTGTAATTTCAATTTACAGAAATAATGCCCTTTTTTGTTGCTGTATTTTTCAAATTCTGTGGTAACATTCATAAATTAACGGTAATCCAACATGGTTATAAGGATCTTTTTTGAAAGAACCGTAACTATTACATACATTATAACCTGAATACTTCAGAGCTTTTTCAAGTTGTATTTTTCTTACGGGATAAAGATTAACGTTGTTTTCAAGTACATTACCTGTTTCTTTTATGGTTAAGATGGTATTGAAGTTAATATACCCGTTACTCTTATGATTATAATTTCTTACAAATCTAACATGTTCATTTTCAATGGTTGGCAAGCCTGACAGGCTGTTATCCAACACGTTGTCGTAATTTATTATCTGAAATAATAGTTTACCTCCAGGATTAAGCAATGCTTTAGCCTGCATGAAAAAAGATGTAATTTCATCAATATTGTTAAGGTGAACCAGCGTATTACCAAAACAAACAACAACATCAAATGATTGGTTTTCAAAGATATTTTGAATATTGAGCATATCGGCTTCTTTGAAGTCAATGTTCATCTTTCCGGAATTTTGCCACGCAATATCAAGCATCTGCTTATTAGTATCAATTGCTGATATTGATTTAAACTTATTAATCAGGTTTATTGGCAGTCCACCTGTTCCGCACCCTACATCAAGTAGTTTTTTGTTTTCATGTTCCGGTGTACAGTTCAGAATGAATGAAAGTTGTACCGGGTTTACGGGAAATATTTCATTGTAGTAATCGGAAATAGCAGAATAGAAGTCCATGTTATAGTTTTTTGATTTTACAAACATACGAATACCATCAATAATGACTCATTATATCATAAGTTGAAAAAATATCCGAGGTTCTGATACTAAAAAAGTGGATTTACAATAATATTATTAGTTGTGAATTCAACAGAACAGGATGTCCAATTTTATTTATTGAGTATAACATTATTGACTATATTAGCTGTGTACTTATGAAAAGCAATGATAACTAACTTGTTATGATTGCACATTTGTGTTACTGGAGGGTAGCATAAATAGGGAACACATTATAAATAAATTTTTTAACCATCACTAAAACTCATTTATTATGAAACAGCAATCGACACCTGACACGCTCGCTAAAATTCACGAAGCAATTAAAGATTGGGATAATTTGAGAAAGTTTCCCTCAGAAACCACAACCTTTTTTAACAATTTTAATTATTTCAGCATCAACAGAACATTGCTGAACAGTTGGGTTAATAACCCTCAAATATCATCGATACATGCTTATTTGGGTATATTTGAAGGAGACCCATATATTTTCCTGGTTAACGATGTAGCTGATAATCCGCCACAGGGAGAAGTGCAACTTTCAAATATTTTTCCGGTAAAATGTTCACAAAACAAAAATTTCAGGATAAATTTTGTTGACGACATTGTAGTTGATACAGCAGCTACGCCACTTTTAACTGTGGAAGAATTCCGTAAAAGGTCGTTAAGGTGGTCTTTATGTCAGGATTACTATTTGAATACACTTTCAGAAGCCGGAGTTGAACTGGGATTCGCTTTTCATATTCCTTTGGATGAATTCAGGAGTAATAGCGCCCAGATTGATGCAAACAATGATGACTGTATGTTATCAATTGGTATAGAAGGGCCTGTAAATTCCAATACAGGAATATGGAAAGCAGATTTGCTAATATGGAATCTGTTTAGCGCACAGGCAGGGCCACATGCAATCGGGGATTATTCATATCCTGTACC
The DNA here is from genome assembly GCA_028277395.1 of Bacteroidales bacterium. GTDB lineage: Bacteria > Bacteroidota > Bacteroidia > Bacteroidales > F082. Next base: position 38,513 of record JANQGJ010000017.1, on the reverse strand, counting down.
TCCGTATGAGGGAGAAACGTATCAACTTCATACCGATTCCACTCAATAAACCGGTATGGAATGAGTGATTTTATGCGTATTTTTACGTTTCTGGCACCCATAACTGCATTAATTGGTATAGGTATGGGTGTTAGATATTATTCTAAATTATCGCTTCCTGATAAACTGTTGACTTTATATTTGGTTTTTGTATTGGCAATTGATATAATTATCCGGTATTTAGCCCTGGTTTTGAAATTTAAGAATAACCTATTTTTAATTCCTGTTTATGCATTAGGTGAATTCTTAATAATAGCAATAATATACCTGATCTTTTTACTAAAATTGAAATCTCAAAAGATCATAATAATTCTTTCAGGAGTTTCTGCTCTTATATTATTCGACCTGTTTTATTTTTCCCGTTTAACAGATGCGGCTAATTTTCAGTCAATTGCAAAGATCATTGCAAATTTATCAATTATTATTATCTGTATCTACTATAGCTGGAAGGGAATACTTAACAAAGGTATCAGGTCTCTTGAATTTATGAGTATTAACCCATATATCATAGGTTATTTCTCAATAAATCTGATCATATTTTTATCCATTAATTTTCTGATAAATGAAGCTTTGGGAATTGTAACTTATTTTTGGATTTTAAACCTTATAGTTAACGTATTGTTTTACATTAGAATAACTTACTTTTTATGGAAACGTGGCAGGATCCGGTAAATTTTGCAATTTGGTTAACAGTTGCGATAACAGTAGTAGCATTGCTTGGAATTAGTGTTGTACTTCTTACGAAATCATATTATAAGAAATTGTTGGAAGAGCAATCCAAACTGGCAGAAACAGAGGCGGCTCACCAACAATCATTACTGAGAAGCAGTGCTCTGGTTCAGGAACATGAGCGAAACAGGATAGCTGCTGATCTACACGATACACTTATACCCGGATTGAACCGCATATTGTTCATAGATGGCATGGAGAATAATATTGACAAAGTCAGGGAACTTATAAGTAATAACATTACTCTTGCCCGAAGTATATCACATGACCTGAGTCCACCAATGCTCAGGCAGTCGAATTTACCCGAGTTAATTGAAGAGTTTGTTCATCCGTTTAATTCAAAGTACATAATAGAAATACATAAAACTATAATTAAAGGTAATCCAATAGAAACAGATGATAAACTACAATTGTTCAGGATTGCACAGGAAGTGATTAATAATGTTATTGTTCACGCCAGTGCCGGTATGATTGGAATTATTTATCGTGAAACTCCCGTTTGTTTAAGCTTTTCTATTAGTGATGATGGAAAAGGGTTTGATGCATTAAAAGTAAAAAAAGGTCTTGGTTTGAAAAATATAGAGTTCAGAACACAGGTATTAAAGGGCAAACACAGATTCAGATCATATTTACAAAAAGGAAGTACTTTTGTTTTTCACATGCAAAAACAGATTGAGGGGAAAAAGGAAATCAAAAATTAGCTAATCAATACCATGTTTGCATTTAAAATCAAATAATACATGAAAACAACAGGTGGAAAAATAAAAATAGCAATAGTTGATGATGAAAGCCTAATGTTAAGTTTGATTGGAGATTATTTGCAAAAAACAGGTAAGCTGGATGTAATAATGACAGCTGATGATGGCGAAGTAATAATAAATAAAATTGAGAATGCAGATATCCTCCCGGATGTTATATTGTTAGATCTTAAGATGAAACGGATGGATGGTGTTGAGACTACTGCTGCATTGAGATCAAGATATCCCGGTATTGGGATAATAATAATATCATCATATTACAAAAGCTCATTTATGGGTTACATGATGAAGAGCGGAGTTAATGCTTTTCTTCCGAAAGGAATAACCCCTGAAAAATTAACTGAGGCAATTCATTCTGTTTATGAAAAGGGTTATTATTTCATGACAGAACAGGTTGATATCATGCGACAACAGATTTCTTCAAAAGCTCCAAAACCTGTATTTTCCAAAACAGAATCGCTTACCGACAGGGAACTTGAGGTTATGAAACTAATTTGTCAGCAAAAAACTGCACAAAAAATTGCTGAAGAGCTGTTCATTTCCATAAAAACTGTTGAAGGACATAAAAGTAACCTGTTCTTGAAAACCGGTGTTAAGAATATTGCCGGACTGGTCATCTATGCAGTAAAAAATGAACTTATTGATCTGGATGAGTGCGATGCGTTTTATTAATTAAAAAATACAGGAGCGTTAATCACACATAAACCACTTAATGAATTGTTGCTCCTGTATATGAGTTATAGGTTTGATTTGGCACCACAACAACATATAAGGGGAAATTTGTTTGTTATGGATTTCATTTACTCATCCGCTAAACCTAAACGGATGAGTAATTGCATGCAGAAGCAGTTAAATTCATCTGCTGCTACATGGGTGTTTGAACTAATAGCTTATTTTGCGTATTTCTGTTAAATGAGGATCACCCTCGCCAGGTAATGGTTTGTAAATTATTACCATTGCTGTATAGTTTGGTGAATCCGGATAAACAATTTTTGCATTACAGAAATATTTGTAATTTGTGCCGGCAACTACCTGGGTTGCAACAGCAACCGGATCGTAACCAACTCCAACGAATTTGTCCATCACTTCATTAAATAGTTTTTTTTCATCTGCATCAACGCAATGAAATGGGGTGTATGCACCTGGCATTAAGTTTTCTTGTGTTCCCATAATAGTGTTTGTTAGTTTGTTTAAAATTAGACTGTAAATCTACTGTTAAGCAAAGCGCACCGAAAGATGGAAAACACCCGTTTTATAAAATCAGGGGTTTTTACCCGTGTTTTAGGTGGCATGCATATATTGATCCAGCGTTACGTACAATGAACCTTTGTATAAAAAGCTGTATGTAAAACCAACTTCATCATCGGGAACGTTTTTTGGTAAAGAATACCCTATGTTTTTCAGTCAGGCAGCATCTATACTATCTTCAGTTAAAAATGCCTGGTAACATTCATGATTTCCTCTTACTGGATACAGTGTTACTTCTCCATCATTTCCCGGCAGTGCAACACCCTGAGATTTTGCCGCCTCCAAAAACACCTGATATTGAACATGGTTACTTTGAGGATGGGGTTTGTACCATTTAACATTACCACAGATAAAATCTCCGGGAGCGATAACAAATTCAGCACCGGACTTTTTGAGATGACTACATATTGCTTTAACGGCTGAAACGTTTACTCCTGAGGTTCCACTGTGGTTTGCATCGCTTCGTGTATCGCAAATTACTGCAACTTTGTAAGTTTGCGTTTCACCGGAGCATAAAACCAGTATCATTGCTATTGCGAAAAGGTTTAGTTTTTCATAATTGAGAGTTTAATTTGGCTTACGTTTTATTGTTTGTGTCTGTTAAACAGCTAAATACACAATTTGTTTCAAAGTCGTAATAGCTATCTTAAGTAATATTAACCAGAATTAAATTTCATAATCATTACAGTTTGGGGCTAACTTCAATAAACAGATACATGATAGGAATATAAATAAGTTATAATTGTTTATATGGATATTTTTTATCCAAATAGACACATTTGGCCGGTAATCCGTTTCCAAAGGTTTCGGGCATGTAACCGTGAAGATTTATATTACCATTCATTAAATTCATGAACAGGGTAATCTCAATAGCAATTTCAACCTGGCGACATTCATTAATTGGTTTTCCATCTTTAAAAACGGGACTTATTTCGGTACCATAACCGTCAGCATCAATCATCATATTGTAGTCAACCATTGTATATGATCCTTTTAAGGTTAAATAGGCTTTTGTTCCCAATGCCCATACGGTATCTATTTCCATTTCACCATACACTGATTTGTTCGAAAAAATGTTCAGATCGAAGTGCCCAAAAGGACCATTAACAGATTCGGGATTATGAAAACTGTATTTGGCATTGGTTTCAATCCATACAACTTCTTCGTTTGGTTTTATTCCCAGAGTTTTTGCCATTACTATATTAATTTAGTTTTGATGTTGGTTTGGAGTGGTTAGTTAGAATGGTTTCCATTCAGGATAAAATTCAAACATAGCATTTAACTTTCTCACAATCTTTTCTGTTTCATGTTAACAAGGTTTTCACCTTCATTTGTCTTCAATAAATGGTATCTTTCATAATGTCTGGTTAGAAGTAGCAATACTTGGTAATTACACATGATTTGTCATGAGAATTAACTATTTTATATTCGCTTGTAGTTGGGACGGGAATATGATCCAGAATCATTTTTTTTCCCTGACTCTTTTGTTCCCAAAGTTGAATTTGATAAGTATTATTCTCTCTAAGATAAATATCTTCAGATGTACTTCCTCTATATGCATATTGACCTGGCAACATCTCAAATTCTTCCAGGGGAGTTATGTTTAAACGTTTTTCAGATTCCTTAAGCAGTAGCTTTTGGTTTTTTTTGTTGTTTTTAGGAAGCATAACAAACTCCCACTTCACTTTTAATGGATAAAACTGAATACTAATGCGATAAGCTTCTTTATCTGGATGTAACCATCGGGTTTCAATAATTTCTCTTGAAAACGAAATATTTATCATTGCAACACCATGATTGCTGCTTTTTTTGTTTTCGATTGTTTTAACCGGAATTTCTCCAATTTTAGGTAATAAGCCAAATTTTACTTTTTTATTTTTTGAAAGTATATCCATAACGTTATGATCAACATCAAATGCATAATCTTTTACAAATGAGAAATCCGGCCAGTTTGTATAAAGGAAAAAATCGGAATGAGTTACTTCAAGGCAAAAACTTAATTTACGTTTGTTATATAACCATAACAAGAGGTTTTCTTTATGTAATTCATTATTTCTGATCAACAGGCTCCATTCATTTATTGACCTTCGTTTGATAAAAAGGCCAAGACCTATTAAATCTTCACTACATTTTACAGTTGGTGATAAATTAATACATGTACATTGATTCTCTTCAAAGAATTCATGATTAACAACAATCCGGTATATTTCAAGATATTTACTCATAACCATACATCTAAATTGTAATAGACATCTTATTGTGCTGATACATAATGATGTAACGACAAGTCTGTAAAAATGGGTAAACCATACCAGATATAACAGAGTATAATACCCTGTTTGATAAAAACAGGGGTTTTCCCTGAGTACAGAAATTAATTGTTTAACAAGGATTTATTATCTAACTAAGAAATAGATAAATTAAGTCAGCTTTATGAAATAGTGCTTTCAACAATTTACTGCAGGTCAAAACATTAATGCAATTGTTACGGCATAAGTCTAATAATCCATAAATTGTTGAAACAATTCCTGAAGATATGATTTACCATCTGTTACGATTGAATCAACTAATTGTGGTTCAATTTCTTTAATCTGAAAATCCTGGATGGTATTATTGAAAACAAAATACCCATTGGGGCTAACCCATCCAACACCATCACCTGTTTCAAAGTATGCAAATTCAGATATTGTAGGATTAAATATATTCCTGCTCCAGAAGAAATCATCCGAATTTATATTAAGCTGCTCCAGTAGAGTTGTTGGTATATCTGTTTGTGAACTAATTCTGTTAATTTTAGTTCCAAGATACTCATCATTAATCACATTACCGTAAAGCAATAATGGTATTTTCCTGTATTCTTTTGTAAAAACAGGCCAGTTATTATAAGTGTTATGACTATGATCAGCAACAATAACAAAAAGAGTATTATCATACCATGATTGTTTTTTAGCCATTTCAAAATACTCATCTAAACATTTGTCGGTATAATATGCTGAGTTGAGATAACCGTTTTGATTTTTGTCAGGCCCCCAACTAATTACGTCTTCCATTGGCTGATCGTAAGGAGAATGGGTACTGAGGGTAAAAACAGCTGAAAGAAATGGTTCTGGCTGATCATTAAGATCAGATATATGCTCATTGAAAATAAACTCATCATGTATACCTAATTTCCCTCTTGGAAGGTCATCGCTAAAATCTTTTCCCTCTTTAATTTTTTCAAAACCAGCAACATTGACATAGGATTTAATACCACCATACATCAATTCTCCACCAAAGTAGTATGATGAAGAATAACCATTTTCCTTAAGTACTTTTGTTAAACTGGGTAACCTGGTAATTTTTTCGAGGTTATGTGTTATTGCGGTTATGGGAGTTGCAGGAAAACCACCGAATATAGCTGACATTGCCTGTTCAGATCTGTTGCCGCTAGCATAAAAATCAGTGAACAGAATACCTTTCGATTCGAGTTTTGCAAATTGTGGTGTAATTCCTTCTTTACCGCCAAGTGAAGCTATCAGGTCAGCAGACCAGCTTTCGAGAATTAGAACCACAATATTTGGCCGGTCAGTTTTTAATATATTTATGGTAGTATCAATTTCAACGCTATGCAGATCCTGAACTCTTTGTTTTGCCTTTTCCGGTTCGTAAAAAGCATACGGATTTGAATCCTTGAACTGATAGTTTTCGATAGTACTAATCAGGAAACTATACCCGGTATTTACAGATGCCAGATTTACAAAATTATGTTTGGAAAAATATGATACACTTTGAGTAATCGGGATTTCGGAAATACCACCTCTAATCCCTATGAAAATGAGAATGGGAACTGTAATGAAAAAAATAAATCCATTAATCCATCTGATTGTTATTTTCTTAAAAGATTCATATACGAACCGTTTATAAATCCAGAAAAACAAAGTAAACTGACTTATTAATATCGCAACCAGTATAAAAAATACAGTTGTATCGGATGAATTGTAAATTTCGGCAGGATGTGATATATAATTTATTGCTTTATAATGTAGTTTGGTTTTCCATTCTTCATATATCCCGATTTCAGAAGTTGTAATCAGAATATAAACCAGCAAAACAATTACCGAATAAACCAGATTGATATAGCTAAACCACTGTTTCTTAAACAGTGATTGCATAAAAAGAATTAAAAACGGAATTACAATAATATAGCATGCTGTTGAAATATCAAGAGGTAAAGCATACCAGAATGACATTAAAACATCATTAAAATCAATGTTCTCAAGCGAAATAATACCTGAATAATAAATAAAAAAGATTAGTCGCGAAACAGCAAATAATGCCATCCAGAACAAAAACTGTTTAACCAGTGAAAAAATAATTTTTGTCATCCCAATGTTATAGAAATTGGTGGCAAAGTTAACTAATAGAATCAGTTTTACCGTTAACACTTATCTTTATTGCAGGATTTATCAATAAAATACCTGAAAGCGGAGATCTTATGAATGGAATATTATCAGAACATTTATCTGTTCTTTTCAGGACTATATATCCGGATTTATCCTTTTGGTAAGATACCTTATTCCTTCAAAGGGTATATAGCCCATTTTTTTGAAAGCTTCGAAAGAGTCGTCGTTGTAACCTTCAATCTGGCAGGCAAAAATACCAATACCCTGTTCTTTAAGCCACTCTTCTCCGGATTCTACCAAAAGTCTTGCAATACCTTTTTTTCTGTATTCAGGTAATACAACTACTCTGTTAATCCAGCCCTTTCTGCCATCATGCGTTACCAGAACAGATCCGATATATTTATTATTCAAGGATGCAAATAAAAACCTGCAGGAACTGTTTTTAACTTCTTTCTCGATACTATCCCTGCTGTCGCGTCCATAAGGTTTATACGGCAAACCTGCAGCTTCCCAAAGCTTTGTTAGTTTCTCGTAATCACCCTGTTTATATTGTGAAATTATAATATTCAAATCGTATCAATTAATAATAAACAACCTCAACATCCGGATGTAGTCCTTTGTATTCATCAATTTTGGAACTCTTAACTGATGTATTATAACATTCAATTAGCTCAAGGTTCTGTAACCCATACAATTGCTTTATATTTCGTACCCGGGTATTATGGAAATACAGTTTTTCAAGTTGCTGCAGTTTATCCAGGTATTTAAGCGACTTTATTTTCGTTCCGGCAATATTCAGGTAAACCAGTTCGTGTAACTCTGACAGCGATTCAAGGTCCTCAATAGATGTATTCTCAAGTATAAGTTTTTTTAACCTGTACAATCCTGAAATTGAACCTAATGATTGAACAGGATTTCTTGAAATGTCGAGTTCTTCAATTGTAGCCAACATAAGAATCGGGGAAATATCATTGATATTGGTACTGTTAATGGTGAGTTTCTCAATTCTTAAGAATACATGTAGCGGACTAAGTTCATCAATTGATGAATTGTTAACAATACTGATCTCAGTAAGATCAACAAGTTGCTGTAGTTCCTTATCTCCTGGATTTTCTGGTAAATCAGCTTGATTACCAAGTGTTTTCTGCCATGAATTGCTAAGGTTATTCCACCACATTCTTAGTTTGTCACTTTGATATATCACCAGACATGAGCTGTGTTCGTTTTTGAAATTAAGAGCGTTATCAGTTGAAATACCTGAATCATCACAATAAACAATATCAAGGTTATGTGATCCCAGCAAAGGTGACAGATCCTCAATATCAGTTTCATTGCAATGAACTGTTCTTAAATTATGAAGCGATTTCAAGGGCTCAAGAGTAACAACTTTTGTATTATCTAAATTAACCTCCTCAAGGTTATTTAAACCGGATAATGGTTCCAGGTCATCAACATTTGTATGTTGAAGATCAACTTTTTCCAGTCTGTGTAACATACTCAGGGGTTTAAGGGAAACAATTTTCTTGTTATATGCCAGTGAAACAGAATTCTGGTTTATCAGTGTATGAAGTTTTTCTTTTGTAACCGGAGAAGAAATGCTGTAATTATCTTTGAATACAGAACGCCATTCATCCGAAAGGTTTTGCCACCAGTTAACAAGGTTCTGAGAATTGTAAATTACCAGGCATCGTGGATTATTATCCATAAAATCATTGGCTTCTTTCATTTTGACATTACTATTGTCGCAATAAATCAGCTTAAGTAGTTTTAAGTTATTCAAAGGGCTTAAATCACTTATTATGGTGTTGTTAGCCTGAAGAATTGTAAGATTGGTGCAGTTTTTTAACGGGTATAAATCATTGATTGCAGTGCTGTCTATATTTAGATTTTGAACGCTGGTAATCGAATCTAAGGATCTTAGAGATTTTATTTCTGTGTTTGAAATGTTTAGATCAGTGAGAAGAGTGTGGTTATTTAATGGTCTGAAATTTATTATTCCAGTTTTAGATGAGTTGAAGTGTGTAATTTTTGAAATGCCTGATAAAGCACTAATATTTGAAATACGGGAATTTGTGATATTAAGTTTACCCAGGTCTTTCAAATTCGCAAGAATATCAATGTTACTTATAAGTGTATTTGATAAATCAAGTTCTGTTATTGTAGAAATATATCGTAATGATCCTATTGACCGCACTGCTGATCCTGAGCAATTAAAATATTCAAGCATTTTTAGATTTCTGACAGGTGTAAGGTCTTCAATTAATGTATTCGATATATTAAGTTCTTTTAATTCTGCCAGTTCTGATAATGGTGTAAGGTCTGAAATTGTGAGGTTGTTCGATAAATCAACCTTCTCAATTTTCCGGAATGTTTTTAACAATGTGTAAATAGTTGCCGATGAAACCGGTATAGTGTCAGGAAAGATTTCTGTAACAGTATCATAAACTATCAATATAGTGTCATTATCAAACAGAACAGGGTCTGTAATTCCATCATCAACAATAACAGCTGTATCCGAATAAATCTTCTGTGTCCAATTCATGGTAACTAAAGAACTATCGGAAAACCACATTATATTTTTAAAAGGTAATGTATCAAATACAATAACTGAATTACCAAAAAAGTTTTTCCATTCAGTTGACATGCTGTTCCACCAGTACTTTAACTCTTCTTTTTCCCTGATTTTGGTAGTATAAATGCTGGCTATTTTTAAGTCTTTTTTACTCGGATCAAGATTAACTTCAATATATCGTAACTGTGTGTTATTTATTGTATCATCTTCAACTGTAACACCCTCCAGGTGTCTGTTTAAAGTAATTTTAAAAACAATAACATTATTGTCGGTTACCAATTGATCAATTTGATCTATATCCATAGTAAATTTTACTTCCTTAAAGAAAAAATCAATATCCTTCAAATAAGCCTGAACATCTTTATTTAAAGGTATTTCACGGTTTTCATCAAGATCATCTTCAATTTGCACTTCGTCATTAACGAAAATTTTGAGAAAGCTTGTGTTAAATACTATATCCTTTTCGGAGGGTAAAATTTCAGGGTCCCCTAAAAAGTTAAGTGTACCTTCCAGGTAATTAACAAGTAATACACTTTCGTCAGAGTATTGTTGAATTTGTTCAGGTGATAACGTACTGTCGTTTTGGCAAATACCAGAATAATGAATAGTTACAATTAAGTTTAAAAGTAATGGTAATACTAGTTTGAAGCGCATAATCTATAGGTTCTTATTAGCTCTTGTTTATCCTCTTCTTTCACATAAATCAAATTAGAAATAAGCCATCCGGAGTTACTATCATTTCTGTTAAAAAACGACAGTTCAAAGTACCAGTTTTCTATTTGAAAAAAATGAAACTTAACATTGTCTATTTTCTTGAATTTAATTTGATTCGTTTTCATTAAATAAAAAAACAGGGTCAGATAATCAGGCTGATAATATGTGGAAGCATATAATTCTACATATTCTGAATTCTCCAATGCTTTGTGGAGGTTCATGAAATCAAGTTCGTGACTTTGCGGATGTAAGAAATGTTTTCTTTGTTCAGTAGGGTCGGTTTTTGGAAAAAGAACACTGAAATTCCGGAAATAAACATTGCTAAGAATCCATTTCGAGCCCAGGTTTTCTTCCTCCAAAGTTAAAAACAGCACAATGTTTTCAGTGGTTCCATTCACTTCAAAAGTGGCCGATACTTCAGCATACCAGTTTTTATCAAGAAAATTCAGAAAAACAGGATTATCTTCATTTGTAACGTCACTGACAAAATATTTTTTAAGATTTCCTGATGTTCTGGGATTGTGATTGTCGAACATACCGGGGAGAATTTTATTTCGCAGTTCATTATTTCTGTATTTGTCATCGGTTTTAAGTAGTAGTTTTCCAAACTTGTCCTCTTCCATATTAAATCTGTGAACAAATTGTCCAACCTGCTTGTTCATGGCATAAAGATTCGATTCATCTTCACTAAAACCGTTATACGACTGTGCGTTTACAAAAAGCGTAATAAATGTAAATAAAGATACCAATGAAAAAACCCTGCTCATAATCCTATTGTATTAACCCTGTTAGAGTGAAATACCTCTGACAGGCAAAATTAGTTTATTATTAAAAACGCTGCCTGAAGAAATTAATTATAGAATACAGTAATTGATGTTAGTATTCACCATTAAAAGGAATGTTATTTGTATGTTTTTCCTGCAAGCCTTTTTCTCATCATTGGAATACTCACAAAAACAAACAACAATGTAACACTTAATGGTCCGAAAATAGTCCACCAGTTATCAAGGTCAACAAAAATGCTCATAAAATACAGTCCCCACCAAAACAAAACTTCTCCGGCATAATTGGGATATTTTATTAAACCCCAAACACTTTTCTGAAGTAATTCGGTTTTGCTTCTTCCTGATTTTACATGTTGCCTTAATAAGTCATCAGCTAGTTTTTCAAGATAAATAGCTGACATTGTGAAAAATACTGCTGTTACAGTAAACCATGAAGTTGGGGAATTTACCGGGGCATTAAAAGCATAAAACAATGGTGTTAACCCGGCAAATACAATTGCTGTTGGAAGTAAATGAATGCCAAAAAAACTAACTATCCAGTAATATTTTCCGGTTTTTTTACGGATTTTAACATATCTCCAGTCTTCGTCTTCAAAACCATCCCATCTTAATATCCAGTTCCATGTTAACCGTACTCCCCATATTACTACTATAACCCATAGTATTTTATAGTAAAATTCTATCTGCTGAGAATTGAATAGCCAGTAAATTACTATGAAAACAGGTGCGGCACTCCAATAGGGATCATAAACGCTGGAATTGTTAAATTTAACACTAAAAGCGAAAACAATAACCATTGCAACAAAATCTGCTATCGCTGTTTTTAAGAGTATATTTGATAACGGTGTATATTTTAAAGTAATTATTGCCGCAAACAGCGCAATGGAATAAATCAATAATATACGTAGCAGATCTTTTACTTTCTGTTTCATGATGTAATATAATTATTACATTACAAAGGTGTAAAATATTATTGAAAATTTAATAATGAATTTTGGAAAAACTATTATAAAACAGGAAACTTAAAACAAGGTTAACAGTTAATCTGGTCAGCGATATTTACTAATTTCACTATATATTTGTTATAATTTGAAATGCAACATTACATATTATTTATTAAAGGCTTTTAAGATACCGGTAACTACCGGATTGCTAATTACAGTAATATTTACTCACCTTTTTCTCTTGCCTCTTGCAGTATCAGCTCAACTAATTCCATTTGCAAACTATGATTATAGCCGTAATAATCAGGCGGTTACGATAAATTTCGATAATGATACTTATTATTATTCCGATTATTATTATACATATGGACTGGAAATAAAGTATTACAACAGGAAATTAAATAAAATTCCTGGATCAGTTATTTTTCCAAAATTTTCAGGCTATGAGGATGTTACTTCATATGTTTCGATCGCTCAACGTCTTTATACTCCAAAAAGCATAACAGATTCACTAATACAATTTAATGATCGTCCGTTTGCAGGAACTCTTGAGATAGATTTCGTTAAGGTATCTAATAAGGCTATTTTGGATGTTGATTTCATTAATACTCTGAGAATAGGTATTATAGGACCTTCTGCCGGGGGTGAAAAGCTACAGAAGCTAATACACGACTGGATTGATTCTCCGGACCCTCTTGGTTGGGATTACCAGGTAACCAATGATATAATTTTAAATTACGAATTAGTCGCCCGGTTGCCTGTTTTATTAACTCCTTCTTTTAAAATTGCTGCAACGGGAGAGGTTAGGGCAGGTACATTATTTGATGATATTAGTATTGGGGGAGCAATATTTTACAGTAAGAATTTATTTGATCAGGATGGAGCTGGAAAATCAAATAATAGAAAACCACTAATGTTCTCAAGTTTGAACACATACACCAGATATGTATTGTACAACGCCACATTACAGGGAGGTGTATTTTCTAAAAACAACCCATATGTCCTTTCTTATGAAGAAATATCTAAACTGGTATTTTTCATCGATGTTACTATAGGCTGTGCCTGGAGAAACATGTCGCTTAGTTATACCCATAACTTTTTAACAAAAGAATTTGAGAAGGGAACAAATCACAATTATGCAGGAATTAAACTGGCAATAAGTTTCTGATTTATTATTAAAAATCAGATTTATTTTCTTTTGAAATAATTGAAAACACAAACAATTGAGATTTTTTTACAATTTCTTTTACATTTAATTACAACCCTTGTTTTATTATCCTGTCTTTAGAAGTGAATTAGTTAAAAATAAGTTCGAGCTGTAAATCCCGGGAATACAGTTTGTTAAAAAATCCTTAATCAGTTTAGTAGATATAAAATATGCAGAATTCTGTATTGGAAGAAGTATGCATAATAACAAGTAAAAAGAACACAAACGAAAATGAAGAAAATAGCTTTATTGATTTTTTTAGCAGGTATTTACCTCACAGCATTCTCAATTAATTATTCTCAAACAGTAAGAGGATATGTTGTTGACCGTGATACTAAAATGCCAATATTCGGGGTAAACATATTAATAATTGATACTGATCCACCACAGGGAACATCAACTGACTATAATGGATCGTTCAAAATTGAAAATGTAAGTGTAGGAAGAGTCACATTACGCCTTTCATGTTTGGGTTACGAAACCCGTACTATTCAAAATATCATAGTTGGGACAGGTAAGGAAGTATTTTTGAATCTCGAAATGCAGGAGTCACTTGTTAATTTGAACGAGGTAATAATTACCGGGGGTACAGAAAAAGGAGTTGTAAACAACGAAATGTCACTGATAAGTGCCAGACAGGTTACGGTAGAAGAAACTCAGCGCTTTGCAGGCTCTCTTGACGATCCTTCTCGAATGGTATCGGCTTTTGCCGGAGTTACCAGCGACCCCATGGGTAACAATGATATTATAGTGAGAGGAAACTCACCAAAAGGAATACTTTGGAAACTTGAAGGAATAGATATTCCCAATCCGAATCATTTTAGTAATGAAAGTACTACCGGAGGACCTATAAATGCTTTAAGTAGTAATATGCTTGCAAATTCTGATTTTTTCACGGGAGCATTTGCACCAGAGTATGGAAATGCAATTTCCGGGATTTTTGATGTGAGAATGAGAACCGGCAATAATGAAAAGCCCGAATATACCATAGGGGTTGGTGTTCTTGGTGTTGATCTATCTGCTGAAGGTCCGTTTAAAAGGGGTTATGATGGCTCGTATCTGTTTAATTACAGGTATTCATCCCTTGCCTTGCTTGATAATCTGGGAGCAGTTGACTTTGGCGGAATCCCAAAGTATCAGGATCTGGCGTTTAAAGTGAATCTTCCAACTGGTAAAGCGGGATCATTTACATTATTTGGACTTGGAGGAATGAGCAGTATTAATGATGAAGTAGAAGATACAGAAGGCATAATCAGGGAAAAAGGAGACTATGACTCATATATGGGAACAGTTGGACTATTGCATTTTTACCATTTTTCATCGAAAACGTATTTGAAAACTTCTGTTAGTGGTTCTGCCAATGGCAGTGATTATAAGGAATATGAATTGAAAAATTCAGATATGATGCATACAGGAACGGGTAGCTGGGATAAAACTACGGTGAGAGGAGCGGTTTCTTTAAATCATAAATTTAATGCTAAGCATAGTATAATGACAGGATTAAATTACGATCACTTTATTTATGATATGGAAGATAATTATATTGATGATGATATTTGGAAAAACGGGATTAATTTAAACAGAGATGCAGGCCTGGTTCAGGGTTTTGCAACCTGGAAATATCGTATATCACCAAAAATTACTATGGTTAGTGGTCTGCATTATACCCAATTTATGCTTAATGATGCAAATACTCTTGAGCCAAGAATAGCAATAAACTGGCAACCTACCTCAAATCAGATTATCAGTTTTGGGTATGGAAAGCATAGTATGGTTGAAAGTATTATCACATACTACGCAACGGTATATGATGATAATGGAAAACCAGGTCAGCCAAACGCAAATCTTGATTTAACAAAATCTGACCATTACATTATGGGATATCAGCGTAATTTATCTGAAAAGCTGGTAGCAAAAGTTGAAATATATTATCAAAACCTTTATAGTGTACCGGTTGAAAATATTGATACCAGTTATTTTTCACTTATCAACAAATCACATGGTTATGTTGATAAAGCTCTTGTTAGCAAAGGAAAAGGTTACAATTACGGACTTGAATTTACTCTTGAAAGATATTTCTTTGACAGTTATTATTTCATGATAACAGCATCTGTATTCGATTCAAAATACAAATCACTGGATGGGAAATTGAGAAATACAAAATATAATGCAGGATATGCTGCTAACTTCCTGATAGGAAAAGAATTTACTATCGGTAAGCCTGAAAACGGGAACAAGCTAAACCTAAATGCCAAGTTTTTTGTGAACGGAGGAAACAAATACTTACCTCTTGATCTGGAAAAATCCAGAATTGAGGGAGAAAGTGTTTATAAAACGGATGAAGCATATAATAGCAGTCTTGACAATGTATTCCAAATGAATTTCACGGCAGGTTATTCATTTAACAGACCAAGAGTAAGACACGAAATATATCTGGATATTTACAATGTATTTGGTAATCAGGCACGAATTTACGAGTATTACAATGAGTATAAAGATGATAGGGACTACTATACCCAGTTAAATATGATACCGAATATCATGTATAAAATTCATTTTTAAAGAAACTTTTCAGAGTTCAAGTTTGATTCTTTAGGTGCGGGAATAATTCCCGTGCCTTTTTCTCAAAAAAAAACCGAAACCCCTGAATGATGATCACATTTCCGTGGTTTCGGTTTCTTTAGTAAAACCTTAATAACCTGTTCTGAAAATTAACCTCTTACAAACAGGGCTTTTATAATTTCCTGTGCCATTTTGGGGTTCTCTTTGAGTCTCCTTGTTGAATAAGCAAACCATTGTTTTCCAAATGGAGTATAAATCCTCATTCGGTATCCTTTTTTAAGTATTGATCTGCGTAGCGCAGGTGTAACTCCGTAAAGCATTTGAAATTCAAACTTATCCTTAGGAACGTTATATTTTTCAATTAACTCATAAGCACCATTTACAAGTTTCTCGTCATGCGTGGCAATACCTGGATAAATTCCATTTTTGAACATAAATTCCAGGTCTTCCAGGAAGTGCTCGTTTATTTCAGCGTATTTTTTATATGCAATTTTTTCTGATTCAACATAAATACCTTTACAAATTCTGTAATTCAATGGATTTTCAGGTGAATGCATATCCATCATATCTTCAAGATCGTGAATAGTCCTGTGCAGATAGGCCTGAACAACCAGACCAACGTTTTCAGGAAATTCCTCTTTAAGCTTTCTGTAGAGTTCAATCTCAAGGTCAACGCATTGCGAATCTTCCATGTCAACCCTAACAAAATTATTATGTTCAACAGCCTTTTTAACAATATCCCTGATCATCTTGTAACAGGCATCTTTATCAATCAACAAACCAAACATGGTTGGTTTAAGGGAATAATTACCGTTAATATTACTTTTTTCAACGGTTTCAATAATCTCAAGATATTCATCACGATTCTTTTCCGCCTGTGATAATTCTGTAATGAATTCACCAAGGAGGTCAATTGTAACAAGGTTGCCCTCATTGTTCAGTTTTTTGGCAATCCCAATAGCTTCACCCAGAGTTTGCCCGGCAATATATCTTTTTGAAAATATCCATACAAGTTTTTGTGGCATCAAAGGTAATATTGCTGCTATCAATTTATTTATGAACATCATAATTTTAATATTATTAAATTGTTATAATGCCGCAAATTTATATAGAATTGTTCAAAACCAAATTATAAAACAGCTATTTATTGCCGCTCCAAACAAGCATGTAAGATTCTGTAAATCAGGCCCATGCAACAAAGCTCAAAAATTACTCATTTGAAGAATCAAAAAAACAACGCTTTTTATGTTAATAATTTAACAATAAACATGAAAATTATAATAAACTCTTAGCTAAATCATTCTGCAACTAATGTTTGTAATTAATAATAATTAGATGTAATTTTGCCGCCCGATTTTTGTGTAGGGTGAAAAAGATGGTTGAATATATAATTCCGATCAAGGGACTGGGTTTAGGAAACCACAACTATACATTTGAAATTGATGATTCGTTCTTTAGTAATTATGAGTACCTTGAAGTTGATGGAGGCTGTGTGGATTTGAATGTAGGATTGATTAAAGAATCAACACTTCTTGATTTTACTTTCAAATTTAAGGGTAATCTGCTTTTAAAATGCGACCGTTGTCTTGATTCTTTTGAATTAGGTGTTTCTGATGATTTTAGGTTGATAGTAAAGTATGCCAATGATTTTGAAGAGGTTTCGGATGAAATAATTACGATACCGTCAGATGAAAGCAGCATTGATATTAGTCAGTATATTTACGAGTACATAAATTTAATGTTACCAATAAAGAAGGTACATCCCAACGATAAGGATGGTAACTACACTTGTAATTTAGACATGATAGAACGACTCAACGAGTACTCTGAACAAAAAACTGATCCCAGGTGGGATGCATTAAAAAATTTGAAATTAGATTAAAGTAATCATATAAAGTAATAATAAAATGGCACATCCAAAGCGGAAAATTTCGAAAACCAGAAGAGATAAAAGGAGAACTCATTATAAAGCTGAGGCTCCTCAATTGGCAACATGCCCTACCACCGGTACAGTTCATGTTTACCACCGTGCATATTATGTTGATGGCGACATGTATTACAAAGGAAAACTGGTGGTTGAAAACGCCAAAGCAGAATAATAATATTTCAGATTTTAGTTATCAGTACATTGTTTCTGGTATAATATAATAACAGAAAAAGCTCTTGTATATTCCGGTATCCAAGGGTTTTGTTTTTTTATAAATATCGGTAACAATGCTGAATCCTGCATAAAATTGTCGCAATACTAAAATGTGTACTTTTGCGGGAGAGGAATTAGTAAAAAACAAAGTATGTCAAAAATAAATGCAGCAATTACCGGGATTCATGCGTGGGCTCCCGATTATATTCTTACAAATAAAGAACTGGAGACCATAGTGGATACTACTGATGAATGGATACTAACCCGTACCGGTGTTAAAGAAAGGCACATTTTGAAAGGTGAGGGGCTGGGCACATCTCATATTGGAGTAAAAGCTGTTGAAGGTTTGTTAAAGAAAACAAATACATCTCCTGATGAAGTGGATCTGTTAATCTGTGCAACAGTTACTCCGGATATGCTTTTTCCTGCTACTGCTACTATTATTAGTGAGAAGGCAGGAATCAAAAATGCCTTTAGTTATGATTTAAATGCTGCTTGTTCAGGCTTCATTTATGCTCTTGATACAGGACGTAGATTTGTGGAGTCAGGTCAATACAAAAAAGTTGTTGTTGTTGGTGCTGATAAAATGTCCTCTATAGTTGATTATACTGATCGTACTACATGTATATTATTTGGTGATGCCGGTGGTGCTGTTCTATTGGAACCAACAACCGAAGATTTAGGAATTATTGATTCTAAAATGTATAGTGATGGTGTTGGAATACCTCACCTGCATCAAAAAGCTGGAGGATCTGTTAAGCCACCTTCTCATGAAACTGTTGATGCACGCGAACATTATATTTACCAGGAAGGTCAGGCAGTTTTCAAGTTTGCCGTAACAAAAATGGCTGATGTGAGCGTTGAAATTATGGAACGCAATAACCTTAAATCAGAAGATATAGCTTACCTGGTTCCACATCAGGCAAATATGAGAATTATTGATGCCACTGCCAGAAGAATGGGGCTGGAAAAAGAAAAAGTAATGATAAACATTGAAAGATATGGGAATACAACAAACGGAACCATATTGATGTGTTTACATGAATGGGCTCCAAAACTTAAAAAAGGTGATAACATAATATTATCAGCTTTTGGTGGTGGTTTTACATGGGGTTCTGTTTATTTGAAATGGGCTATTGACAATGAATAGAACCTATTTAAGATATTAATTCAGAGGCCATCCGATTTAGGGTGGCCTTTTTATTTCTTTAATGGTACAGGAAACCAGCCACCGGAATTATAATTCATAACTGAAACAAAACCATAATCTGATAGCAATTTAATTGTTTCAATAAATCCCATATTTAATTCATCAGGCCGATGTGCATCTGATGAAATTACAATCGGAATGTTCAGATTTTTAATTTTTTTCAATGTGATTCCGTCAGGAAACAGGTAATCAGATCTCTTTTTATAGATACCACGTGTGTTAACTTCAACTATTAAGCCTTTCTGTTTTACAAGATCCAGGCATTCGTCAACAAGCTTCTGATACCAGGATTCATCTTCAGTGAAAAAACGATCACGGTTATGCATTTTAATTTTATCAATATGACCAACTATATCAAATTCCTGTGTTTCAATCATCTCATTGAGCTGATAATAATAGGTTCTTACTGCTAACTTTATGTCTCCGTTAAAAAAGTCGTTTAACCCTTTATCGTATGTTTCATGCTTTGGTCCGTCAGTAAACCATAGTTCAATGTTATCAGGAGGTGATACCAGGTGGACCGAACCTATTAAATAATCTGTCCTGCATTTTTGTTTCCATAGTTCAAAGTTTGTCGACATCGCAGGTATATAATCCATTTCCAAACCCCTGTAAATATCAATTTGTCCTTTGTATTTGTTTCTCAGAATATTGATTTCCGCAACATAATTATCAACATTTTCCTCTTTTAAAGAAAAGGGATTGTTAAAAGGTAATGGAGAATGTTCAGAGAATCCAATCGCAGAAAACCCCATATCGATGGCCTTTTTAACATAGTCAACAGGATCACAATCACCGTCAGAATAGTTGCTATGTAAATGAAAGTTATAGTTTATCATAGTATTAAAATATCACGCAAAAATAGTTAACTATCCAACCAAAAGTTGCAAAAGAAAATTATTAATCCATGTTTAATATGTGAATTGAAACCGAACCTGAGTAATGATCAAAAACCGAAAGTTATAATTTCTATTTGACAATAAGCTTATGAATATTACGATTGATTTTAGCTGTTACAACAACAAAATATAATCCCGGATCCAGATTAGCTGTTTGATAATCAAACCTACAGTTTTCCAGAACTACTACTTTGTCAATAGTTGCTCCAAAGTAATTTTTAATTTCAATAATAATAGGGTTATTTCCTGAATTTATAAAAGTTATCTGGTTTTCAGCCGGGTTTGGATACATATTAAATCCTGACGATGTTTTGCGTTCAATGCCAACAAAAAAATCGACATAAGTTGATGTCGTATCCCAACTGTTTAGACCATTTTCAACAAATTGCGTGACTTTATAATATCCTTCTTCAGGAAATTCATGGGTTGGGTTTTGTTCCGTACTGTAGTTGCCATCTCCAAAATCCCAGTACCAGCCTGATGCTGAAATACTCTCATCATAAAATTCAAAAACACCATATGCTTCAACACGGAATCCGGCTGTCGGTTTGTGAATATCATACATAAATGACTGAGTGCTGTAAAAAACGGTATCCCAGTAACTATTGGGTGAACCGGGCCAATCTCCATTATTTGTGCCGTAAAACTCATGTCCTTCACCAAAAACAAAATACGTCTCAGGTTTGTTTCCAGTATTTTCAAGTCTTTCGGCAACCAGGCTGCTACCGTAAGTTGGCGGGAAGGCAGGGTTTCCAAAAGCACTGCCATATACAAAAGGAACAGTAGCGTCGGCAGTACCATGTACCAGGTAAACAGGTATTGTATCCGTGTTGATAATAAAAATGGTATCCTGTAATGCACCCCAAAGAGCAATCAGCCCACTGGCTTTTCCGGAATTTGCATAACTATTTCCTGAACAGTCCAAACATCCAAGATCAGGAGTATTATAAGACTCAGGTGGACGTTCTTCTTCGGTATCCATAAATAAATTATGCTGGCCAATGTATGCGCCGGCGCTGCTTCCAAGTATATAAATATTGTTGGTATCGATGCCATATTGCTGATGATTCTCTTTTAGGAACCTTATGGCAGCCCTGCCATCCTGAATACCTCTGTAAACTCCGCGTGTGGAACTTTCCGGGCTAAGCACATTCATTCCAAGTCTGTAATCAATACTTGCAGCAACATATCCCCGGTGAGCCATCGAATCACAAAATGCAACCATATCTTCAGCCAATTTTGTACCGGAAACAAATGCACCGGAATGCACACAAACCAGTGTAGGTCGTTTGTCAAGGTTATCATTTTCAGGACGGTATATATCCATAAACAGATCTTGTGGAGATGTTAAACTCTCATTAAGATACGGAAATAATAAGGCCGGCGCATTTCCATATACAACATCTTGTTCAATAATAATGTTATCAAAAACAGGTTCGATATATCGTTGGTTATATGGTATTTGCGAGAATAGCGAACTAATTGAAATCAATAATGATGCAAACAAACTAAAAGCTTTCATATTCCTTAATTTTGATAAATTCAAAGGTAATTATTAATATTAGATCATTTGATTTTTGTGTTTATCTCAGGTAAAATAGTTTAACTACAAAACCTGTATAGGAATTCAAAAAAAAAACGAAAGGCAACATGTATAATGTTATGAAAAACAAATGATTACTTTGTATACGATTGTGATACGCTTTGTATCCCTTTGTGGTTAAAAACATTAAAGCAAGTACTCTCTCAATGCTTTCTATTATTAATCAACAATAACAAAGTCGAGTTGCCTCTTCTCCATATCAACATCTTTTACAAGAACATTAACCTTATCACCAAGTCTAAACATATTTCCGGATTGCCTTCCTATGATCCTGTAATTGTCTTCATCCAGGTAATAAAAATCATCTTTCAGATCATTAAACCGGATCAGACCTTCGCTTTTGGAAATTATGAGTTGAACGAAGATACCCCATTTGCTTACACCTGAAATCACACCATCGAATACCTTTCCTTTTTTGTCAAGAAGAAATTCTACCTGCTTGTATTTAACTGAGTCACGTTCTGCCTGGGTTGCTCTACGTTCCATTTCCGATGAATGTTTACACATTTCTTCATATGCATCTTTCCCTGCCGATTTACCACCTGCAAGATATCTTTCGAGTAACCTGTGAACCATTAAATCCGGATATCGTCTGATAGGAGAAGTAAAATGTGAATAGTATGGAAATGCCAGGCCATAATGTCCGATATTATCAGTTGAATATTCGGCTTTCGCCATGGTTCGGACAGCAATGGTTTCTATCATATGTTCTTCTCCTTTACCACTTATTCGTTTAAAAAGGTTGTTGTATGAGCTTGCAAGCGTTTGCCGTGAACTAACATTCAGACTGTACCCAAGCTTTTTAAGAAACTGTACAAATGTATTAAGCTTTTCAGGATTGGGTTCATCATGAATTCGGTATACAAATGTTTTTGGTGTTTTTTTATCCTTTTGTACACCAATAAATTCAGCAACTTTTTTGTTTGCAAGTAGCATAAACTCCTCAATCAGGTGGTTAGCTTCTTTCTGTTCCTTAACATAAGTTTCTATGGGTTTTCCCTTTTCGTCAAGTTTGAATTTTACTTCTTCAGAGTTAAAATTAATCGACCCTTTTTTAAATCTTTTTTCCCGAAGGATTGTGGCAAGAGCATTAAGAATACTTATTTCGTCAGAGTATTCCCCGGTTCCAGATTCAATAATTTCCTGTGCCTCTTCATATGTAAATCTCCTGTCAGAGTTGATTATTGTTTTACCAAACCACTGATCCAGAACCTCAGCTTTATTGTTCATTGTGAAGACAGCGGAAAAAGTTAGTTTATCTTCGTTAGGACGAAGCGAACAAACCTGGTTTGACAGCACTTCAGGTAACATAGGTATTACCCTGTCAACGAGATATACTGATGTGGCCCTTTTCAGAGCTTCGTTGTCAAGAGCAGTTCCCGGTGTTACATAATGACTTACATCAGCGATATGCACACCGACCTCATAATTACCATTTTCAAGTTTTATAAGAGAAATTGCATCATCAAAATCTTTGGCATCCAATGGATCAATAGTAAGTGTCCATGTATTTCTGAAATCTTTACGTTTTTTTATTTCAGACGAGGAAATTTCAGTACTGATCTTATCGGCATCTTTCTCCACTTCTGGAGGAAATGACAAAGGAAAACTATAATCAGCAAGTATAGATTTCATTTCAACATCATTGTCACCTGGTTTACCAAGTATTTCAATTATCTCCCCGAAAGGGTTATTAGATTGTTCAGGCCACTCCGAAATTTTCACCAGTACTTTTTGTCCGTTTACAGCACCTCCTGTTTTGCTCTTTGGAACAAAAATATCGTATGGCATATTATGGCTGTCAGTAATTACAAAACCAAAGTTTTTACTCAATTCCAGAACTCCGACATAAGTGTCTTTGGTTCTTTCGAGTATTTCAACAATTTGTCCTTCGTTTTTATGGCTTTTACGTTTTGGGAACATAAAAACCTTCACAATATCATCGTGCAAGGCATGCCCAACATTATTTGGTGCAATATAAATATCATCACCACCATCATCCGGAATAACATATGCTTTGCCGGTATTTTTCATGTCTACTGTACCTGTTATGTATTTTTTGATGTTTGTTAGTTCTTCCAGTTTTTCAGGGTTAAGCATGTATTTTCCCCTGCGAATTTCATTGAGGTTACCTTTTTCAATAAGCTCATCAATAATTTTAAGTACAAGATCGCGTCCGGCTTTATCTTTAACACCCAGTAAATGTCCAACCTGTTTGTAATTGTATGCTTTAAACGGATTTTCGGTAAATATGCTTAGTATAATTCCTGTTAGTGCGTTTAGTGGTCTTTTCGTTCTTTTTTTCTTCATTTATTCTTCTGTTTGCATTTAGTACATTATGTTGCAACATATGCACCATTCTATATTAATATTTTGTTTGTTAAATGTATGATTATTTAGGGCCGAATGGTAAGTAATAACAATTATTTTGCAAATGTATAATTATTTTGATAATATGATCAATAAATCAATACGGTTATATTTTTTACTTTTTATTACTTTCATCGTATCAAATACAGAATAACAAAATCTGCCAATGCGATTTGATGATGAAAAAATAATTGAAAAAGCCCAAAGCGGAGATAAAAAATCATTTGGAATTCTTGTTAAAAAATATCAGCAATTGGCATTTAACCTTGCATTCAGAATACTGTGTAATGAGGATGATGCAAGAGATGTGGTACAGGAAAGTTTTGTTAAAATCTGGAAGAATATAAAAAATTATAATCCCGGGATAAAATTTACAACCTGGATGTATAAAATAGTAACAAACACTTCAATTGATCATCAACGTGCTGAATCCAAAAAAAAAGCAGTTTGTATTGATAACATTGATCTTACAAATCATTTAGAGTCTGACAATCCTGAATTTATTTTTGATAACAGGGAAACCGGACAGCTGATAAAACAGGTAACAGAAACATTGTCAGATAAGCAAAGACTGGTTTTTGTATTGAGAGATTTACAGGGGAAAAGTCCTGATGAAGTTTGTGAAATATTAAATCTGTCGCTTACAACTATAAAAAGCAACCTTTACCATGCCAGGAAATCGGTAAAGGAAAAACTACAAATGATTTTTTCATATGAAAGGAGGAATGTATGAAATGTGAAACTGTAAAAAAGAAAATAGATCAGCTGATATTTGAAGAAAGCAGCACATTGATTGAGGAGGTTAGAAAACATCTGGAAATATGTGAACAGTGTGAAGCATACCACCAACGGTGTAATGAGATGAGAAAAGTTACCTCAATGCTGCAAAAATCACCAATACTTGCTGATCCTGAAAAACTAACAGAAGATATCCTGTTGGCAATAGAAAATGCTGATCAAAATCCTGCAATTAATCAACTATATAGTAGTGAAAAGGTAATACGATTGATAACCAAAGCTCTGGCTGCCGCTTCAGTAATACTTGTTATAGTATTTGGAATTGAACAATACCAGGTGGTTAACAGTGTATCAAAACTGGAAACATATTCATCAGCTGTATCAACCGAAAACCCTTATGTAAGTCTGAAAAAGCTGGTGATATATAATGCAGGAACAAATATAAGCGGTGAAACCAAAATTGATGAAATAACATTTCTGAACCAAAAGAAGATAAGTACACAAATTATGCAGGCAAGAATATCCTCAATAATAACAGATCGGGAAAATGATGAAAATATAAACCGGTTGCTGGCTGCCACGGGTAGTTTTTATAGAATTAACATGAAAAACAGTCATTAGCAGCGGAATAGAGATAAAAGTAAAACTAAAAATCTGGAAAAATGAAAAATGTTCGAATAATATTAAGTCTTATTTTAACGATTTTGATGCTGGGAAGTTGCAGGGAGATAAAAGTTGAAACAATTGTAAATGATGACGGGTCATTTGTACGGATAATAAAAATAACAGGAGACTCCACAGATGTTATGAGGTCAGGATTACCATATCCTGTTGACGATACATGGGAAAAGGTATTGGAAAAAGACACTATCGGAAATGATGAGTACCTGCTCACATACACGAAACAATTTAGCAACAGCAATGCTCTGAATAATGAATTGGAAAAAGATACCGGCTGGAGAAAAAAATTAAAAAGGAGTATTAATATTGATAAATCATTTGGTGTATTCTATTCGTACATAACATATATTGAAAAAATTGAAGCAGCTAATCCATTTACATATCTCAATTATCAGGATTATATCAGTAAAACGGATCTAATGTGGCTGACAAGTAAGAAAATAGCATTGAACAGCAGCGATTCAACAGCGCTGGACCTGGCAGAAGATATAGCAGAAAAGTACCTTGAAGAATCATTTACAGCCGAAATAATACAATTGCTTAAATCCGGGCTTACCAAACTCAACGATCCATCATTTACCCCAAATGATATTGACAGGTATCGGGATAGTATTAGCAGGAATGTAAATAACATGGATTTTGATTCGTCATCAGAACTGGCAGACAACCTTGCTACCTGGACAGGTAACGAAGAGCTTTTCAAACTAAAAAGTATTCTTAAAACACAATTTGAGGATTTGGATAATAAAATAGAGTTCCTGTGGAAAACCTTTCAAATGGAAGAGTATGAGGTATCGGTTGAATTACCCGGATTAATTACTGAAACAAATTCCTTATCAGTAGTAGGTAATAATACATCATGGAAGGTAAACTCAATGTCAATACTATTTGAGGATTATGTTATGAAATCCGAATCACGGGTAATAAACATATGGATGTTTATTGGCGCAGGAATAGTAATTCTCTTGTTTTTAATAATGTTATTGGTGAAATCTTTCAGGTAAATCAAATGTCAGGTTACCTCTTTGAAAGTAAATTTATTAAATGTTTTTGGGGTGGCATAGTATTTTTTCAATATTTGCCACCCTTGCACATTTTTTGCAAATGTACTCAGGATCAACTACCAGCAACATAATGTCTTTCAGGTTTGCTTCAATCTCTTTTTTACCAAGTTTGCAAAGGCTGGTTATTTTTAATTTCTTGTGTTTTTTCATGAAAATGCAAATGTACATATGTTTTTAATACATCAGAATTACATTTGGATGACACATAAATGTTAAACATTCATAAGTTTTTAGCAGTTATATTAATTTGATTGTACATTTGCACTCTTTTAAAAACGTTAGCAAAAAAATGAAGCAGTTATTCAATCTTACCGGTGTGTTGGTGTTATTGATAATAATATTATCATCGTGTGGTGGTAGCCCTGAAAGTAAGTTGGTTGGTACATGGAAAGCACAAAAAGTTGAAACAGACTTTGATGAGAAATATACAACACCGGAAATGTTACGCCAGGTTGTTGAAATGCAAAAGGAAACATATTTCAGAATTATCGATGATTCAACATTGATAATAGAATCTCCTGGCAGCTCTCACGAAACCCAATGGAAACTGGATAAGGATAATAATACGATAGCATATTTTTTTGAAGATAATCCGGCATCACTTAACGAATTAGGAAAATTATCTTCCGGAAAAATTGTTTCTGAATCAACCACACCTCTTGGAAAGATTATTATTTATTACGAGAAAGAGTAAGGGTAATGAGATGGAAAGCATGAGTTCGATATTATTCAGTTAACTTCATAGCTTTTTGCCAGATAATCAAATTTGAATTTCGTAAAAAATCAGTTAGTACTATCTGTTATGTACCTGATTTTTGACTTCCACTTTAAATAATACTCTTCTTCTTACGTAAATAACCCTGTGTAAAAGAAATGAGCAATAATAATGCACTTACAAATGCTGATATCCTTGCAATATAATCACCATTTTTAACGTACCAGGTCAGTTCATAATTTGCATTCAATGATGTTTTAATAACTGCCGGTTCCCAGTATGGAGTTTGCTGAATAATATCACCTCGTTGGTTGATAAATGCTGAAATCCCTGTATTTGCAGATCTTGCAACACTCCTGCGTGTTTCAATGGCCCGTAAAACAGAAAATAGCAGGTGTTGCTTGTGGCCTGGAGTATTGCCCCACCATCCATCGTTAGTAATAACAAATATTAATCCTGCTCCTGCTTTCACTGTTTCTGCTACAAATTCTCCGTAAACTGATTCATAACATATAATTGGTGAAACATTTATTTTAGAGTCAGGACTTAAAAATGATACGGGAAAATTATCACGCCCAAGGGTTCCTGTTGTACCGCCAAGATCAATTGCTAAACTTTCAACAGGTTTTAGTATCCACCATGATGGCATTATCTCAACTCCAGGTGTTAGTATTGATTTGTGATGTAATTGAAAATCAGAAGAATCCTCGATAAAGATTGCTGTATTATATGCATAATAATAACCTTCGCTTTGTTTGAACTTCCGGGCAGCATTGGTCATTTTTTCTCCTTCTTTCACAAGTCTGTATGTAGTAGCACCAATAACAACGGATGTGTTTGGAAAATTATAAAGCACCTCTCTGATTGACTTCAAACTAATAGATCTGTCAAGCCATTCCTCCCAAATATCTTCCTGTATGGTTGATTCAGGAAATACAACAAAATCTGTGTTGTCTGTCATTTTTTGTAATGCCAGCGTCAGGTTTTTATTTAAAATGGTTTCATGAGGAAGTGAGTATTGTTCATTGTAAGGATCCGTATTTGGCTGTACTACTACAACTTCCACCGGATTTTCCTCTTCCTGGTAACTATTGTAGCTGGTAAACGAAAAAATTAAAGGTACCAGTATCACAATTATCAGTTCCACGAAAGGTACAATTAATGTTACTCTGGGTTGTTTATTTGCAATTCCTGATATAATATTAAATATCAACAGGTTAACCATTAAAACCCATGCTGTTCCGCCAAGACTTCCTGTATATTCATACCATTGAATCCATAAATGTTTAGATGCGAACACATTACCGAGGTTTAACCACGACCAGGTCAAATCCCAGTTCATATGTATGTATTCCCATGTAATCCAGTAAAATAACAATATAAATGCTCCCTTTTTATTATTAAACAGCTTTTTTCTTGATAGATGGTATAGTTGAAATACAGTTGCCGTAAAAAGTGAATTAAGAAGAAATGCCATGATCGAGCCCATATCAGTTGAATTCCAAATCCACCATGTAGTTGATACATTCCAGATCAGAAAAGCAAGCCATGAATACCAAAACATACCTTTTCTACCGTTATCACCAAGGTATTTCTGGATGTACAACAGTGGAACCAAAGCAACAAATATCAAAGGTGTGAAGCCGGCTACAGGCCATGAAACCGAAAGCAATACACCGGTTAGTACCGATAATAACAGCAACAATTTTGTTTTCATTTGCTTAATTTTTAGGATGTAAAACTAACGATTTAAATAGAAAAATCTTACCCGCTAAAGAGTATCAGAATTAATTGTTTTTAAATAATCGCATTATATTCATTTGGATCTATTCGAGTGACTGTCCTGAAGCATGAAGATCAATTTGTTTAACCACCAAGGTGTTCCAAGGTGAAAGTAGTTTGAAGAATAAAATGACTATACAGACAACGCAATAAAAACTAAAGCTCCCCAATAGGTAACATGAATAGTGATAACAGAAAAGATTGAATTTCTTGCGAATCTGGCATAACCAAGTACCGAATCGGAAAAAACAAACAAAACAGCTCCGATAAAAGTAAAAAGTGCCGATGTATCTCCAAGATAATAAAATCTTCCTGTAGCCTGCCATAAAAATATCACCAGGACCAAAGAGTATAACAATACAGGAATTTTAAGTTTATTGGTCTTAGGCAGTACTTTAAAGAGGAATACCATTGCAATAATAATTATAGGTAGCAGGATCAATATTTCGTAATAAGGACCAAATCCGATTACAAAAGAAACTGTAAAAAATATACGTGCCACCAAAAATGAAGCTAACCCCTTAACAAATTCATTTGACGGAAGCATCAAAAATATATCACCAACAAGTGAAAACACTAATCCAGTTAATATTAACAGACTATAGTCTGTAAGTTTATCACCAGTTAGTAAAATGGTTAGAGATATCGCAAGAACAGTTGTTAAAGGTTTGAAAACATATTTCAATACAGGTTTGTCAAATATCTCAAACAGGATAAATAATCCACCTGATATTGATATGGAAATTATTATTATGTCCATTATTTAAAATAATACCTTTTGTTCCTGAAACCAAAGGCTTCCAAACTTAATAAAGGAAATTGTTATACGGATATCTTATGGCATGAACTTCCCTGATGTTATTGTAAAGTAACTTCCTGAATTCCTGGTAATTTTCCCTGGTTTTTGCCGAAATAAATATACAGGGATGATTATCTCTTGCCATCCAGCTGTTTTGCAGATCGGTTAAGCTTGTATTTTCTTTTGTGGGCGGAGTTAAATCATCATCATCTTTTTCAACCCACTGATATGCGTCAACTTTATTGAAAACCATAATAACCTTTTTATCACCTGCACCTATTTCCGATAGGGTTTGGTTTACAGTAAGTATCTGGTCTTCAAATTCAGGATGACTAATATCGACAACATGTACCAGTATATCCGATTCTCTCACTTCATCAAGTGTTGATTTGAACGACTCAACCAGTCCGTGAGGCAGTTTCCTGATAAAACCAACTGTATCTGACAGTAGAAAAGGAAGGTTATCGACCACTACTTTGCGCACAGTGGTATCAAGAGTAGCAAACAGCTTGTTTTCAGCAAATACCTCGGATTTACTAAGCAATGTCATGATAGTTGACTTACCTACATTTGTATAACCTACAAGCGCCACTCGAATTAACTGTCCCCTGTTTTTCCGTTGTGTAGCCTTCTGTTTATCAATTTGCACAAGCTTTTTCTTAAGAAGGCTTATTTTATCCCTGATTATCCTGCGGTCTGTTTCAATTTCGGTTTCACCGGGACCTCTTAATCCAATACCACCACGCTGACGTTCAAGGTGAGTCCACATTCCAGTCAGTCGGGGTAGTAAGTACTGGTATTGTGCAAGTTCAACCTGTACCTTTGCATGTGCAGTTTGAGCACGTTTAGCAAAAATATCAAGTATCAGATTTGTTCGGTCAAGAATTTTACATTCCAGAGCCTTTTCGAGGTTCCGGATTTGTGATCCGCCAAGTTCATCATCGAAAACCACCATATCAATTTCGGTAGCTTTTACATACTGTCGAATTTCTTCCAGTTTTCCAGAACCCACGTATGTTCGTGAATTAGGATAGTCAAGTGGCTGTGTAAACCTCTCAACAGGCCTTCCTCCGGCAGTTTCAATTAAAAATGCCAACTCGTCAAGGTATTCGTTTATCTTTTCCTTCTGTTGTGCATTAGTAATCAATCCAACCATTACGGCAGTTTCAGGCTCACGGTCTATGTTTGTATTTTTTTTCTCTAACAATGTTCTAGTTTAAGTTTTTAAAGTCTTCGATTACAGTACCCGGATTACACACTTTTATTTTTTCATTTATGTAATATGGCATATCAACCGGTGCTACAACCCAGGTATTTTGTGGCTGTATATCATCAATAGCATTATAAAATGATTTTGTAAGTTTTGGAGAAGTTGACAATTTACATTCTATGACATATTTATTATTCCCTGATTCAAGTACAAGATCTATTTCATTGCCATTGGATGTTCTGTAGAATGAACTCTTAAAATCAGGATTATGCATGATAATATTTTCAATAACCATTGATTCCCAGGATGAGCCAACAACAGGATTTCCAAGTAAATCTTCATTTTTCATTATCCCTAAAAGTGAATGTAGTATTCCGGTATCCCTTATATAAACTTTTGGAGTTTTAATTATTCTCTTTTTGGTATTACCATGATATGGTTGCAATACTCTTATCATATAAGTTTGCTCCAGTAAATCAATATATTGCCTTACTGTTGTATGCGAAATACCAAGTGATTTTCCCAGTTGCGACATATTTATTACCTGTCCCTGTGAATGTGCTATCATTTGCCACAATCTTCGGATTGTTTCTGCTGGATAATTAAACCCAAGGCCTGGAATATCTTTTTCCATAAAAGTAAGGATAAAGTTTTTTCGCCAAACTATACTTATTTCATTATCAATAGCAAGTATGCTTCTGGGAAAACCTCCCCTGAACCAAAATTCATTGGTATTAGTGTCATTTTCCTGATTTAATTCATCATACAAAAAAGGAGTGAGTTCATGGTAAACTATTCTGCCAGCCAGTGTTTCTGATGTTTGTCTGAGTAGTTGAGGAGAAGCCGAACCAAGTATAATAAATTGCGCATTTCTGTTGTTCCTGTCAATTACTCCTCTCAGTATTTCAAAGACCTGTGGCAATCTTTGAATCTCATCCAGACAAACAAGCTTATCCTGGTATTGATTGAAGAATAGATTTGGTTCGCTCAACTTATTAATATCATCAGGATTTTCAAGATCCAGATATATGCTGTCATATGACTTCAAAATATGCCTGGCAAGTGTCGATTTACCACATTGACGTGGGCCTAGAATTGCCAGCACCGGAAAATTATCGATATACTTCTTTAACTTTGAAGTATAAAGCCGTTCAATGTAATTCATAGGGCAAATATACGAAAAGTATGTAATTTGCAAGTTCAGCTTTCAATTTACATACTTGTTCGGTTTCTTCAATAGCTATTGTACAGTATAATATTTTCTGAAACCTATTATTTCCCTGACTTCTTCTACAGTTTTTCTGGCACTTTCACGAGCTTTTTCAGCACCCATATTCATCACTTTTTTTATGTAATCATCATTAGATGAAAGCTCTGCTATTTTTTCACGGAATGGTTCGGTAAAGTTTATCATATCTTCGGCAAGCTGTTTTTTCAGATCACCGTAGCGGATAGTACAGTCGTTGTATTGTGTATTAAACTGTTCAACAATTTCAGGTTTTGTAACAATATCCATCAGTGAAAACAGGTTCTGGATAGCTTCCGGTTTTTCCTGGTTCATTTCTGTAGGGCCACTGTCAGATACAGCACGCATTACTTTTTTCCTAAGTTTTTTTGGGTCGTCGTTCAGAAAAATTGCATTTCCTTCCCCTTCTGATTTTCCCATTTTGCCACTGCCATCCAGTCCAGGTATTTTTACAAGTTGCTCTCCAAAATTATAAGCTGTTGGAATTGGGAAATATTCCGTTTTATACATATGGTTAAACCTGCGTGCAAAAGTCCTTGTCATTTCAAGATTTTGTTCCTGGTCTTTACCAACAGGTACTTTTGCAGCTTTGTGGATAATTATATCGGCAGCCATAAGTGTTGGATAGGTAAGTAACCCTGCATTAACATTATTAGGCTGTTTACGGGCTTTATCTTTAAAAGTGGTAACCCTTTCCAGTTCGCCCAGGTAGGCATTCATATTCAGAAACAGATATAGTTCGGCAGTTTCGGGCACATCGCTTTGAAGATATAATGTGGATTTATCGGGGTCGAGTCCTGCAGCCAAATATTCAATTAACACCTGCTTTACATTGCTTTGCAGGTCACCGGGAGTAGGATGTGTTGTAAGGGAGTGATAATCTGCAATAAAAAAGAAGCATCCGCCGGCTTCCTGCATTTTCACAAAATTTTTAACTGCACCAAAATAATTCCCAAGATGTAAATTTCCGGTTGGTCTGATACCACTTACTACTATTTCTTTGTTACTCATTGTTATTCTAAGTTTTAGGAGTGCAAAAGTAGTAAAAATCGTAGAAGATAATTGTGTCGTGTTCTGAAAGCATAGTAATGATAGAGGGTTTGCTATAGCTCTTCAAGTGTCTGGCTAATCTCTGAAGTTCTTAAGGTACTTCAAAATGGATTTATTCATACGCATTTAAAAGCGCTTCCCCCAAGTAGTCACCACATAATTACAATAATACATTGCCAAAAGTAGGAATTTGGTCTTTCGTAATTTGAGGAATTATAATATGATTTTATGACCACATACAGGGGAAGCTGGTTTTAGAGTTAGATGCCACTTTATGAAATGGTAAGACTGCTATGAAAACTTCCAAATTCATAAGTGTTGGTTGCATTAACTATTTAAAACCACTGAAACCTAACAACAGATATTATAATGAACTACTTGTAACTCTTATAAAAAATTACAATTCAAAACAACAATAATTATTACTGTTTGGATATAAAAAGAGCATTACATTTCCGTTACTTCATTTACAGAAAGCGTTACATTTTCGTTACTTTTCCTATTTTTAGGCTAAAAATTCAGGTATGAGCCTTTTCAGGTAACTATTTTGTGAAAACAACCACTATTATAACCCACATTTCTTCATTTAGAAAGACAATACCCGGAAACGGACACACCAGCTACATTGTTTATCTGATTACTGTAACAGTACCATCATATTTAATTGACTTCAACAGGTAATCAGTTCCCACAATCTGGTATACATAACTTCCTGATGGTACAGGGTTTCCTTTACGATCTGTTCCATCCCAGAATTCACTGAATGTATGTGTACTCCAGATGACCTGTCCCCATCTGTTGTAAATATAAAGGTTGTAATCTGCAACAGGTGTTCCTTTTATTTCAAATACATCATTAATTCCATCACCGTTAGGTGTGAATGCATTTGGAATAAACAGCTTTACTTCTTCTGTCAGTGCAACTTTTCCGCTAACTGAATCAATACAACCGTTTTCTGTTATTACTACAAGCAACACATCATAATTACCTGCCTGTGCATATATATGTGAAGGGTTTTCATCGTAGACAAGTGCTGAATTATCACCAAAATTCCATTCATAGGTATCTATTGCCGTATCGCTGACAGTGAGGTTAATAAAATCAATCTCCGGTGTATCCATAGTTGAAATAGGAGGATCTGGCTCAAAATCCGCAACAGGATTGGGATTTACCTGGATAATATTTGGTTTAACTATTGTTTGCGAACAACGTTGGGTATTGTTTATCTGTAATGAAACGGTGTATAATCCAGGATCAGAATATGTGTGAGATGTGTTGCCCTTGTCGTTTCCTGTGGAACCGTCACCAAAAGACCATTCATATTCAGCTGATGAAGAAACATCGGCTGACTGATCGGTAAAATCAACCTCTACAGGTAAACATCCGTTTGCCGGCTGCTGGTCATAATCAAACTCAGGTGTTGGCAAAGGATTAATGGTGATCATCATTGAGGTATCATTTTCACAGATATATTTATCAACATGTAGTTTTACGTTGTAAGTTCCGGCAGTTGTATAAACATGTGTCGGGTTTTCAAATGTGCTTACAGGTGAACCATCATCGAAATCCCAAATAAAAGTTTCATTTGTTACAATTTCAGAATAGTCAAAACTAATGGTTTCCCCGGTACATGCACCTTCATCAGGATCAAAAGTAAATTCAGCTACCGGCTTTGGAAATACTTCAAACGAAGCTGTAGCAACCTTGTCAATACAATATTCAGAGGATGAAGTTAAAGTATATTGATATACATCAGGAATCATAGGATTAAAAGTAATCGACTGTGTGGCTTCATCACCCGGCGACCAATGCCACGAAACGGCATCGTTGGCTGTAAGTGTAACAGGTTCTCCGGGACAAATTTCAGCAGAAATAGGATCAATTGTTATCATTGGGATAAACTGATCAACAAATACAGTTATATAAGCCGTTTGCCATTCATCACAGTTATCTTTAATAGTAAGTGCATAAACCGTAGTGATGGAAGGGCTAACCACAACAAAGTTTGTGTCCGACAAAGTAACCCCGGGATTAATGGTGTCATACCACTCAAACGACTGAGCCTCAGCAAAAGCAATAAGTTCTGTTGATTCCCCATTACAAATATTAACATCGTCGCCAAGAGTTAGTTTTGACTGGTTAACTTCAATAACTCCGGTTTGTGTACCTCCACATATATCTGTAACTTCATAACCACATTGCCAGATATCTGCTCCAACAACTTCATCATAAGCCACAGTGATAATGTCGCTATCAGCTTCTCCCAACTCCTGAAATGGAGTAATTTTATACCATCGTACGTGGGTTATTGAATAATCACTGAAATTGGGGTTTTCAACTTGCACAGGAACATCTGTTACCTGCCCTGGTCCGCATAAATATGCTTGTAAGGGCTTCAGTTCGATCTCTTTATTCTCTATTCGAATTTCTGCTGTTGACTCATTTCCACACCCGTCATTTACAACAATAGTAACCATATCAGGATCATTCTGAACCTGGTAACTTATCGTGTCATGTGGCGGAAATCCACCATTCCAGTAATAATCAAGAGGCACAACACCACCTTGTGATATGTCAGTTATTGTCAGGTCTATAGTTTCTTTACAATAAGCCTCATATTCCTTTGGTGAATCGCTAAATGTGATTGGAATATTTTGACGAAGTCGAAAAGGTATTTCTCCATTATAAGCTCCGGAAAAAGGATTTAGGGTATTACATGGATCTTCCTTGAAAGTTAATACTGCATTTGGAAAATCAGCAGTTACATTGATAGCTTTGATTATAATTTTCTTTTCTGTTTCTCCGGCAGAAAACAGAATAGTATCATTTGTGATAATTGTCCCATCTTCGTATTCTACCTGGACATTATGAGCAATAATGTCAGGTTTTACAATATATGGTATGTGGAAATCACCGTTAACAGCATGTTCAAGGGTAAAAACAGCTTCAATATCGTTACAGTCCGGAATGAGGTCACCATAAAATTCATTGTTGGTAAAAATAGTATCAAGGGTATAATCAGGGTACATATAACCCGTAAGCTGCACATTGCTTGACAACGATTTTTCACCAAGGAAAATAGCAGAGTTAAATTTAAACCCATCCTCAATAGATGGATCCGTACTTGTCCATAAGAAATCCTCAATTGCAATTTTAACAGTGTACCAGCCACAAGGGTTTACCTGTGTTTTATTAACTTTAAGAGGCCCATGATCACCAACAGTACTGGTAAATCCATCAAACTGGGTTCCATAATCCGTTCCAAAAGGAGGGGAACCGTCAGGGTTCGGTTTAAAATATGATGGCCTGTCATTTTGATTTACATTTATGACATTTACCCATAAGTATGGATCATCTGGTGCGGGATTCGAAATATTCGGCAGGATAGCAAGGTTTTCTAGTTCATTTGGATTTGTGTAAATAAAAATACCAAACATATCAGGAACCTGAGGTGTGTTTGGAAAATCAGACATGTCCACATCAAGAGCCTGAAATCTTGATGATCCCCATTCTTCAGATCCGAATACATAATCCATCAGTATCTGGTCGCCATAAGGTTGATATTTAAATTCCAGCACTGCATCATCACCTGTATAAAAAATAGCTGTATCCACACCAATAGCTTTATACATCTTGAGCAATAATTCATTTCCTGTTGGATCTGGATTTAGTGGGTCAGGATTAAAAGTGTCAAATTCATCACTCATGGAACCTGTGAGGTTCGGGCCCTCTGCACTTTCTACCTTGCCATTTGAAATAATAAGACCTTTTTCAAGCCCTATATCATCTCCGTCATAGTATCTTCCCAATGCCCTTCTGTCGCCGGTATAAGTTATTGATGCAGTATCTATTTTACCTCCATATCCTTCAAGAATCTCCAGCACCCACTTTACAAGTGTGTCACGGCTGTAATCATTTGGAGGAGGGTTTTCAATGGAAGGAAGTTCCTCAACCTGTAGCGGAACCTGTGAATATGCCAAACAGGAAGTCGTAAGTAATAAAATTACTAATAATGATCTGGTGTATTTTACTATCAAAACCGGTCGTATTTGCAAATAATAATAATGGTCGCAAGTTACAGTTTTTATATTAAGAAACAATAAAGATACAATTAACAACCAATAACCTGATTACCGAAACATTAGACATAGAATTTGTTGTTAGGGTTGTTTCGGGAGTGATAAAATTTGAAGACAATTAGATTTGAAGATTTGAGAATTTGAAGATGAGACAATTTTGGAGATTTGAAAATTTAAGTGTTGATGCCGGAAGAGAAATTGAAAGTGTTGGGTATTTTAACTCGTTCCAATACTTGCTCTCTAACCCATACTGTCTTCTTTTCATGAAGGTTTTGTAGTTAAAGGCAAATTGAAGATTTGATAATTACGAGATGATTACTTAACTATTCTTCTATTCTAATGTTATATGAAAAGTTTTAACCAGCAATATTTGTTAACAATCGAACCTACCTCCACATTCCGGCAGGCAGGCAATGTAGCAATCAGAGCAATCGAGCCATTGAAACAATTGAACAGTCAGAGCAATCGAACAATCATAACAATTGAGCCATTGAAACTATCGAACCATTGAGCAGTGAAGTTAAAAATTTAAGTCTTTTTGGAAAAAATCTCCTAAAAAAAGACATTTTCGGTTAGGTTTTGCAATTAAGTAATAACTATTAATGTAATTGCTTAAAAATGTCAGGAATTGAGATTCCAAAAAGTACTTTTAAATCCGTTAAGAAAAAAAAGGAATCACCTGGATTTTCCATGCCTGTTTTTGATCTGAAAGAACGCTTTTCAGGGTTTGGAGGATTCTCAAACAAGAAGAAACAGGTATTTTACAATGATCTGAGTGTACTGTTATCATCAGGTATTAACCTGGTAAGTGCGCTAAATCTTGTGTCTAACGGGTTTAAGAACGAAAAGGACAAAAAGCAAATAAAACATTTCGTGTCGGAACTAACAAATGGTGTAAGTTTTTATGAAATATTAAAAAATACCAGGAAGTTTTCTCCATACGAATATTACAGTATAAAGATTGGTGAAGAAACGGGCAAGTTAAAA
>JANQGJ010000098.1 GCA_028277395.1 Bacteroidales bacterium | reverse complement strand
CATGGTACCACTCCGATAAATCTCCGCTTTCGCAAAAATTTTAATCATCCTCGGTTGGTATATTAGGATGCTGAAAATTTATGCTCATTTCATCTGTTTAAAATTTTTTGATTTCCGATGTTCAAAAATCTGGATACTTTCGTGTTTGTTTCATATTTCGGATTTTGTATTTTAGTATTCACAAATTTACTTAAATTATTGCTGAAACCTGCTCATTAATAAGGGTTTGATTGATAAAATATCTGAATTGGATAACATTAAAGGGAGATTATGATAAAAAGATCATTTTTGATATTTATTACATTGATTGCTATAAAAATTAATGCACAGGATACTCTGACAGTATTACAATATAATCTGCTACATTATGGCAATTACACTTACTATTGTACTCCCTCCAATAATAATATCAGTAACAAGGATGGTTATGTCAGAACTATTCTGGATTATGTAAAGCCTGATATATTTTGTGTTAATGAAATATCAGAATTATCGTCAATTCATAGTAGAATGCTTGACAGCAACTTAAACATTAACGGAATTGATTATTACAGGAAAGCTGATTTTATAAAGATTGCTGACTCATATATTGTTAATATGCTTTATTACAACTCAGAAAAACTGGTATTGCAGTATCATTCAATAGCCCAGAGTTATATTCGAGATATCGATGTGTATAAGTTATATTACAGGTCAGATGATCTGGATCAGGGTGATACAGCACATATAGTTT
This sequence comes from Bacteroidales bacterium, assembly GCA_028277395.1. Lineage (GTDB taxonomy): Bacteria > Bacteroidota > Bacteroidia > Bacteroidales > F082. The sequence goes on along the minus strand of JANQGJ010000098.1, from coordinate 134,079 downwards.
GTGTTGTTGCTCACCTGAAATCAAGTAGCGGGTATCAAAATGAGATTAAACGAAGGGATATGGTTCAAAATGCTTTGGATTACCTGCATGATTATGACGACAATGCAAACTACCTGTTCATGGGTGATTTTAATGTGTATGATAGTGATGAGCCTGCGTACCAGCTGTTAACCAATAATCCTGACTCTGATATTATTATGAAGGATCCTGTTAATACACCAGGCGACTGGCATAATAATTATACTTATCGTTTCTTTCATACCCAGTCGACACATGCAGATCAAAACGGATGTGCATCTTATGGCGGAATGGATGACAGATTCGATTTTATACTCATGTCAGATAATATAATTGATGGATACAATCATGTGAAATATGTTGCTGACTCGTATATTACAATCGGGCAGGACGGTATGCATTTTAATAAATCGATTAATGACGAACCATTAAATCAGAGTGCTCCCGGTGAAGTTATTGACGCTTTATATGGAAATTCGGATCATTTACCAATACAAGTCAAAATAAGTATTGATAAATCTCTTGGGATTGAATCTGATGAAACCCTGTTGATTGACAGGATCAGTATAAACTCTCATGTACAGCAGATATTTACTGTTAGCATAGTAAGCAATAAGTATTCTAATCTTGAATTGCAGATCATGACTCCGTCAGGTGCAATTGTATTTGAAAAATCAAGACAGTTATCACCTGGTAATAATGAAATAGAATTCGATACCAATGAACTACCACAGGGATTCTATATTGCTGTTTTTAGTGAAGAACAGCAAGGAGCGATTGCAAGAAAAATTGTAAAATCATTATAAGCACAAATGTAACTAGAGTTTAATGGTTTTCCTTTTCTCTTTGTAGTATTTAGTTCCTTTTTCGGTGGCAATACTGAGAACAAAACTATCAAACATTTGCATGAACAAAGTAGTAAATGAAAAGTCTTCGGGTGGAAAGTTTTCAGGGTCATGTAAGTCAAGTAATCTGCTTATGTATCTTCTTGCAACTAACTCAATACTTATATCATCACGGTACAACTCTTCCCTGATACCTTTTTGTAGGTTTACCTGAATTTTACCGTAAATAAAATCAACTCTCTTCTTTAGGTGGTTTTCATATATTTCAGGATAAATATCTTTGTAACCATGTGTTATTGATGGACTCAGGTTGTAAAACTTACCTGCCATTTCTTTACTGACAGTGAATAATATATCTATAGCATCGTTATAACCATCAAAATCATGATCTATAAATATCACTTCAAACTTGTTTCTCTCACTTTCAAGAATGCATTTAACAAGAGTTTCATCATTTTTAAAGTGCTTTGTGAGTAATTCATCAGAAAAGTCGGGGTTTGCATACAGATTTTCCAATGTAACAGCATCTACACCCTTCTCATTGGCAAGTGCCCTGATACTGTCCACAAACAAGCTAAGTTCTTTTGTCATAAAGAAGTCTATTGTAGGAATAATCCACAAAAGTAGAAAAATACAAACAGAATGAAAATCTTCTACTTGATTTTAAAACTGCGACAAAGATAATAGAAATTTGCACTTATTAAAATTGTATGTAATACGCTGTTATTATGATTAGTATATAATACAATGTCTGAAGATTTTTAATGTCTGAATTCACACGGGGATACCAACATTAATAGTATTTAATCATTTTGATTTGGGGTACTTACTTTTATAGGATTTCCTGTGGTTTCATAAATTTCATACTTTAGTTGTTATATCAAAGGTGCTTTACTCATTAGCCTTTTTTGTAAATATTAACAATTTAATAAAGATCGGACTAAAATAAAAAGTTACTGTTGTAATAGGTGTTTTCATAATTTTGCATTGAAAGTCAATCTAAAAACCATGAAGAGAATACTTCAATTATTAAGTTGTGTTGGAAGAGAAACAATTATAATATTCTTATATATATTATTGCTCAACAATTATCTTGGAAATCCTGATAAAACTATTTACGCTGACGGAAGAGGATATTATGAATATTTACCATCACTTTTTATATATCATGATCTGCATAGAAAAAATTCTGAAGCTGATGTAGATACGGCTTTATATCAAAGAATTTCCAAACATAATTTTTATGTAGATTACAATGGTTATAAGGTAAATAAGTATCCATGTGGGACAGCAGTTTTAGAACTGCCATTTTTCCTTTTTGCATATTTCACTACTCCTTTGGAAAACAATGATCTGGATGGTTATCAACGTCCTTTTCAAATCATGGTTTTTTATGCAGCAATTTTTTATTTATTCCTTGCACTTCTTTTCCTTGCCGGTATCCTTAGATTATTCAATATTAATAAAGTTGTAATTTTCCTGGTACAGCTTCTTTTTGTATTTTCAACAGGGATATTACATTATGCAAGTAATGATGCTGCGTATAGTCATGTGTATTCTTTATTTGCAATTACTGCATTTGTTTATTATTCAAAAGCGTTCTTTATTTCAGGACGCAGAAAGGATTTTCTTTATGCCAGCCTGTTCCTGGGATTGATTTTAATCCTCAGGCAAATACATATACTTATCATATTCTTCATCCCCTTTTTGGCTGCTTCTTTTGAAAGTTTAAAATCAAGGATATCAATATTATGGAATATCAAATCGGTATTATTAAGTCTGTTGATTGTTATCGGAGTTTTTTCAATACAGGCAGTATCCTGGTATTTACAAACCGGGCATTTTATTGTTTACTCATATCAGGGTGAAGGGTTTAATTTCTTGAAACCGGAGATTTTTAATTTTCTGATAAGTTACCGTAAAGGATTATTTGTTTACTCACCTGTTTTGTTATTGTCTGCATTGGGAATTATCTTTTTGTTATACAGAAAAGAATATTATTTAGTAATAACCTGGTTGCTTTTTTTTCTTGTACTTATCTATGTGCTTTCTTCATGGCATGCATGGCACTATGGTTGTAGTTTTGGTCAGCGACCGATTATTGATTTTTATGTAGTATTTTTCATTCTTATCGGAATACTGTTTAATAAATTGAGTGGACCTGCCAGGATAATTTTAATAATACTATCTTTGATGACTATCCCTGTTAATATCATTCAAACATATCAATATAAGAACTACATTTTACACTGGTTAAACATGGATGATAGTAAGTATTGGGATGTTTTTTTGAAAACTTCTGAGAAGTACGAAGGGCTGGTATGGAAAAAGAAATATGATTATTCTCACTTTAACCTGATTTCAGAATTTAGTATTGGTAACATCAGGATGAGTCCAAATGAATATGAAACAATCTTTGAGGTTAATACAGATACCCTTGCAGATCTTAATGGACTTGAAATAATACAGGTTAGTATGAAAAATGAGTTTCCTGATAATAATAACTCGTATGTTTTTGTTACTGTTTTTAACAATGATGATAAATCGGAGTACTACTGGTATAAAAGATCACTGATTTCATTTAAGGAGGAGAAATTTGGAGAATATCATACTGGAGTTTTCAATTTTAGAATGAAACCGGTAATGGATACTATCAAAAAAACGATTTTAGTTGAATTTGAGGGCGATGATTCCTACAATAAACTTGATGATGTTAAGGTACTTTTCCTAAAACATAAATAGAGACCGGATAGCTGTTCATCCATTCATAATTTACTCAAACCTGGCATAAATATCCTTTATTTACTTATGCTGACTGCATTATTTCATTTTTAATAATAAAGTACAAGATTATTGCCTCTAAATATGAAGTGTATATAAATTAAAACATTAAGGATCTGTGAAAAAGTGAGCTATATGAATGATATTAAGGTTATAATACTTATTTGGAAAACAGATTGTATTTAAGTATGCAAAATATTGCTTTTACGCCATCTTTCCAACCGATTTTCTTTCCTTCATCGTAAGTCCTGCCATAATAGGATATGCCTACTTCATAAATACGAATTCCAGGAATATTTGATACTTTAGCTGTTACTTCGGGTTCAAATCCAAACCTTTTTTCCTTCAACGATAAAGATTTAATGATGTCAGATCTAAATAGTTTATAACATGTTTCCATATCAGTTAGATTTAGATTAGTAAGCATATTAGAAATCATCGTTAGAAACTTATTGCCAATAGAGTGCCAGAAAAACAATATTCGGTGAGGATTACCACCCATAAACCGCGAACCATATACAACATCAGCAAAACCATCTATAACGGGTTTTAACAATTTATTATACTCATTAGGATCATATTCCATGTCTGCATCCTGTACAATGATATACTCACCGCTCGCTTCTTTTATTCCACGATGAATAGCAGCTCCTTTTCCCTGATTTACAGGCTGATGAAAAAGCTTAATTGCTATTTCGCTATGTTGCTGTATATAATCTGTAATAACCTTTGAAGAGTTATCTGATGAACAATCGTTTACAATGATAATTTCCTTGTCTATATTTGAGATTATCTCTACTGCCAATACTTTATCGAGAATTTTGCAAATAGTTTTAGCTTCATTAAAAACCGGAATAATGACAGATAGTTTTTGAGTCATAATACATTCTAAAGGGATGCAAAACTAAGCAGAAAAATGTAGAAAACATTAACTTATTGTTAAAGATCGAAGAAGGTATTGATATTAACTAAATGCCAATATCCAATTAATTCTTAACGATCATTTTTTGTTTCTCAATGCTATTATTAATTTGTAGTACATAATAGTAAACTCCTGCCGGGATCCCATAATCGTCAGTAACAAATTGTTCACTATATTTTCCGGCTTGTAACGCTTTATCTTTGAATAAAGTGGCAACATTTCTTCCGAACATATCATAAACAAAAAGAGAAACTTTTGAAGGTCTTCTGATCTTATATGCGATATAAGTTGATTCTTTAAAAGGATTTGGATAGTTTTGTTCAAGACTAACCGGAACCTGACTTGTAATTTCGGCTACATCTGTATTAATATCAGCAATAGCAACCCATATTGACATCATTGTACCGTCAGCACGTGCCCAAATTGGTCTGATGATGCCATTATGTGCGGTAATGTTTGTATAATCGCCAAAGAAAACACCTGAGCTTGGAGTAAAAGGTGAATCACTTATTTTAATATTTTCGAAAGTTTCACCACCATCTTTTGATCTTGCCAGGTAAACATCGGTTCTGTTGTCATCATAACTTCTTCTGTCGTAAAATACGAATAGTAGTTCACCGGTTGTTTGATCAATTGTCATCCATGTAAAAAACTGATGTTTTCCCGGACCATCATTATTTACTCTTTTGGCTTCCGACCATGTATTACCTCCATCAGTCGATTTAGAGAGCCATATATCAGTATCATCAGTTCCGTTTCTTTGATCTGACCAGTTCACATAAATTGTTCCGCGATATTCCGAGTTGCTTATATCGCAGCAGGTCACTGGCATACCATTACATCTGTAAATACCTGGTACATCAAAATCCCAACCACCAGGCTGACTGTTAATAAAGATATCATTTTCAAGCCATGTTGTTCCACCGTCAAGTGACCGGTCGAATACAATTCCTGCAGGTCCTGCCCAGGAAACATAAATTTCACCGTTTGGACCCATAGTGGGTACAGCACCTTCAGTTGTTTCGTCACCGTCAAGACAATCACCGGATACTTCGTTTATTCGAATAGCATCCGACCATGTTTCCCCGGCATCAGTTGATTTACTGAAATGAATATTACTAAAATGATTTGGGTCAGAAGAATCATATTTATCAAACTGTGTCCAAGTAACATAAATATTATTTGTAGCACTGTCAACAACTGCCCATTCTTTATCCTGGGCTTTGGCTCCGTTCAGTCCCATGTAAGTTCCATCAGTCCAGTCATAAGTGTTAATATCAAATTTCTGGGCAACAATCCTGTCTATCCAGTTTCCATTTACAGGGTTTGAAAGATGGAGGTAGTAAAAATCACCAGCAGTATCAACAAGGATACATGGATCACCCCAAACACCATATTCCGGTGAACTCAGATTACCTACAGACCATGTGTATCCACCATCTTCTGAAACATAGTATTTGTTTAAATTAGATCCTGCAACAATCTGGTCAGTGTTTTTGGGATTCATACATATTGATGGTTCACTAACAGATGCTCCGAAATCAGATATTTTAATGTTTAGATACTGGGTAAAACCACCTAATGATAAACTCAGCGATAGAATGAAAAGTGCTATTTTTTTCATAATGGAATATGTTTGATAAATAGACAATAGAGATTTCTCTATAGTTGTCTAAATTCTAAAATGACAATACCCTGCTTTCATTTCTGAACAACAGGCAAACCATATTTTTGTATTTTTGATTTACATACAAAAGTATTATATTTATGAGAAGGCTTGCTTTGCACTGGCAAATACTGATAGCTTTAATCCTGGCTATAGGATATGGATTGTATTTCTCAACGACTTATAAACTGACCTTAAAATCATTTAACCTTTTAGCAAAAGATAATGTGTCGGAAGCTGTAATTGCAAAAATTGAGGATCTACAGGGTATAGAATTCAAGACATTGGCAGATTTTGAAAATCAACTGGAAAAAAAACTAAGTCCGAAACAGTTTAGTAACTATTCGCCAGTTATAACTAAGGCTGCTTATTCAAACAATGCCGTTAGTTATGTTAGCTGGATGGGTGATGTTTTTATGAGGGCTTTAAAGATGCTGATAATACCTTTAATATTTTCTTCATTGATTTCGGGAATTACAAGTATTGGTTCAGGAGCTAACCTTGGGAGGCTGGGAGCTAAAACCCTGTTGTTTTACATCAGTACAAGCTTTTTCGCTATAGTAACAGGTCAGATTCTTGTTAATATTATAAAACCTGGGGTTGGGGCAAGTATTAACCTTGTTCAGGAGGTTGAAGGGTTGGTTGAAAAGCAAAGGTCAGTCAGAGATATTTTTGTGGATATAATACCAGATAACATAATTCGTGCAATGGCTGATAACGAAATGTTGTCAATCATCTTCTTCGCTATTTTGTTTGGATTCTTTATTATAAAAATAGGCGAATCGCAGAGTAAATTGTTAAAACTGTTTTTTACGTCTGTTTTTGATGTAATGATGAAAATGACTCTGTTCGTTATAAAGTTTACTCCATTGGGAATATTTGGTCTTGTGGCAAAAACCATAGCCGATCAGGATGATTTTGCTGGCCTTGTAAGTAGTATGGGATTGTATATGCTGACTGTAATAATTGCATTAATAATTCATGGTACTGTTACCTTACCTTTGTTAGTTCGGTTTGTGGGAAGATCAAAACCAATGATGCATTTTAAGAATATGACTACTCCGCTTTTAACAGCATTTTCAACTTCATCTTCAGCTGCAACTTTACCACTAACTATTAATGCAGTGGAAGAAAAATCAGGGGTTTCCAATAAGATAAGCAGCTTTACTCTTCCTTTGGGAGCAACAGTAAATATGGATGGCACAGCATTATATGAATGTGTAGCTGCAATTTTCATAGCTCAGGCATATGGTGTAGAATTAACATTGGTTCAGCAGGCAATAATTGTTGGAACTGCGCTATTGGCGTCGGTTGGCGCTGCTGCAATACCTATGGCCGGGCTGGTTATGATGACTGTAATATTAACAGCAATAGGATTACCGCTTGAAGGAGTAGGGCTTATAATAGCAGTTGACAGAATACTGGATATGTTCAGAACAGCAACAAATGTTTGGAGTGATAGTTGCGGTGCCGTTGTTATAGCTAAATCAGAGGGTGAAGATTTAAAAGTTTGAAAAGATTTGATTGAAGAAGACTGTAAATAATAATGTTAGTGTTTCATTGGTAAATATGGAATCGGGAGGCGATAATTGGGACTATGGCTGTTATGGATGCTATGGTCGTTATAGTTATTATGTTCACTATGGTTGCTATGGAAGCTATTGTTACTATGGTAGCTGTAACTTTATTGTCTTAAATAATTCTTCACTCAAAGCACCCAACATCCACAGCAGCCACAGATACAACAGCACCAATAGCCACCACAGTCACCATAGAAACAATAGCACCAATAGCATCCACAGCAGCAATAGCGGCCATAGCACCCACAGATACAACAGCTACTATAAATACAACAGCACCATAGCCACCACAGTCACCATAGAAACAATAGCACCAATAGCCACCACAGCAGCAATAGCGGCCATAGCACCCACAGATACAACAGCTACTATAAATACAACAGCACCAATAGTGGCCACAGCAGCAATAGTGGCCATAGTATCCACAGATACCACAGCCACCATAGAGACAATAGCACCCATAGATACCACAGCACCAATAGCACCCCACCCTATACTAAATCACCAGAATTCAATTTTAAAAAACTAATGCATTGAGTTATAAAAAATTAAATATTTGGAAATTATCCAGGTCCATTGTGATTGATATTCATAAAATGACATTAGAGCTGCCAAAGTTTGAACTATATGAAGTAGGTAGTCAGATACGAAGATCAAGTAAATCAGTGAAATCAAATATTGTTGAAGGTTATGGACGAAAGAAATATGTTGCAGATCATATCCGGTTTATGGTATATGCATTATCCTCCAATGATGAAACTATTGATCATTTGGAAACTCTGTTTGAAACAAATTCACTCAAAGATGAACAATTGTATAATGATTTGCATTTAAGACTACAGAAGTTGGGAATAAAAATCAATAATTTTTTGAAGTCTCTGGAAAAAAGCAAGAAATAGTTGATCATAAATAAGATCAAAATAATGTATAACGAAACTTACAATAACGGAGAAAGCGATCGAATAGATTTGTATAGTGATATACTCAATTCCGGCCATTGTTATAATGGTTACTTTAGCTATTACAAACATAATAATACCATCTTATTCAATATTCAAAAAACCCTCTACACAACCACATCAACAATAGCACCTACAGCAGCCACAGCCACAATAGTAACCACAGCCACAATAGCAAGAATAGTAACCACAGCGACAAAAGCGACCATAGAACCCACAGCAGCAAAAGCGGCCATAGCATCCACAGCAGCCATAGTATCCACAGCAACAATATCACCCACAACATCAACATTAACAACTACATATACAATAAAACAATAATATGACAAAGCCAAAAAGAATAGGGATACTTACTGCAGGAGGCGACTGCCCCGGATTGAATGCAGCTATCAGAGGTGTTGGTAAAACAGCTATCGTTAAATATGGAATGGAAGTTATTGGTATATCTTCGGGTTTTTTGGGACTATTAGATAAAGAGTATTTCCCACTTGAAGAACATATGCTTTCAGGAATTTTAACTGTAGGAGGGACTATATTAGGAACTTCCCGTGAGAAACCATTTAAAAAGTCTAAACGTTATAAAATTGACAAACCCGGAATCATTAAAGAAACTTATAATGAACTGGGCCTTGATTGTTTGGTTTGTATTGGTGGCAACGGGACTCAGAAAACTGCCGACAGGTTAGCTGACGCCGGGTTAAATATTATTGGTATTCCAAAAACCATTGATAATGATGTTTATGGAACAGATCAAACATTTGGATTTGATTCTGCACTGTTAATAGCTACTGATGCCATTGACAGATTACACTCAACAGCTAACTCCCATAAACGTATTATGGTAATTGAAATTATGGGACATCATGCAGGCTGGCTGGCGTTATATTCTGGTGTAGCCGGGGGTGGTGATGTAATTCTGTTACCGGAACTGGATTATAACATGGATATTGTTAACGATTATCTGCTTAATAGAGCAAAAAACAAAAAACCATATTCAATTGTAGTTGTTGCGGAAGGAATTGGTAAACCTAATAAGGATCAGTCGGCGGCATCATATATTGCCGGGGAAATAGAAAGAGGAACCTGTATAGAAACGCGTAAAACTATACTTGGATACATACAGCGGGGAGGAAGTCCGTCGCCAATGGACAGGATCCTGGCAACACGATTTGGATCCTATGCTGTAGATTTAATTGCCAATGAGGAATATGGCAGAATGGTAATTAAAAAGGGAGAAAAAATAAAAGATATGCCTCTGAGTGAGGTTGGAAGTAAATTACGACTTGTGCCGGATGATCATAAACTTATAAAAAAGGCCAGAGGACTGGATATTTGTTTTGGAGGTTAGATTATCTAACATTACTATCTGGTTTGTAATTGATAATAATTATTAAAAAAGTTACCTCAGCTCATCATTGATGTTTTATACTACCGCGAAGTCCCTATGAATTTTATTTCGCAAATCAAGAGGGAATTTCTGGTAAAAAATAAGATGAAACATTAACAACAACTTCTAAAATACCTTTTGAAATATGTTCATTATTTTTTCCTAAGCAAAATTTCCTTTGATGGAAATGAAGATGCCGGAATAATAAACTCTTTCATTAACGGCCAGTCTTCTGCTTTCTCAAAATTGTGATTATAAGTCTTCGTAAATCTTATTATTATTTTATTATCTGTTTCAGCGGCAGATGCTGTAAGTGAACCGGTTGCATTAATGATGTTTTCATTAAAACTATCCAGTCCCACAGCATTATAACCATCAGGAATATTTATTGTTACAGTATAATCGAATGTACGTGGATAACGCATATATATATCTACTTCTCTTTCCATATCTTCTTCTTCCAGTGTTAACTGACCTCCAAGGATCTGTCCGGCTTTTATAACGTAATTTGGTCCTACTTTTTTAACCAGCCCCTTTGCAGTACAATCAAAGAATATTTGGAAATCATATTCTCCGGGTTGATTTCCAGTGTTGATATTATTGTAATCAACGATTTCAATTTCTTCGGTATCAAATAAGTCCTTTGCTAACTCCGCAAAATTCTCTTTTCTTACCTCTTCGCGTGCTTCAGTAAATTCCTCCATTTGTATTTTTCTTTTCTCCTTGGAATTTTCCAGATCTCCCCATCTTTTGGTCTTATATCGCTCATTTTCTTCCCATATCATCTTGAATTTATCAGTATAAAGATACTTGGGACGTAACATTGGTTCTCCTTTGTAGGTGATTTTAGTATATATATCAAGAATCTTTTGGTCATCAGTATTAAATGATACATCAATTTCATGTATAGTACTGTTATCTTCTGCATTTGAAACGGGGATACTGGTTTTTCTTACTGAAATATTTTTTGTTCTTTTATCAGGAGAATAAAGTGAATATGCCTCAGCTCCCTCAATAACAGAAGGCAGGTTGTTGAACTCTGTAAATACTGAAGGTTTGTAGAAATATACCGGATCGCTCAATTTTGCTTTTATCAGGTAATTGGTTTCTCCAACACTCAACAGGTTTGATATTGAACCAATACTCCTTCTTGGTGTGGCAATTAATTCATAACGAATATTCATTTTATTAAGACCATAAATCAGGTGGCTTGTAAATTCCCAGCCCGATAAATATCTTGAGCCATCATCTTCAAGATCTACCTGTGTATATGTGCTTCCCTCACTGTTTGCTGATGACATGCTGTTGTTGTACATGTCGTAGATGTAGTGTTTGTTCAAAAAAATATGACGCAGGTAATAGTAATATTCTTCCAGTTTCTGCTCTTTTGACAGGTTTGTTTTTCCATGCCTTTTAAGGTATCTGTTAAAACCGTTATACTCATTTGTTGCCTTGTTATTCTGCTGATAATATGATGTATAAGCTTTTTTCAGATCATCTTTGTCAATTTTGTTATTTCGATAAGGTCTTTTGTTTTCCTTTTCTTTATCCTTCAGGAAATCATCTCTTCTTATAACATATAATTTTATGAACGGGAAATCGAAATAAGGCAGATTCCACATAACATCTGCTCCTGAATTGAAATCGGAACCTGTAATACTGAATTTGTAGAATTTTTTTCCGATTTTTTTCTCTTTGATTTCAGGACCGTTTGGACCTGTTGTTAACATAACTTTCCAATGCCTGTTTGTTAGCAACTGATATTTGAAGTGCTTTATCGGGTAATTCCCTCCAATTATGAATTTATCAATAATAGCATACGAGTAAGGATTTCCATAATCGTATGTATATTGATAATAATCGATTATATCACCAACTTCAAGATTTGGGACCGCTACCTTCTTACCTCCGTTATCATCTTTTATGAAGTTGTCACTTTCAAGTACAATTTCATTACCATTGGGTTTAATTATTTTTATTCCCAGAAAATTCTTCTGTCTTACTGCTGATCCCCAGTTGATCGAATAATTTCCTAAAGGATCGCGTGAATAGTAGATCTCTGAGAACTTTTCCAGTGCTGAATTGTCAAGTATCTTAATTCTATAGTGTGATATATAACTTAATGCCTGTGCTTTCGATTTTAATCTTATTGTTTCATAGTAATTTTCGAAATACAAAAAAACTGCGGATTCATTTTTCCATTCTTCAGGAACAACAGTGTCGTTAACATTTGGATCATTACTATTCCAGCAAAAATCAAGAACATGATCTTCTTTAAATTTGTAGTAATAACCGATTTCAGGTGTTTCCTGTGCCTGTATGGTAACTGTAATAATCGCACAGGTAGTTAAAATCATCATTAATTTTTTCATCTGTTTATTTTTTTCTCAGGATTATGGGTTGTTCGTAGTTTTGAATTAATTGTACTATAGCATCATTCCATGTTGTGATATTATAACCGGATATTACTGCTTTCGGGATTTTTCCGGACATGGTGTAGTTTATATCGTTATTATCAAAATATGTATTAGTTGAAAAATAGAATTCCTCATTATCAACAGTAAAGCTTTCCGGTAACGATACTATTTCCCATTCATCAGGGATTTTAAGACTTATATTGAGTTCAATATCTTTCTTGTAGCTAAACCAAAGTGCAAATTCTCTGTCTTCATCAAGTTTATAACCGGAGAAAAAGGTGAATGGATCTAAATATAAATAAGCCTCATTGTCGAATGTGCTTATCTTATCAGTAAATGATAAGTTTCCGGAGAACTCGTATTTTTGATCACGACTCAAATCAGGTAGTTTAACATCAGTAACTGACACAAGGTCATTACCACTTCTTAAATAGTATTTTATGGCTTTTTCCCATTCTTTTTCAGGGATTGAACTCATTAAGTTCATCAATTGGGCACGTGATTCACTTGCAAGTTCAACAACAAGATCACCTTCAATCAACATATCTTCGCCTAAAGTAAGGTTCATTGTGTAATTCTGCTTGTTTTGGTCGGGTGCCGACTCAGGAATTGTTTCAAGTAAATAACTGTCACCATTTTGGATCAACACATTCCTGTTTTGAATTCTTTCGGCATACTCACCAAGTTTTGAATATTTTTCAGTAGCGTCCAGGTATAATATCTCATTATTGTACAATAATGCACATATCATATGATTGTCAACAGCCAGTGAAGGTACAGAATAATCATATGCGATTCTTCTTGTGCCCAGCCAGGCTAATCTGGCGTCGAAACCTGCAATTACCAACATTTCTTTTGTTAAATTGGCCATTCCTTTACAATCGCCATATCTGTTATTAAGTACTTTTTGGCAACTGGCAGGTTGAAACCCGGCTAAACCATCTTCAAAGGCTATATATCGAATGTTATCCTGTACCCAATAAAAAATACGTTGGATTTTCTCAATATCTGTAAGATCAGGTTTGATTAAACTGTTTACAAGTGCTTCAAGTTCTTCGGTTTCATTTTCATATTCAGTTTCTGAAACCAGATCACTATACCAATTATAAAGATCAGCTGTGGTTTCAAAAACTTTGATCTTTTTACCATCACTGGTGTAACTTTTTACATGTATGAAAATATGAGGGTACAAATAAGATTTTCCCGGTAGTTCCTCATCTTTCGACATGCTTTTCAGATTTTTTATTTTGTAAGTTACTATTCTATTCTTTTTCTCGAAAAGCTCTGAAATAATAACGTCATAATTTTCGGTATTTAGTAGAATTAAATCAATGTCCATGTATTCAGGGATCACAAATTGTATTTCTTTTTCCAGTATTCTGTAAGGTTTGCTGAAATATACGTTGGGAATATATCTCACATTAGTATATTTCAGTTCTGCTTTGAGGTGTGACTCACCACTGAAAAATGGGATCTTAAAATGTGAATATTTTACCTTTATGTCGTCATGAAAAATCCCGTTGCTGGTATAATATTCATCCTTTTTTACTCTTGAATGAGGGCCGGTATCAAAATCATCTATTTCAACGTCATCAGAGTAAAAGATCGGATAAATAAATTCAATATTCTTTTCAAGAGTCATGAAATTTTCTTCAATCTTTTCCCTGGCGAATATCCCGTATTTCGAATTATAGTCAAATTCAACAACTACTTTGGAATTTGTAATTATAACTTTGTCTTTCGGGAACTGTTTTTTTAATTTTCTTGCAAATTCAATCTGTTTCTGGGCTGATATATTAACCGTAAACAAAAAAACGGAGAAAAATAGAAATAATACTTTATTCATATTAAAAATGGTGAGGGGTTTTTCGGAAAAAGTCTATTCATTTCCCACAAAAATAAACATTTGATGTTTTAATAGGAATAGAATAAATCTAAATTAGATTTTGAAGGTTAGGCAGGAAAAATTAATGCTTATCAAAATCCACTCAGCTCCATTGTAACCGTTGGAATAAGAAGTAACCATCCAAGAATCAGTAACACGAGCATAAATGGTGCTATCCATTTTACCCAGCTGTCATATGGAATTCTTGCAACTCCCAAAACACCAATTAGTACACCAGAGGTTGGAGTTATCATATTTGTAAATCCATCACCAAACTGAAATGCCATAACTGTTGCCTGACGTGATAAATTTACGAGGTCAGAAAAAGGAGCCATTACAGGCATTGTTAAAGCAGCTTTTGCAGAGCCTGATGGAATAATGACATTGATAATATTTTGAATCCCATACATTACACTAACAGTACCTAATTTACCCATACCTTCCATTGATGATGAAACATTGTGTAATATTGTATCTATAATTTTACCATCTTCCAAAACAACCAGAATACCACCGGCAAGGCCAACTATGAGTGCTGCCGAAAGTATGTCTTTGGACCCTTCAAGAAATTGTTTAGTAACATCATTGGCATGATAGTTATATGCTACACCTGAAAATAATCCCATGGCAAGAAATAAACTTGCAATCTCCTCAATGTACCATCCATAACCCATAACACCAACAATTAAGAATATTATTGTAAACAACAATAAATTGAGTACAAAAAAGTGAATAGATTTCCTGAGACTTATAAACCCAAGTATTACAAACAAAGCTGTTGAAACCGGAATAGCAGGTATAACATTAACGGAATTACCAATTTTTATGGTTGACATAGGATATATCCATGAAAATATCGTAAGACCAACAGCAATCAATATAAAAACATACCAGGCTATTGTAGGTGTATGGTAGGAGATTTCCATATTTTTATCCGACTCATTTCTCTTCCTCCAATATTCGTCGGTTTTGTAAGCCGGTGATTTTTCCGGATTTTTCTTTATATTGGCTGCATATCGTAACATCCACACAATACCCACAATATTTATCACTACCCAGCAAAATAATCTGTATGCAAATCCTGAAAATAGCGGGAGATCGGCAATACCTTGAGCAATTCCTATTGTGAAAGGATTAAGCACAGCTCCGGCAAAACCCAGACCGGCAGCAACAAAACTTACTCCAACACCAACTATCGAATCGTAACCCATTGATATGGACAGGGGAACCAGGATAATAATAAATGCAATGGTTTCTTCACTCATGCCAAACACTGCTCCAAAAACACTAAATACAAGCATTATTAGCGTAAGAATAATGTTGTTGACCCCAAGCTTTTTAAGTATCTTGTTTTTTTCAAGTTTTTTGGTGTATTTTAAAAATGATAAAATGCCAATATCAATAGCTTTTGTACTGTTTACAATCCAAAAAGCTCCACCTATCATAAGGATGAATATTATTATTCCTGACTGGTTAACGAATCCCTGAAAAAATGATTCAAAAATCTGCCATGATTGCGGGTCATTTTCTATGTATTTAAAAGATCCCTTTTCGATTACTGTTCGTTCAACACCATTTACCGTTATTTTTTGTCTGCTGTATTCTCCACCCGGAATAATCCATGTGAGTATAGCAGATAGTATAATGATGCTAAAAACGATAACGTACGTATGGGGAATTTTTTTGAACATGAAGGTGAATTTTTTTTGTGCAAATATAGATAGTTTATGAAGTAATACTATTAAAACGGATTTGTTAGATATTATAAAACAGATTTGATTTCTATTGTTAAAACAATTTCAAAATAATTATTGCAAGATCAATACAGGATTAGCTTCTTAATAATGTTCCGAAAGGTTGATTTATCTGTGAAATTCAGTGAAAGAAAATAAAGTCCGGGTTTATGATTTTTCATTGATAACTTTATAGTTAGGTCATCTCCGGTTTTATCAATATTAGTAATGTTAAAATCAATATTTCGGCCAGACGGATCTTTGATACTAATTACATCAGGTATTTCTATAATGTTCATTATCCTGACATTCAAATCTTGAGTAGCAGGATTAGGGTAAACAGTGATGTTACAAACATCTGTTGGAATAACCTCGTCATTTATTTCCGTTGTGCCAAAGTTATCCCTTAATGCCTGCCACAGTTCCGGCCTGTTACCATCGTATCCAAGAGCCCACATGCCAACACCTTTTAACTGGTTTTCGATTGCAAGCTGATATTTTAAACTAAGACTGGAATCTGAGTCGAACCATATTTGTTTAATAGTGTTGTTATCAACGCTCCACGAAGTATTACTAATCAAGTCCCAACACATAGAATCCTGTTCTGCCTGTACTATTGCGGATTTGTATTTCGGTTGTCTCAGATGATCAATCACAGCAGAATAAGCAGTATTATCTTCAGTTATCCAGCTATTACCGTAGTATGGTACACCAAGAATCAGTTTATCGGGAGTGTCGGATACGATATCAGAATATTCTTCAGATAGTACTTTCATTATATTATAATTACCTCCTGTTAATGGTGAGCAGGGGCCCGAAGTTATACTCCATCCTCCCCAAAAATTATATCCCATTATGAACAAATAGTCACAGGAATTAGCTAAACCTGCAAAATCCCATCCTCCCCAGTTTACCGGTGGTGAAGCAAAAGATATTTCATAAGACGGGTTGATATTGTGAATGTAGGCAGTAAGTTCACCCATAAAAGAAACCAGTATCATTCCCCGGTCTGATGTGTTTATATTCTCAAAATCAATATTAACACCATCAAGATAGTATTGCTGGATTATTGTGAGAATATTTCCAAACAGAGTAGTTTTAGCATTATCGTTTGTTAACAGAGTATGTATTTCCGAGCTGTTGAAGTTGACAATTGTTGCAATAACCTTTACTCCATTTTCATGAGATTTATTTATCAGATCGGTCCATGGCCACCCCGGGGGATTATCAATACTACCATCAGCATTCGCGTGAAAATCAAAAACAGAAATATGACTTAATAAGTCGAAATGCAGCGTAGAAACTGCTGAAGGATATTCCCAATATGGTAAGTAACCAAAAACGCTTGATGACAAAGACCTTTCAGAGTTTTTGTTTAATGGAATAATTGGTTTAATATTATTAATATCTTTTTCAATTTCCAGAATGGTTTTGTGATACGATAGATCGTAACTATGTTTTGATTTGTATGAAAATTCAGATATCTGGGCATTTACTAAAATAGGTGCCAGACTAATAAATGCTGAAATTAGCAGGCTTACAGGTTTCAGTTTGTATATGTTTTTGATAATATTGATTGCCAAAAATAATTACTCAAAAGATAAATGTTATTGCTAAAATACATAATTACGTAGATTATAATAACATTTAAACTCGTAGCCGGCAATAGCTTCTTGAATAACAATACCCCGCATATGAATACCGGTTAAGAAGTTAAGGTATTACTTAACACGGTAATGAAGATCCACCAACTGCTAATTAGAAAACTAATTAAACAGATTGGTGAATTATATACACAGGTAGATGCTAACTTCTTCAGATCAGCTTAAAATTGATCTTGTAGCTAAACGTTTGACCGGCAAATCTGGCCAGATCCTTTTTGTCGATTTGTTCAATAGCCTGAGTGACATGTTTCTTCAGATCAGGACTGGTACTATTTGCACAATCAACTTTAAACGTTCCGTCGTTATTGATTATTAATCTTACCAGAACACAGCATTCTGAATTATCTTCCTTGGCAAACTCAGGAAATTTTAACTCTTCTTTTAGTACTGAAACCACAGCTTTCGAAGCTTCAGTTTTCTGGTTTACAGGATTTGTAGCAAAGGCAGTTCCTGCCATGAACATGCTCAATGCTATCAAGTAGGTTGCGATTCTTGATTTCATTGCAGTAAATTTTAGTCGTTATTGATTTTTATAATGCCAATAGCGTACCGAAATTCATAACTAGCATAAAATCAAAAAGATAAACAATTTTGCTGCTTTCATGGTGTACGTAAATATGTCCAACTTCATACAACATGTGTATAACTTTCGGACACTTATGTTGTTTTCTACATATGTAGGAATTCATATTTAATTGTCATTATCCTTATGCATGGTATGGTGCTGAAAATCAATAATCGCTGGTTGAAAACAGATTGGTATTGATATTTATATTAAAAATTCTTAATAGTTTGGGGAAGTTGCTTAAAATTCAGTCGATTTAGTTTCATTTTAATAGATTTGCAAAAAACATATCATGAATAAAAGAAATAACAATTTTCAAATATATCTTCCAATAGCCTTTTCACTCGTTCTGGTAGCGGGTATATGGATTGGATCAAATCTACTTAATAATAATCAGGTTAATAGCAAACTTCTTCCCATTGGAAACAACTCATATAACAAAATCGGGGATATTCTTGATTATATTGTTAAGGATTATGTAGATACAGTTAATATTTCAGAACTTGAAACAGATGCAATCATAGCTATGCTTGACGAACTGGATCCACATTCGATGTATGTAACACAAGATGAGTTCAATGAGGTCAACGACCCGTTACTTGGCAGTTTTGAAGGAATAGGTATCTCATTTCGCATAGAGAAAGATACAATTACAGTAATTAATCCTATTCCGGGAGGTCCTTCCGAAAAGGTAGGATTAATGGCTGGTGACAGAATAGTAAAGGTTGATGACACTCTTGTGGCAGGTGTAGGGATTAAAAATAATGATGCAATAAGGAAACTGAAAGGTAAGAAAGGTACGAAAGTAAAGGTAACTAATTATCGTCGTGGGGTACCAAAACTTATAGATTTTACAATAACCCGTGATGTTATTCCAACTTACAGCCTTGATGTGGCATATATGGTTGACGACAGTATTGGATATATTAAATTAAATAAATTTTCGGCTACCACATATGATGAGTTTGTTGAAGCTGCAAACGGACTGCTTGATGAAGGAATGAGAAAGCTGATTCTGGACTTAAGAGGAAACCCGGGTGGTTTATTACAGGCAGCTATTGAAATTAGCGATGAGTTTCTAAATGAAGGCGAGCTTATTGTTTATACAAGTGGAAAAAACAGGCCTAGAAGACTTGCTTATGCCACCAATTCGGGAGACTTTGACCAGGTTGATGTGGCTGTATTGGTTGATGAAAATTCGGCTTCTGCCAGCGAAATTATTGCAGGAGCTCTTCAGGATAATGATAAAGGGGTTATTATCGGAAGAAGAACATTTGGTAAAGGATTGGTGCAGGAGCAAATAAGTCTTCCGGATGGCTCGGCTGTAAGGCTGACTGTTGCCAGATATTATACACCAACAGGGAGGTGTATCCAGAGACCTTATGAAAACGGAGACTCTGAAAGTTACTACGAAGAATATTATCACAGATATGTAAATGGCGAAATGCAAAATAAAGACAGTATCCATTTTGATGATTCACTTAAATATTTAACTCCCAAAGGAAGAGTTGTTTACGGTGGTGGAGGTATTATGCCTGATATTTTCGTGCCTGTCATTACAGATACGATTCACACCTATTACAATGTGCTTGCAAACAAGGGGTTAATTTTTCAGTTTGCATTTGATTATACCGATAACAACAGAACCTGGTTGAGTAAATTCAAAGATTTTGAAAGCTTTAATAAAGCATTTGAAATGAATGATGAAATATTTTACGATCTGGTATCCTATGCAAAGGAAAAGGGAATTGAACAAAGCGATGAGAAAATTACCTTATCAAAAAATAAAATAGGAATATTGTTCAAAGCTTTTGTCGGAAGAAATATTCTTGACGAAAAAGGATTCTATCCCATTTATCATGATATTGATACAACATTTAACCGGGCAGTATTTGAAATTAAACACCTGAATCAGATTTAATTATCTGCCCGGGATTTGTTTTTTGCAATTAATTTTCACTCAACAGATATTCTGATACCTGATGAATGTGCTGCGAACTCCGGGGCATACATGCTCTGAATTGTTGCAATACCATTTGTAAAATCACCTTTTTGAGATACAAATAATGGATATTCAAGCACATATGTTCCTTTTTGTAAGTACCTCATAAAGAATTCAGTACTAACATCAGTAATATTTTTGTAATACCAGAGTCCGGAACTGTAATTATATCCTGACAACTGGGAAACAGGTTCAAAAGCAGTTGCACGCATATCTTTCAGATGAATGTATTCCATGTTCCTGTCAGTGGATATTATTAATCTTACAAATACTTTGTCACCTGGTTGCAGTTTACTTTCTTCATGCAAAGCTTCCAAAACAGGTCCGTTATCTGTCAGCTTTTCAATATAGAGTTCCTTATCAATTGACAAAGGTGTATTATTTGCCACTATTTTGTCCATATCTTCAAAATACTGCCAGTATGCGGCTCCCCATGCTATATTGTTATTTGGGTTAGTGATTGTAATTTCAGCGAGATCTGTTTTAATCTCTTCTCCTGACCATGATGTGGTGAAATATCCGGTACCGGCTTCAATAACCATGTCTTTATCATCTTCAATTAATTCATTTCCTGCTTTAACACTAACCGGGTCAGTATTTTCAAGCATATTATCACCATACATAAGAAGTGCAAATACAGCTTCTGCCGTAGCAGTTGAGGTTTTCCAGTGTTGTGTCTGCTTTTGTTTAATCATCCAGACCTTCAGTTGTTCAATTATGGTTGGATTATTGTCAAGTTCAGCCATAGTTTCTATCATCATGGCCTGGGTTTCAACCGGTGCCTGATACCAGTTCCAGCCGGATTCCTGACGCCAGTACATTCCCATTTCTTTACTGTAAAGCGATCTCTCTTTTAATGATCTGACTATTGCTTCTGCTTCGTTTCTATATCCAAACCTGTTTAATGTCACGGCAATCATACCTTGCAGATAATTCGTTTTGTTTAACCAATGTTCTTTCGATTGTTTTTTATAAAAGTCAAATGCAACTTTGGACTTCTCTTTCACTGGTATCAGATCAAGTAACATTGATCTCAAATATAAATATTGAATGTGAGAACTTCTGATCAGGTCATTTCTTTTATAAGTCTTGGATTTTTCTATTTTGTTATAATCGTCTACCAATCTTGCATCAAGCCAGTTAACTGCCTTACGGATCATCTGTAACCTCCTGTTGTTGCTAGTCAGGTCAATAATACCCTTATTATGAAGTTTAGCCATTCCAAGTACAATTGACTGGGTTGTGTGTCTGTCTGCTTTCATACCTTTAAACCATGGCCACGCACCGGATGATAATTGCCCGTCATATAACTTTTGCAATGCCGTTTCTTTCTCATTCGACATCTTTGAAGCATCGAAAAGTAATCCTATTCTTCTCTTCTGCTCTTCTTCATTAGCAGCATCAAGAACCCATGGGCTGGATTTAATTATGGTATTTTTCAGATCCTCATTTTTTTCCAGATTAGATAAGAAAGTATCAGGAGTAAGGTTTTTCCAGCTTTCAAAAACTGCTTTTATCTTTGGATTGCTAACAACAATAAACGACGAAATAGAATTCGCAAAATATCTGTTAAACATTGATAAATAGTTCCTGTTTTTAGGTTCACTTAAGTATGGAAGTGCCTGTACGGCATACCATGATGGATTTGATGTGAACTCGATGGTGTATTTGTAGTTTTTCAACGATTCAGACCGGCTGTTTTTCATAAAATCGTCAAATTTGAAAGTATGTGTTTTTGCCCCTGTGATATTCATTGGGAAAGTACTTGTAACAAGCATTCTGTTTGTTAATACCGGGAACATCCTTTCTTCCCCATCACTGAAAGTGCCATTCGTTGCAGTTATTCTGTAAGCAAGCATGTTCACATTCTCCGGTATCACAATTTCCCAGCTAACAGGTTCACTTTGCTTCGCATTAATTTGCTTTGTAATTTCGTCTTTTGCACTATTAAAAATGATGTCAACCTTCTCCATTGTAATCGGATCAAAGAACTCAATGGACGAGGTTACGGACATGTTTTCATCAGTAAAATTATCAACCTTTGCAGTAAATTTCAAAGTATCTTTTTGTCTTACAAATCTTGGAACATTCGGAATTATCATTAATTCCTTTTGCGATTTTATTTTTTGTTCAAGTGTGCCGGTTTTGAGGTCATCAGTATAGGCCAGCATTAATATTTTCCACTCTGTAAGGGCATCAGGAGTATCAAAACTAAAAGTAACAGCTCCGTTTTCGTCAGTTTTTAGTTCAGGGTAGAAAAAAGCTGTTTCATTAAAGTTGGTTCTTATTGGAATTGTTTCTTTTTCAACATCAGGTACTTCTTCTTCAACAGGAGTTGACACCTTTATACCATCTTTGGAAGCCATACTTTCATCTGCTATACCCATTGACTCTCCGCCTGCCTCTGATTTACGTAATTTGTAATCCATTTGGTCATAAACAATGTGATTGTTTCGCATAAATTTAAATCCAAACCAGTTTATCATCGGATATTCGGTTTTCCTGGATGTTAAGTAATTACCACCCGGACTGAATAGTGTTGATGAAAATGATACATTAAACTGGTTTGACTCCCAATTATGCGCAGAAATCTTTGTTTTATAAAGGTTCATTTGCCAGTTATTGGATCTAAAAATGTCAAGTGAAGCATCGTACATTCCTGCAAGCAATTCAGCAGATAACTTACTGCCGTCTTTTCCGCTAACGGTTACTTTCCATTCTTCCTTTAAACCAGGAGTAAGCTTATTGCGGAATGTTTCGAGAGCTATATCAAGTTCCTTATTGGTAAAAGGTACAACAATATTAAACCTGCTGGAATATAATCTGTTGTATTTAACCATAACAACATTGATAGCAAAATTACCTCTGTAACTTTCCAGAACAGGGATATCAACAGTTTTTTGATTACGATTTATTAAAATCCACTTTCTGTCAATAATAGTTTTCCCGTTAACCACTTCATACATCATATAAGATTTACGCGCTGATGAACCAAGTGTAAGACTTAATGTTTCCCCAGGTTCAGCTTTATTGACATTTGTCGTAACGAAGCTTATCCTTTTTCCGGGAGCTCGTTTTCCAGATTTAGAGTACTGTGTAAACAAATGTTTTATATCAAGTTTATTACCATGTTCATCTGTTCCGGTTAAAGCAAAAATATAATCTCCGGCCTCCAGTTCTTCAAAATAGTCTTTGGGAATAGATTCCATACCGTTAACAGCAATATTCCTTTCTTTAACCAGCATTTTTTCCCATGTAAGTGGATCGCTCTCATTTTTATAAGGAGTATGTGGAAAAGTATTTTTAAAATCTTCTTCGGCAATAACCTGGTACTCAGGAACCGGCCATTGACGATTATGTAATAGTCTTTCAGGTGGGATAAGTTTGTACAAGGCAAGGTTTAATTCCAGGGATACATCGGTTCCGTTCAGGTTTCGGGCTGAAACCGTGCTTTTGATTTCACTCCCTGCTTCTACAGTTACTGGCATGTTAATGTTTAATACTACAGGCTTGTATCCCACTTTAATATTTGTATTCAATGTTCTTACCTCTCCCGTAATATCTGTTATTTCCGCTATTACTTCAAATGTGAAGACAGGTAGGGTTGTTTCAGGTATTTGTTCATCAGGTAATGCCTGAAATGAGATATCAAATACTCCGTTCTGCGATGTTGATGCAGTTCCGTTCGTGATTTCCATTTCCTGGATTCCTGAAGGAGGGATCCAGGAAAAATCATATAAATAGTAAGGTCTTGGAAAATTTACTTTTCTTACAACCCGGTATTTAACCTGTGCATCATCAATTGCACTACCGGCGTAACTGACTGCCTTGCCGGAAACCGTTATAGTTTCGCCTAATTTGGGTTGTCCTCTTAAACTATCGAAAACAATTTCAAAAGTAGGCAGTTTATAATTTTCAACTAAAAACTGTACTGATCCGGTTCTGTTCTTTATTTGCATTCTCCCGTTAATACCTCCTGATGGAATAATAAACGATCCACTGAATGAACCATCTTCATTAGTTACAAAGTCAATGGAATGGACTACTTTTCTGTTTACATTAAGAAACTCAATTGTAGTATTAAAATCTTTTGCCAGCGATACTTCCTTTTTTATGTTCCGGGTAACAATTCCTTTAAAATAAACTGTTTGCCCTGGACGATATACAGCCCTGTCAGTAAAAAAGTAAGTTTTAATTTTAGGTTTGTCGTTTTCGCGAACAGAATGAAAATTCAGATAGTTTTCTGATAATAACCTGTCTTTACCATCAATAAACTCAAACAAATAAGTGCCATAATTACTGCCGTTTACTGGATTAATTTTTGCATAACCTGATTTATCTGTAACCAGATTACCTGCTTTTTTAATTATGTAGGATCTGCTTCTGTTATCATATTGTTGATTATAGAGAGTAATTTCTACATTTCCTTTTCCTTTTCCGGATTCACGATCAATAGTGTAAATCTCGTTAAATCCACCGGTAGAATTAGAGCCAATGATATAGCTTAAATTTGAGATCCAGATTGGTTTAAATTTTATAGTTTCAGTAGTGCTAAACGACTCATCATTAGAAGCAAATATCATATAATAACCAAGGGGTAATTCAGGAATTATACTCTCAACAGTATGTTTACGCAGATCTTTTGTTGCAGGCAGCTCTAATGTCCATGATACAACCTCTTCATTTCTTAAGGCATTTTGTACATATTCCTTCCTGTTGTGTCTGTTTGTATTCTTCATTGGGTCTGCTTTAACAATCTTGAAATAAAGACGTTCAACATTCTTGAATTCTACCAGAACAAGTGTTTGTTTTTCAGGTAGTTGTGCCGTTGGGATTTCAAATGAAAAACTCATCAGGTTTATCTGTTCGACCAGGTTTTTACAATTATCAGATCCTTCCACATTTGGATAACTTCTGATTGCGCTGTTGCAAATACTGTCAGCAATTGCATAGTTCATTTTACCATCAGAAACATATCCGGGAGAATATCGAGAACCTGATATATAGTATTGATTAGCTAAAGTGTATGCAATGGATACATATACAGGATGATCATTGTATTTTTCTGATAACCGGGTCAAAGTATTAATATATTGTTTTTCAGCTTCAGGACTTTTATTGGAATTATTATAAAAGTATTTCAGTCTTCTAAGGTTTACATCAACCAAAGCCTCAGTATTGTTTTCCTTCTGATGTAGTTTTATCAGTTTTTGAAATAATCTGGTTATAACGTCATTTTTAGTTTTAGAATCACCGGTGTTTAACTTAAGAAACTGTGTTATTGGAACCAGGTATTCGTCACTGTTTATCAGTTTAGGAGTTGCCAGTTGAGTATAATCATAATCAGATGAGGAAACGTAATTAATTGCTCTGTTGGCAAGTAAATCATACAAAAACGGGTATACAGTTGTATTTGATGAATCACCATTAATTAATATAGGATTGAATGAACTTAAAGGAATGTTCTGGAGTTCCTTCGCATTTTGTAGTGATAAGTGGTAATATTTTGCAACTTCATTATTTAACCTTACAGCATCCCAGGTACTAATATTATCACTGCTGTTTTTCGTTAATATCTCCCGGTTAACTATTTTCCATCTGTTTGAATCAAAATAGAGATGGTACAACTCAGCAACTAAAGATTGCAATATTTGTTTTTCTGGAGCTGATGAAGTCTGAATTTCATTTTCAAAAAAGTCAATAGATTTAATTATATGATCTTCTTCAAACTGACTCTGCAGACTAATACGAAAAATTAATGATTTAATAATCTGGGGAGTGTTATTTGATTTCTTTGAAATGGTATAAATCTCATCAACTACTATGATTGCAGATCTTGGCTGGCCTTTCTTTACATATTTTTCAACTTTCTGCCATTTCTCTTTAATATCAGTATCTTCATATCTGAATTGAGAAGCAGTAATGACTATAGCTGCCAGTGTAATAAGAATTCCTGCGATTAATTTTTTTAAGTTGCTCATTTTCGAAAGATGTTAATTACATTCAATGTTTGCAAATATAGTGCCTTAATTAAAATATAAATCAGAACAGTTGGAATGAGTTAGTATATACCTGAGCTAAACAACAGTTTAGCAGACATGTACACAATAATCAAAAAATATGAATAGTTAATCACGTTTCAGAATATTCCAAAGGATTATCAGGATTGGCTGTTAATTATTAACGACAACTTAATGTTTTTATATTATATTTGCACCATAATTCAGATCCTCATAAGCTATCTGCATTTTGTAAAAGCAATACTGAGGCTTCTTGATTTATAAAGAAGGGTGGAGAGATTAGGCTCTGAGAAGCCCTGGCAACCTTCTGATAATCAGAAAAGGTGCCAATACCTAACCCCGGACTTTAGGGGAAATGATAAATTTTAAATGCAGGGTCAGTAAGAATAGCTTAATTTCCTTGACAAAGCTGAAACAGACTCTCATTTGTTTAAAAATTATTTAATATGAAGTCTGTAATACAAAACGAGCTAAAAAAAAGAATACTTGTTCTGGATGGTGCCATGGGAACTATGATCCAGAAGTATCAACTGGAAGAAAAGGATTATCGTGGGAAAAAATTTGAAAACATAAATGTATTGTTAACCGGGAATAATGATCTTTTAAACATTACTCAGCCGCATATTATTCAGGAAATTCATGAAAAGTATCTGGAAGCCGGAGCAGATATAATTGAAACCAACACCTTTAATGGTACAAGGATTTCACAAAGCGATTATAAACTCGAAAATGAAGTTTATGAAATAAATTTTCAGGCAGCAAAAATTGCCAGAAAAGCAGCTGATAAGTTTAGCCTTCTTGATCCGGAGAAACCAAGATTTGTAGCCGGTGCAATGGGACCAACAAATAAAACTGCATCAATGTCTCCCGAAGTTACAGATCCGGGCTTTCGTAATATAACATTTGATGAACTTAAAGATAATTATTACGAGCAGGCATCCGCATTAATAAACGGAGGTGTTGATATTCTTTTAGTTGAAACAATTTTTGATACCCTAAATGCAAAAGCAGCTTTGTTTGGTGTTGAAAAGTTGATGAAAGAAAAGAGATGTCGTATTCCGGTAATGATATCCGGAACTATTACTGATGCAAGCGGAAGAACGTTATCAGGACAAACTCTGGAAGCATTTTTTAATTCAGTATCACATATAGATATGCTGAGTATTGGATTAAACTGCTCTTTGGGTTCAGAACAGATCAGGCCATACCTTGCACAGCTTTCTAAAATTGCTCCCTATAATGTTAGTGTTTATCCCAACGCAGGGTTACCTAATCAGTTTGGTGAATATGATGAAACACCTGATCAGATGGGAGTACATATTCAGGATTTTGTGGAAAATTCAATGGTAAATATTGTTGGAGGATGCTGTGGCACCTCTCCGGATCATATTAAAAAGATTGCAGATATTGTTGCCAAGTACAATACTCGTAACATTCCTGTAAAACAACATGTAACTACCTTAAGCGGACTTGAACCGGTAACTGTAAGCAAGCTAAACAACTTTGTAAACATTGGTGAAAGAACAAATGTTAGTGGTTCCAGGAAATTTGCCAGACTTATCAGGGAGAAAAATTATGAAGAAGCATTATCTGTAGCACGTCATCAGGTGGCCGGTGGAGCTCAAGTGTTGGATGTAAACATGGATGACGGTATGCTGGATGCCAAAGCCGAAATGGTTACATTTTTGAATTATCTAGCCTCTGATCCTGACGTTTCGAGATTACCTGTTATGATTGATTCTTCCAAATGGGAAGTTATTGAAGAGGGATTAAAGTGTATTCAGGGTAAAGGAATTGTAAACTCAATTAGTCTTAAAAATGGTGAAAAAGAATTTCTTGAACAGGCTGAGTTAATAAAAAAATATGGTGCTGCGGTAGTTGTAATGGCATTTGATGAGAAAGGTCAGGCTGCTGATTTTAAAAGAAAGATTGAGATTTGTGACCGTGCGTATAATTTGCTTAAAAACAACGGATTCCCGATTGAAGATATAATATTTGATCCAAATATACTAGCAATAGGAACCGGTATTGCAGAACACAGTAATTATGCCGTTGATTATATAAATGCTGTTAGCTGGATTAAAGAAAACCTTCCGTATGCTAAGGTTAGCGGAGGTGTAAGTAATCTGTCTTTTGCGTTTAGAGGTAACAACATAGTACGTGAAGCAATTCATTCAGTATTCCTGTATCATGCTATAGCAGCAGGAATGGATATGGGTATTGTAAACCCGGGAATGCTTCAGATTTATGATGAAATCGAAAAATATCTGAGAACTCTTGTGACAGATGTTGTATTAAACAGAAGAAAAGATGCAACAGAACGGTTATTGTTGTTTGCGGAAAAAATTGATGACAGTGATCGAAAAGTTAAGACAGCTTCAGAAGAATGGCGTAATTTACCCGTTGAAAATAGGCTTGAACACTCATTAATAAAAGGTATTTCTGAATACATTGAAGAAGATGTTGAAGAGGCAAGGTTGAATACAAAGCGTGCACTTGATGTAATTGAAGTTACCTTAATGAACGGGATGAACATTGTTGGTGATTTATTTGGTTCAGGAAAAATGTTTCTACCACAGGTAGTAAAAAGTGCACGTGTGATGAAACAGGCTGTAGCATATTTACTTCCCTATATTGAACTCGAAAATAATGGAAGGCAGTCATCCAGTGGTAAAGTTGTACTGGCTACAGTTAAGGGAGATGTTCATGATATTGGTAAAAATATTGTTGGAGTAGTTCTTGCATGTAATAATTATGAAGTAATAGATTTGGGGGTAATGGTATCTGCCGAAGCTATACTAGAAGCAGTTAACAATGAAAATGCCGATTTACTCGGATTAAGTGGATTAATTACCCCCTCACTTGAAGAAATGGTACATGTTGCAGGTGAACTGACAAGAAAGCAAATGAATGTTCCATTGCTGATAGGTGGTGCAACAACATCAGCAATTCACACAGCTGTTAAAATATCACCCCATTATTCCAATCCTGTAATTCACGTCAGGGATGCTTCAAAAGTAATAGGCGTTGCCGGAAACTTGTTATCACCTGATGAAAGGCAGACTTATATTGAACAAAAAGAATCGGAGTATGAAAAACTTCGTGAAAAACACAGAAACAACACCAACGCTAAAACATATCTATCACTTGTAGATGCACGGATTAATAAATATTATTGTGACTGGATTAATTATTCAGTCAGTAAGCCTGAAGTTATTGGTACCAGAGAAATAACTGATATTGATTTAAGTGAAGTAAGAAAATACATCGACTGGACATTCTTTTTTCATGCCTGGAAGCTAAACGGAAAGTATCCAGGTATTTTAACTGATCCGGTTAAAGGTAAAGAAGCTCAAAAATTGTTTGACGAAGCTAATATTATGCTTGACAGTATTATTAAGGAAAATTGGCTGGAAGCAAAAGCTGTTTTTGGAATCTTCCCTGCTTATTCTGATGGTGATAATGTTATTGTACATGACAACAACAATGAGAAAATAATGTTTAATTTCTTGAGAAATCAGGAAAAGAAAAAAGAAGGAATACCAAATTTGTGTCTTAGCGATTTCATTTCACCAAAAATCAATGAAAAATCAGATTATATTGGAGCCTTCGTTGTAACAACGGGATTAGGAATTGAAAAATACATTAGTAAGTTCGAAGAAGCAAATGATGATTACTCAATCATCATGCTTAAAGTACTTGCTGACAGACTTGCTGAAGCAGCGACCGAGCTTGTTCACCATAAAGTAAGAACTGAATACTGGGGATATGTCAAAGATGAGAAACTGGGAACTGATGAAATACTCAGCGAAAAATATCAGGGGATAAGACCTGCCCCCGGTTATCCTGCATGTCCGGAACATTCTGAAAAGATGAAACTGTTTAAACTGCTTGATGCCTGTAATAAAACAGGAGTGGAGCTAACTGATAATTATGCTATGAACCCTGCGGCATCTGTTTGTGGATATTATTTTTCACATCCTGATTCTCAATACTTTAATGTGGGAAAATTGCAACCAGACCAGATTAATGACTATGCTATTAGAAAAAATATGGATGAGAGTGAAGTTAAGCGACTTTTACCCGTAAATATATGATACTTAAAAGCTGAATTCAAATTTTTATCAGCAAAGAATTATAAAACTAATATGAAAAAAACAGTTATACAACATATTGAACAATCAAAGGACACTTTGTTTTCTTTTGAACTATTGCCGCCACTTAAAGGTCATGATTTTGAATCTACCCAACAGGCAATAGATCCTTTGGTGGAGTTTAATCCTTCATTTATTAACATCACCTATCATCAGCAGGAGGTTGTTTATGAAAATGCCGGGGAAGGATTAATGCGTAAACATACAGTTAGAAAACGACCCGGTACCGTTGGTATTTCTGCTGCAATTAAATACAGATACGGAATAGTTGTTGTTCCTCATATTATTTGTGGTGGTTTTACACGTGAGGATACCGAAAATGCTCTTATCGACCTTCAATTTCTTGGGATCAATAATATACTAACGGTGAGAGGTGATCCTCAGCCGGGTACAAGGATTTTTGTACCTGAAACCGATGGCAATGTACATGCACTTGATTTAATTGAACAAATTACCAATCTAAATAAAGGCATTTACCTTGATGAAAAACTTGAGAATACGCGTTCAATGAATTTCTGTATCGGAGTTGCCGGTTACCCTGAAAAACATGCTGAGTCACCAAATATGGATAGTGACTTATTTTTTCTGAAGAAGAAAATTGATGCAGGGGCTTCCTATGTCGTTACACAAATGTTTTTTGATAATAAAAAATATTTTAAGTTTGTGGAGTTATGCAGGAGCAAGGGGATTAATGTACCTATTATACCAGGTCTTAAGCCTGTTTCTACAAAAAATCACCTGATAAATATTCCAAAAACATTTAATGTTGATCTACCTGTTGATCTTGTTAAGGAAATAATTAAATGTAAAGATAATAAACAGGTAAGGGAGGTTGGAGTTGAATGGGCTATTCAACAATCGAAGGAACTAAAAGAAAAAGGCGTTCCTGTGTTACATTATTATACAATGGGTAAATCTGACAATATTCAGAAAATTGCAAAAGCAGTTTTCTAACCGGCACCTCTAATTATTTAATAGTGGGTGTTACAGCACCAGAGATATCCAGGGGATACCAAAGATCATATAAATTGCAAAACAGGTAAAAGTAAGTATTGCGCCAATACGGTAAACATCATTTGGTGTGATATAACCACTACTTATATACAATATATTACAACTTGAACCCTGAGGTGTTATGGCTGAGAAATAATTAGTTGCAAACAGCAGCATTAAAGCCAATGGAGTAGGGTCAATTCCAACGCTTTTACCAGCTCCCAGGAAAACGCCTAATAAGGCAAGCATATGAGCAGTCTGACTAACGAAAAGATAATGAAGAAGTACATAAACAAATACCAGAATTATAAAAGCAACCATTGTTGGAAACGTTTCGATCTGATTGGCCAAAATATTTCCTATGTAGTCCATAAACTTCATCTCATTAAGCTGACTGCTCATTATATAGAGTATGGAAAACCATATCATTGTTGAGAGGGCTTCACCTTCTTTTTTGATATCCTTCACACGGAAAACCTTTGTTGCAAGCAGTAGCCCGAAACCTAAAAATGCAATTATCGTTTTATTGATATCTATGATATCTGATAACCCCCAAAATACTACAAGCATTACAAAAACTGAGGCTGTAATTATTTCATCGCGTCCCATTTTGCCCATCTTCTTTAGTTCAGTAGATGCAAGAACAGGTGCTTCAGGTGTTAATTTTATGTCGGGAGGATATATTTTATAAATTACCCATGGAATTATTACTGCTGCGATTATTGTAGGAAATGCTGAGGCAAGAATCCATGTTCCAAACCCAATATCAACCCCGTAAGCTTTGGCAATTTCAGCACCTGCAGGGTTTGCTGCCATTGCGGTTAACCACATTGCTGATGAAAGGCCAATACCAAACATGCTTGTAAACATCAAAAAACTGCCTAATTTTCTTTCTGAGCCATCATCGGGATTTGATCCGTTTTCAATTGATATGGAGTAAATAATTGGGAATAGCAAGCCTGACCTGGCCGTATTACTGGGGAAAGCAGGTGCAATAATCATATCCGTAGCAATAAGACTGTAGCCAAGTCCCAATGATGTACGACCATATTTCCTGATTATCAGTAGTGCAATTCTTTTCCCTAACCCTGATTTTACTACCGCTTTGGCAATTAGAAAAGCCATTACAATCAATAATACTATATCATTTGAAAAACCGGAGAAGGCTGTGGAAGGAATCAATGTCCCTGTTAAGACCGCTGTTACCATACCGAAAATTGAGGCTACAAGAATATTAAATGCCCCTGTGATCACCGCAAAGATCGTAGTTACAAAAATTGCAAATAATTGCCATGCCGGATCACTGATCTCAACCGGATGCGGCGAAAACCAAATCACTAAACCAACTGTTATAATTGCAATTCTCTTTACCATTAATATCATCTAAGTCTTATTCAATGTACTGAATTGTTTTCGATTCGCCCGGGCTTATATCAAACCAGAATATTATTTCATTGTTAACACTTTTCCGGTCAGGTATGATCCCGTCAATAATTATACTTTTTGCTGCAATTACCATCGACAAATCCTTTATCACGGTATCACTTAGATTGGTTATTCTGATGTCTCCGTTTTCAAGTATTTCATACTTTACTTTGTCTATTGCTGTTCTGTAATCCAGAAAATCCCTGATAGTACAAACATTTAGTTTTCCTTCAGATCTTAATTTTGCCATAATTGACAAAGCATCGTTAAATCCTGGTTGTGCAATTATCACCGAATCTTTATCATAAGTCCACATTCCTTTTTGAGGATCAACCCAGGCAGGGTAGGTGTGATTAATTTCCACATACCATTTATTTACCAGGTCATTCAGTTTTTCTTCACTAAAAAGATAATTCCATAAATCAGGTTCAGGAACAAATAAAGCGCTTGTTGTTGTCCAATGATAAATGTTTTTTGAACGTGTCGGATGTGTATAATAATCAGGTTTTGGGAAGAAATCGCCAAAACCGCTGTAAGGTTTTTCAAGTGATCCATTATATTGCCAGTCTTTGAACGTATCTAGTTCCTCGTAATATGGATTATGGAAATAGCGAACCCCGTATTTATTCCAAAGATCTATGGAATAGTATGGTGAATCTGTTAATGTGGCGTCACAAACAAGATCTTCGCGGTTGTTTTGAAAACCATTATTATTACCATGATCTATCCATGTTGGTGATCCAAAGGCATTTTGCATCATTGACAATGCTTCTTCAAGACGTAACATGGTTGTGGTATATTGTTCCGGTGTATGCAGACATATCTCATGTCCTTTGTCTGATATCTGATTCAGAAAGTCATGAAAATCCGGATCGGTCAGTATTGTACTCTCAAGAGTGTTAAATACTCCATTGGAAGCATCAAAATTCGATGTGCTGTCAGGATTATCATAAAACACACTTTTGGTAACAGGAATTTCATAGAAAACAAATCCTCCTTCAGCACTATCAGCAACGGAAATAAGTTCCGAACCGAAATAAACTGCCCTGTTTGTCC
The DNA here is from genome assembly GCA_028277395.1 of Bacteroidales bacterium. Lineage (GTDB taxonomy): Bacteria > Bacteroidota > Bacteroidia > Bacteroidales > F082. Next base: position 100,007 of record JANQGJ010000098.1, on the reverse strand, counting down.
TGATATCACTAAAATCTGCATGCTCAGTCCATATATAGGTTGCAAGATATCCTTTTGGATTCTTCATAAAACGGGGAATCGTGCCTGTATTATGACCAATATTTAGTGAAAACCTGTAATCTCTGTGATCTCCTCTTCGGTAAATGCTTGCAGACTCCTCTTTTTTCCAGTTGTTACTATCGGGGTTTAGAGGAAATCTGAAAAAAGGGTGATCCTTTTCAAAATCGAGATTCACAAACAATAGCTTATTTTCAGTATCAAGCTGCAGTGAAGATATCTCAGGTGTATGATACAAAGTAATGGAACTTTCACCTTTACCTAATTGTACTCCCTGTTTATCAAGCCAGTACTCTATTTGAAAATTTGATGCATCGACTTTCCGGTTGCTTCTGAATACTTTGTTTACCTGTTCTTTGTAATTAAAAATCAATGATTCTCTGACTACATGCTGGGTTCTGTTGTAATTATCATGAATTGTAAATTCAATATTGCTGCTTGTATCAATGCAGATAACTGATAATTTTATTCTGCTACCTTTTACCTTCGTTCTGAATTTTAACTCAGTTCCCCAAAAGTGATTCTCCTGACTACTATATTTCCATGTCCCAAATGAGTTTTTCTTCTTTTTCCTGATCGTTCTTTCACTATAGTAGTCAATGCTTTTTACAACTATTTTGTTTTTACTATCATATATTTCAATAACTCCGTTTTTTCTGTCATGGTTAATTGAAAAGAATGCATTTCTGTATAGTGTTGTTGTTGACAATTCTTTCGAATTGGTTTTTTTAGTTAACAATGGGATGAATGAAGGATTGTTGAGAGGTTTGTAACTTACTTTCAGATCATCAATGTAAGTCACATCAGATTTGTTACGATTCCATAAATAAGCTTTAATCCCTGAATTAATAGTATGATTTGCAGGGACAATAATTGAGTCAGTGAATTGATGCCAATTATCATTATCAATAAGTACAATTGGTAATGTTATACCTTTCCAGAGTAATGTGTTATTGTTATCATCAACAATCGTAATTACAAACAATGAGTTGTTTTGAGGAGAGTGACTTTTAACATATCCACTAAAAACAACTACCGTATTTTTGTTTAACAATTCATCGGGGAACTTCTGTTCAATACCTAAACCATATGGGTGTACTGAGTCTGCCTTCGAATAATGAATTCCCGAAAATGCGCTACCGGTGGTAACAGTTTGAAGTCCGATCCAGTTTCCACTCACTGTTGTTTCTTCAAGGTTATTGAAAAACACCTGACCTGTTGATGGCAATGATAATAACAGAAGATGGATAAGTATAATAAGTTGCTTTTTAACTGAAAGCAAATCAAGGATGAACATTTTAATATTGTTTAACTTCAATTTCTTCTTTCAGAACCATTAATCCGAATGAAGCAAGAGAAGCGAAATCATTTACAGTAGGATACAATGCAATTGGTGCAAGTCCTGCTAATCGTGATTTGACATTCTTCAGGAATTGTTCACTGTCAAAAATAATTCCGGTCAGGATTATGCAGTCAACATCTCCTTTAAGTGTGGCATAATGCGAAGCAATTTCCTTTGATACCTGGTATGATAGTGCATAGGATATTGCCATAGCTTCTTCATCACCATTGGCAATACGTTCATTTATTTTTCCAATATTTGAAGTCCCCAGGTATGCATAATAACCACCCTTAGAAGTTATCATTTCCATAACTTCATCTTTTGTCATTTCTCCGCTGAAGCATAGCTCTACCAATTGTCCCATGGGTAATGATCCTGATCTTGTAATTGAAAAAGGTCCTCCACCATCATGTGCCTGATTTACATCTACAACACGACCTTTCTTATGAGCTCCGATTGATATTCCACCTTTTCCGATATGGCAAACAATCAAATTCAGATCTTCGTATTTTTTATGCACAGACTTGGCATATTGCTGCGATACATATTTATGATTAAGAGCATGGAATATGGATTTTCTTTTGAATCTTGGATGTCCGGTTATACGGGCAACATCAGATAGCTCATCAACAACGATCGGATTTGCCACATAAGCTTTTTTACCCAGTTTTTTTGCCATTTGAAATGAAATTAATCCACCAAGGTTGGTAGCGTGCATTCCCATTACTCCCTTCTTCAAATCCTCCACCATTTCCTCATTTATCTCATAAACTCCTTGCTGGACAGGTTTCATGAGTCCGCTTCGTCCCATTACAATTTCAATATCCTCAAGCCTTAACCCATTGTTTTCAAGCTCATTAATTATGCTGTTCAACCTTAGTTCTATCTGCTCAGTAAAGTGCTCAAATGAATTTAAGGTTTCCATGGAATGACGAATGGTTTTAAGGAAAATAGGTTCAGTATTTCTATAAATAGCAATTTTCGTTCCATCTTCTTCGGGATAAATAACAAGGATATTTTTCTTTATCATAACTGAATTATAGTTTGTTATTATTTTTAAACTAGTTCCTCTTATTACAAAGGATATAGCTTAGTTAATATAAGCTGTTTTCTGTTGCAAATGTATCATGTATTTTGAATAAATAACAGCCAGAAAGCACAAATTTAACTAATGTTTCCGAATAATTACATCAATTATTAGTTCATCAATCCGTTTTTTGATGTGAATTATATAACAGGCAAATTGCTACATTTCAGTAATCTTTCATTATTAAATGATTACCTTCAAAAAATCAGGTTATAACAACACTAAAATTTTCCTCAGAAAAGAAAAAATATTTTGATTTTACATATTCCTTCTGTACTGTCCTCCAACTTCAAACAATGTATCGGTAATTTGTCCTATGGATGAATATTTAGCTGCCTCCATTAATGCCTCAAATACATTTTCATTTCTTATGGCCTTTAATCTTAGCTCTTTAAGAACATCTTCTGCTTCATTTTTCCAGGTGTCATGTAATTGATTGAGCATCTCAATCTGGTATTTTTTTTCTTTTTCGGTAGCCCTGATAACTTCTCCTGGAATGACAGTCTTTGAACCATTACTACCAAGGAAGGTATTTACTCCAATTATTGGCATTTCACCTGTGTGCTTAAGGTTTTCATAGTACAAACTTTCCTCCTGAATTTTTCCACGCTGGTACATTGTTTCCATTGAACCAAGTACACCACCACGTTCTGTAAGTCTGTCCATTTCGCTTAATATTGCTTCTTCAACAAGTTCTGTTAACTCTTCAATAATGAAAGAGCCCTGCAACGGATTTTGATTTTTGGCAAGCCCAAGCTCATGGTTTATAATCATCTGAATAGCTATGGCTCTTCTTACAGACTCCTCTGTTGGAGTTGTGATAGCTTCATCGTATGCATTGGTGTGCAGAGAGTTGCAATTATCGTAAATAGCATATAATGCCTGCAGGGTAGTTCGTATATCATTAAAGTCAATCTCCTGTGCGTGCAATGATCGTCCCGAGGTCTGGATGTGATATTTTAGTTTTTGTGACCTCTCATTTGCTCCATATTTAAGTTTCATGGCTTTTGCCCAAATAAGTCTTGCCACCCTTCCTATAACAGCATATTCAGGGTCTTCACCGTTTGAGAAGAAGAATGACAGGTTTGGTGCAAACTTATTAATATCCATACCTCTCGACAGGTAATATTCCACATATGTAAATCCGTTTGCCAGTGTAAACGCAAGCTGACTTATCGGATTAGCCCCTGCTTCCGCAATATGATAGCCGGATATTGATACACTGTAAAAATTCCTTACATTATTTTTTATAAAATAGTCCTGGATATCACCCATTACTTTAAGTGAAAAGTCTGTGGAAAAAATACAGGTATTCTGTGCCTGGTCTTCTTTAAGTATATCAGCCTGGATAGTTCCTCTTACCCTGCAAATTGTATTTTCCTTTATTTCTTCATATACATCAGCAGGAAGAACCATGTCACCTGTTACACCAAGTAACATTAATCCCAGTCCATCATTTCCTTCCGGTATATCTCCCTGGTATGATGGCCTTACGGTACCTTTGTCTTTATAGATCGCATCAATTTTATTCTGAACATCTTCCGTAAGACCGTTTTCTTTTATGTACAATTCACATTGCTGGTCGATAGCAACATTCATAAAATAACTTACCATAGTTGGCGCCGGACCATTTATAGTCATTGATACCGAGGTTTTAGGGTCAGCCAGATCAAATCCGGAATAGAGTTTTTTAGCATCATCAAGACATGAAATGCTAACCCCTGAATTACCAATTTTACCGTAAATATCTGGTCGTAAATCCGGATCTTCACCATACAATGTTACCGAATCAAATGCAGTTGATAACCTTTTGGCATCAAGACCTTTGGATACATAGTGAAATCTTCTGTTTGTTCTTTCAGGACCACCTTCCCCTGCAAACATTCTTGTTGGGTCTTCACCTTCACGTTTAAAAGGAAAAACACCAGCAGCAAAAGGAAATTCTCCAGGCACATTCTCGCTTAACACCCACCTTAGTATTTCTCCCCAGCTCTCAAATTTTGGCAGGCTGATCTTAGGAATATCAATGTGTGAGAGTGATTTAACTTTTGTTGCAATTTTAAATTCTTTATCCCTCACCTTAAAAGTATAGAAATCACCTTCATATTTCTTCTTTTTTTTCTCCCATGTATCAAGGATTTCTTTATTGGACGGATCAAGTTCTTTTAGCGTGTTGTTGTATATTTCTTCCAAAGTAAGGAATTCATCTTCATTACCCGACTCTTTTACAAGGTTTATTGACTGGTTCAGACAATACAGTTTCTCGGCGATTTTGCTTTGATCTTTTACTTTGCTGTTATAATTTCTTATGGTTTCGGCTATTTCCGACAGGTATCTTACTCTTTTAGGTGGAATTATATAAATTTTCTCAGGACTATGTGAAAACAAGCCTTCCGAAGTGTTAAAATCTGAACCTGTTTTTTCATTAATGGTAAGAAGCAGGTTTTTATATAACTCATTTACTCCGGGATCATTGAATTGTGATGCAACAGTTCCATACACAGGTAAACTCTCAGGATCTGTATCGAAAAGCATATTATTTCTCTGATATTGTTTTTTTACATCACGAAGCGCATCTAGTGCGCCTCTTTTATCAGATTTGTTCAGGGCAATAATATCGGCATAATCCAACATGTCGATTTTCTCAAGCTGGCTGGCAGCACCATATTCAGGTGTCATTACGTAAAATGAAACATCACTGTGATCGATTATTGCTGTGTCTGATTGTCCAATTCCGGAAGTTTCAAGAATTATTAAGTCAAAACCTGCAGCTTGTGCTATTGTTTCCGCATCTTTCACATATTTGGAAATACTGAGGTTTGATTGTCGTGTAGCCAGCGATCTCATATATACCCTGCTGTTATCAATGGCATTCATTCGTATCCTGTCGCCAAGCAAAGCTCCTCCTGATTTTCTTTTAGACGGATCAACAGATATTATAGCTATTGTTTTTTCAGGAAAATCACTTAAAAAACGTCTTACAATCTCGTCAACCAATGATGATTTACCGGCACCACCTGTCCCTGTAATACCCAATACAGGTGCTTTTTTTCCTTTTATCTTTTCAGTTAGTTCATTTATAACCGGAGTTATTTGTTCGGGGTTGTTTTCTGCAGCACTGATCAATTTGGCTATGGCTACATAATCACAATTCAGAATATCATTAATACCAACATCAATATCTTTACCGGTTGGAAAATCAGACTTTTCAAGCAGATCGTTTATCATCCCCTGTAAACCCATTGTCATGCCATCGTCGGGTGAATAAATTCTACCTATTCCGTATTCATGAAGTTCTTCAATTTCATCGGGAAGGATAACACCTCCGCCACCTCCAAATATTTTAATATGACCACAGCCTTTTTCCTCAAGCATATCATACATGTACTTTAAAAACTCCATGTGTCCGCCCTGGTATGATGTAAGTGCAATTGCCTGTGCATCTTCCTGAATTGCAGTATTTACAATCTCATGTACTGATCTGTTATGACCCAAATGAATAACTTCAGCACCGGAAGACTGAATAATTCTTCTCATTACATTTATTGCAGCATCATGACCGTCGAATAATGAAGCGGCAGTAACTATACGTACGTGATTTTTAGGCTTATAAACTTTGGGAGCGTGTGTCATAATATTATCTGTAATTTTCAAGTAGGTGCAAATATAATTAAAGTTTGAATCTGAATATAAGAAGCAAATTTGATGAATTGTTTGAAGAAGCATAAAAATCCCAGCATATTTATATTTCTAATTATCCGTTGATAATGTGATTGTTTGCGTGTTTCAATTTTTAATATTTTTGACACCTCATTTAAAACAGGTATAATGAAAATTCGATCAACACTATTAATATTTGTAATTGTTATTGCTTCAAGGATGGCAATAATTGCCGGAGAAGGTATGTGGATCCCTATGCTGCTTCAACAAATTAATGAAAAAGAAATGCAGGAAATGGGGATGAAAATTACAGCAGAAGATATTTACTCCATTAATAAAAGCAGCTTAAAAGATGCAATACTTTTGTTTGGAAGGGGTTGTACCAGTGAGATCATTTCAAAAGATGGTTTACTGCTTACTAATCATCATTGTGGTTTTTCCAATATTCAGAAACACAGTACAGTTGAAAATAATTATCTTACAGATGGTTTTTGGGCAATGAATAAGCAGGAAGAGTTACCAAATCCGGGATTAACTGCTACTTTACTTGTGGAAATGAGGAACGTAACTGATAGTGTTTTGGATGGGGTTACAGAAGATATGAATATGAAAGATCGCCAGGATGCAGTAAATAAGAATATTCAACGACTCATAAATAATTTTGAAGAAAACTCGAAGTATCAGGCCAGCGTTAAATCATTTTATAATGGCAATGAATATTATATGATGATAACAGAGGTTTTTAAAGACATACGACTGGTTGGCGCTCCGCCATCAAACATTGGTAAATTTGGCGGTGATACTGATAACTGGATGTGGCCACGTCATACAGGCGATTTCTCTTTGTTCAGGATTTATGTTGATAAAGATGGTAACCCGGCAGAATATTCAGAAGATAATGTACCCTACAAACCAAAGTTTTATTTCCCCATTTCACTTGATGGTGTTGAAGAAAACGATTTTTCGTTTGTTTTTGGTTACCCTGCCCGCACAAATGAATATCTGCCATCATACGCAGTTGAAATGATAACAGAAGTTGGTAATCCAAATAAAATAGAATTACGCGAAACCAGGTTAGGTATTTTCAAGAAATATTCTGCCAAAGATCCTGAAATAAGAATCAAATATGCTACCAAAGATGCAAGAGTTGCAAACTACTGGAAAAAGATGATAGGCGAAAGTAGTGGTGTTAAAAGGATGAACGGTATTGAGAAGAAGAAAGAATACGAAAAACAGTTTACCAATTGGGCTAATACTCCCGATAATAACAAATATGCCGGTCTTATCCCTGAATTTGAAAGGTTATACGAAGAGCTTACACCATTGAAGGTAGCTACGGAGTATCTGATCGAAGGTGGTATGGCAATTGAAATAGTGAAGTTTGCGAACAGGTATAATAAGCTTGTTAAGCTTAGTAAGAAAAACCCGGTTAATGAAGTTGAAATAAATGATGAAATTGAAAAACTCAGGAAGCAGAACAGTACCTTTTTCAAAGATTATTACAAACCCATTGATGAGGAAGTAATGGTTTCTCTTTTAAGGCTGTACGATAAGAATCTGTCAACAGAATACAAGCCAGAATTTTTTAATACAATAAATAATAAGTTTAAGGGAAATTATATCGATTATTCAAATTATGTTTTCGATAAGTCGATGTTTGATGATCAGGCAAGGCTTGATGCATTACTGGACAATTATAAGCCAAAGGATCATAAAAAAATAGAGAAAGATCCTGCTTATAAAATGGCCCGTGATATGAGCAATCTTTACCACACAGAGTTTGCCGGCCATATGAATAATATATATAATGCAATCGACAGTTTACAAAGAATTTATATGAAAGCACAAATGGAGATGAGCCCTGATGTGTATTTCTATCCTGATGCAAACTCAACTTTGAGAGTATCTTATGGTAAGGTATCAGGATATTCTCCAAAAGATGCAGTTTATTATAAGCATTTTACAACATTGGAAGGAATCATGGAAAAGGAAGATCCTGATATATATGATTATGTTGTAACAGACAGGTTAAGGGAGCTTTATGATAATAAAGACTATGGTCAGTATGCAGATAAAGATGGCACTCTCCATGTTGGATTTACTGCATCTAATCATACTACAGGTGGAAATTCCGGCAGTCCGGTGTTAAATGCCGAAGGCCAGTTAATTGGAGTTAATTTTGATCGTTGCTGGGAAGGGACTATGAGTGATTTAATGTACGATCCTGAAGTTTGCCGTAATATTTCCATTGATATTCGTTATTTACTCTTTATTGTTGATAAATACGCAGGTGCCGGTTATCTTCTCGATGAAATGAATATTGTGAAGAGCCAGGATAACTGATTTTGAATTAAATAATTGATCTTATTTCATAATGGAAACTTAATGAGTCCTAAGATTAAAATATTGCCGTTAAGTGAGTGGATAGGTACCGGTGGAAAACCATTGGTTATTTCAGGACCATGTAGTGCCGAAAGTGAAGATCAATTATTAAAAACAGCACGTCAGCTAAAAAAAATCAAGCAGTTAAATGTTTTTAGAGCAGGAATCTGGAAACCCAGAACCAGGCCTGGTGATTTTGAAGGTGTTGGTGAAATAGGATTAACATGGTTGAAGAAAGTTAAAGATGAAACAGGTTTTCTTACAGCAGTTGAAGTTGCCGACCAAAGTCATGTTGAACTCGCATTAAAATATGACGTTGATATATTGTGGATTGGTGCCAGAACTGTTGTAAATCCCTTTTCTGTGCAGTCTATAGCGGAGTATCTTCAAGGTGTTGATATACCAATAATGGTTAAAAATCCGGTTAATCCTGATGTTAAGTTATGGCTTGGTGCAATTGAACGTTTGAATGCTGCTGGAATAAACAGGGTTATAGCTATACATCGTGGTTTTCATTATTTTGAGAAATCACCGTTCAGAAATGCTCCAATGTGGGAGATACCTATAGAACTAAAAAGAAATGCACCTGATCTTCCTATTATTGTAGATCCCAGCCATATATGCGGAAGCAGAGGATTAATTCAATCAATTTCGCAAAAAGCTCTTGACCTTGAAATGGACGGATTAATGATTGAAAGTCATTTTGATCCTGATAATGCCGTTACCGATTCAGCCCAGCAGATCACACCAAAGTTTCTTCAGGAAATACTTGACAAGCTGGTTATCAGACATAAAAAAGGAGATATTGATTTTCAGCATAAACTGGAAGAACTCAGAACAGAAGTTGATAAGCTTGATGGAGAACTGATCCAAATTCTTGCCAAACGCATGGAAATAATTGATGAAATAGGAGAGTATAAACGTGAAAACGATATTACAATACTTCAGATGAAGCGATGGGCAGGAATTATACAGGACAGATTATCCATTGGGACACATCTGGGACTTGATAATATTTTCCTGAAAAAGCTTCTTAATCTTATTCATAAAGAATCAATACAAAGGCAGGAAGATATTTTTAAGAAGGACAGTTAGGATTACAATAACATGTTGTGGTTATATATTTCCTGACTTCCATTTCCCGCTTTTCAGATACAGGTACGATACAATACTAAGCAGTGTACCATAAACCATCTCTGAAGTCCATGCCATTCTGACATCAGCGTTAAAATAGTTAATTATTACATAAGTGTATAACAGATATATGCTTAATACAATAATTTCCAGAGTAAGAGAAACATTTGTTTTGCCTGTACCTGAGATCCCGTTAAAGAATATAAAACCGACTCCCAAAAACAGAGCACCTACACCAATAATGTATAATACCGGTTTTCCAAGAGCAATAAGTTCAGCATCATTAGTGTAAACCGACATAATTAATTCGGGGAACAGTATACCAATACCTGCAATGCAAAAAACTCCTGTAAAACACAAAACGGCAATCTTATAAATCAATGGCATTACCTGATCGTGTCTGTTCAGTCCGATTATATAGCTGATCAGGGTATTTGTAGCTGTTGCAAATCCCCATACAGGAATCATTAATATTACGTAAACACTTCTTATTATGTTGGAAACAGCTAATGCCATTTCACCAATTTTTTCGATAAAGAGGAAAAAAACAAACCAAACCGAAAGGGAAATAAACTGCTGCATCATAATTGGTATGGCGACTTTAAGTATAGCCTTTAGTCTTTTTAACTGTGGTTTGCAGAATCTGAATAAGTTATATTCGGAAAAGTTTATGGTAAAAAAAGTATAACCTATAAAATACACTAATGCTGAAGCTTCTGCTATTACCGAAGCTAACGCTGCACCGGCAACTCCCATTTGAGGAGCACCCATATTTCCGAAAATCAGAATATAATCGAGGAGAATATTTACAACTGCCAGTACAATTGTGGTATATGTAATTACCTTTGTTTTGGCCAGTCCAACATAAAACGCACGAAATACCATATTACCCATGGCAAAGAAAATCCCAACTGATCTGATTTTCATATATTCGGTTGTTTCACTGAATATTGCTTCTGATTGAACTGCAAATTCCAGTATTCCAATTGACAGGTATCTCAACAAAATATAGGTAAATATGGCCACTGGAACCATGAAGTAAATGGATTGATCGATTACCGGTCCTATTTCTTTAAGTTTGTTTTCACCATGACGACGGGCAATAATGATCTGTGCCCCGGTACTGAATCCAAGTCCCAGCATAATAACTGCCAGATAAAACAAGCCTCCAAGTGCTCCGGCGCCAAGAGCAATCTCACCAACACGACCAAGAAATGCTGTATCTGTAAAATTTATTAAATTCTGAGCTATACTACCCAAAATAATCGGATAAGCAATTTGCCAGATTCTGCTGTATTTAATATCGGTTTTTTTCATTAGGCGGCAAAGGTAACAACTTAAGTCAAAGCTCACACCGCACTATGGGTAATCACCGGTTTATTTGCTTTTGGCTATTAAATAACACAGGCCGTATTAATAACTAAAAACACGACCTGTATTGAAAAAAGTAAGTAATTATGAAATTTATCTTTTGGTAAAATGCCTTGAGTTTCCCATTTCTCCATATGCAACAATACATCCTGCCCTCTCGATCATCTTTTCAATTGATTGTTTACTATCCTCTGCTTCTTCGTTTATTCCCGGTTTATTGTTATATAGTGCATATTGCTCACGGTATAAACCTGGAGTAGTGTTTGGCATAACTATGTTTGCTCCTGCTTTTAGTGCCATCTCACGGCCTCCGTTTATCAGGGTTTGCATTGCTGTAGTTGAAGCTATATTAATATCCTTCATCATAATTCTGAGGATTGCAATCATTTTTAGGCTCAGATCAACCCTTGTTTCTTTTGGTGGCACTTTTTTTCTGTACTTGTACAATTCTGTGTCAGCATGTTCGATATACGGCCCCATACCACACATGTCGATGTCCAGATTCCGCATAAAGAGCAGGTCGTCAGCAAGATTTTCAATTGTTTGAAAAGGTAATCCGATCATAACTCCGGTACCGGTTTGATATCCGCAATTCCTCAGGTATTTAAGCGCCTTCAATCTGTCTTCAAAATTGTGCTTTTTGTTATTTGGATGGAGTTTATAATACAGATCTTTGTCTGATGATTCGATTCTCAGTAAATATCGTGTGGCTCCAGCTTCTTTCCAGCGCCTGTATGTTTCCATACTTTGTTCACCGCATGAGAGAGTAACACCAAGTGTACCTTTACCGATTTTTTTTATGGATGAAAGTATATTCTCAATGCTATTTGTAAATTCCTCACTCTGAAGTTCTCCCGACTGAATTACAATTGATCCGTAGTTGTTATCATATGTAAATTTTATTGCCTGCTCGATTTCCGGAAGTCCAACTGTAAACCGTTTCACTTTTTTATTGGAAGCTCTTATTCCGCAATAGTAGCAATTTTTATAGCACCGATTGGTAAGTTCAATTAGTCCACGCAAATGAACCTTATTTCCGATATATTCCTGCTTTATTTCAGCTGCCTTTGTAAACAATAATTCTCTGTCAGCTCCTGACGATTTCAGCAGAGTTATAACTGCTTCCCTATCATACTTCTCATCAGCTAATATTTTGCTAACAGATGTCATTTTTCAATTATTTGTTTCTATTCATGAAAGGCTCAACTGCTCTTTCAAAAATTCCGTTCATATATGCAATAGCCATACCATAGTTTGAAACAGGTATATTATTGCCAATGGCAGGTTTCAGTCTGTTTATAAGTTGTTTACGTGTTACTACGCACCCACCGCATTGAATAACCATTGAATAATCAGTTATATTATTATTCAGTTTATCAAGTCCGGCAACTATTTCAAATTCTATTTTCTTACCTGTGAATTTTGTGATCCAGTCAGGTAGTTTATATCTTCCTATATCTTCGCAACTTACATGATGTGTACAGGATTCCATAATCAACACCTTATCACCATCATTAAGCTTTGAAAGAGAAGGTGTTCCTTCCAGGTATTTCTCAAAGTTTGATCTTATTCTGGCAAACAGAATGCTAAATCCGGTAAGGGGAATATCTGTTGGAATAATTTTAGAAACAAAATCAAATGCCTGGCTGTCAGTTACAACTAAAGAAGGTATTAAGCCTCTTTTCATGAAATCTTCCAGTTCGGTTTCACGTACAGTAATACAAATACAATTATGATCCAGTACATCTCTTATTGCCATTACCTGGGGTAATATCATCCTACCCTCAGGAGCCTCAGAATCAATAGGTGTAACAAGAAGCACCACATCTTTCTCTTTTATTAATCCTTCAAATAATGATGGTGCAACATAGGCTGACGGAGGTATTTTTTCTCTCATCAGGTTAGTGATTAATTCAAGATCACCCGAGTTAACTGTATTTATGTCGTGACAATCTGTTTTTGCCTCTTTTAAGATATCTTCCTTGGTTGATTTTTCAAGCTTACTGATATCAGATTTATTATGAAATATCAAATATGGTATATCCAGTTCATTGAATTTATTTATCAAGTTGATCTCAAATGAACCAAAACTATTATCAGTGATTAAAAGTACTGCCAGGTCGATGATGTTAATTACATCCATTGTTTTACCGATTCGTTTCCTTCCCAGTTCTCCAACATCATCAACCCCGGCAGTATCAACAATAATTACCGGTCCTATTCCAAATATTTCCACAGACTTCTTTACAGGATCGGTAGTAGTGCCTGCAAGATCAGACACAATTGCAACCTCCTGTCCGGTAATCATATTGATAAAAGAACTTTTACCATTATTTCTTCTTCCAAATATTCCGATATGTGGTTTAAGATCTTTTCCTTTCTTCATTTTTCCTGTCTTTAATAATATAAATCCCTCTGTCCCTGCTTTATTCTTTCAATCTTCATTCTTAATGAAGCTTCAAGCCTGGGTTCTTTAATGGAGTTTATATTTTTATCTATTAAATGCCAGCCTTTTTCAGCGGTATCATCTTTTGCATAATCTATTATATATTCAGCAAGTGTGAGGATAGCATTTGGAGTGCAAAACCTTTTTATAAACCCGGGAACAGAAAATTCCATGAAATGCTCACCGGTTCTGCCTTTTCGGTAGCATGCAGTACAAAACGACGGTAGATAATCGCCTTCTATTAGTTCATCTATCACTTCACCCAACGATCTGTCATCATTTATTAGAAATTGCTCCTGATTCAGATCCTGTTTTGCACTTCCATTTTTTGAATAAGCACCCATTTCAATCTTTGTGCCGGCATCGATCTGTGAACAACCATATTGCAGAACTTCTTTTCTGATATGACCAGGTTCTCTGGCAGTGAGTATCATGCCCGTGTAAGGTACTGCCAGCCTTAAGATCGCTACAATTCTTGTGAATTCCTCATCAGAAACGGCGAATTTTGGATCACTTTTAAATTCAGCGGCATCCTGTAACCGTGGAAAAGAAATAGTATGAGGGCCAACATTATAACATGCTTCCAAATGATTAGTATGACGAACCAACCCCAGAACATCAAATCTCCAGTCGGCCAATCCAAACAGTACACCTATTCCAACATCATCAAGTCCGGCTTCCTGTGCCCTGTCAAGTGCAACTAACCTGTTGTCGTATGCAGATTTTTTGCCTCCCTTATGATATTTCCTGTAAGCTTCCGGGTCATAAGTTTCCTGAAAAACCTGGTATGTTCCGATACCTGCTTCTTTTACAGTTCTGAATCCATCAATGCTCAATGGGGCTGCATTAATATTTACTCTGCGAATTTCACCATTGCCTGATTTTACATTATAAACAGTTTTTACATTTTCTGCAATAAACTCTGGAGTATATCTGGGATGTTCACCATAAACAAGAATTAACCTTTTTTGACCGTTTTGTTCCAGTGCTTCAACATTTTTAATCAATTCATTATTTCCCAGAGTTGTTCTTACCGTTTCTTTATTGGTAGCTTTGAAACCACAGTATTCGCAATTGTTCATACACAGGTTACCAACATAAAGAGGGGCAAACATTACTATCCTCTTACCGTAAACTTTCTCTTTAAGCAATTTTGCACCATTCTTTATAATATCGATATGCTCTGGTGAATCTGCCTGAACCAGTGTCGCAACTTCCTCAAGGTTAAGCCTTTCCTTTCCCAGAGATTTTGATACTATCTGATTGATCCGTTTAGTTGTTGGCTTGGCATTATCTAGATATGACCAAATTTCTTCATTGTCAATATATGGTCGCTGTGGCTCGTCAGGTATATTATATTTTTCCGGTGTGAACTTCATGATAGTAATTTTAAAAGTAATTCCCTGTTACCTCAAACATTTAATCATTTTGCTTATTTTGTATAGGTAATTTAATAGTAAACGTAGTGCCAAAGTGGAGTTTGCTGTCTATATCAATAGTCCCTTTATAGAGTTCTATCATCTTTTTGGTAATTGAAAGACCCAGTCCCGTTCCACTGATGTTACGGGTATCATTATTTTTAATTCTGGAGAACTCTTCGAAAAGTTTAGGGAGGTCTTCATCAGAGATTCCAATCCCTGTATCAGAAACCATAATCTTAATTTCCTTTTCAGATCTCTTCACATGGAACCTGATCTCACCACCATCCCTGTTATATTTAACTGCGTTCGACAGCAAATTGTTGAATATAATTTCTATCTCATCCTGATCTGCTTCGAAAAGAACATCATCATCAATTTCCGATATAACATTGATACTGTGTTGAATCGACATTGGCTTAATTGTATCAAGTGCCATTTGTGCAAGTTCTTTTAGATTGATCATTTTAAGCTTTCTGGCTTTTTTGCCTGATTCAAGTCTGGTCAGATCCAGCATATCAATAATAAGGTTTCGCATACTCTTGATTCTCACAAGTGAGCGATCAATCATCGACATGTAATCATTCAGATTTTCACCTACCTGTTTTTCTTCCATTATTTTCAGGTAACCTTCAATTGCATTTAATGGTGATTTTAATTCATGAGACAATACAGACAGAAACTGAAAACGAATCTGTTTTCCTTCCTCTTTCAGCTTTTGTGTCATTCTCTTCAAAAAGAGATGTTTGCTAATATTCTCTATTGAAGATTTGAGCTCATCTGGTGTAAAAGGTTTGGGAACAAAATTATATGCCCCAAAGTTTGTTGCTTTTACTGCAATATCTAATGATGCATATGAAGTGATCATCATTACTGCAGTATCAATTCTCATCTTGCTGATCTTCTCAAGAACTTCTATGCCCTGAATTCCAGGTAGTTTATTGTCGAGAAGAACAATGTCAGCACCATCATTTTGAATTATTTCAAGTGCTCTTTCGCCGGTTTCTGCTTCTGAAATCTCAAAAGAAAAGTCTTCTTCCAGAAAAGGGAAGCCAATCGAATAGTTTTTTAGAATACGGATTACTCCTGATCTGATACCCGGCTCATCATCTACTACTAATACTTTTAACTTTTCCATGGTAATAAGTTTTACTGATTATAACTTAAGAAGCTTGCTGATCTCTCTGTGTAACTGGTCGCTTCTGATTCCTTTTTCCAGATATAAATCTGCTTTTATCCATTTTCTGTCCTGTTCTGTATCAAGATGAAAATTCATTCCTGTTTCTGATGTTACTGCAGTTGCAATTATAATAGGTACATCGGGGAATTCTTTTTTAATCTTATATGCCAGAACAAATCCTGCATCCTGAGTTTCCATCATTAGATCCAGAATTGCCAGATCTGGTTTTTGAGCTAACGCTTTTTCCGCGTCTGCTACACTTTCTGCTGTAATAGTATCAAATCCAAAGCTTTCAACATGATGCTTCAATTGAAATAAATAGTCAGGATCATCATCTACAATAAGTACGAGTTTTTTTTCCTTTAACATGGCAGTTACTTTATATAATTGGTTTTTTTGGTAATTGAATGATGAAGCTGGTACCTGTAGGTCCTTTTTCTTCAATAGCATTCGATTTCACATTTATCTGTCCCTTGTGCATTTTTACTATTCCGTAAACTAACGGAAGGCCCATGCCTGTGCCTTTTCCTATTCCTTTTGTTGTGAAAAACGGAGTAAATATTTTCTCCATATTTTCTTCTTTAATACCACATCCCTCATCAGTGATGGTAATGGTAAAATCGCTTGTACTATCTTCCACCTGTACATGTAGTTTTCCACCTTCAGGCATAGCATCGATAGCATTCTTTTCAAGATTTGTAAGAACCTGCATCATCTGGTCTTTGTCGATAAACACCTCAGGATTTTCTACTTTGGATGTAAACGAGGTTGTAATGTTTGCAGGAATGATAACTGACTGCAAACTTCTTTGGCAAAACTCTGTTATATTGGTTTTTACAGGTACAACCTGATTTTTTCTGGCAAAGTTCAACAGTCCGCCAACAATTTTTTTACATCTGTCAGCCTGTTCAACTATGAGTTCAAGATCTTCCCTGATCGGATCATCTGCACCTGATTCGTCTTTTAATATATTGCTGTACATTGAAATAACACCAAGTGGATTGTTAAGCTCATGAGCAATTCCGGCAGACAACTGCCCCATATTTGCAAGTTTTTCTGACTGCTTCAATGCCTGGCGTGCAGTTGCAAGTTTCTCGTTGGAAACATTTAAGTTATTTATGGTTTCATGCATTATTTCGATGGAATGAGGCAGACACATTTCATCTTCAGCCAGTCCGTTAATTATAGCAATTGCATGTTCCCGGCATGTATCATATCCACATGCTCTGCAATTAAGGTGATCCATATGATCGAATTTACCAATTCGTTTAAGGGCTTTTGTAATTTCTTCTTCAGATGGTTCCTTAATTCTTCGGTCATCAGGATTGAACTCCCTTGAGAAATCGATTGATTTATATTCTTCTATCTGATTTTTCCACTGCCTGGTATCAAGATTACTAAGTTTACTTTTTGCATACTCGGTAATTTTATTCTTACGATTTAACCTGCTGCCGTTTTTCGACATTCCCGGGCCCATTATGCATCCCTGGCAGCAAAGCAGTTCGAGGTGATTACCTTCCAGGTTACCTTTTTCAAATTCAGTAATTGCATCAATAAAATCTTTTCTTCCATCTGCTACAATAATATCACATTCGGTAACATCAGATGTGAGCCCCATTGTGTTTAAAAGTCCGTGACTAACTGGAAATACAGATCCTTTTCCGGCAGTTGGCGGATCGAAATTGCTTTCAACTACCAATGAAGGATCAATACCATTTGATTTAAACATTTGCCTAAGCTCGATAAATGTTATTGAGTTGTCGATTTCATCGGATTCACCTTTTTTAGCAATACATGGACCTATGAAAACAATTTTAATATTCTCGCCATATTTTTTTCTTATAACACGTCCGCTGGCAACCATTGGTGATACTACCGGAGCAAGATTTTTAACTAGTCCCGGATGGTGTTTTTCAATGCAGGCTACAACTGCTGGGCAATCAGATGAAATGTATGAATGTTCGTTATTGTTTTCTGTTAGGGTTTTATATTTTTCAGCAACCAAATCGGCACCGAAAGAAACTTCAATTACCTTGTGAAATCCTAGTTTTTTTAACATTGCCACGAATATTCCGCCGGATTCTATTTCAACAAACTCAGCAGGAAAACTTGGTGCTACTGCAGCAATTACCAGCTCATTGCTGTTTAATAGTTCATGAACCTGGGAGATTTGTTTGTTAAAAGTTTTTGCACCCTGACTACATACGTTAACGCAATTACCACATGCTATGCACCTGTCGGGCATAACTTCTGCCTGACCAACTACTATTTTAATGGCTTTTACAGGACATTCCCTGACACATGTATAGCACACGCGGCAGCGATCTTTCACTGTATAAACCAGTATGTTGTCAGTTACATTTGATTTCATGATGTTTGATTTTTAGGGTTTGGAAGGGAAAGGCTTATGACCAATAAGAGTTAACTAATTCATTTAAACGCTCCTTTCCCTTCCTTGTTCCCTGTTTATATCATTACTTCGCGTTTTTTATAATGTGTATGTAATAATTCATGACTTTTATGACTAAGTGGCTCACCGAGGAAGTTGTTGTACAACTCTATGATCTCAGGATTTTTGTGAGACACTTTCAATGTTTCGTTTTCATCAATCTTATAAAGTGCCTTCATCCTGGCACGAAGTTGTTCTTCACTGGTGCCAATATGCTGGCCACCTCCACCTATACATCCACCGGGGCATGCCATTATCTCAATGAAATGAATATCATCTCTTCCGTTTTTAATTTCATCAAGTAGTTCTTTGGCATTAGCCATTCCGTTTACAACTGCTACACCCAGATCAAGGTCACCAATTGATAAACGGGCTTCTTTCCTATTCTCAAGGCCTCTGATCTGAGGTATTTGGAAGTTTACAAGTTCCTTGCCTGTAATTTTGAAATGTGCTGTTCTAATGGCGGCTTCCATTACACCTCCTGATGCTCCGAATAATTTACCTGCTGTACTTCTGAATCCAAGTGGTGAATCGGTAAGTTCAGGCTGAATATTGAACATATCAATTCCATAAAGTTTTAGGAACTTGGTTAATTCACGTGTGGTTAGTACAGCATCTACGTCAGAAATCCCTGCCTGGGTCATTTCTTCACGTTGTGCTTCAAATTTCTTTGCAGTACAAGGCATAATGGCAACTGAGTAAATTTCTTCCGGTGCCAGATTTTCTTTTTCTGCAAAATAAGATTTGATTACTGCTCCCAACATTTGTTGTGGAGATTTACATGATGATAAATTTGGGATCAAATCAGGATAGAATTCTTCTGCGTATTTAACCCATCCCGGGCAGCAACTTGTAATCATTGGAAGTACACCTCCGTCAGTAATCCGCTGTACCAGTTCGGCGGATTCTTCCATAATTGTGAGGTCTGCTGAAAATGATGAATCGAAGATATTGTCGAAACCTACTTTTCTTAATGCAGCATTAAGGATTCCGTTTATATCTTTTCCCGGTTCCATACCCAACTCTTCAGCCATTGAAACACTTATTGAAGGAGCGTATTGAACGACAACCCTTTTCGATGGATTGTTTAATGCATCCTGTATCTCTGCAAAATGATTCTTCTCAGTTAAGGCACCTGTTGGACATACCATTATACACTGGCCGCAATTTATACAACTGGATGTATTTAATCCCTGGTTGAATGGTGTGCCAATTATGGATTTGTTACCTCTGTTGATAATGTCAATACATGCAACTCCCATTACATCTTCACATACTGTAACACATCTTCCGCAAAGGATACATTTTTCAGGATCTCGAACGATGGAAGCACTCGACAGATCAAGTTTTTCACTGTTTTTACGGCCCCTTATTTTTCTTTCTCTGACATGATGCTCTTCACTAAGATCCTGTAATTCACAGTTTTTATTTCTCACACAATAAAGGCAATCGTCGGGGTGATTAGACAACAAAAGCTCAATTATCGTTTTTCTTGATTCAACAACTCTTTGGCTGTGGGTTTTAATATTCATTCCAGGATTTGCAGGAAACGAGCACGATGTGATAAGTTTACCGGTATCAGCATCTTCAACTACACACATACGGCAAGCACCGGTTGGCATTGAGTTTTTTAAATGGCATAGAGTGGGAACCTTAATACCATTTCTGTTAAGTACCTCAAGGATAGTTTCTCCCTGTGTTGCCTGAAATTCTTTATTATTTACGTTTATTGTAAAGTCCATTTTACTCGGTTTTAAGAGATAACTATTGAATTGAATTTGCACACATCGTAACATGTTCCACAACCTATACATTTGTTGTCAACTATGAAATGTGGTGATTTACGACTTCCTATAATAGCATCTGTAGGGCATTTTTTAGCACATATTGTACATCCTGTACAGCTATCTACATCAATTGTAAATGTTCTGAGTTCAGTACATACATTGGCACGGCATTTTCTTTCAAAAATATGCTCTTCATACTCCTCTCTAAACCAATTTAATGTACTAAGTACAGGATTTGGTGCTGTTTGTCCAAGACCACATAATGAAGTTTCCTGTATTACCTGTCCGAGCTGTTCAAGTTGGGTAATACCTTTAAATCTCTCAAGAGCTTCATTTTTAGATTCATCAACCGGTTTATGTGTTATACTTTCAAGTATTTCGAGCATTCTTCTGGTGCCTTCTCTACATGGAATACATTTACCGCAGCTTTCTCTCTGAATAAAATCCATAAAAAACTTGGCAACATCAACCATACATGTGTCTTCATCCATTACAACCAATCCTCCAGATCCCATCATCGCTCCAATGCTGAGAAGTGAATCATAATCAACTTCAATATCAAGGTTTTCTTCGGTGATGCATCCACCTGAAGGTCCGCCGATTTGTACTGATTTAAACTTTTTGTTATCAGGAATTCCTCCTGCAATTCCGTATATTACCTCCCTGATTGTCGTTCCCATTGGAACTTCAACCAAACCGGTAAGAGCAACTTTACCTGAGAGTGCAAATACTTTTGTGCCTTTACTTTTTTCTGTTCCCAATGATTTGAATGATTCAAGACCGTCAGGAATTATTTCAGGTAGACATGATAATGTCTCAACATTGTTAATAATAGTTGGTTTTCCAAATAAACCTTTTACAGCAGGAAACGGAGGTCGTGGAATGGGCATACCTCTTTTTCCTTCAACACTATTGATCAATGCTGTTTCTTCACCACAAACAAATGCTCCGGCACCCATTTTTACTTTTATCTCAAAGTCAACTCCGCTACCGAAAATGTTTTTACCAAGTAATCCGTATTCTTTTGCCTGTGCAATGGCCTTATTCAGTCTTTCGATTGCCAGTGGGTATTCTGCTCTTATGTATACATATGATTTTGTAGCTCCGATCCCGAAAGCAGCGATCATCATTCCTTCAAGTAGTTTATGTGGGTCTCCTTCTATTACTGCCCTGTCCATAAACGCACCTGGATCACCTTCATCGGCATTGCAAATCAAATACTTTTGATCAGCTTTGGTGTTAAGCGCAAATTTCCACTTTTTCCCGGTAGTAAATCCACCACCTCCACGGCCTCTAAGTCCACTATCTTCAACCATATCGCAGATTTGTTCCGAATTATACCTGTTTATGGTTGAAAGGTATGAAGTATATCCACCAGCGGCTATGTATTCATCAATGCTTACGGGATCCAAAGCACCACAATTCTTGAGAACTAATCGTTCCTGTTTTATAAAATAAGGATGCTCAGAAAAGTTAATCACATTTTCCCAGCTACGGTTTTCACCTGATGGGAATTGATAAATTGTTTCGATATCTTCCGGAAGTTCCAGTTTAAAAATTGAATCAAGCAGATTTTTTACTTTATCGCTGGTTACTTTGCTAAAAGAAACCCTGTTATGATCAGGAAGTTGTATATCTACTATTGGTTCTGCAGCACAAAGTCCAATACAACCAACTTCAACAACCTCAGCATCAATTGAATTTTTGTCAAGATAATCAACTATCCTTTCCAGTGTTTTTCCTGCACCTGCGCCCAGTCCACAAGTACCAGCACCCAGGTAAATAACAGGTTTTTTAACAGTTTCCCTGCGTAGCAAACTGAGATTTTCATCTATGCTAATACCATTCGTATCTATTTTGCTGAACAGTATATCCTGAATGTTTCCTGTGATTCGTTCCATTATTCCTCCTCCTTATTTTTGTAAGATTCGATAATTTCTGTTAATGATGCTGCCGTTACTTTAGCATGAAATTCACCATTAATTGCTATCACCGGAGCAAGTCCGCAAGCACCGATACAGGCTACTACCTCAATACTGAAAAGTCCATCTCGTGTAGTATCACCGGCCTTTACTTTTAGTTGTTTTTCAAGTTCCTGCAACACAGTTGCCGAGCCAAGTACATGGCATGCTGTACCCCTGCAAACCTGAATATGATATTTACCTACCGGCTGGAACCGGAATTGGTTATAAAAGGTTGCAACACCAAATATTTTACTTGAAGGAATGTTTAAATATGAGCCGACTTCTACAATAGCCTCCTTTGAAAGATGCCCCTCAGCAGACTGGATATCCTGTAATATTGGTATAAGATTATCTCTTCCTGCTTCGGGGTACCTGTTAAATATATTTTTTAATTCTCCCATTACGAAAACTGGTTCAGGATTAACATTTCTTTTACTTGCTCAATAATTTTTCAATTTCCGGAATCAAAACTGATCCGTTTACCGGTTTTTTAACAAATGCATTCACAGGGAACCATACTGTTTCATTTTTCTCGTTTAGGTAATCAACACCTGCATTTCCTGTTACTATATCCTTAACAAGGATTACTCTTAAATCGCTGTAATCAGGATTTTGTCTGAATTGCTGTGCCATCGCCTGTACACTTGGTTTTGTTGTTGTTAGCACATCAATTGAAGTTTGAATAATTACAGGGATATGGTTAAGAGTTTCATTCTTTGCCATTTCTTCTGCAAGCTCAAATCCCTCAAAATGTGTTGACATCATTACATCAAGAATTGCCAGATCAGGATTTTCTTTCATAATTAAGGCTAAACCTTCTTTTTTATCATTTGCAGAAAGTACTTTATAACCTTTTGCTGTCAGTATTGATTCAACTGCGGTGATGATGTCGATGTCGTCGTCAACGATTACAATTTTTTTTAAGTTTTCCATTTCTATAATTTTTAAGTTTTCGATGTTGTAAAAGTATATAGAGGTATAGAGGTGCACTAGGTAGGAGATTACCTTTTTAAATGCAATGTATTACCGATTTTTTGTGATAAGAACCAGTACTTTTACGCAATTTGAAATGTAAAGAAAGGAAGGTTGAAAACAGATGCGTTTTCTAACTATATGATAATCAGTTTATGACGAAGAGCATATGCCAGAAGGCTGATGGCACTTTTGCAACCTGTTTTTGCAAGCATGTTTGATTTGTGGCCAACCACTGTGCGCTCGCTAACATATAATACATCAGCAATTTCCTTGTTGCTAAGACCTTCAGAAAGTAGTTGTAGTATCTCCTTTTCCCTTGAAGTAAATTTTACTTCATCAGCATTTTCATTGTCTTCTTTTGTGTTGATTTTTCGGGTGAAAAACTTAAATAGTTCTTCGGAATAATAATTACCACCTCCGGCGACTATTGTCAGTGCTTTATTGAGAGTGTCTTTATTGATGTTTTTCACAAGGAATCCTTTAACTCCGGCATCAATCATACTTTGCACATAATTATCATCAGTAAACATTGTTAATGAGATAATTTTTAAATCAGGATATTCCTTCAATGCAATTTTTGTAGCATCAATTCCCGACATAACCGGCATTTCAATATCCATCAACACAATATCACAGGTAACTTTACGGATAAGATCAAGGAAATCCTGTCCGTTAGCTGCTTCACCAACTATTTCAACGAAGTCGAGTTTTCCCAGAACCATTTTAAGTCCGTTACGAAAAATCTCGTGATCGTCAACAATTATTATTTTTACTGTGCTTTCCATTTATGTTAACCTTGCAAAATTAAAAAGAAAATGTATTTGGTAATATCTACAAATATATTTCGGTGTTAATTAAATTTCAATAATTATCTTGAAACCTTTTCCTTCGCTACTGATTATTTCACATGTTCCGTTTATTGATTTGATCCTGCTTACAATACTTTTTAAACCTATCCCAGTATTTTTATTTTCCATCACCTGCTTACTGTTAAATCCAATACCATCATCAGTAAAGATCAATGAAATATTATCATCGGATTTCTGAAGCTGAACGTATGCATTTTTTGCCCTGGCGTGCTTTATGGTATTGGTTAATAACTCACTGATAACTCTGAACAGTATCAACTGTATGTTTTTATCCAGTGAATACTCAATTCCATTAGTATTAAAATCAACATAAATTTTACCGGTTTGGTTTACCTTTTCGCAAAATGCTTCCAGCGCTTTTACCAGACCATATTCATGGATTACCCTTGGCATCAGGTTATTTGATATTTCTCTTATGCTGGCTACTGCATCGTCCAGCATCTTGTTAACCTGTTCAACGAACTCCTGTTTTTCTTTCTGGCCAATCTCGGCAGAACCAAGTTCATTTACATATAATTTTATTGTTGATAATAATGGGCCAATACCATCGTGCATATCTTTTGAAAACCGTTCTCTCTCTTTTTCTTCAGTTTGAATTACAGCACTTAATACTTTACGTTCTGTTTCTTTTCGTTTAGCAAGATTTCTGGAGATACTAAGAATTACCGTTTCACCATTAAACTCAAGAACACGGCTGTTTGTTTCCACCGGTATTACTTCACCACTGTTTGTTATAAATTCGGAATCGAACAGAAATGCTCCTTCTTCAATTATTGTTTTACGATATTTAAGAAACTGTTCTGCCTGCTTTAGAGGTTTTAGATCCAGGATATTCATTTGAAGGATCTGTTCTTTGGAATATCCCAGTAATTTGCTGGCCTGGTTATTTACCTCAATAATATTTCCCTGGATGTCGCTTACAAATATTTCATCGCTACTATTTTGAAAGATTGTCTCAAAATTTTCTTCACTCCTTTTAAGTGCTTCTTTTGTGGTCTTTAACTTGGTATTGCTAAGCTTTATAGCGTTCAGCAATCTATGTACTCTTGGAATAGTGGTTGAAAGCATTAAAATTATCAGAAGAATAAGAAGAATACTGCCCATTACAACAGCATTTACAACTATTGAGCGTAATGGAACATGGGTCAACTCTTTTAATGGTATAGCAGTTAGTATATGAAATCCAAATTCTGAATAATAAGCATGGGCAATAAGATATTCTTTATTGTTTACCGGACTGATAAATCGTAGTATGTCTGTATCGTTGTTTGTAATGTATGAAACTATGCTATCATCAATTACTATATTTCGCGGATCATCAGGTTTGTAAACAATTTCCCCATCTTTATCAATTACAAAAGGAAAACCTGTTTCACCTATTTTTAATGTGTTGAGTGTTTCTCTTAATTTTTCAATATCCTTTTCTTTTCCCCCGACATAAAGAGCCCCAATAATTTCGTTATTTAAATATATTGGCTCGTATGCGGTTATATACCAGTCGTTTACAACAAAAGCCCTGCCGTAATATTGCATTCCTGCAGATATGGTTTGCGCTACAACAGATGAGTTTGGTATGAATGTACCAACAGCAACAATTCCTTTTTTAGTCATAACGTTTGTGGATATTCTAAGATACCCACTGTCTATTTTTTGAAATATGGTAGTTGTTCCACCAAATAGTTTATGCGTTTCATCAGGAAACTCATTTGAATTGAGAATAGGTTTATTGCCCCATAACAGTTGTTTTATATTTGTATTATGGGATTTACCTGTTAGCTGATTTGTGACCTCGATTGAGTTATCTTTTCCGGAAAATCTCAACTTCTGATCATGAAATAAGCGGTGTGCTACTTTTAAATTAGTTTCTACGGTTTCAAGTTTTAGTTCCCTTTCTCTCTCAAACATTTTTTTAATGGTGGAGACTTCCAGCAGCATATCTTTTTCAGCCAACTGGTATATTGATTCCCTGCTCGTACTAACAAGGAATAACGCAAATATCACTATGGCTGCAACTAAAGCAATAAGAACCGGATAAAATAGCTGAAACTTTATAGTGAGTGTTAGATATTTATTCTTCATGAGCAATAATTGTCGTTTGCAAACTTATAACATTTTATCGAAGGAATAGTTTTGAATTAATCTACAGGATTTTATGTAGAAAATTTCATAAAATAGTATAACCAGTTCTTTGATTTTAAAATTTTCCTGATTTTTTTTGATCTGTTAAAAAAAGAAATACTTTTGTCGTTTCAAATGAGAAAAGAAACTATAAATATGCGTAATATGATGTGTGCAGAAGTCTGCGCAAAAGGCATATTTGTATAGTTTATAATAAAATATAAAAATATTGAGAAGGCCTTTGCAAATTAGCAGAGGCCTTTTTTGTTGAAATAAAATTATGAGAATAATATCCGGAACATTAAAAATGTATATGTGGATGATGATGCTAATGCTATGGTATTACCGGAACTGACTATGTATAAAAATTATTTTAAGTCCCTTTGGTAATACCTGATCCAAAGGGACTTTTTTTTTAATAAACATAAAAACATAAAGAAATGCAAAATCTTAAGAACAATAGTAAAGCGCTGCACACTGGTCACATAACAACATTAACTGAAGGAACCAGGGCAGTACCAATATACCAGACAACATCATATATTTTCAACAATACTGATCATGCAGCGGATGTTTTCGCACTTAAAGAAGATGGATATATTTATACGCGATTAAATAATCCAACAAACAGTATTCTGGAAAACAGATTATCATCAATTGAAGGAGGAATCGGGGCAGTGGTATTTGCTTCGGGTACGGCTACAATATCAACTACCTTTTTGACTTTACTGAAAGCAGGAGATCATATAGTAGCATCCAATAGTTTGTATGGAGGTACTTATAATATCCTGAATGTAACTCTGCCAAGATTTAATATTGCAACCAGCTTTGTTGATCCGGCTGATCCATCAAATTTTGAGTATGCAATAAATGATAATACAAAGGCAATATTTATTGAAGCTTTGGGAAATCCGAAACTTGATATTATAGATATTGAAAAAGTCTCTTGTGTTGCTAAAAGAAACAATATCCCGTTAATTGTTGATAATACAGTTCCATCACCAGCATTGCTTAATCCAATAAAATTTGGAGCTGACATTGTAATACATTCATTAACAAAATTTATTGGAGGACATGGAAATTCATTGGGAGGAGTTGTGATTGACGCCGGTTCGTTTGATTGGACAAGTGGCAGGTTTCCGGAATTTACAGAACCTTCGGAGGGCTACCAGGGAATTGTTTATGATGAATTGTTTGGAAAAGCAGCCTTTATTGCAAAGCTGCGCATTGAAGGGCTAAGGGATTATGGTGGAGCACTTAGCCCAACAAATGCTTTTCATATTATTCAGGGTTTGGAGACATTGTATGTCAGGATTAAACGACACTCTGAGAATGCTCTTGAAATTGCAAGGTGGCTGGAATCAAAAAATGAAGTTGCCTGGGTAGTTTATCCGGGTCTGGATAGCTATAAACACAAAAACCTTGCGAGAAAGTATCTACCATCAGGACAAAGCGGTATTGTTACTTTTGGACTGACCGGCGGCTTTGATGCTGCAAAAAAGTTTACAGATTCAACAAAAATCTTCTCCCTGTTGGCAAATATTGGTGATACAAAATCATTAATTATACATCCTGCGAGTACAACGCATCAGCAGTTAACAGAGGAGCAACAGGTAAGTACAGGTGTAACCCGCGATTTAATCAGGCTTTCCATTGGACTGGAAGATGTAACCGATCTTAAAAATGACATTAATCAGGCATTAAGCAATTTGTGATGAAGAACAGTTTATTTACATACGGCATAGCAGAGTATATTACACAAAGAGGCTTCAGGTATAACAACCTAGAAGTCTCTTATGAGCTAACAGGCAGAGAATTGCATAATGCACCGGTTGTTGTGATAATACATGCACTTACAGGAAATTCTAATGTTGCAGGTGAGAAAGCAGGGTGGTGGAGAGAAATGATAGGATGTGGCTGTACCATAGATACAAACAACTATTCTGTTATTTCATTTAATATTCCCGGTAACGGAGTTAATGGTAACTTTATAGATAGTTACGATGACTTTACGGCAAATGATATTGGACGGATATTTTTGATCACGCTTGATGCCTTAGGGATTGATGATATATATGCAATAATAGGTGGATCAATAGGAGGAGGAATTACCTGGGAAATGGCTTTGCTGAAGCCTGATGGCATTCAACATGTAATACCAATTGCTGCACACTGGAGATCAACCGATTGGATAATAGGTCATAATTACATTCAGAAACGGATTTTAAAAAACTCCAGTGAGCCTTTGCAGGATGCAAGAATAATGGCAATGCTATTTTATCGTACTCCAATTTCGTTAACAAACAAGTTCAAAGAGAGTAAGAGTGATACCGGGGAATTATATAATGTTGAATCATGGTTGTTACATCATGGTGAAAAATTAAACAGTAGATTTAACATTAAAGCATACAGGTTTATGACCCATTTAATGTCCACTTTGGGGATAAACTGTAGTGAAGATCAGTTTCGGAAAAACATGTCTAAATCAAAGGCAAAAATAATTCAGATCGCCATTGATTCTGACATATTATTTGTTGCCGAAGATAATAAACGAACGAAGATAATACTTGATGAACTTGGAATTTCCAATGATTATTTTGAGATAAAATCAGATCACGGACATGATGCATTTCTGATTGAGTTCGAACAATTATCTGAAATATTAGTTCCGGTTTTTAAAATTATAAAAGAAGAGAGTAATGAAAATATTGAAGTTCGGAGGGAAATCTGTCTCCAATGAAGGCTTAAAAAATGTAATATCAATTATCGAAAACCATATAATTGAAAACGAACAACTTGCTATTGTTGTTTCGGCAAGGGGTAATGCAACAGATGAACTTGAGATAATGCTTGAGAAGGCCAGGGTTAGGGATAATTTTTATGATGATTTCATTAAATTCAAAGAATATCAGCATTTACCAAATAATAATATTGATTTTGTAGAGGAATTTAGTCTTCTTGAAAAAACATTTGAAGGTGTAGGGCTCATAGGAGATTATAGTTTAAAAACAAAAGACCTCGTACTGGCACAGGGAGAAATACTATCGGCAAAGATGTTAACCTCTCTTCTGATAAAAAAAGGTTATAAAAGTAATTATCTTGATAGCCGTGATTTACTGGTGACCGACAGTGGGCTTGGAAATGCAAAAATTGTCAATGAGCTATCAGAATCCAGGGTTAAGAATCATTTTTTCGGATTAACAACAGATAGTATAACTGTGATAACAGGGTTTATCGCTTCAGATTTAAACGGTGATACTACTACTCTCGGAAGAAATGGCAGTAACTGCACAGCATCACTACTGGCAAACTACCTGGATGCAAAGGAGGTTAATAGTTATACGAATGTTGATGGAATTTTTACTGCAAATCCTGATGATGTTGATGATGCAGCAAGTATTGATTACCTGACTTTTGAAGAAGCCGAAGAGATGGCAGGTTTTGGAGCTAATATATTACATGCAAAAACAATTGGACCATTAAAGGAAAAACGAATACAGCTCAGGATACTTAACACTTTTAATAATGAATTTAAAGGGACGTTGATCAATAACTACACTAAGAATAAGGGAGTTAAATCAATATCAGTAAAGCGTAATGTATGTGTAATCAGTCTTGACAGGAAGGGATTGTTGGATAATTCACTGACAATATCCCGTGTGTTGAGTGTTTTGAAAACCGAGAGGACCGGAATAGAAATGATATCAAGTGGTTCATCGGAAAAAGGTGTGAGTTTAGTTGTTGAAAACGAAAACATAGATATTATTAAAAGTTCACTTAAGCATGAATTCGGCCTGGAGTTCATCAATAAAGAAAAAAACTTCATTAAGACAGTACAAAATGTTGCTATAGTAAGTGTTATCGGACTTAATATACAGGGATTTGGTCAGGCAATAAATTCACTAAACAGAAACAATATTGAAGTATTACTGATAAACAACAATGTAAACGGGATCAATATCAGCATTGTTGTTAAGTCAGCTGATGTTGAGAAAGCTGTTAATGTTATCCACTCTCAGATTTTCGGGGTGTCGAAAAGGATTAACATTGCTATTTTTGGAAAAGGCAGGGTTGGTGAGTCTTTGATCTGGCAGCTTCTTAAAAATACTGATCAGATTGAAGAAAGAAAGAAAATACGATTGAATATTTTCGCTGTTGCAGGATCACAAAAGCTGTTACTATCCAAAAACGGAATATCCAATACCTGGAAAAGTGATATTGAGAATTCAGGAGTTATGGCTAACCCGATTGATCAGGTTCTTGACTATGCAAACAACAATCATTTGGAAAACCTGATTGCTATCGACAACACAGCCAGTAATAGTTTTATTGATAACTACATACCACTAATTGAAAATGGGTTTGATATTATTTCTTCAAATAAACTGGCAAACACATCCGGGTATTCATTTTATGGTAATCTAAGAAAATCACTTCAAAAATATGGCAAACAATACCTGTATGAGACAAATGTGGGAGCAGGTTTACCATTGATCGATACTATTAAATTACTCCACGCTTCAGGTGAAAACATAACCCGTATTGTTGGCGTATTTTCAGGTTCACTTAGTTTTATATTCAACACTTTTTCCGAAAAAAAAGAGAAATTCTCAAAAATTGTGAAACAAGCTATGGATGGAGGATACACTGAACCGGATCCACGTGAAGACCTTTGTGGAAACGATGTTGCCAGAAAGTTATTAATTCTTGCTCGGGAACTTGACCTTACCAATGAGATCGAAGATGCTGATGTTGAAAATCTAATCCCTGAACCATTGAGAAGAGGATCTGTTGATTGTTTTTTAAACAAAATAGGTGATATGGATTCACATTTTGAAACCTTAAAAGCCAGGCAAAAAGAGGGTCATGTATTACGGTATGTTGGTGAACTTTATGGAGATCTCCAACAGGAAAAAGGGCAGCTCAAGGTTGAACTTGTGTCAGTTCCCAAGTCAAGTTCACTTGGACAGGTTCGTGGTTCAGATTCTATTTTTGAAATTTATACAGATTCGTATGGAGCAAATCCAATTGTAATACAAGGTGCAGGAGCAGGTGCAAAAGTTACGGCAAGAGGTGTTTTTGGAGATTTATTGCGAATTGCTGAAACAAAATAGCTGTAGTTATGGTGTTTTTGGCTATGGTCTGTGGCTATAGCCATTTACGCCTTCTGAAATAAGTTGCCATTCCACCACCAATTATGAACATCATTACTATAATTATCCAAAATGCAAGGTTGTCATCCTGCATGGGTAACAGCACATTCATACCATATAATCCTGTAAGGAATGTAAGAGGAAGTATAATTGACGAAATAAGAGTGAGTATCTTCATTATTTCGTTAGTCTTGTTAGTCTGCATTGAGTCGAAAGTGGTAGAGAGACCTTCGATAAGTTCGCCATAATCCTCGGTCATATCCCACATTTTGTTGTAATAGTCGAGAATATTACCCCAGTAATCTTCCATATTATCAGCAAAACCTTCAACCTTACCCGATTCAAATTTATTAAATACCCTAAGCTGAGGTTTGAACATAGTATTTATGGCAATAATGTTTTTACGGGTTACTGATAAACGTTCGATAATTCTTCGGGGTTTACCGCTGAACAATTCACGATTAATTAACTCAAGCTCCAGTCCAATTTTTCTGAGGATAAAAACTGATTCTGTCATTAATTTCTCAAGAATAGTATAAAGTAAAGCATCGGAGGTTCCTATTTCAAAATCAATACCCTTTTCCTCCTGTTCTTTTGCTTCTTCAAACATTCTGTCAACAATCCAGTGAGTTTTACCAACAGTAATCAGAAAATCCTCACCCCAGAAAACTTTTAGTTCCCTCGGTTTAACAAACAGATTTTTTCTGTCGAATACAGGAAAGTGCAGGATCAAAAAATAGTAATCGTCATAGATATCTATTTTTGGTCGCTGGTTTGTCTGGCGACAATCCTCAATGTCAAGCTGATGAAAATGATACTTTGTATCAAACTCATTAAAATCATCCTCATCGGGATTGTTAATGTGCAGCCATCTTAGCCTTCCTATTTTAATAGTCTCTCTCACGATCGCAAATGTAGTGAATTATCTTGGAAATAATCCAAGTATATAATTATAGAATTATTATATGGTGAAGTGATTTTAAAGTACATACTGACTGTAAAACTTTTACGATCAGTACTGAAAAGTAAAATCTTAATAACGAAATCTGAAAATGATATTATCTCATTCTATTTTACAGCATAAAAACACCTCTTGGGAGTAAATATTTTATCTTCCGATTTCAGTGTTTTAATTGCTTTGTCGACATCTTTTTTATCAATACCTGATAATTCAGCTATTTCACCTGCTTTTAAAGGTTTATCAGCATTTTGCAGGGTTTCAATAATTGTGTTTTCTGTGCTCATGATACTAAGTTTAATTTTGTTTGTAAAAGTAATGAAATGTTATTATTTTCATACCTCACTCGGTGATTTACCATATCTTTCTTTAAAAATAGTTGAGAAGTTAGCCGGGCTGTTTATACCAACATCATAACATACCTCCTTGATTGTTGAGAATTGCCTTTGTTCAATTATACTATAGGCTCTTTTTAATCTTAATTCCCTGATAAATGCAGAAGGAGTGAACCCACTTGATTTTTTAAGTAAACGTTCCAGCTGTCGCTGACTATACCCCAGGTGTGAAGCAAGAAGTGATGGTTTTAGTTCAGAATTTCCAAGATTCTCAGATACAAATGCTTCTGCTTTTACCAACATCTGATCTTCATATGTCAATACTTCCAGTGAATTGTCTTCACCGGTATTTTCCTTCCACCAGCTATCCCTTTCCTTTTTGTTTTGAATTAAATTTTCTATTCTTGCCTGTAGCTCGTTAAGATTGAAAGGTTTAATAATATAATCATCAATTCCGAGTTTGAAGCCTGTAATTTTATCTTCTTCGAGAGATCTGGCAGTAAGCATCATAAAAGGATATTGCCTCCATATATCATTTGCCCTTACTTCCTTTCTGAACTCAAAACCATCCATATTTGGCATCATTACATCAGAAATTATCAGATCAATTTCACTTATTTTTAATAACCGAAGAGCTTCAACACCATCAGGTGCAGTAATACAATTGTATCTTTCCGACAGATTACCTACAAGATACCGGCTGATTTCTATGTCATCATCAACAATCAGAATATTTGGTTTTGTAGTGCTGATACCTGCATTATCCAAGAAGTTTTCTGAGGGTTTATCTAATGTTTCATCATAGGTAATTATTTCTTCATTAGTAATACCGGTAACCTCCAATGGGATTCTTAAAGTAAATGTACTTCCTTTACCATAATTACTATCAACATTAATATCTCCCCCAAATAGTTTTGAATACTCCAGAGCAAGGGTAAGTCCTATTCCTGTACCTCCTGTTGAAGATATATTTTTTTGTTGCGACTGGTAATACCTGTCGAAAATATGAGGAAGATCGTCAGAAACAATTCCTGAACCATTATCCTTAACAGAAAAACAAAACAATTCTTTCTCATTCCATATTTCCAGTGTGATTTCTCCGTTTATCCCGGTATATTTAAAAGCGTTCAGAATCAGGTTGTTCAGGATTTTCTCAAACTTTTCCGTATCCATGTTTACCAGGATACCCTTATCAACATTGAAATTAAAACTAAGATTTATGTTCTTGTACTGTGCGTAAGAAACGTATGTAAAGTAAATCCTGTGACAAATCTTATATAGCGAAATCTCTGATAAATTTAACACCATATTACCGGCTTCCAGCTTTGAAAGATCAAGTATTTCATTTACTCTGTCGAGTAATTTTGTGCTATTGTTGTAAGCTAGTTTTAAATCCTGATAATACTGTGATCCTTCAGATGCTTCGGTTACTTTTTGCAATGGTGACATTATCAGGGTTAGCGGGTTTCGCATTTCATGGGAAATATTATCAAAAAATCTGCTTTTCGCAATATCAAGTTCTTTAAGCCTGGAATTCACAACTTTTCTTCTTCTGATATTCAGAAAAGCCATCACGGCAATAATAAACAGCAGAATTGCAATAACAATCATCGTGTAGGTGATTATTTTTTGTCTTTCAATAGACAGACTCTGAAGTTCCAGTTCTGATTTTTGAAGCTCAAGTAGTGATTCCTTTTCTCTTAGCTCAAATTGGGCTTCAAACCTGTTGATCTGCTCACTTCTTTGTTTATTAAAGATAGAATCATTAACTATAATTAAGTTTTCAAGATAATTGTTCGCTTTTTTAAAATCCTGTTCAGAAGAGTATAATTTTGCCAGTTTAGTGTAAATTCCTTTCATTTCGGTCAGCAGGTTGTATTTTATACTCAACCTTTCGGCTTCATGTAGTTCCTTTTTGGCTTCATCAAAATTATTTGTCTCAAAATTTAGCCTGCCTAATGCCATTAATGGATAAGCGAGTGAGCTTTCAATTCCGGTTTTGCTGAAATAGTAATATGAGTCTGTAAGGTACTTTTTTGCTTCATTGTAATTCTTAATATTCAGATACATCAATCCTATATCATATGAAGTTGTTGCCATATTATAAACAGAATTTAATTCCGTGTAAGCTTTCAGTGCCGACTGCTTAAACTTTATTGCATCATCAGTTTTATTTTGATCACTGTAAACTGAAGAAAGTGAGGAGTTTGCACGTGCTGTCATATATGGGTTGTCAAGCTTATCGGCAATCAATTGTGCTTTTTCTGCATATGATAATGCTTTCCTGTAATTTTTTTGTATTCTGTGAAGATTGGAAATATCACAATAACAATGGACCAAATAAACACTATCCTTAAGTTCTCTGAAAATCTCTTCAGCTTTATAATAGTATTCTGCCTCTTTTTCATGATCAGACAATCCGAGGTAATACAATCCCATATCTCGCCAAATGTAAGCCAGCCATCGCTTATTACCTGTTTTTTTAGCATATTCTGCTGATCTGTTATAGTAATTAACAGCCCCATCTTTTTTCTGTCGGTTAAAGTTTAGTGCAAGTTTGTAATATGCTCTCATTAACAAGGTATCATCACCAAGTTCTTTCGCGTATTTGAGGCATAAAAATGCAAGTGAATCTGATAATGAAAAGCTGCCAAGTGAAAAATAAGATGAGCTTGCCTTGTAACATCCCCTGGTCATTTGTTTAAGCAAGCCTGCTTCAGTGCTTACTTCAAGTCCTTTTAAAGCGTATTTCAATGCTGAATCAGAGTTTCCATTGTAATAATACCTGTTGATACTGTAATAGGTTTCTGCAATTAAACTGTCATTTTCTAAAGTCAATACTCTTTTTTTCAGACTGTCGGCATTCATGTTTTGGGAAACGGCATTTATTGATAGTAAAAATATCAATATGAAAATTATATGCTTCATGACCTGGTTAATGAAGTAGTATTATAAGGAGCTACAATATACAGATTTTTTATAAACGATTTGATTTTTGTTAAGTATTGATTTTCTGAATGGATCTTCATTGATAAAGGTGTCGCATTTAATGAACGATTTGTCGTTCCTGAGAAAGCTAATAGTTACAATTGAATTGATATTTGTTTAAAAAATGAATTATTCAATTTAAATAAACTTATTATGAAAAAGTTAACTCTACTATTAATTATGGTTTTATGTTCAATGAGCATAATCTCACAAACAACAACATTTACTGGTGCTGTTAACAGCGATTGGCATACCAGTGGCAACTGGACAAATGGGGTTCCTACTACTTCGACAGCTGCAGTGATACCGGAAGGGACATTTGTAATTGCATCTGGCAGCATTAATGTGTCAGGTATTTCTAATTCAGGAACAATGAAAGTAGGGGTTGGATATAGTATTAGTACTGGTGATTTAAATAATTCAGGAACTTTAAACCTGGGAAATACAAAAATAAAGGGAATTGGTGATAATAAAGTGAATGTAACCAATACCGGAAGTATAATTGGGGTTCATGGAGGAAAAAATGGAGATAATGTACAGTTTGATAACGTAGGTACATTTGCAAACTCCGGATTGATTGATGTTAATCAATTTTATATTGATGATGTGAGCAACTTTTATAATCATGAAGGAGGTGATATTAATACTATCTATTTTGATGTTAATGATTGTTCTAATTTTGCTAATAATGCAACTGTTGTTTCCAGGCAAAGTTGTTCAGTTGATACTGATTACATGTATAATAATGGATTGATGCGATCGAGACTTGATTTGGTAAGTCTTGTTATTAGAAAAGATTATTGCAGAAAAGGACCTAAGAGTCAGTTCAAGTCGTTTAATGGAAGTATTTCTATCGATAGCAAAAAAGGTGATTTTACCGGAGAGATCAAAGCAGGCACCGAATCAAAATCAAATGCAGAATCAGGAGCTGTTAATATTGCTATTGATACGTGTTGGATAGTGGGAGACAGTGCTAAGATTGAAGCTGAAACTATCCGTTTTATTTTTGATTATCTCGATTTTATCTCAATCGATTCCATAAAAGATATTTATGCAAACTCCAAAATTGAGTTCTACGGAACTGCCAGTTCCATCCTGGCTATTGAGGGATGGGCTGTTGCTGAAGATTTCATTTATGTTGAAAATGGTGATATTGAGATTTATACGGATAGTATCCAGATATTTGACCATGATATAAACTATTACTGTTATCCTGATCCGATAGTTGGACCTTCTGATACTACATTTATCCAGACTTTTGTTGAATCTGCAACAATTTTTGATTCTGTGACAAATTCAGGAAGTTACTATCTTCAGATCAGAAGCAATAGTACAGGAAGCAGATCATTTGATTATGATATATCGTCAACCCGTGGCTGGGTGAATCCCAACTCAGGTTCCACACAAATACTGGAACCATTTCAGTTCGACAGTTTATTTTTTGACTATACAATTCCCGTTACCGGAGATACACTAACCGACACTATTATGGTAATTATGTCAGTATCCGGCGAATACACAGATACAACCTATTCCTATCTGCATTCCGATAAGGATATGATCGTAAATATTAATGAGACAGTTTCATCAAACAACAATATTGAGCTTAATATTGTACCAAATCCATCATCAGGTCAGTTTAATATCACAGTTTCAGAAGATGCCGAAATTCGAATCTTTAATTTGAATGGTGAACTTATCAATCAATTTAATTTGAAGAAAAATGATGTAATACTTTTGAATCTAGATTATTTTCTATCTCCCGGGTTATATTTTATTCATGTGAATTCAGGTGAAAGTACGTGTAGCGAAAAACTTATTATCTGGTAGTGAACCAACTAACTGCATATTGAATTTGTCAATTGTTTACATTGAATGATGTGTAATGTTGAATCTCATAATTATTAAGTACTGAAAGATTGTTATTCTTAGTATGAAAATAATAATGCACATTTGACTATTACATGTATTGTACTACTTTTGAACAAATTTTTTATGATGCCAAGGATAGTTTTATTGACATTCGCAATCATTTCTTTTTCTTTTGTGAACGGACAAAGTTTTGATCGTAGTTATCTTCACCATGATATATTAATAAGTTATGGATTACCGTCAACCGACATGTTTCAAGACATTGGATCTTCAATGCTTGATGATGAATACCCGGATAAACGTTATGTTAGGGATAATTTTAGTGGTTCAGGAATTATAACACTTACTTATCGTAAAGTCTCAAAAAGCGAATGGTTTTTTTGGGGAGCCTCAGTTGGATATAACAGCACAAAAGGAGAGATCTATAATGTTGGTAATTATGAAGGGGAGCTGAAAAGAACTTTCCTGACCGCCGCTGTTGAATGTCAGTACAGGTATCAGAATTTTAAGAAAGTTCAGCTATACTCAGGAGTTGGTTTAGGATATTCATTTGGCAGCGAAACCCTTACCCCACCTGCAGGCAGCGGAAGCTCTTCTAAGTCAGGTAATATAAACAGACTGGCATATCAATTCAATGTAATGGGTATCCGCATAGGGAAAGATGTTGGTGGATTTATTGAACTTGGATACGGGTATAGGGGAATTGTTAATGCCGGATTATCAGTTCAAATCTATTAAGATCTTTTAGGGTGTATCGCTCTGCACAGATAAAAATCGGGAACTTATTACTTGGTGATCAAAATCCTGTTCGTGTTCAATCAATGACCACCACTAACACAATGGATGTTGAGGCAACCGTGAAACAGGTATTTGAGCTTGTAAAATCCGGGTGTTCACTGGTAAGGTTAGCAACCCGAAACATGCAGGAGGCATTACAACTTGAGATCATAAAGAATAAATTGCATGAGTTCGGGATAGATGTACCTCTTATTGTTGATGTTCATTACAATCCTGAAGTTGCTATAATTGCAGCGCAATTTGTGGAAAAGATCAGGATCAATCCAGGTAATTATATCCCCGAAGAAGTATCATCCGATATAGAGATCACAAACAGGGAATTATCAGGTATAATTTTTAAGAATCTGGATCCTTTGATCCAGGTGTGCACCAAAAACAATACTGTTATCAGGATTGGTGTTAATCATGGATCGCTTTCCAAAAGAATATTACATAAATATGGTAATACACCAATGGGAATGGTTGAGTCATTAATGGAATTTGTTAATGTTTTTAAACAGGAAAAATTCGATAATCTGGTACTCTCAGTTAAAGCAAGTGATGTTTCAACCATGATTGAAGCCAACCTACTATTGGTTGAACGATTAGTTGATGAAGGATTAAGTTATCCGATACATTTGGGAGTTACTGAAGCCGGCAACGACATTGAAGGCAGAATAGCATCATCCATCGGAATTGGATATTTACTGAAAAAAGGTATTGGTGATACCATCCGTGTGTCGTTAACGGAGAATCCGGTAAATGAGGTTGTTGTGGCTAATAAGCTGGTTGAATCTTTTGGCAGGACGAATAGCTGGACACCATTGATTGATTGGAAATATGTTTCCATGAAAATGAGATTGAAGATAATACCAACTATAATTACAAAAGGAAAATCTTCAATTTCAGATTTATCATATAATGATCTTGAATTCACTAATGAGTTATCTGATGATTTACAAAAACTGGCGATTTGTAATTATCCCGGACTAAGTTTCGATGAGCTTATGTTAGTTGCATCAGTGGATATTTCATCCCTGCTTTTAGATGAGAATGCAGAGGGTATTTGTATAAATAACAGTGAAGCAACTACGGATGATCAAAACGCTCAGATAATACGTGAGACATATCAATCTCTTGATTTGAGAGTGTCAAATACCAAATATGTGGCATGTCCAACTTGTGGACGATCAACAGTAAATGTAGCAGGACTATTGTCTGAAATAAAAAAAGCCACCAAAGGATATCCCGGATTAAAGATCGGGGTTATGGGTTGTAACGTAAATGGTCCCGGTGAGATGACAGGTGCTGATTTTGGAATTGTTGGAGCTGGTTTAGGCAAAGTTGACGTTTATGTTAATGGCAAAGTTAAACACAGAGGAATCACTGAGGAGATCGCTCCGGAGATGTTGAATTCAGTAATTCTGGAAGCTCAAAATAAAGATAGTTTCATTAAAAATAAGTAGTACTATTAGTCTGTTGTTTAATTTGAAATTTATTCTTATCTTTGAAGTTCAAAGAACTCTGATAATCATGAAAGATGTTATATCGAATTTGAACAAAGCATTTGATAGTCGTATAAGAGTTGGGATCATGTCGGTACTTATGAGGAACAACTGGGTTGATTTTACTTCGCTTCGTGAAATGCTTGATGTAACTGATGGTAACCTTTCCAGCCATTTAAGTGCCCTGGATAAGCTTAATTTCATAAAAATTAAAAAGCAATTCGTAAACAACAAACCCAAAACAAGTTATAAAATATCACGGCAGGGACTAAGAAAGTTTACAGAACATCTGAAAGCATATGAGAAACTGATTATAAAGTAAACTTTTAGTTACAGAGTACTTTGTATTATCGGATAATCCATTGATTTTTATCCTTTGCCAATTATAATACCTACCTAAGTAACATGATTGTTGACTGACAAAGTTGTTTATTGTAACAATACGTTTTGAACGTTTAATATCACAAAACCAGCTACTTATAAACTGTTGCTTAATAAATAGTGAAAATTACGAGCAAGCAAAAGTCATACTTATATAATATAATAAAATATAAAGTTATCCTAAATGTAACGGAAATGTAATGTATCGAATATGTATTGTAACGATTTTGTAATACTGGAATTATGATTAATCATTTGATTATGTAGTTGTTTTGCAGCAACTTATAATATCATAATTTTATGCGTTTAAATCAAATATTCATATTAGTTATTTTGCTTGTTAGCACGAAAGGATATTCCGAAAAGAAAACAGATTTTGTTCCTCTGCCTGATTTTGTTATTTCAGGATACTGGGAAAATTGGGGAACAGCAATTAAATTAACAGATATTCCTGCAAAGTTTAATGTTGTTAATATTGCGTTTATGCTTACGGAATCAGACGACTATACCCCAACATTTAGTTTACAGGCCAATGGATATAATGTTGATGACTTTAAAAATGATATTCAGGTTTTGCAAGGCCAGGGAAGGCCTGTGGTTATTTCAATAGGAGGAGCTACGGGACACGTAGTTATCGACAGTGAACATAAAAAGAACGTATTTGTTAATGGGGTAATAGATATTATTGATGAATATGGTTTCGATGGTCTTGATATTGATATGGAAGGTGTTTGTATGGATTTCGATGATGAAAATAATCCCGGAAGTTTTGACTATGATAGTTTATCTGTAAAATTACAATATACGATTAGTGCGTTTCAGGAAATTCATGATTATTATGGTAATGATTTCATTCTAACATCGGCCCCTGAAGTAGCTTATGTGCAGGGAGGTAACAGCATAGCGACAAATTACTGTGTTGGTTTTAACGGAAAAGCCGGTTCATTTCTTCCTGTCATAGATCATTTACGCGATAGATTAGATATATTGCAAATTCAGTATTATAATTTTGGTAACTCTACCTGGATACCATATTATGACAATGGGAATTGGATTACGGCTGGTTATCCTGCCGGGTCTTCAAATGCAGTTTTACATTTAGCTGATATTCTTTTGTCAGGATTTAATATAAAATTCAGTAACGATTCTGTTATTTACTTTGATGGGTTTCCACAGGATAAAGTTGCTATTGGCATGATTGCAACTCCTGACGCTGGTGGGGCAATGCATTACATAAATCCGGATACAACAAAAATGATACTTGATTATTTAATTTATGGAATCAATAATAAAGATCCGCACATACATTATACACTTGAAAATGATTCAACCTATCCAAATTTGCGGGGAATGATGACCTGGTCAATAAACTGTGATAAAGATACAACAACATCTGCGTCAGGTTATCCGGATACTGATGAGTATGAATTTTGCAATAATTACTATGATTATTTCGACACAGTATATTCCAATAAACATTCTATTGAAGGAAATGTATTTGAGAATTCTATACCTGTACCAAATGTTACGGCTAGTTTAAGTGGAGATGCTTCAAAGTCCACAACAACAAATAACAATGGCTATTACAAATTATCATTGTTGAACAATGGTGACTATTCATTATCATTTACTAAAGACCTTCATTCTTTTAACCCCAATAATATTTCTATATCAATAACAGATTCTTCGCTAACACAGGACGATATTGAGGCTACATTTACAGGATCATATTATGATATAACAGGTAATATTAAAGATTACAATAATAATAACCTGGATAGTGTAATTGTCGAAATTATCTCTAATGATGGGTACAACAGAAATGATACAACAGATATAAATGGAAACTACCAGTTTGATAATCTAAAACAAAATGATACCTATACAATTACACCAAATAAAGCAAATCATATTTTTAATTCAGGCTTGATTAATAACCTGTCATCAAACGAAATTGTAGACTTTACTTCAGTAGAACCAACTACTATTTCAGGATTAATTACACATAATGGCAACCCATTAAATGGAGCAACCGTGAGGATATCAAATATATCTGATACCATAATATCAAATGTAAGTGGAGAATATACTTCAGGAGTGCTATCAAACGGAATAAGTTACATGGTTACTCCAACTAAACCAGGGTTTATTTTTAATCCACCATATCATTATTACGATAGCATACAAAGTGCTAAAGAAATTAATTTCACAGCAGATACTGTTACTTTGGATGAAGCTAAGAGGAAAATAGTGTATTATTACCCCGGATGGGCTGTTTACACAAGAGATTTTCATGTACATGAAATAAAAGCGAATCATCTTACACATATCAATTATTCATTTCTAATGCCATTTTTGGTTGATGGGTTAAAAAGCATAGATGATGATATAAGTTACAGGTCTGGTAAAAACGGGAAAGTAATTTCTGTTGTGCATACAGATAATGGTAAATCGGTTGGACTAGCCATAACAGATCCAAATGCAGATATATATATGCATGGTACAGACTATCTGGGATCCCCCGGTACATATCCGTCTTCTGTCCAGGACTGGTTAAACATAACTCCAAAGACCAGGGGAGTATTAGGCCAGCTAATACAATTGAAGGAACAGCAACAACAAAATGGCAGATCAATAAAAATAATGGCCTCAATTGGTGGATGGACTATGGGACAGCATTTACCTGAAATTGCACTTGATGAGAATTACCGTGAATCATTCGGTTTGGCATGTAAAAATTTTTTAGATGAAACTGGGTTTGATGGTGTTGATATTGATTGGGAGTTTCCTGTTCATGGAGGAACTGATGGTACTGAAACTATTGATGGTGTAGCTATACCTGAACAACCACATTATGCTGATCCACAGTCAGAACCGGTATACTTTCTAAAACTTATGAAGGATATCCGTGAGGAAATAGGCGATAATTATTTGCTAACAATTGCATCTGCCCAGGTACCTCAACATATTGTAAAACAGTTTATTTGGCCCGGTTCTGAAGGTTATTTTGCCGCAAATTATCCTAACATTTATAACAAAGAAGTAGATGGTAATATCCTTGTTTGGCTCAATTTTGTGAATACCATGACTTATGATTATGCTGGTTTTTGGTGTACTGTAACAGGCTTTGTAGCACCTTTACATAATAGTAATGACCCTGATGATGTTAATAACCAAAATAGATCTGTGTCTGCATTAATTGACTCAATAATAAGCCCAGAAGGTGGTAATGCTCCTCCATCAAAAATTGTTATGGGAATTCCATTTTATGGAAAAGTGTTTTCAAATATTGAAGATGGAGGAACTCATGGAAAGTATCAGAATCATGATAAAACCATTCGTGAAAAAGGTTCATGGGAAGCTACTGTTACTAATACCAATGAAATTTCAACAACAGTTGATTATGCTGATTTAAAAGCAGGTAAGGCATTGCCAGGGTCGAAACACCAGTTTCTGAACAATCCGGCATCGGGATATTTAGAATATTGGGATACTATTGTTAAATCGCCGTTTTTGTATAATGCTGATGAAAAAAAATGGATTGCTTATGACGATGACAATTCTGTTTTAGAGAAAGTAAAAGTTATTAATGATAAATATCTGGGTGGTGCGATGGTTTGGGAGATAACTCAGGATACTAAGGAAGGTTCACTAACTGAAGTTATTTATAATCAAATTCAGCAGGGTAAGTTTAAGATATCTGGTGAAATATTGGATAGTAATAACGGTGGAATATCTGGGGTAACTGTAACATTGAGTAATGAAGGTTCAGGTAACTTAATAACTGATAATTCAGGCTGTTTCGAATTCAAGGAATTAGATTTTGGAGGAGATTATAATATAAACATTAGTAAAACGGGTTACACTTTTCTT
Organism: Bacteroidales bacterium; assembly: GCA_028277395.1. Lineage (GTDB taxonomy): Bacteria > Bacteroidota > Bacteroidia > Bacteroidales > F082. Next base: position 55,926 of record JANQGJ010000098.1, on the reverse strand, counting down.
GATAATCAGTATAGTTTTATTGATATAAAAAAAGACATGATGATTAACACTATTGGTTCCGATACTGCTTATTCGATAAGTGGTAGTGTTTATTGTGATAGTAACCTGCTTACAAATGTTTCAGTTGAGTTGTATATTAATGATATATTAATGAAAACTGATTCATCTTCGGACGGTAATTATATATTTACAGATATTCCTGGTGGTTTTAGTTATAATATAAAAGCTGCAAAGGATTATTATTCTTATGATGCTACCTGTAGTGACATTAATATTTCCAATTTGAGTACCAATATAACGTCACAGGATTTTTCATTGGAACTAAACAGACATATAATTTCCGGATATGTAAAAAACACAAAGGGTGATGGAGTATCAGATATCGAAATACATATTACCGGAGATACAACAGATTTATTAACAACTGACACAGCGGGTTATTTTGAAAGTAAAGAATTGTTCGCATCCAACAATTATGATATTACTCCTTTAAAAGAGTATAATTTTTTTACACCTTCGAATATTTCAATTACTGAGTTAAACACTGATGAAAGTTGCAATTTTCTTGTTAAAGAAGAAACAATGATTTATGGATATGTTATGGATGATACTACACCTGTTGAAAATGTTGAGATAAGGATTTCGTTGGACTGGTTAAGTGATCCAAGGTGGCAATCATGGTCGTCACAGGGAACAAAAACAAATAGTGACGGGTATTATGAGTTCAGAGATGGCCCTGATACTGTAACTAATTTATCTGTAACAATCAACCGAACTGTTACTCCTCCCTGGCCAGGTACTGTTTACAATTTTAACCCATCAACTGATACATCTTTTGCTGTTTTTTCCGGGTCACTCAATTTAGACTATAATACAAAACTTTTACCATCAATTTCTATCTATACAAACGAGTTATATTTTGGTGTTATGGATACTACAACAACTATTGATTCAGTGTGTGGTTTTACGATTAAAAATACCGGATATGATGGATCTCAATTAATTATTGATAGTTTGACAGGTTTGGATAGTCCATTTAGTTTGACAGTTGGGTTACCTGATACAATTGAAACGGTTAATGATAGTTTAATTGTTGATGTTACTTTTGACAGATCTCCTCCTTTTAACTATTATAGTGATACGATCGTTATTTTTAGTGGTGGAAATCCTATTGATTCAGTTATAACAAGTGGAGTTCTAATTAGTGATTCTGAATTAATAATTGTACATGTAGATGATGATGGATTACCTTCAGGAATGGGAGCTAGTTTTCATCCGTTTCAAACCATTCAATCGTGCCTGAATTCTTTTGACAATAGTATTACAGATACGATTTATGTTCATTCAGGAATATATAATGAAACCGGATTACTCGTAATACCAAATTGTATATTTACAGTTGATTCTGTTACTATTAATACTGGCATTGAAAACAATGGTATCATTATTATCAATGAGAATGATGAACTTATTATTGAGGGAGACCTTAATACAGGTAATGGGGATATAATATTAAAGGGAAAGCTTGAGTTGAGGTAATTAGATCAGGCGAAAAACTAATTACAAATGCAAAAGCAGCTTATTTATAATTATTTGCAGGTGTAAAATAGTTTTTAATTCTGTATTATCAGGAACATAATATAAATAAGGATGATTAAAAAGTGAAGTAGAGGGAGAGTGTTAAAAACTCCAAACTACTACCATCTAATTTCATGAACCTTAAAATTCTTCGACTGATATTCCCTTATTGCAATTCTCTTTGATTCTTCAGCCTTCTGCTTTGTTCTGAAACCGTTTTCAATAATATTTGCCTGATCAAAATCATACCAGTTTGGAAATTGTTCCATTACAAGTTTGTTGAACATCCTTTGTAACTGATATTGTTCTGTTTGCTTTTTTACAGGACTGAAAAACACATGATAACTGTTTTTACCTTCATTATCAATATCGCAGTAGCATGATGCAAATACATAATAATAAGTTTTTCTTTGCATTGGATAAACTACAACCGAGTTATTCCAGATGTCATCATTGGATTTGGAAGCATAAACTGTGTCGGTTCTTATTGGATCATTGCGATAAACACGCGAGATAAATTCATAATTATGCGACATGCCGGAGATAATGATATCAAGGTCTCCGTCATTATCATAATCGCCCCAATGACCGTCACTCATGTACAGACCAATTATTTCAGCCTGAATATCGGTAAATATACCGTTTCGGTCATTTCTATAAACTTTTGATACCGGTCCAACTGTACTTTCACCGGTAATTAACATGTCGAGATCTCCATCATGATCCATATCTCCCCAGTCAACAGATCCTGATCTTACAGCAACAAAATTTGGAAAAGCTGCTGAAAATATTCCGTTACCTTCATTTCTATACAATTTGCTTTCGAATTTGCCATATTGTGTTTCACCATTAATTGCAAAATCCTGATCACCGTCATTATCATAATCGCCCCAGGCAATATCACTTAATTTGAGATTGGTAAAACCAACATCAATAAAATTGAAAACACCTTTATCGTTTCTGTATAATCTTGTTACAACCCGGCCTGAACTTTCGTTCCCACTTATTATAATATCAAGATCTCCGTCATTGTCGAAGTCGTTCCATTTTCCTGTACCATAGTCAACACCTGATAAATCTGCATTAATATTTGTAAATCTGTTGTTTCTGTCATTTCTGTAAACACTGCTGTTAGGCCCTTTTTTTGTGTAGCCTGTGATTAGCAGATCAACATCACCATCACGATCATAATCACCCCATTCAACAGATCCATCCCTGTACCCGGGTATATTTACCGGGATCCTTACAAAATTTGATGTTCTGTTATTTTTATAAAGGTGTGCAACAAGCTTACCGTTTGAGGTCTCACCTATAAGAAACAGATCGTCAATTCCATCATTATTATAATCCGCCCAGTCAAAATCACCCCTGAATACGTTTGTAACAGGTGAGCTAACCCGAATAAAATCATTATTTCGTAAATTCTTATAAAGCCTGCTGCTAATACTTTGGTTACTTTTTTTGTAAAAGTCACCTGTAACGAAGATGTCAATAGCACCATCCTGATTGTAATCTATCCAGTTGCTGGCACTTTCACTAACACCAGTTAATTCAGCCTGAATATCTGTAAAGCTCTGACTGGTTGCAGATGTTAAACCTGAAATTATAAGGAGTGTTATTACGAAATACTTCATCAGGGTACAGTCTAATTGATTAAAAACTCAAATTTGATTAGTCCTTAAAATAATTTACAATATTATTCATTTACCGCTTCAATTCAAAATTAATCGAAAATTACGCGTAAGTGCTCACTTTTGAAGCATTAACACGAAAATTTTATTGTTAATTTTGTTCTTTTACGTGTTTCTTCGCCTGAAATGTGAGAATTTCATTTGATTTTTATGTTTTCAGTATCACTTCCAACTTCAGCTAACGTGCAGTAATACAGCGTGTTGTAATTAAATAACAAATCCTTATTTGGTCTCATTATGAATTCACAAATAATTATCATTTTTCACAAATCGTACAATTAAAAAATGCATAGTTTTGTGAAAAATTTCACGATCATAAAGAAATTATGGAACTATCACATATTGAGCATATTGGCATCGCTGTAAACAATCTTGAAGAAGCGATTGCTTATTATGAAGATAAATTAGGGCTTAATTGCTATGCAATAGAGGAAGTCCCTGACCAAAAAGTAAAAACAGCGTTTTTTAAAGTTGGTCAAACAAAGATAGAATTATTGGAGAGTACTGATCCTGAAGGACCAATTGGAAAGTTTCTTGAAAAGAAAGGCCAGGGAGTCCATCATATTGCGTTTGCTGTAAATGATATTAAAAACAGTTTACAGGAAGTAAAAGACAAAGGAGTGAGGCTTATTGACCATGAACCGCGTAAAGGTGCGGAGGGATTGGATATTGCTTTTTTGCATCCCAAATCTACGTTTGGTGTGTTAACTGAGTTTTGTGAAGATAACAATAAATAACATGACAAATCTGGCGATACTGTCTGACCAGCAGTTATCAAAAGTATAAACAGGTAGTTTCCGAAAAGAATCGAATCAGCTAAAGTAGACTTTCATAATTATTCATCGTTAAGATTGAATAGTACGTACTTATGCTTTGATAAATATTACAACACAACAATTCCATGACAATCGAAGACAACATACAAAACCTGCTTGCCAAGCGAGAGGAAGCAAAGCTGGGAGGTGGTGAAAAAAGAATCGAATCGCAACATGCGAAAGGCAAATTAACAGCCAGAGAAAGAATAGAGTTACTGCTTGATGAAGGAAGTTTCGAAGAATTTGACATGTTTGTAACGCATCAGACACACGCATTTGGTATGGAAAAAAAGAAATTTCTTACCGATGGTGTTGTTACAGGGCATGGAACTATAGATGGAAGAGTGGTTTATATTTTTTCCCAGGATTTTACGGTTTTTGGAGGGTCATTGTCTCAAACATATGCCCAGAAGATATGTAAGATAATGGATCAGGCCATGAAGGTTGGAGCTCCCGTGATCGGTATAAACGATAGTGGTGGGGCAAGAATTCAGGAAGGTGTAAAAAGTCTGGCCGGTTATGCTGAGATATTCCAGCGTAATATTATGGCATCGGGTGTAATACCTCAAATTTCTGCCATATTTGGTCCTTGTGCCGGTGGTGCTGTTTATTCTCCTGCCCTAACTGATTTTGTAATGATGAGTAAGGAAAACAGTTACATGTTTGTTACCGGACCAAAAGTTGCAAAAACAGTTACAGGTGAAGATGTAACTACTGAAGATTTAGGTGGTCCGGATGTTCACGGAAAAAAATCAGGTGTTGCGCACTTCATAGCTGAAGATGAAGAGGAAGGAATGATGCTTATCAGAAAGCTTCTTTCATATGTACCACAAAATAATCTTGAAGATCCGATTGTTACAGAGTGTACTGACCCCATTGATCGTAAGGAAGACCTCCTTAACGATATTATTCCTCTGAACCCAAATCAGCCATACAATGTTAAAGATGTAATTTATTCAATTGTCGATTATTCTGAATTTCTTGAAGTTCAAAGGCATTATGCCCAGAATATTATTACCGGATTTTCCAAGTTAAATGGTATGCCGGTTGGTATAGTAGCAAATCAGCCAAACTTCCTTGCAGGTGTGCTTGACATAAACGCTTCCAGGAAGGCTGCAAGATTTGTTCGTTTTTGTGATGCATTTAATATTCCAATAATAACTCTTGTTGATGTTCCCGGATTCCTTCCCGGAAGTGCTCAGGAAACCGGGGGGATTATCATTCATGGAGCAAAGCTGTTATTCGCATATGGTGAAGCCACAGTGCCTAAAATTACAATTACGCTTCGTAAGTCTTATGGTGGAGCACATGATGTGATGGGTTCAAAACAATTAAGAGGTGACATGAATTATGCATGGCCGTCAGCGGAGATAGCTGTTATGGGCCCCGAAGGAGCTGTGGAAGTAATGGAGGGAAGAAATATATCAGCCATTGAAGACCCTGGGGAACGGGCAAAGTTTGTGAAAGAAAAAGAGGATGATTATCGCAACAGATTTGCAAATCCGTACGATGCTGCCAGTTATGGTTATATCGATGATGTAATTGAACCAAGAAATACAAGGTTCAGAATTATCAGGGCGTTGCAAACATTAGCATCTAAAAAAGATACGAATCCACCGAAAAAGCATTCTAATATCCCATTATAATATTTGTAAAATGGAACAGTTGTTAATATTAATTTCGGTAATTTCCCAGGGGATACAAATCGCCATAATTGGTTACACTATTGTGTTTCTGGCACTGGTACTTTTGTATTATATTTTCACCTATCTGGCAAAAGGTCTGGTGTGGCGAAAGAAGCAAAAACTCATCAGGGAAAATAAAGCTCAGAAAACCAAGATTAAAGACGAAGAAGTTATTGTTAGCGGAGAAGTTGCTACGGCTATTGCAATGGCAATTTATCTGAGTCGTGATTTACACGACAATGAAAGTGATATTATTACTATAAAAAAGGTTTCCAAAACATATTCACCGTGGAGTTCGAAAATATATGGTATGCGTTATTTTCAGCGGTAAAAAAATTTAGCAGATGAAACGGTTTAAATTCACAATAAGTGGAAATAACTACGAGGTAGAGATCAAAAAATTTGATAATGCCAAAGCAAGGATTGAGGTTAACGGTACTTGTTATAATGTTGAACTTCATAAGCAGGAGCAAACAACCAAGACTCCTATTCTGGTTCGATCCAAGGTAAAAACACCAAAGGGATCTCATGTCATTCAAAAATCAGAGAGCGGCGGATACAGGGTTATAGCACCATTACCGGGGAATATATTACAGGTATTGGTAAAAGAAGGCGATTCAGTTAAAAAAGATGATAAACTTCTTATTTACGAAGCAATGAAAATGGAGAATAAATTATTGGCTGAAAAAGATGGTGTTGTGAAATCAATAAAAGTTGGCCCCGGTGATTCTGTTCTTCAGGATGATGTATTAATTGAATTGGAAATCAACTAAACAACAATTAGAGATGAATCTGCAAAGGAAGGCAATTACAGTTTTTGGGATGATTGCAGTTTTGGCTATCTTAAACTTATTGCTGTTTCAAAATGATAGTTATGCCGATGAAATTCCGGGTAGTGGAAATTCAGTAGAAAATATTGAGGTAAGTAATTCAACGCCGAGTATTATTGATGGTTTAACAAAGTTCTTAAGTTTTACCGGATTTAGAAATGCCACATCCGGTCATATAATAATGTTGTTCGTTGGATTGATTTTTATATATCTGGCTATTAAATACGATTATGAACCATTACTTTTAATTCCGATTGGAGTTGGTGTAATTCTTGGAAACATACCTTTTTTTCAGGATGGCGGAGTTAATCTCCAGGTGGGAATTTACCAGGAAGGAAGTGTGTTGAACTACTTATATTATGGTGTTGTAAAAGGGATCTATCCACCATTAATATTTCTTGGGATTGGTGCAATGACTGATTTTTCATCGCTTATTTCAAATCCAAGGCTGATGTTACTGGGTGCAGCTGCGCAGGTAGGTATATTTTTAACATTTTTGGGAGCAATTTATCTGGGCTTCAATATGCCCGAAGCAGGAGCTATTGGAATTATCGGTGGAGCTGATGGCCCAACTGCGATTTTTCTTTCTTCCAAACTCGCAAACGGCGGAATAATAAATGGTATTCAAACAAGTAATTTAATCGGACCAATTGCAATTGCTGCTTACTCATATATGGCTTTAGTACCGGTAATACAACCTCCGATCATGCGTTTACTGACCGGAAAGAAGGAAAGGTTGATCCGGATGAAACCACCAAGATCAGTAAGCCGTCAGGAGAAAATAATATTCCCAATTGTTGGACTGATCTTAACCACATTTATATCTCCAGGTGCGTTGCCATTGCTTGGGATGCTGTTTTTTGGAAACCTTCTTAAAGAAAGTGGTGTTACAAGAAGGCTTGCAGACACAGCAAGGAATTCATTAATTGATATTGTAACAATATTGTTGGGATTAACAGTGGGCGCATCAACACAGGCTGATGTGTTTTTGACAAAAGAATCAATTCTGATTTTTGTTCTCGGAGCATTATCATTTATTGTTGCTACTTCAGGCGGTATTATTTTTACAAAAGTGATGAATCTGTTCCTGAGCAAAGAGAATAAAATAAATCCACTGGTTGGAGCAGCAGGAGTATCTGCTGTGCCTGATAGCGCAAGGGTAGTACAAACAGAAGGATTAAAATACGATCCTACAAACCACCTGCTCATGCACGCCATGGCTCCAAATGTTTCAGGAGTTATAGGTTCAGCTGTAGCAGCAGGAGTAATGATGAGTTTCCTGATGTAGTTTATAACTTTATGTTGAGCTAATACATTTAATCAGATTCAATAAGGAATACCTGGTGTTTTTGTATTTCATTTTGTTTTAAAATTGGTAACAATCAACGATTATCACTGCATAATTTTTTACCTTTGATCTCTAAAAAGAATATGTTGATAATTGGAATTGCAGGAGGAAGCGGATCAGGAAAAACTACAGTAGTAAATAAGATAATTAAGTCGTTACCTGAAAATTCTGTTGCTCTTCTTCCACAAGATGCATATTATTATGATAACGGACATTTAAGTCCCGAAGAGAAGTTAAAAATTAACTTTGACCATCCCAATTCAATAGAATTTGACTTGCTGGTTGATAACATAACACTTCTGAAATCCGGATCATCAATAGAACAACCTATTTATTCCTATGTAACTTGTGCCAGATTGGGCGAAACTGTTACCATTGAACCTAAACGTGTTGTTATTGTTGAAGGGATCCTGATTCTGACTAACAAAAAACTCCGCGACCTGATGGACATTAAATTGTTTGTAGATACTGACAGCGATGACAGACTGATGAGAATTATCCGCAGGGATGTTCAGGAACGAGGAAGGAACTATAATGATGCACTAAAACACTATGAAAAATATGTAAAGCCCATGCATCAGCAGTTTATTGAACCAACCAAGTTGTTTGCGGATGTTATAATACCCCAGGGAGGTAATAACAAAGTTGCCATTGATATGGTAGCATCAAGAATCAAACTTAATCTTGATGATTCGCAAGTTCCTGTAGTGAGACCTACAAAATCGTAGAGTAAATTTGAAATACTATCCGTTTCCGTTGATTTCATAGTACGGAAATCACATCCATATTTTATAACATTCAGATAATCATGCGTATATAACGTCTGGCACTTGAATTGCATATTGATGTGTGGTTATTGTCTTGTTAAAAATTATTAATATGGTAGTATTATACGTATCCATCTATTTACTTGTTACTTTCGTACTTACTATTATTGGTATTGAAAAACATACAAATGGATTTCGAATTTTCTTTATTAGTTTATTGCTTACTCCAATTGTTGGATTTCTGTATTATTCAATAAACAGAAATAAGTCAACTCAAATAAGATATTATCATTGCCAGGAATGTAATTATATATACCCGGTTAAAATAAAAGACTGTCCGATTTGTTTGGAGAATGGCGTAAAAGTACGTCTTAGAAAATATGAAAGCCCATATAAAATATCTGAAAAAATCCAGGAGCTAAAGCTTGCATAATAATTGGATATTACACTATTCCCGAGTTATTATAATGCCATAACTTTAGCAATTTTGTTGATTTTGAAAATTTTTTTAATTTTGCATTATCAATAGTTACTTAAGTAATGTATAGTACTCATAAGATTCATACTAAGTTATTTAAGAATATTAAAAAGAGAGATTCTTTTTAGCTTTTCATTGCCTGCTCTAAATATCATGAGCAATATTTCATAAATTTTCTATTTACTAATAATCAAAATTTAAAAATGAAAAGCCCGATATCTGTTCACGAATTAAGTGAAAGGACCGGGTAAATTCGTTAATAACTTTAAAAATTAAACAATGAAACTTCCATTTGCAGAATCTTTTAAAATAAAAATGGTGGAACCTATCCGACGCAGTACGCGTGAAGAAAGGGAAGAGTGGATAAAAAATGCTAATTACAACCTTTTTAATTTAAGAAGTAACCAGGTTTTTGTTGATTTGTTAACAGACTCCGGTACAGGGGCCATGAGCGACAGGCAATGGTCAGAAATGATGCTTGGTGATGAAAGTTATGCAGGGGCATCTTCTTATTATAAACTCAAAAATGCAATAAAACATATTACCGGTTTCGATTATTTTTTACCAACTCACCAGGGTAGGGCAGCTGAAAATGTACTGTTTTCAGCTTTAATAAAGGAGGGAGATATTGTCCCCGGTAATTCTCATTTTGATACAACAAAAGCTCATATTGAATTTAGAAAATCACAAGCTGTTGATTGTACAATAGATGAAGCATTTGATACGGAGCTGGATTATCCTTTTAAAGGAAATATTGATGTTAATAAACTTGAGAAGGTTCTCAGTAATAATCCAAAAGAAAAGATCCCGTTAATCATAGTTACTGTTACCTGTAATACTTCGGGAGGACAGCCGGTTTCAATGAAAAATATGAAAGAGGTATCAGCAGTGGCAAGGAAGTATGGGATACCGGTTTATTATGATTCTGCCAGATTTGCCGAAAACGCTTATTTCATTAAAATGCGTGAAGAGGGATATGGAAATACTTCCATCCGGGATATTGTGAAAGAGATGTTTTCATATGCCGATGGTATGACTATGAGCAGTAAAAAAGATGCCATAGTAAATATGGGAGGTTTTATTGGATTCCGTCACAAAGAAGTATTTGATAAAGCCAGTGTATATAATATACTTTTCGAAGGGTTTAATACTTATGGTGGAATGTCAGGTCGTGATATGAACGCACTTGCACAGGGATTATACGATGGAACAGAGTTTGACCATCTTGAATCAAGAATAGGACAGGTAGCTTTTCTTGGTCAAATGTTAAGGGATAAGGGTATTCCGGTACAGTATCCTTTTGGTGGTCACGCAATTTTCGTTGATGCCAAGCGATTTTTACCCAATATTCCCAAAGAAGAATATGTGGCACAAACACTTGCCGTTGAACTATATATAGAAGGCGGGGTTAGAGGAGTAGAAATTGGCAGTATCATGGCCGACAGGGATCCTGTAACAGGACAAAACAGGTATCCTGATCTGGAGTTAATGAGGCTGGCTATACCACGCAGAACATATACCAATGACCATATGAGATATGTTGCAGCCGCAATAATAAATGTGTTTGAACGTAGGGATAAAATCACAAAAGGATTAAAAATAGTAAAAGAAGCCCCCATATTAAGACATTTTACAGTTGAGTTGGAAAAAGTTTAGACTAGCTTTTAAGTTTATATAGCCGGCAAACATAATTAAGTTTGTATAAGCAATTTATAAGCTTGTTTGCCAAAAAGGCTTATTATTGCCACCCTGTTTTTGAAGTTTCAAAGATAGGCTGGCAAGTTTCATACGGTATTATCAAATACCATTTATCTTTATATGAATTATACAAATATGAACTCAGAAAAGAAACAAAAACGCTATCAGAGACTTTATACGCAAATAAAAGTGTTAATAGATAAGAGCAGTAACAACAGTCTGTCGAATATGTCAACCATAATTGCTGTTCTTCATCATAAAATGGATTATTTTTTTTGGACAGGATTCTATTTCCTGCAGGATGGAAAACTTCAGGTAGGTCCATATCAGGGATCGCTTGCATGTATTGATCTTGAAAAAAACAAAGGTGTATGCTGGGCAGCAATAAATCAAGGATCAACATTAGTAGTTCCTGATGTTGATAAATTTCCAGGTCACATTGCCTGTGATTCCAGATCGGCTTCTGAAATAGTTGTTCCAATTAAAGGTTCAGACAACCAAATAATCGGGGTAATGGATGTTGATAGTGTTGAACCGGACAGCTTTGATGAGGTTGATGCACATTGGCTTGAAAATATTATTGGATTAATATATCCGACAAATTAAAATAACAGACTATAAACGTTTGTTTTATAAAGTTAATAATGTTGAAACCAGTTGTAAACAATTAGTTATTTTTGCCGGTAAATCACAAAAGCATGCTTACTGCAATTCTTATTGTAATATTATTGTTTCTTTCAGTCCAGGTACTTCCTGTTGCTATAGGAATAAATGCTTCTGAAAACTATGCCCGGTCGTTTTTTCTTATTCTGGTTTTATCGGTAACCCAGGTGCTGACATTTTGGTTTGGGTTAAAAACAGGGGAATCTTTCATGTATCTGATGGAGGGATTTAAAAGTGTAGTTGTTTTTATTGGCTTTCTTTTGATTGGCATACGGATGCTGATGGAAGTCTTTAATATTAGGAAAGGAGAAAGAACATATACAATTACAAATGTTAGCCATGTTGCATTAGCTGCGGTTGCCCAGGGTATTAATTCATTTTTAACAGGTATTTTGTTTTATTACATGAAGTTTGACGAAAAGTCCATGTTAATATTCCTTATCTCATCATCATTACTAATTTCTATCGGAGGATTAGCTATGAAACCGGGAAAACTTTCATTGGCATTTGCATCATTGCTTTATACAATTGGAGGTTTTGTAATGCTTGCGGCAGCTGTTTATTTCTCTTTCTTTTACTTGTAATTAAATTGAAAATGACGAAAAAGATCATTGTATTAAATATAATAGTATTAGCTGTTATAAGTACAGTAACAGCACAAATACCTTCCGGATATTACCAGAGTGCACAGGGATTAACAGGAAATGACCTTAAAAATGCACTTCATAATATCATAGATGATCATCAGGAGTATTCCTACAATGCATTACGTGATTATATATTAAAAAACACTGATGAAGACCCAAACAACAGTAACAACGTAATATTACTTTATACAGGTCGATCACAGGCAAAAAGCACTTTCGGAGGTGGTGCAAACGACTGGAATCGTGAACATGCTTGGGCAAAATCGCATGGTGATTTTGGCAATAATCCGCCAGCAGGAACAGATGCTCATCACATACGACCTACTGATGCGTCAGTGAATAGTGATCGTGGAAACCTGGATTTTGACATAGGAGGAAATCCAGTAAATGAAGCTCCGGGGTGTTTCAGGGATGGTGATTCGTTTGAACCTCGTGATGAAGTGAAGGGAGATGTGGCACGTATGATATTTTATATGGCCACAAGGTATGAAGGAGGAAACGGGGAACCGGATCTTGAAATAGTAGATTATGTAAATACATCACCAAACCCAAAACATGGTAAACTTTCACAGCTTATTTTGTGGAATTCTCAAGACCCGCCAGATGATTTTGAAAGAAATCGGAATGATGTAATATATTATCAGTACCAGAATAACAGGAATCCCTTTATTGACCATCCTGAATATGTTGATGCTATCTGGGGAAATGCAAGTTCAATTGAAGATAGGAAGTCAGTAATCCGTACATTGTATCCGGTACCGGCAAGTGAATTACTTAATATTGCATTAAAAGAGCCGGGAAGTTATACTTATAAAATTTGCTCTGTAACTGGTAATACTGTAAAAAAGGGTATCCTGGCAGACATGAATAATAGTGTAGATATCAGGAATCTACCCAATGGCTGGTATTGTCTGAATGTTGAAAACCCTGATCAGCAGTTAATTGAGCGAGCATCATTTATTGTAGCATCAAAATAATGGTAATATGAATAAACAGCTGACAGTTAGAATTACCAAAGAATTTAAATTTGAGATGGCTCATGCCCTGAAGGGTTATGACGGTCCTTGTAGAAATATTCATGGTCATTCATACGAGTTGATGGTAACGATTTCAGGAACACCAATTGATGATACAGATAATCCAAAATTAGGCATGGTGATGGATTTTGGTGACTTGAAACGAATTGTACGATCAGTAATTGTAGATGATTTCGACCATGCACTCGTGCTTAACAGTAGCATGCCTTCAACATTGATCGATGAAATCAGCGCAAATTTTGAGAAAGTCATTCTCGTGGATTACCAACCAACCAGTGAATTGATGATTGTGGATTTTGCATCCCGTATCTCAAAGAAATTACCATCAAACGTTAAATTAAAATATCTCCTGCTCAGGGAAACTGTTACCTCATTTGCTGAGTGGTATGCTGAGGATAATTAATAATTTGAAAATTTGATGATTATTAGATTTGAAAATTGAATCCTGGCTTGCCTGCTGCAATAACTGTTGGTAGGTGTATTGTCTATTGTCCTGAAACAGATTTACGCAAAAGGTTATTAAACCCGTAATACCTCATCTTAGAATTTTCAAGTTGATATTGTTCGATTGTCACATTGTTCTACTGCTCTATTGTGTCTTGTCCTGGAATCCATCGAATTGAGAACCATGAAACAATCTAACCTGCCTCCATAAATTCCGGCAGGCAAGCCATCGAGCCATCGAACAATCACACAATCAGGCAGAAATCAAATCCGCATTGCAAATGCTAATGCAAAATACATCCTCGATACACTCCGTTAATCGAGGACGAGTTTGGGTACATATGACAATCGAACCATATAACAATCTAACCTGCCTCCATAAATTCCGGCAGGCAAGCCATTAAGCCATAGAATATTATCTCCAAATACCCACATCAAGGTATTGCGTCACATATATGCTAAAGATACTTTTGTAATGCAAAATGAAATTTTTTTGAAACATGAAGGTATAAGTCGAATTATATTAATAATTACAATTATTTTTGGCAGCATTGACAGATATGGATAAACTGAAATTGATAATGTTAATGCTGCCTTTATTAATTCTACACTTTACTAACCTTACGACTGATATTTGAAATTGAGATAATCTTACCAGGTGATTATGTACTGATTGATAATATATTCCGGAGATATCAAAAATGTTTATGAAAACCCAAAGAAAACCTTCTAATTATCTCTTTATTACTTCAATATCATAACGGACAGAGTATTAAAAACAAAGTTGTAATAAAAATGTGTTATTAATATATGGCATATCTTTTCTAACTTTTATTAATAAGCGATTTGAATATTTTACAAGTAATTTATTTGTAAATAAACACTAACCTTTTTTGGAATATACAAATGTTGTTTTAAAATTTAGGTGATTAGGTAAACATTTCCTGATAGGGTAATTCATTGTAAACAATTGTAGAATGTTTTATAGATCATTGATATTTTCGACATACTATGTATACTCTCAGATTTTTAGGTTTTCTTTGAATTTCGTAATTTCACATTTTAATTCTGACAATTATGTGGATTGATAAAGTGAAGTCAATGATTTCTGAAGTAACCAAAGAAAATGTTGATATAAAGAGTTATAGTGCTGTAGGGGGAGGGTCAATTAATGATACCTGCAAAGTTGAAACATCCTGCGGTGACTACTTTGTAAAATTAAATTCTGCGAACATGTACCCTCAAATGTTTGAAAAGGAAGCTTTGGGGATAGAACTGCTTGAAAGTACAAATGAGATTGATGTACCAGAGATCATTGGTTACAGTGAAGAAGGTGATCAGGCTTTGTTGCTTATGAAGTATATTATTTCAGGCAGTGTATCAAATGAATTCTGGGACGAGTTTGGTTATAGATTAGCATTGTTACACAAACATACATCTGATTATTTTGGGCTTGACCATAATAACTATATTGGTTCACTGAACCAGATTAACAGAAAACATGATAGCTGGACAGATTTTTTTATTAATGAGAGATTAGGATACCAGGTCAAACTCGCTAGAAATAAGGGTGGTATCGACGGAGGCACGGTAAAAGCATTTGATAGATTCTACAAAGAAGTAGATAATATATTTCCTGAAGAAGATTCTGCTTTACTTCATGGCGATTTATGGAGTGGTAATTTCATGGTAAACAGCAGAGGTAAACCGGTAATTATTGATCCTGCAGTTTACTACGGACACAGGGAGATGGATATGGGAATGTCGAAGCTGTTTGGAGGTTTTGATACGTTGTTCTATCAAAGTTATAACAGAACCTTTCCTCTGGAAAAAGGATGGGAAGACAGATTACAATACTGTAATTTGTATCCGTTAATGGTTCATGTTAACCTGTTTGGTGGTGGTTACCTGCGGTCGGTTAAAGATGTGCTTCGGAAATTTTAGCCTGTATATATGCACAGTAATATATTATCCGTAAAATTCAATTACTGTATTATTACGGCCTGTTCCATAATTACGGAATAGGTGTACCCTGCACCAAAGTCCTTATCTGTAGCAATTGTGCCTTCAAATGTAACAACTGCATCTACATTAACACTTTCAAGGGTTGTTACAGTCAGATCAAAATTGCCGTCATAGTCTGTACCGTCCTGTATATGGATCCAGTTTTTGCCAAGAATACCACCATTGAATTTTGTAACTTTTCCTCTTATTTTAACAACATTACCATCATATTTCTTAATGTTTGAATAAAGTTCGGCAATAGAAATACCATCCTTGGCTTTTTCAACGTTGGAATTGTATTTTACAATTTCCGGTTTTACCGGCTTTGTGGTTTCAGGCATCAGTTTCGACATTGAATTTGGTTCTGTACTTGCCTTTTGTACAAAGAAAACGGAAGGAAACGTTCGGTCAAGTTCCTTGCTGTGAAAGTCAATCATCTCAAGTCCCTGGTTGAAATATAAAGTTTGTCCCGGCTTTAAATCAGCTTTAGATATAGCAATCCAATGTTCATTATTATCATCTGTAACAAAGCAATAAGTATAGTTAGATGTCTGAATAACTTCTTTTATGGTTCCGTTATAGTCGAAATCCGATATTTCTTTTGTATTGGAGGATTTTTTCGGATTGTCGCATGAAGTAATAATTATTACAAAAATTACCGACAGTATAGCATGTATTAGTTTCATAACTTAAAATAATGTAGTTTGTACGATTTTTTCAGCCGTAAAGATATATAAACTATTAAATATTAACCTGAATTGAATGGTTGGAATGATATCATTCATCTTTTAGAAAGTAAAAGCAGGTTATTTTGAATTCGTTGAGCATCCGTTGTTAATATTTTTAATAAGTTTTGGGCTAACACTACATCCTAATCTTTGGGCTGAGTTTACATCCTGCTTTGCTTTTTCAAATTCTTCTAATTCAAGAAATAACCTTGCTCTGTTTAAATATGCATTTGAATTTTCGTTATCCATCTGTATTGCAATGTTATAATCCTTAAGAGCATTAGTGTGTTTTTTGAGCAGGCTATTTATTATCGCTCTGCATTCAAAGTATTCGCTTTTCGAATGATCAAGGTATATTGCATTATTAAGATCATCTATTGCTCCATGTAAATCTCCTAGTTGCTGACCTTTAAGAAGCCCTCTGTTATAATAAGCGTCATTATATTTATTATTTAATTTTATTGCTGTATTATAGTCTGTCAGTGCTCCTTGTAAGTCTCCCATCTCTCTTTTCACAACACCTCTGTTGTAGTAACTTTGAGCAAATTTTGGATTTAATTCAATGGCTGTATTATAATCCCTCAATGCAGCTCCATGATCTCCTGATTTCATTCTTAAAGTTCCTCTGTTGTTATAAACTCTGTCAAAATCAGGATTGAATCTAATTGCTGTGTTGAAGTCTCTTAATGCTTCTTCATAATTACCGGATTTAAAAAATAAATTTCCTCTGTTTACAAATGGCAGATAAAATTCAGGGTTTAAATTTATTGCAACATTGTAATCCTCTAAAGCTTCAGGAATATTACCCGAAAGTTCTTTACCCAAACCGCGATTATTATATGCGATAGCGATGTTGTTGTATTTCATTATCACATCATCCCAGAGACTGATACTGTTATTCCATATTTTAACACGATTGAATGTTAATACAGCAAATAAGAGAACTAAACATAATAAAACGATTTGGATGGGTTTTAATAGGTTACAGTTTTGATCAGTCACTTGTTTATAGATAATACCAATTATCAAAAACAATCCAATGTAGGGAATATATGTATATCTGTCGGTTACTATTTGATCACCAAAGTCGTAGACTTTTAGTACTATGGAAATAGTAATTATAAAGAAAAGTATCGAAAAAGTAATCTCTTTGCGCAGCTTGTTTAATTTGAAAATAATTAAAACCAACAGGGGAAGTACTATGGGAGAAAAATAATAGTATACAGGCAAAAACCCATTTATTTTTACCGGGTTTGGATAGTAAGCTGAAAGATTTATTGGAACAACAAATTTTCCTACATACCATAATAATTGATAAGGAACTAAAAAAAACCTGTCTATTATGGAGAATCTTCCAACTGTTTGTTCAATTGCTGACTCTCTTAACAAAATAGTAACCAATCCAAAAGTAAATGATAAAATGACAAATGGAATTTTCTCAAGTATTACCTGTTCGCTGAGCAGTTTTCTGTTTCTGTAGAAGTCGCACAGTAATAACAGGATTGGTAAAGTAACTGCCATTGATTTGGACAATACTGAAAGTATAAAAAACAATATGGAAGTGATCAGGTATTTAATACTGTTGTGCTGAAGGTAATACAAATAACTTATAACAGAGCTTAAATAGAAGAATGAATATAAAAGTGTACTACGTGCGGAAACCCATGCTACAGCCTCAACGAACATAGGATGTACTGCAAAAAGCAATGCGACGATAAGAGCAATATCTTTCTTTTTCATTAATCTAAATATTAACCAAAATACCAGAGTAATGTTTAGCAGGTGAAACAACAAACTAACTATATGATATCCTGACGGATTTGATCTGAATAAACTATACTCAACTGCAAAGCACAATGTTGTAACCGGTTGATACATTCCCACATAAGAGGATGTGAAAATTGTTATTATGTTTTCAATGGATAGCTCCTTAATGTCAGTGTTTTCCAGAACCTGATGATCATCATCCCAGTTTGTAAAATCATTATTAAGTGTAGGTAAATATGCAATAATGGTGATTATAAATATTAGAAGAAGTTTATATTTATGGTTAATATTCATATTTTGGATTACGAAAAAAGTTTCAACATTCAGGTTCGGTGTTTATTATTGTTACAACTTTAAAACAATGGTATATACAAAAGTCAGCAACTATTATTAACAAGTCAACTTATTAATGTCACAAAACCGTTACATTTTAAAATGTGACGTCACAAAACTGTTACATATTGCAGTTGCAGGCATATTTACAGGAATTTTAAAATTGTAACACTTTTTTATGTAAATGACTGGCAATCATTGCTGGAACTGTTACTTATAATTCAGGTCTCTAAAACAATTGAATTTTGAAGTGACACATATTATCAACAAATATCAGATGAATGTATGTTCAAAAACAATTATGTATCTTTACATTATAATTATGTGTTAGTACCCTTTTCTATAAAACAAACAACAATGAATTCACCTAAAATTGTTATCTCTTTTTTACTAACATTACTAATATTGACTACTGGGTGTAGTGAGGAATCGAAAGTAAATGATACAAACAATATTCAAATTAATTCAGAACAGATTACAGAAAATGAACCAATTATCAACGTAATCTATAAGGATTCATTACTTCTAAAAACACCTGGTATTGGTGATGTTGGGTTACCGGAAGAAAGCGTATTCAATTTGCCTGAAAAATCTGAATATCTGGGATTAAATCGTGTAATTCCTGGTGTTTCTATGCTTCGTCAATCTGTAATCGAGAAACTCACAGGAGATTTACCAGTAAGAAGCAAAGAACCGGTCATTATCAATTATAATGAAAATAATAATCAAAAAATAGTATTATTGGATACCGGCAAAGTATCTGCCGTAAAAGTATTACAGACAATTCATATTGTAACAGATAGTCTGAACCATTATAAGGACATTGCTGTTAATAAAGGTTTATTTGATATTAATAATGGCGATACTGTTTATCCTCCTGTAAGTATTGTTGCCGAGAATCCCAAAAGAATTAAAGCCCTACCGTTTAAATTCAAAGAAAATGCCCTGATGGGAATTAGTATTCTGGAGGCAGATCAGGAACTACCCGGCAATTTTATACGAAAAATAGCAAAGGATAAAAATGATGTAATGTGGTTTCAGACCCATACAAGTGGTCTGATTTCATATAATGGACAGTTTTTTAATCAGTACACCGGATACAAAAGTTCAACAAAAGAAGTTGGATTGGCTTTATTAATTGATAGTAAAGGAAATATATGGACGGGAAGTAATGGAGGAGGAGCATATTGTTTTGATGGGATAACTGTAACTCACTATACTAAAAATCAGGGCCTTGTTAGTAATAGGATAATGTCAGTAATTGAAGACAAAAAAGGTAATATTTGGTTTGCATCACCCAATGGAGTTAGTGTTTTTGATGGTAAATCTTTCGCAACCTTTAATTCTGAAAATGGATTAGCAAATGATTTTGTTTATTCAATTTATGAAGACAGAAATGGGAATATATGGATGGGGACTTTTGGTGGAGGAGTAACAAAGTTTGATGGTACGAGTTTTACATCTTTCAATAAGAATGACGGACTTGCAGCAAATCGTGTATTGTCAATTTCGCAGGATCATAATGGTAATATGTGGTTTGGGACATTTGGAGGCGGTGTGTCGTTTTTTGATGGCAATTCATTTACCAACTATTCTGTTAGTCAGGGACTTGGAGGTAATATTATATTGGCTGTTGCCGAAGATGTTAATAATAATATGTGGTTTGGAACCCATGGCAATGGTATTACCAGTTTTGACGGGACTGCTTTTACATATTTTACTACTGAAGAAGGTTTAAGTGATAATTATATCAGAACAATTTTTGAAGAAAGTGACGGTAACCTATGGGTTGGGACTGATGGAGCCGGTATTACTAAAATTAACCTGAATAGTTATAAGCATTTCGTAAAACAAAAAGGCCTTATTGATAATAATATTACATCAATATTTCAGGACAAAGAAGGAAAAATTCTTCTCTCACCTTATAATAACGGGGTATTGATCTTTGATAAACCTGAATATCCTGGTCATCTTGGCAGATATATACACATTAATAAAGATTTAGGACTATTAGATAACGTTGTGGTTTCTATCACACAGGATAGTAATGGCGATTATTGGTTTAGCAGTTACGAAGCCGGAGTGTCAAAGCTCCATAGAAAAGCGTTTGAATCAGGTAAGGTAGTAATTCAGCAATATACCCATGAATCAGGTTTAAATAATAACGTTGTAAGGTCTGTAATCGAGGATAAGGAAGGGAATTTATGGTTTGGAACCGAGGGAGGTGCAACAAAATACGATGGAGTTTCCTTTAGTACGATCACAAGAAAAAACGGTCTTGGAAGTAATGCAGTAGTTTGTATTTATGAAGATAACGACAGCGCATTATGGTTTGGGACTATGGACGGAGGAGTTTCACGGTTATTTAACGATACATTGACTACATTCGATGTTGATCAGGGATTGGGTAACAATACAGTATGGTCAATTGTTCAGGATGAAAACGGTATAATATGGTTTGGTACCGACGGAGGTGGAGTTACAGCTTACAACGGAAATTCCTTCAGGTCTTTTAACACCGACAATGGCCTGTGTAATAACGAAGTGTATTCGCTGGTCAGTGATAATAATAATTCTCTATGGATAGGAACAGTCCGTGGATTAAGCCGTCTTAAATATCATGACAATTTACATGTCAGTAATTATCATTTCAATAATGACAGTGTTGTGATTCTCAATTATGGTAAGCTTGATGGATTGATAGGACTTGATTTTTCCCAAAACTCAGTACTTTACGATCAAATGAATTGTTTATGGTGGGGTACTGATAATGCGCTGACAATGCTGGATTTAACAAACTTTAATTCAACCAGTAAAGTGCCGGTTGTTCAGGTAAATGGATTACTTATAAACAACAAGACATATGACTTTAATAAAATGAAGTTTGAGAATGCGAATGGTGGTAGAGTACGATTCACTGATGTATCTCCTTTTATGAATAACCCGGAGGAACTCAGCCTGCCCTTTAATTTAAATCATATAACGTTTCAATTCTCAGCAATTGACTGGAGTTCGCCAAACCAAATACAATATCAATATAAACTTGTTGGTTTTGATCATGAATGGAGCCTTCCAACAACTGAGAATATTGCTGATTATCGAAATATTCCATCAGGTGAATTCACATTTGTGATCAGGGCAAAAGGAAAATCTGGAAAATGGAGTGATGAATTTGAATTTTCTTTTGAGATACGAAGTCCCTGGTATTTAACATGGTGGTCGATTATTTTGTATGTGATTGTTTTTGGAATTGCTGTTTGGGGATTTGTAAAATGGCGGGTTAATATTGTAAAAAAACAAAAATCCATACTGGAACATATGGTTGCCGTTCGTACAAGAGAGCTTGATAAAGCTCTGTTACTTGCCGAACAGGCTACGCTGGCCAAAAGTCAGTTTATTGCTACCATATCGCATGAAATCCGCACTCCGTTAAATGCAATAATGGGTTTAACTCACCTTGCAATAAGTCATACATTAGACCCAAAACTTGAGGACTATCTGCTCAAGATCGACAGGTCAGCGATAACATTATTGAGCCTGATCAATGAAATTCTGGATTTTTCTAAAATTGAGGCTGGCAAAATGAATCTGGAGAAAGTGAATTTCGATCTGGATATAGTACTCAATTCAGTAATAATATTAAATGCACAACCTGCAAGAGAGAAGAATCTTGAGTTTATTATTAATATTGACCATGATGTTCCAAGAATGCTTATTGGAGACCCTCTCAGGATTGGTCAGGTAATAACCAATTTATGTAATAATGCAATTAAATTTACTCCTGAGGGTGAGGTTATTGTTAGTATAGTTGTTGAAGAAGAAGTTAGTAAAAATGAGATATACCTCCAGGTTTCGGTAGCAGATACCGGGATTGGCATTCATGAAGATCAGTTTCAAACTCTGTTTGATGAATTTAAACAGGCTGATAGTTCGATTACAAGGAAATATGGAGGAACAGGTTTAGGTTTATCCATTAGCAAATTGTTCATTGAAATGATGGAAGGTCAGATATGGCTTGAAAGCGAAGTAGGTAAAGGAACTAAATTTTTCTTTAATGTAAAAGTAGGTGTTCAGGAAAAGCAGGCAGTAATTGACAATATTATTCCTGAAGAACTTAAAGATTGTGATATACTGATTTGTGATAGTAACCTTTCAACATTAAAGTCAATAGAAACTATACTTAAATCGTATTCCTTAAAGGTAACTACAGCTCAATCGGGGGAAGAAGTTATGGAGATCATTGCAGATAGACCTGTTGATTTATTATTGATATCAATACAGTTATCCGGAATGAGCGGACTTGATACAATTGTTACAATTAAAGCTAATCCATCTTACCCGGATTTGAAAACAATACTGATAACTGACTCTGACACAAGTAAGAAAAGCTTTGAAAATAATATTTCGGGAGTTGACGGTTATATTACCAAACCTGTTATTTCAACGATTCTGATTGAGAAAATACTTTCAATATTTGGAATGCAGGACGTAGTTGCAAAGAACAAAAGCGAAAACGACTACCAAACCGAAAAAATCAGAAAAGTATTGTCAGGTAAAAAAATACTTCTGGCAGAAGACAATGATTTAAACCGTCAGGTTGTAACAGAACTTGTAGCAAAACTTGCAATAGTTGTAGATTTTGCTGCCGATGGAGCTGTAGCTTTACAAAAAGCAATCAGGCAAAAGTATGATTTAATATTAATGGATCTGCATATGCCTGTTCTCGATGGTTTTAATGCGACTATTCAGATTCGGGAGAAAGGAATAGAAGTACCAATCATTGCTGTTACTGCTGATGCAATGGAAAGTATAAAAGAAAGATGTGAAAATATTGGAATAAATGATATTATTACGAAACCTATAAATCCGGAGTTGTTATATGAAAGACTACTACACTGGATTGCTCCCGAAGCAGTAATCGGGAATATTGAAATAGAGAAAAATACCGATCCTTTGTTTCCGGATTTAGGTAAGTATGATCTGGATACAGTAAGTGCTATAACCCGTTTTGGGAATGATATAGAGTTATATAAAAAAATGACAGTAAAGTTTGTTACATCAAATGAAAAAACCTGCGAAGAAATTAGAAAACTGGTTGATATTGGTGAAACAAATCAGGCACATATTAAAATACATACACTGAAGGGAGAAAGTGCAAATATTGGTGCAGACAGGGTATCTGAACTGGCAGGAGAAATTGAACAACAAATACTAAGAAATAAATTATCAGACTTTAATAAAAAAATGACAGAGCTGGAGGGTGCAGTAATGAGCATCAGTAAACTGGTAAGGTTACATTTTACAGGATATGATAATAATGTAAATGATAATATTCAGTCAGTAAGAGGAATTATTGATGATTTGATTGATTGTTTGAACTCCAGAGATCCAAGGGTTTTTGATCTATTAGACACCTTATTTGCAGTTGGTGTTAGTGAAATTGACATACAACCGATTGTTATTGCAATAAGCAATGAAAACAGAGATGAAGCTAAATCACTATTAACTGAACTAAAGGGGAAATTTGGTTAACATTTGGTAATAACAAAATATTATTGAACATAACAGAGATATTACCTTAATATTAAGGATTTTATTCAACATAACTTTTTAATAAAATTCAAATTCAAAATAGAGTATTGTTTTCTACCTTTGCACCCTTATTTTTTTAGTTTAGTATGGTATTTAGCTCATTAACCTTTTTATATTTTTTCCTGCCGATTGTACTGTTGGTGAATTTTTTGATCCGCAGGGAGTTTAAAAATTTAATCCTGTTATTGGCCAGTATCGTATTTTATGCATGGGGGGGAGTTAGTTACACATTAATTCTTATTATATCCATTTTAATTAATTATTTCACCGGGAGGTTAATTGATGCTTATCGGAATAACAATAGGTCCCGAATATTTTTGACAGTTGGAATTATAATAAATCTGGGGTTCCTGGGTGTATTCAAGTATGGTAATTTCGTAGTTGAAAACCTTAACCTGTTGTTTCAGAGTACATCATTAAAATTATCAATACCTGATCCCGGAATTTTACTTCCCATTGGGATATCATTCTACACATTTCAGGCTCTATCGTATTTAATTGATGTTTATAAAGGCCGCACTCCTGTTCAAAAAAAGTTTGTCGACCTGGCATTATATATATCATTATTTCCACAGTTAATTGCCGGGCCGATTGTAAGGTATAATGATATTGCAGGGCAACTGGTAGCACGCAAAAATAATCTCTCAAGTTTTTCATCTGGTGTTGAAAGATTTGTATTAGGTTTGGCAAAAAAAGTTCTGATTGCCAATCAGTTTGCATTGCTTGCTGATACAGCATTTAATACTGCTCCCGGAGAATTAAGCACTTTTGTTGCATGGGCTGGAATTATAGCATATTCATTTCAGATTTATTTTGATTTTTCAGGGTACTCTGACATGGCAATTGGATTAGGGAGAATGTTTGGTTTTCAGTTTCTTGAAAATTTTAACTTTCCATATATTGCGAGATCAATACGTGAATTCTGGAGGCGATGGCATATTTCACTTTCCAACTGGTTTAGGGATTACCTGTATATTCCTCTGGGAGGAAACAGGAAAAGCAATAAAAGAACATACATAAATCTGTTTATAGTTTTTTTTGTAACAGGAATATGGCATGGTGCTAGCTGGAGTTTTGTAGCATGGGGTTTGTTACATGGGTTGTTCATGGTAATTGAAAAACTGGGGTTCGATAAGCTACTCAACAAGTTATGGAAGCCAATACAACACATTTACACCCTGTTTATTGTGATGATGGCTTGGGTTCTTTTCAGGGCTGATGATTTCACACATGCATGGAATTATTTTAAATCAATGTTTACCTACACCGATGTATATGTTAATATTGATATACTTCATATTTTTTTAAACAGGGAAGTTTACATTGTTTTGGTTATAGCAATAATTAGTTCAACACGTTTATGGGTTGTATTATTCGATTATATAAAAGAGATATCAGCTAAATACAAAAGGTTTAAATTACTTGCAGGAATTGTATGGCCGGTTTTTGTGTTATCATTTGTAGTTGCAGTAATGATACTAGCTACAAACTACCTGGTAGCAAATTCATATAATCCGTTCATTTATTTTAGGTTTTAATCATGAAAGTAACCAAACAAATAATTGTTACCCTGACTTTTGTACTGATGCTGGTTATCCCTGCAGCAAATTCTGTATTTAATTTTATTCCTGAAAAGGAAAACCATGAAAACAGGGCATTAAAATCAAAACCTGAATTTGATGTTAATAGGCTTGATATATTTCCGAAGAAATATGATGATTATTATTCAGATCACTTTGACCTGAGGAATCAGTTTCTTTGGCTTAACAGCAAAATTAAGTTTGAACTGCTCAACAAACCACCAAAGGAAGGAAAGGCATTCATTGGCCATAATGGCTGGATGTATATAACAGGACACCAGATGGATAACTATTATGGCAATAGTATGGTTAATGACAGTACCCTTAAAAGATATTATGATATTTTCAAATACAGGGAAAAAGTACTTGACAGCATTGGGTGTGAATACTATGTTGCAATTGTACCAACCAAAACTACCGTATATCCCGAGTATCTTCCTATAGCAAAACGAAAATATAATCAGGAAACACTTACTGACCAGATTGTTGATTTACTGGATACAGTTAGCGGACTAACACTAATTGATCTTCGTGATGATATTATCAATGCTAAAGACAAGGTTAGGTTATTTCATAAAACAGATAACCACTGGAATGAATATGGTAGCTATTTTGGTTATAAGTCAATAATGGATGTCCTGTCGAAGGACTTTCCTGAATTAAAACCGAATGACATTTCGAAGTATAAAGTGGATTCTGTGGAAGTTAATGGAATGGCATTAACAAACATGATGGGTATCTATGAGAGGATAAGTGAATATAAAATAATATGTAAACCTAAATTTGAAATTTCAAGTAGAATTGGCGAAGAGAGTGATTATCCGGTACCTCAATATTTTGGTTACGTAAATGAATACGAGAAGGTTTTTGTTACTGATAACGACAGTTTACCAAAATTGCTTATGATCAGAGACTCTTTTGGAGGTACTTTGATACCTTACCTAAATGAACATTTCAGCAAAAGTGTTTATATATTTGATGCATGGCAACATGAGCTCAACGAAGATATCGTACTTAATGAAAAACCAGATATTTATATTCAACTGATACTGGAAATGTTTTTGCCCAAAGTGGAAAAAAGTGCCAAAATGCCAAAAAATAGTTAGTATCAGGCTAATTGTACAAATTAGTTATTAATCCTTCTGATAAATCATTATATTTGATGCAATTAAGGCATTAATATCAAACTAATTAATTATACTGAAATGAAAAATTTAGCTATTGCAATTTTGTTATCAATCTTTTTCATGACAACAAATTCATGCAAAGAAGCAATTGAAGCAGGTGTTGATTGCTTATTTGAAGTACAATTTGTTACAATACATGCAGATTTGGATTCAATAAATCCCAATTTAATGCATTTTAAATTCGTTTATGACGGGAGCGAGGGTGTTACTTTGGAGCCTTTTATTAACTGGAATTTTGGTGATGGAATATCGTTTAACGCTGATACTGTAATTGATCATGAATATGCAGATAAAGGGAACTATGAAGTTGTGGCTTCCTTTACTCTTAATGATGAACATGGAACCTGTTCCAGTTCATCGAAGAAAAGCATAGTAATAAATTAAACCTGTATTTTCATCATTCATATTGAAAACATTTCAATCCATTTCTTTTTAGATCTATTGTGAAGAATCCATATAATCTATATGGTATTTTAGATCAGACAGAGCAGAATTGTCTGACACTGTGAGTAAAGCAATTACTGAACTAAGGTTATTATACAGATTCAGGTCTTGCTTTTTGGTTTAGTAATTTGTATATTTACGGTAATTATAATAGATGAGCTTATGTCTGAACAAATACTAACTCTGGCAACACTTACTTATATGAGAGCACAACTATTATGTGCTATGCTTGAAGAAAAAGGTATTGATTGTTTTATGACAAATATCAATCGAATTAAACAATCGGCAGGAGGGGTAAAGGTTAAAATTAATGAAACCGATGCCAGGAAAGCAATGGAGATATATAATTCTTTTAAGAGTGCTTATGGTAAGCAAAAAGAGCCTGCAGTAGTTCGTATGAGAAGTATCCGCAGGATTCTTGTTCCTGTTGATTTTACCGATCATTCTGTAAATGCAATAGATTATGCCCTGGTTCTTGCATCTAACCTAAAAGCAAGCATTGTACTTTTTAATGCATATCTTGATCCTGTTGGTAATCCTCATTCTTATTTCGAGTCGTTTGCTTATCAGCCAGATACCGATAAGATTATAGAGGAAATAGAAGAAGACTCGGCCAGTCAGTTAAAACAACTGGTTGCTAAATATAAGGCTATAATTAATGAAAGGAAAATAAAAGGTGTAGGTATATCTTACGATTTATCAAAAGGAAACTCTGTTGATACAATTCTTCTGAAAGCTGATGAATATAAACCTGGAATTATTATAGTTGGCACTCGCGGAAACGAACTTAGTGGTATTAGATCTTTTGGCAGTTTTACCTCCCAGTTAATAGCCAGATCAACATATCCAGTGATAGCTGTTCCGTCAGAATACAATGCTGAATATGCTGAAATTCCTATGAGGATATGCTTTGCAACTGACTTCGATACTTCAGACTTCTCTGTACTAAACAGACTTATACCATTAACAAGACCATCTAAATCAAGAATTTATTGTGTTCATGTTGCACAGCAAATTGCAGATAAAGCTGATGAGTTAAAAATGCTGAAATTAAAAAGATACTTATTTGATACACTTGGCGAACTTAATATTGAATGTGGTTTACTGGAAGGAAAAGAACTTCAGCAAGCTATGGGAAAGTTTGTAGAATCAAGAAATATTGATTTGTTGGTTGTATCCACACGAAAGAGAAACCTGTTGCAAAAGTTAACAATGCCTAGTGCTGCAAAGAAATTTCTGTTTAGAACAAATATCCCGATTCTGGTTTTTCAGGCACAAACAAATTAGTAAGGTGGTTACTCAGGGTAAAATGCATCTACAATATGATTAACCACTGTCTCTTTGTCGTTTTTAACTATAGAAATTATATCAAACCTGCAGTCAAAATCGAGATCGTTTTGTTCAATGTATTCGTTCGCAGCTCTTATTAAAAACCTCTCTTTTTTTTCGTTAACTGCCTCCTCGGGATTGCCGAAATAATCAGTGCTTCTGGTTTTAACTTCAACAATTACAAGGGTACTATTATCCAGGGCAAGGATATCAATTTCATCTCTTTTGAATCTCCAGTTTGTATCTAATATTGTATATCCCTTGTCTTTGAGATAATTCAAAGCAATCAGTTCCCCTTTCTTTCCCAGTTCATTATGCCTTGCCACTAAATGAAATCAGCTAGTTTTCCTGCATTTTTTACCCTTACACCTTTTGGAGTATCCATTAGAGTGCAGGCTTCGTTATAAATATCGTGTTCAAAAAACAGGATATAATCGTTTTTAACTGCATCATTAAAGAACCTCTCCTTATCTTTTAGAGTAATTAATGGTCTGGTGTCGTATGCCATTATCCATGGCATTGGAACGTGTGCGGTAGCGGGAAGCAAATCTGCCATAAATGCAATAGTTCTGCCGTTATAATTGATATGTGGGATCAACTGCCCGTCTGTATGACCGTCGAATAACTTAAATGTGATATTAGGAATATATTCACCCTCTTTTTCAATCAGGTTTAATTGACCACTCTCTTCTATAGGGTAAATATTCTCTTTCAGGAATGATGCCTTTTCGCGTCTGTTCGGATTTGTTGCCCAATCATATTGTTTTTTACTGGTCCAGTAAGTTGCATTTGGAAATGCAAGTTCATAGCCAGAAATATCTTCATTAAACTTTACACTACCACCACAATGATCAAAATGCATATGTGTAAGTATAACATCAGTAATATTATCAGGTGTTTCACCAACTTTTTTAAGTGAGTTCTCAAGGGTGTCTTCACCATTCAGATAATAATAACTTAACCACTTCTCATCCTGCTTATTCCCGATGCCATTGTCTATCAGGATTTTTCTGTCTCCGTCAATAATTAATAAACATCTCATCGACCAGTTGCATAAGTTATTCTCATCAGCTGGATATACTTTTTGCCACATAACTTTGGGAACCACTCCAAACATTGCTCCTCCGTCCAATTTTAAGTTTCCGGTTTCTATGGGATATAATTTCATGTTCGATCTTTATATGATAATTTGCAACAAAGGTCTGAATTTTTTATTTATCAGTTAAATTATTGCTATAATAATCGAACCATTAAACCGATTATCAATATTGTTATAGAAAAATAAAAAATAAAAGTACAGGAAGTTCTTCAGGATTAAAGAACATTTAACCTGTTAGCATCTTGTTTAAGGAAAATAAATAACAGAACAGTAAATGCCCAAAGCGAAGAGCCTCCATAACTTAAAAATGGAAGTGGAATACCAACAACTGGAGCCAGTCCGATCGTCATTCCGATATTAATGGTGAAATGGAAAAAAAGAATTGATGCAACACCATATCCATATATCCTGCTAAATTTTGATCTCTGTCGTTCAGCAAGCAATATTATTCTAATAAGTAAGATTAAAAAAATAAGTATGAGAACTGAAACACCAATAAATCCCCATTCTTCACCTATTGTACAAAATATAAAATCAGTACTCTGTTCAGGTACGAAGTTATATCTGGTAAGTACCCCGTTTCTGAATCCTTTACCTGAAAATCCACCTGAACCAATAGCAATTTTCGATTGGTTTACATTATAACCGGCACCTCTGAGATCCTGTTCTATACCCAGTAATACATTTATTCTCTTTTTCTGATGAGGTTCCAGTACATTTTCAAAAGCATAATTAACTGAGAACACAAATGCTGCCGATAATATCATAATTCCAATTATCGGTTTCCATAATTTCCGGTATTTCCTGAGAAATACCAGAACAATAATTGTAAGAAGCAGTAAAAATGCAATTACATACAACTCACTAAACAACAATGTAACTATAAATAAAACAGCCATTATAATCCCGACAATCAACAGTAATCCGGAAAATCCTTCTCTGAAAAGTACTATGACGAATGAAAAATATACCAGGGCCGAACCTGTGTCGTTTTGCATAAGAATAAGAAGAGCAGGAGCTATCAATATTCCTATTGAAATTACTTTTGTCTTCAGTTTTCTCATATCAACGTTTAGAGTGCTAAGATATTTAGCCAGTGCCAGTGCAGTTGCAAACTTTGCAAATTCAGCAGGTTGAATAGCAAATTCTCCAATCTTAAACCATGATTTTGATCCTGCCACAGTACTCCCAAAAAACAATACTCCAATAAGAATCAGTAGCATCACGAAATAGAAAACATATGAGAACGTGCTGAAAAATTTAGCATCAATTATCATAATGATAATTGCAAGTGTTATTGCCAGTCCAATCCATATAAGTTGTTTCCCATACCTGGTTCCAGTATCAAAAAGAGTTGTGACGTCTTCACCTGCTGATGCTGTGAAAATACTTATCCATCCAATAAATACAAGAATAGAATATAGTAACACAGTTACCCAGTCGATATTTCCGGATATTTTTTCCCTGTTTCTCAATTTTCTGTATTATTTGTGTTAATCAGATCGCCTTCCATTATTCGTTTTTCAAGTGCGGGTCTCACTGAATTACCCAGCAGGTATTTCTCGATCATAAGACTTGCAATGGGTGCTGCCCATGTAGAACCAAAGCCAGAGTTCTCAACAATTACCGATAATGCAATACGTGGATTTTCCATAGGGGCAAACGCAATAAAAATTGAATGATCCTCACCATGTGGATTTTGAACTGTTCCGGTTTTTCCGCACTGCTTTACACTATCAAGAACGTACCAGCGTGCAGTTCCGTGTTCTGCTTCAAATACATCAAGCATTGCTTTTCTTATAACATCAAAATTGTCAGGATCAATATCAGTTATCTTCTTTTCTGTAAATCCCGGGTTGATATCTTCATCACTCCCCTCCATTTTGATCAATAGATGTGGAGGATAATAAAAACCTTTGTTTGCAATTATCGCAGAAAGGTTAGCGAGTTGAATTGGCGTTACAAGTATTTCACCCTGTCCTATGCTCAGTGACCTTACTGTTAATGCGTTCCAGTGCCCACGATATAATTTGTCAAAATACCCGTTGTCAGGTATATTTCCCCCGGTTTCAAATGGAATATCCGTATTAAACTTACTCCCAAAACCAAAACTTGTTACACTTTTGTACCAGTTATTGTAACCGGTGTGTGTATCGCCATAATCCGGATTCTCCAAAATAGTTTTGAAAGTATTCCAGAAATAAGGGTTACAGGATTGTTCAATAGCTTCAGACAGGTTTAGAGGTGTTTTGTGGTCATGAGTACATTTTATTGGAACAGACAGTGGTCCGTTGCAACTATATTTTGTATCGTTATGTAAAACATTTTCCTGCAATCCAACAAGTGCATTTACCATTTTAAATGTTGACCCCGGGGGGTAAGTTCCCATAGTAGCCCTGTTCATTAGTGGTACAAGAGTGTCATTAAGCAGTTTTGAATAATTTGAAGAACGTTCCCTTCCAACCAGCAGGTTTGGGTTATACCCGGGGCTGCTTATTAAAGCAAGTAATTCACCGTTTTGCGGATCAATTGCAACAATACTTCCTTTTTTATTCTGCATAAGCTGTTCACCATAGTATTGTAAATTTGCATCTATTCCAAGAGTAATGTCCTGTCCGGCAATTGCGAGGGTGTCAAAATTACCTTTGCTGTATTTACCCTTAACCCTGTTATGAACATCAACTTCTACAATACTGATTCCACTTTTTCCTCTTAGATACTTCTCATAGTATTTTTCAATTCCTGATTTGCCAATGTAATCTCCAGCTCTGTAGTATCTGTCTTTATCAATTTCCCGTTGGCTTACTTCCCCAATACTTCCTAACATATGTCCTGCAATGGGAAGCGGATATTGTCTAAGGGTTCTGGTTTGAAGAAATAAACCCGGGATTTGATACAGTTTCTCCTGGATTTTTCCAATATCCTGTTTTGAAATCTGCTTTATGAATGTTGATGGCTTGTAATAAGAGTATCTTTTTGCTTTTTTGATTTTTTGTTCGAAAGTGAGCTTATCAATTCCGGTGAGTTCACAGATCAGGGATGTGTCTACATTTTTCAGTTGACGGGGAATAACCATCAGATCATAAGCTGCTTCATTAAAAACCAGTAATTTACCATTTCTGTCATATATCAATCCCCTTGGAGGATATTCACGAACTTTTCGAAGTACTATATTATCTGCACTTAATTTATAGCTGTCGTTAATAATCTGAAGATAAAAAAGTCTGATAATGAAAGTAATGGCTATGAGGATAAAAACCCCAATTATTATATTCTTTCGAAAAGAGTAATCTTTGGAATACATTCAAATATCAGCTAATTATTATTTTGGCAACTTTAGAAAACATAAGGTATTCAACATAATCTATTGAAAACTTCATCCAGCCCGATCAATTGATATGTATACGGACATTTATATGTCTGTAAACCCTTTAATCAGATAGAAAGCCAGGTTTTTCACAGAGTTCATTAAAAGCCAACACAAAGCTAAATAAAATACAGGTTGGTTGGAAAACTAAATCATGAATTAAAATATTTTCCGATGTGAGTTGTTTTTTAACATCAAAATTCTATTCTAAAATATGGAATTACCATTATACCCAGTTGATATGTGTAATATAACTCTCCTGTTGATGTATTAAAGTCCTGGGAATAGATATTTTTATTATTAAATATATTCTGTATATCAATACCCCATTCATAATTTAATTTACGCTTGCCCAGGTTGAAATATACCTTAATATCCGTACGGAAATAATCAGGGAATCTGGATTCATATGTTTGTTCCGTAATATACACAGGTTCATGTTCAATCTTAGATTCTTCAACGTCAATAGGTGTATATCTTCGTCCCCCTGCCCAGTTTATTTTAATATCGGTTCCCAGTGTAAATCTTTGTTTTTTAATTTTTTGTTTTGTGTTATTTTTATTTAACTCCCATTCTTTCCCTGCTAATAAATTGGTTACAAAATTTGAATTAAAAGCAGTATTTCTTTCAACATAATCACTTCCTTTATACTTTGACTCAAATATACTTCCGGTTGCAAGAAAATATACTCCATTGTTAAGGAAATGCTCCAGAGTAATCTCAAGGCCGTAGTTTGTTCCCGTACCTGTACTCATGAGTGTATCCGGGTTCCATATATAAAAATCAGCTCCTTCATTTAATATGGAGTAAGTATCTTCTTCATGGGCATTTACCGCTGCATCATAGATGTGCTGATAATAAGCTTCAGTTTTAAATCTTAGAAATGTAGAAATATTCCAGTCGAAACCAAGCACAAAATGATGACTTTTCAATAGCTTGAGATCTTTGTTAAATGTTATGTACTTTCCGTCACCCAGGTAAGTCTGTCCATTATATGTAGTTGAAGGTAGCAGCTGACTGTGCAATCCGTAAGCAAAGCTTACTGTTGTGCTTTTACCTGTGTTGTATTTTACACCAAAGCGTGGTTCGAAACCGGAAGTTGAGTTAAAAGTGTAATACATATAATCCACTCCGGTGTTAAAAACCAATCTGTCAGATAACTTAAACTGCCATGTTATATAAGGTCTTAGCAAAGCAGATGTTCCTTCATATGAAGTAAGCGTGTTAAATTTTCCATAGTCTTCATCAAAGATACTATCGTGCAGATTTGAGATATAGTAATTAATATTTATTCCCGTTTGAATATTATTTCTTATACTCAGACGTTTTTTGTAGAATGTGGTGAATTGTAGTCTGTTTTCCCTGAAGTTTGAATAATAATATGGAATTACATCTTTTGTTTCAGGTACTATGGAATCCTGTTTTACGTAAAAATAATGGTATGTAAAAGATAATCCTGTTTTTAAATAAGATGTACTGTTAATATTGTATATGTGATTTATCCCTGTAATGTTCAGATCAGAACCATTACGCAAATCCCATCCTTCGCCTCCGTAAAAATCAACATCGTTTGTATCTCGTTCACTATCGAGGAAATCTATCTCACTACTTCCTCCCAGTCCATAAAGTGAAAAGACACCATATTTTTTTGTGGGCAGATTTACCTTGAAAGAAAAATCCTTGTATTTTGGAACAGCAGTTCCAGTTCCGAAGTTCATCCCAATAACCTCGAAAAACTCCATTGTTGAATAGCGGTAATTCGCAATAAACGATGCACTTGATTTTTTTGAGAAAGGACCTTCTGCACCAAGTTCAAACCCGTTAAAACCAACCATTCCAATAAATTCGTAATTATCACTATTCCCATTTCGTAACCTTAAGTCGAATACACCTGAAAGGGCATTTCCATATTCGGAAGGAAAGGCTCCGGTTAGAAAATCCGAGTTGTCCAACAGGTTGTTATTAAGCATACTTATAGGTCCACCGGTGGTACCAAATGCTCCATAATGATTTGGGTTAGGAATTTCAAGCCCTTCTAACCGCCATTGTAGTCCGGATGGAGAATTTCCCCTGATAACTATATCATTTCTGTCATCAGAAGCTCCCTGAACCCCGGCAAAATTTGACGCCATTCTTGCTACATCACCTCGACTTCCGGCATACCTTCTGGTTTCATCAACTGTAAAAGTTCGTGAACTTACCGATGTCATCGTATTTACAGACCCTTTTTTATCCACTGAACCTACAATTTCCACTTCCCGACCGCTTAATATTAGTTCTTCCATAAAAACATTAATATTTAGTGCTTTTCCGGCTCTTAGCTCTCTGTTGATAATTTCAACAGTTTTGTAACCTACAAATGATATTCTTAAGCTTACAGTTCCAACTTCAATATTTTCCAGTATGAAATTCCCTTCGCTATTTGTAGTAGTCCCAATTACAGGGTTTGAACCAATTACTACAATGTTGGCACCAATAAGAGTCTCACCTGTAGTGTTATCCTTAACAGAACCAGTTATTCGCTGAGTGATTGGCTGGGCATTCAGGGTAATGCAAAAGTATAGAGTAGCGATTACATACATCGCTTTTTTGTAGTTGTTTACAAAGTAAAGCTTTCTCATAATGAAAAGATTTTTAATGTCAGTAAGATATAGTCAGATATTTTGCAAAAATAAAAACAGATAATCCAAAATTGATTAATTTGTTTACAAATTAATGACAAAGCAAAAATTGAAGGGTTACAATAGTTAATAATGTTTTGTTAACTTTGACATAATAACACAGCTGCAAAAATGTTAGTATTTTATGTGTTACATACCGTTAAAAAGAGATCAATGAGTAGGTTAGTTATCTTAGTATTTACAGTAGCAATCTTTGCTTCATGCACAACAACAAAAAATGTAACAACAAAAGATGAAGAGGTTGAGGTTGATTTTACCCCGGGACCAAAGGCTATCATTTACAAAACTAAAAATGATTATTCGCAACAGGTACCTGTTATATTATCATCCGATAAGTCGGAAATTGTTTCATTCCCAAGTCCGACAGATTTAGTTTATAAAGGTAAACCTGCGTATCCAACCGAATTAAAGAAAGGCTACCTACTTGATAACAGGGGAATTTCGAAGGATGTTGCATTTTTAGACATTACATATGAGGAATATTCAAATCTTAATACAACCCCATCAGCAAAAGATCTATTTGATAAAATACTTGATAGTGATCCTTTACTTGAAATGTACAATTGTGGAAACAGACGCCAGTATGATGATGAAATTAATGAACTCAATTCAATCATAAAAAACAATAATCTGGAATTATGCCGTAAAATTATCTCTGAAAGATAGAATCATTTTATTAATGTCCACACCTGTTGTTAACCAGTCAGGATATAACCTTATTAATTCATCATTGCAGATTTTAGAATTGAATGATTATTTTCTTTCTCAGGTTGAATGTATTTACGAACTAATGTTTATTATCAGTTTGTTCCTGTGATTACTGAAAAACGTCAAAAACTACCCAAAAGAAACGGCTAAAATCCTGTAATACAGCTATATATATTTGTTTCCCGAAATAAAATACTACATAAAAGGACAGTAAAAGAACTACACCTTTAAGTAGTTGATATTCAAATAATTAATGCGTAGGTTTACAATCTGAAGCAATCATTATTTAATAATGATAAACAAGTAGGAGAATTCACAAACAAGAGTTAGTCAATTTTTTGATGCATTGATTTATAACAAAAACAAACTTGAATTTATTCAATAATAAACTAAATGTTAACTAAAACTAATTAAAAATGCTTGGAACTTTATCAGAAGTCAGAGGATTTGCAGGTCCTTTTGCGCCCAGAAACTGGGCTTACTGCGATGGACAATTCATGGATATTGGCCAAAATACTGCCTTATTTTCACTTCTTGGAACAAATTTCGGGGGAGATGGCAGAGTAAATTTCAGATTACCTGATCTGAGAGGCAGGGTAATGGTACATATGGGTGCTTATCCCGGTGGTGAAGTTAGAACTTTTGCTGAAATTGGTGGTATTGAAAGGGTAGTACTAACACAAAGCGAAATGCCTACGCATAACCATCTTGCATCAGCAGCAGGTGGTGTAACACCAGTTACAGGAACAGCAACAGCAACTATGCATGTGAATAACGGAAATGGAACAATTCATACACCGAAAGATAATTTCCTTGCTGCCGAAGAAAATGAAACAAACCTTTATGCAACTTCTTCAAGCGGTACAGATGCCTTGAGTGATCAGGCAATAACCGTTAATACGAACAACCTCAGTGTTGATACTTCAGGGATTCAGGTTGCTATTGGAGATACTGGTGGTAGTCTTTCCCATTATAATATGCAACCATTCCTTGTTATGAGTTGGATAATTTGTATTAATGGTGATTACCCACAACGTCCGAATTAATTTACCTGACTAATTAGAATTTAAAAAATATTGTATAACTAAATAAATAAAACTATGGAAGGAACTATGTCGGAAGTAAGAGGGTTTGCGGGCCCTTTTGCACCCAGAAACTGGGCATATTGCAATGGTCAGATATTACCCATTGCAGATTTTAATGCATTGTACTCATTACTTGGTAACAGGTTTGGAGGCGATGGCAGAGTAACATTTGCATTACCAGACCTGAGAGGAAGAGTGATGGTACATATGGGCGCTTATCCCGGTGGTGAAGTCAGAACCTTTGCTGAAGCTGGTGGTATTGAAAGGGTAGTATTAACTAAAAATGAAATGCCTATTCATAATCATCTGGCATCAGCAGCAGGAGGTGTTGCTCCTGTTTCCGGATCTGCAACTGCAACTATGCATGTGAATAACGGAAATGGAACAATCCATACACCAAAAGGTAATTTTCTTGCGGCCGAAGAGAATGAAACAAACCTTTATGCAACTTCTTCAAGTGGTACAGATGCCTTGAGTGATCAGGCAATTACCGTTAACACAAATAACCTAAGTGTTGATACTTCAGGTATTCAGGTTTTAGTTGGAAATACAGGTGGTGATGAGTCTCATTACAATATGCAACCATTTCTTGTTATGTCGTGGATAATTTGTGTTGAAGGTCTGTACCCATCTCGTCCCAATTAACATTTTGCTGGTAGAAGTACCTGCATAATATTTACTAACTAATAAAACTAAACTATGGAAGGAACTTTATCGGAAGTAAGAGGGTTCGCAGGCCCTTTTGCTCCAAGAGACTGGATGTATTGTAATGGACAAATACTTGCAATACAGGAGTATGCTGCGTTATATTCATTGCTTGGTACCAATTTCGGTGGAGATGGTATAACAAATTTCATGTTACCGGATCTTCGGGGTCGTGTAATGGTTCACAAAGGACAAAGACCTGGTGGTGAATACCGGGTATTCTCTGAAATAGGAGGTATTGAAAGAGTACCTTTAAGTGTTTCGGATTTGCCTGCACATAACCACACAGCTATTGCTCAGGGTTCTACCGGAGGTGTGAGTGGGACAGCAACAGCAACTATGCATGTTAATAATGGAAATGGAACAATCCACACACCAAAAGGTAATTTTCTTGCTGCCGAAGAGAATGAAACAAATCTATACGCTACATCCTCAAGTGGAACCGATACACTAAATGATCTTGCAATTACGGTAAATACCAATTATCTGTATGCAGATTTATCAGGAGTTCAGGTTACAGTTGGAAATACCGGTAATGGTGAAACTCACTATAACATGCAGCCGTTTCTTGTTATGAGCTGGATAATCTGTGTTAACGGATACTACCCTCAGAGATGGGACTAAGTACAAATAATGAACAAATCTAACTAATTCAACTAAATATTTTATAGTAAAATAACTAATACGAAAAACTATGGATGGAACAATATCAGAAGTAAGAGGATTTGCAGGTCCGTTTGCGCCCAGGTTTTGGGCTTATTGCGATGGCCAGTTGTTAAATATTTCGCAGTTTGGTGCACTATTTTCACTGATAGGGACCAGGTTTGGTGGTGATGGCAGAGTAACGTTTGCTTTACCTGATTTAAGAGGAAGAGTTATGGTCCACATGGGAGCTTATCCGGGTGGAGAAGTAAGAACTTTTGCTGAAGCCGGTGGTATTGAAAGGGTAATACTAAATCAAAATGAAATGCCATCTCATTCTCATACTGCTGCTGCTCAGGGAGGTGTAGCTCCTGTTGGTGGTTTTGCTACAGCAACTATGCATGTGAACAACGGGAATGGAACAATCCATACACCAAAAGGTAATTTCCTTGCAGCAGAGGAAAATGAAACAAACCTGTACGCTACATCAGCCAGTGGTTCAGATGCCTTAAGTGATCAGGCGATTACAGTTAACACAAACAACCTTAGTGTTGATACTTCGGGAATTCAGGTTGCGATAGGAAACACCGGTGGTGACCAGTCTCATTATAATATGCAACCATTTCTTGTTATGAGCTGGATAATTTGTTTAGAAGGAACTTATCCTTCAAGACCATAAAATAAATTAAAACTTGATTAAAATTTATCATTGGTAGTGGCGTATTTTTATAATATTTGAAGCGCCACTACCAATTTATTATTGTTGTAAAAAGCTGATATGAAAATTGGTATATTAATACCTGAATCCAGGTATTATCCATATATTGGAGTGGACTTCATCGAAGGTTTTAAACAATCAATTCCTGATGATGTTTCTATTGTTGATGAAGAATCGGGAACAAGCTCACCCAGGGAAGTTCAGGAGGCTGCCAGAAAATTAATTCTGAAAAAAAATGCAGATATCGTTACCGGTTGGTTTGGATATAAATGTATTATGGCATTGTTGCCTTTAATAGAACAAACCAGAACACCATTAATAATGTGTAATGCCGGTGAAACACCCTTGTTAAAAGCCGATAGGAATTCTTATGTAGTCCATAACTCTCTTAAATCATTTGATTCCACATATTTGATGACTAAATGGGCAATTGATAAGTTTGGATTGAAGTATTCCACAATGTTGTCGTTTTATGACTCCGGTTATCCCTTTTCTCATGCATTGAGTCTTGCATCGAAAAAGTACAATGGATATATAAACAGTGTTAACGTTTATCGTCAGGAAACTGAAGGTAAACCTGAGAATTTTCTGGAAAAGGTTAATTCACATGAGAACTCTTTTATTTTCTCTTCTTTTAGTGGTTTCGATGCAGTCGAGATGATAAAAGCAATCAGGAATCATCCGAAATTAACAGAAACACCTTTAATTGCATCGCCCTTCTTTACTGATAATTCAATTCTGGAAAGAGAATATATAGATAATGTTTACTCGGTAAGTACATGGTTTAATACGGCTAACGGAACTATCAATGGATTATATAATCATTTTAACCAGAAACTAAACAGAATACTATCACCTTTTGGTATTATAGGATTTGAGGCAGGATTAATAGTTTCACAATGTATTGAGAATAACTGGAAACCCAAATCAGAACTTGAATCATTATTGAAAGATACAGAAATCAAATCACCCAGGGGAAGCCTTGCATTCAACCCGGATTTTAATACCTATGATTGTGAGCACTCCCTGTTTGTTACTGATAAAAATGGAAGAGAAAGAGAGAATTATAAGAAGTTTATAAAAATATTAACCCCGGATGGTCAGGATAAGGAGATACTTAATACTATCAGGGAGGAATCAAGTGGATGGTTAAATTCTTTTTTATGTGTTTAGTATGAAAGCACTTGTGTTTTGTAATAATAAAGAAGCAGCCCAAATTGTATTTGAGCTAATACGAAAAAGAGTATTTGCCGGGATCGTTGTACCTGCTACAAATACTGAATTAATAAATGTTATAAAAAGCTCAGGTTATATTGCAGATAACCAAATGTATACACCTGACCTTGAAAAAGAAGAGGAACTCATTGATATACTTAATAATGTTAAACCTGATGTGTGCCTGACATTGACATTTCCCCTGAAATTCAGCAGTAACCTATTGAAAATACCAAAGCTTGGGTTTTATAATTTTCATTTTGGACGCTTACCTGAGTTTCGTAGTGCCGACCCAATCTTTTGGCAAATACGTAAAGGAGTTAAAATGGCCGGATTGTATGTACATAAAATGGTTGAAAAAATTGATGCCGGTCCAATACTGTTTAAGGAAGATTTTCCGATTAATTATATTGACACATATGGCAGCCTGCTGCACAAGTCTGCAGCCCTGACTTGTATTAAAATTGATGAAATAATACAACTCATAGAAGATGAGGATGTAAAATTAACACCACAGTCATTTGAAACAACTACTTATTATCCTAAACCAGGTATTGCAGATGTAAGTATTGATTGGCAAAACATGGACATGGAAGAGATTACTGCTACAGTAAACGCATGTAATCCATGGAATAAAGGAGCCTTAACATATTTGGAAGGACAGGAAATAAAGATCCTTCAGGTTACACCTGCCAATATTGATGCTGAATTACCTGATCAGCCCGGCCTGGTTTTCCATTCGGATGATAAGCAGGGGGCATTTGTAGTTTGCAAGGGTAAACAGTTAATAAGGATTGATGCCATTTATACTGAACTGGGATATGTATTTGGCGGACGTCTTGCGAATTTTGGAATAAACAACGGAAAAATACTAACAATAAATATTAAAAACTAAAAATTTTACATTATGAAAAAACTAATACAATTTTTGGCCGTAATGCTGCTTTTTTCATCAGCTTTACTGGCTCAGACCAATATTTACTGGACAGATTATACCACCGATATTATTCAAAAATCAGACTTAGATGGAAATAATACTTCAACTGTAA
The DNA here is from genome assembly GCA_028277395.1 of Bacteroidales bacterium. Taxonomy (GTDB): domain Bacteria; phylum Bacteroidota; class Bacteroidia; order Bacteroidales; family F082. Next base: position 14,012 of record JANQGJ010000098.1, on the reverse strand, counting down.
CAACTGCTGCCGCTTCACGTGGTTTGTTTATTGATGAATTAAATGGTTACATTTATTATACTGACAATGACGATGATAAAATCATCAGAAAAGATTTAGATGGTAATAATCCAGTAGATCTTGTGTCAACAGGATCATCAACTTTTTTGTACCTTGTAGTAGATGTAGCCGGAGGTAAGATGTACTGGTCAGATACTGAGTCAGGTAAGGATCATATAAGCAGGGCAAATCTTGATGGAACGGGACAAGAGGTAATTTATACTGCAGCTAGTGATAATATAAATGGGATTGCACTGGATTTTGTAAACAATAAATTGTATTGGACACAACAAGTAGCAAATAATATTAGAAAATCTGATTTTGACGGTACTAATGTTGAAAATGTTATTACTGGTTTGAATAATCCTTATGGAATTGCGTTAGATGTTAATAATAATTATATGTATTGGACAGATTTTGGTGATGACAAGGTTTATAGAGCAACTTTAAGTGGAGCAAGCAAAACAGAATTAGCAACAACTGGTACATCTCCAAAATCAATAGCAATTGATTTCACCAACAGCAAACTTTACTGGACAGATAGCGGACCTGATGAAATTCAAAGTTGTGATATTTCTGGTGGGTCAACAACAGTTATTAAAACAGGGTTAACTAATCCATCAGCAATTGCACTTTATGGAGTAGGGCCTACAACAACATTTACAGGCACAGGTAACTGGTCAACGTCAGCTAGATGGACATATGGAATACCTGGTGGAACTGCTGCAGATGCTGTTATTTCCGGCACCTGTACTATCGATGATGATTATACAATTGATGATCTTACTGTAAGCTCAGATTACTCTCTTACAATTTCTTCCACCACATCACTAACAGTAAATGGAACTCTATCTGTTGCTGATTCAAAAAACAACCGTGCAGCTGGTACGCTGACTGTTGAATCAGATGCAACAGGAACAGGTTCATTGATTGAGAGTTCCGGGGTTACAGCAACAGTTAAACGGTATATAACAGAAGATATTTATCATTATTTATCTTCTCCGGTAAGTAACCAGGCAATATCAGTTCTTCAATCGGGTACTCCTCAAACTGATTTTGACTTATTCTGGTATGATGAAGATTTAAGTGGTGGTACAGGCCCATCATGGATTGATGCTTCATCACAAGGAGGAAATATGGAAGTTGGATTGGGCTATGCATATGCCTATAACCCATCAAACAGAACCATCTCATTTAGTGGAACAACGAATACGGGTACTCATACTGAAACGGTTACATACACGTATGATGCCGCCCTTTCAACTGATGAATATTATTTCGGTTGGAATTTAGTTGGGAATCCATATCCTTCACGAGTTGATGCAACTGCCTTTATTGATGATGCTGATAATTCTAATATTGATGGCACCCTACAGTTTTGGGATGAAGGAGCAGGATTTTCTGATGACAGAAATGATTATGCAACCTGGAATAAAACAGGAGCAGTTGCTGGTGGCGGAGGAAATACCCCAAATGGTTATATTGATGTTGGACAAGGGTTTATGGTGCACTATGGTAGTGGGACTTCACAAACAACATCTACTTTAAGGTTTAAAGATAATATGCGTGTTACCAATTCAGCACAATTTTTTAAATCACAAGAAACTGTAAAAAGATTTAAAATAAGTCTTGAAGGAGAAACTACAGCTTATAGCGAAACATTAATTGGATTTCTTGATGGTACAACCAATGGATTTGATAATAAATATGATGGTATAAGACGAAGCGGAAATATTTATACCAAACTTGTTGATGATGATGGAAATTACTATGTTATTCAGGGTTTACCACCTTACACAGAAGATATTGATATTAAATTGTGTTACAAAGCAAGTGTTGAAGGTTCATATACAATAAAAGTTGTAGATATAGAAAACTTTGAAAACTCTGAAGGTATATACCTTAAAGATCTTGAAAAAAACATCATAACTGACCTTACAAAAGAACAGGAATATATTTTTAACATTACCGAAACCGGACATAATGAAGACAGATTCCTTGTAAAATTCACCAAAGGACCAATCGGGATTGGTGAAAATGATGATAATATTGAAGATATGTTCCATATTTATAGCTCAAATGACAAGTTAGTTGTTAAAAACATGCATAATGAAGGTGCATTTGATTTATATATCTATAATATCTCAGGACAACTTGTATCATCACAAAAATTAACAAATAACTGCAGTTGTGAAATTCCAATGTATGGATCACCAGGCATTTATATTGTTAAAGTTGTAGGTGAAAACCAGGTATATTCAACTAAAATCAATTACAGGTAATTTAAAAAAAGAACTAGCTATGAAGTCATATAAAGGAATAATATTGAAATTAATTATGGTGATGGTAATATCCACAACCACATTAGTGTTAAGCGCACAACCTGGAGAACCACCTCCACCTCCAAACCATGGTTCATCCGGGAACGAAGCACAAGGTGGTCGTGCTCCACTTGCAAGTGGATTATTTATACTACTTGGATTAGGAGGAGCTTATGGTGGATATAAAGGATATAAATACTATCAGAAGAGAAAGAAAGAAATAAACGAATAAAACATCAAAAGCAATTATGGCCGGAAATAACCTGTTTATTTTCGGCCTTTTTTTGATACTGTTAGTTTATCTTTATTGTTATATTATGGATGATCCCAAATGAGTTGTGAGAATAAGACTCTCTCTATTGCAATCTAATTATCTCTCCGGTTTCTATCTCATTGCTAATATTTAGTGCCCTGTCAATGATCTTAATCTTGAATTTTATAGTGTCAAAATCAGATAAAGGATTGTAAATAAACAATGTGTCATGAAAAACACCTTTAATAGCCTGATTACCACTTTCAGGAGTAAGAACGGGGAACCGTGAGTTAAAAGTTAATGTGTCGTAATATGAGGAATCGGCATTCCATGAAAGTAAAGGTACTTCAATAAACTCTCCGTGCTGTTTTTCAAAATACCTGATGATCAGATTGTAGTAATAATCCCCATCCTTGTCATATGGAGGAAGAGTATCTCCGCTGCTTAATCCTAAATCGCCATTGCCATCGGTATATGAAAACACCAGAACACCCCTTTCGGTTATTCCGGTTTCAGTATTTAACAATACAATGAAATTATCATAAGTAATCTCAGGAATATCAGGGAAATCTTCGAACCTGCGACAGGATCCGAATACAATTCCTGCTATGAGTATAAGAATTAGTATTTTTGTTTTATAATTATTCATCAGTTTCACAGGATAAAAATATATAAAAATCATGCCAAAAGTCACGGCTCTTGAAAATAGAATAACAAATATTCAGAGTACTGATGAATTTAACGGAATTGCACTGGAAATATTTCATTTTCAATATGAAAACAATAGTATTTATAAGAGTTTTGTTGATTTTTTGAATATTGATATTTCTGGCATTGACCATTATTCCCTGGTACCTTTTCTACCCATTGAATTTTTTAAAGATCATAAAGTGATTTCAGGTGATTGCAATCCTGACAAATATTTTTCCAGTAGTGGAACGACAGGAATTAAAACAAGTAAACACTATATAATTAATGATCGGCTTTACAAAGAATCATTCACCAAAGCGTTTAATTTGTTTTTTGGAAATATTGAAGATTATGTATTGTTAGCTTTATTGCCATCATATCTGGAAAGGAAAGGATCATCTTTGGTTTTCATGACCGACCGGTTAATTAATGACACCAGGAATGTAGAAAGCGGCTTTTATTTGGATGAGTATGACCAACTTAATGAAGTGCTTCTAGAATTAAAAAAAAAGCAGAAAAAAACAATTCTAATAGGAGTTACTTATGCGCTACTTGATTTCGCCGAAAAGTATAAACCGGAATTTCCCGAACTTATTATTATTGAAACAGGTGGAATGAAAGGGCGGAAGAAAGAAATGATCAGAGATGAAGTTCATGCAATACTTAAAAAAAACTTCGATGTTAACAGAATTTATTCGGAATATGGAATGACCGAGCTGTTTTCTCAGGCATATTCGATGGGAGATGGAATATTTAACTGTCCGCCATGGATGAAAGTATTAATAAGAAATCTGAACGATCCCATGAGCCTGGTTGGTTATGGCAAATCCGGAGGACTAAATATTATTGATCTTGCAAATATCTACTCATGCTCATTTATTGCCACACAGGATCTCGGTAAATTATACGACAACGGTACTTTTGAAGTTCTGGGAAGGTTTGATAACAGTGATGTCAGGGGTTGTAATCTTATGCTCAGTTGATCAACAACCTCACTGGAGCATTACCAGATGCTCATATTATAAAATACCTGCTTACTTTTTAACTTTGTCGGCCTCTTTCTGAGCTTCTTTCTTTAATTTACTGGCAGCCTTTTCTGCTTCTTTTATCAGATCATCAGCCTTTTTATTAGCTTCTTTAATAATGTCAGATTCCTTATTTGATGCCTCTTTACGAAGTTGTTTAGCAGCTTCTTTTGCAGCCATTTCAGCAACAAATCCGTTTTTCTTCCCTTCCTTTATTAAGGCTTCTGCCTGCTTTTCAGTTTCCGTTTGCAACAACTTTACCGCATCATCTGCATTCTCAGTAACAAGCTTAGCCTGCTTCTTGGCTTCATCTATCAGATACTTAGCCTGTTTATCAGCATCATCGATTATTTTTTGAGCTTTCTCTGCAGCTTCATTACCTAATTCCTTTTTTATGATCTCTTTGGCAGTGTTTTCTGTTGTGCTTCCGGCATTTTTACTTAACTGCGTTTTAATCACAGGATTATCAATTGTTCCTCCTATAACAATATTAACAGGAATGGTATTTGGAAGACTAAAGTTTGCCCCTAAACTGTTTGTTTGGGCAATAAGGTTGTCAAGTACCTTATTGGCATCGCTACCAAATTCTGATCTTGGCACCTCCAGTTTCAGATTATATTCAATAGTTTGATCTATTTCTGTCCAACCTGCAATTTCCGCATCAATATTCTTATACCTGAACTCTGTAGGTTCTACAACCAGTTTTCCTTCTTCCAGTTTAAACTTCGTCATGAAATCATTTATTGACAAATTTTTGAGATGATCAATATTCAGATTGTCAGCTATTTGATTCATTGAATTCAGTCCGGTAATCGCAATGCTTTCTGTTGATAACATTCCACCACCGTTCAACGTGGGGTAGTTAGGCATCATTCCTTCATCAAGTAAGGTGGATAAACTAAATTTTGCAGAAAATAAACCGGTTGTCTTTTTTGAAACAGGTAGATACTTTCTGAACATGGCAAACTGGTCATAAGCATTTGGAATACTCATGTTTTTCATTTCAATATTGAAATCAACCTTTGGGTTGTTTATATCAACAGTTGAATATTTCCCGTTTATTGTCATTTTTCCTCCAATTGTTTCCATGCTCAGATTCCTGAGATTTAATGTGCTGTTCTTTATTTCCAGGTCGCCCCTAACATCCTCCATTTCGATATTATCATATATTAGTTTATCAAATGTTGAAGAAACGGTGAAATTTATATTGTCAGGGATCTCTATTACAGAAAGCGATGACGTGTCAGGATCACTATTATGCACCACATTGTCAGATGTTACTGCTTCTGTACTCTCATCGCCGGCTTCCTCGGCAATCATCTTATCAATATTCAAATATTTAGACTTTGCTATTAGTGTACCGTTTAAAGTACCGTCATTCATATAATACGACATGTAGTTCTCGATTTTTCCTGTTGCCTGTATGTCATTTTCTCCGTTTTTTGCAATAAAATTCACAAGATCAATGTAACCAGGAGAAAAATTCATCTGCGCACCTGAAATACGTACAGGCTCCTTTAAACTACCATTATTATATTTAATGTTACGGGCAACAACTGAGCCCATAGCAAGAAACTCATCAAACTTTTCATTTTCAACTGCTGACATTCGTCCTTCCAGACTTATGTCCACAATCAGGTCTCCGCCAATTTCGTCAGAATCAGAAACAGGGTAATATTCTTTTACTTCTGAAAGGTTGAATTTACCTGTTAATCGTGCTTTAATATCAGGGTCGGAAACAGGTGTACTTATTCTGAAGTTTGAATTTATTGGATTGTTACCCAGCAGCATTGAGAATTTTGATATATTAATAATAGTATTGTCAACATCACCACCCTTATTCGAGATATTTGCAGACAGATTAATACTTTTAACAGATTTTGGCAGATCAGGATATTTGAACATTCCATTGTCAATAGAAGCATTTAGTTCAAAAGATGGTATCCTGTTATCATTATATATACCCTTAACAAAACCATCAAGCGAAAACGTACCTTCGGTTTCAATACCATCAAATTCATTCGCATATATGGCTGGGATCAATGACAGGATATCCTTAAATTTGTTTCCTTTCGACTGAAATGTCAGAACCAGGTTCATATCATCATTTATTGTTGATACCGAACCATCAAAACCAATAAATAAATTGTTTACTATGAGTTCATTTTTTCCCAGAGTATAGATTTCGTTTTTCAAATCAGCATCTATATTAGCATTGTAGGCCACTGATGCCTTTGAAAGGTATTCAACACCGTCATAGGTTGTGCTAATGCTATTAATCTTTGTTTTGGTGTACAGTACAACATTTTCAGCTCCTAAATCCCCAGATAGTGTATGATCTAATCCCTGAATAACCATGTGCATATTTAATTGTTCATCTATGTAGTTGATATTTCCATTGATTATCTCAAACTTTTTAATTGATAGATTGAAGGGAGAAGATTCATCTTTCTCAGGCTCCGGTTCAACATTGTTGCCTGATTCTTCTTCAGGTAAACTGATGTCATAGTTTGAATTCCCCTCAGCTGTGACAATCAAATTAATATCAGGATCATAAAGTTTTATTTTCTTTATTTCATAACTATCACTACTTAATACGCTCCTAAGGTCGATTGAAATAGAAATAATCTTAACATTAACCAGGGTGTCATTTGAAAAACCATTAATTCCGGTAATAGTTAGGTTTTCTACGGATAAATTAAAATCAGGAAAACTTTTGAATAAACTCAGACTTATATCTTCAAAATCAATTTTGGCAGCTACACTTTTGTTCATCTCTTTTTTGGTAAGACTGATGATCTCTGATTTATATATCATTGGAAGTATAAAAAGCAGAGCAATAAATATTAAAACAAGTATTCCGGCAACTTTTAATAATGTCTTCATAATTAATTTATTATTATAAATGAGCTATTTGAGTTCCTGTGATTTCCCATTATTTAAAATGCAGAAAGCAACATCAAACTATAAAATTACTCTTTTTGTAATTAAGTCAGTTGATTGTAAGTTATTATTAGTTTAATTAACAGCAAATATTCGTGTGAATCAGAGAGTTTATCAAAATTAGGTTGCTTGTTCGCTATTACTATTTCTTTAGAATTGGAATATGGTGAGTTTACTAATTTAGATGTACTGTAGAGGTCCATTTCGTCAGGATTATATGGAGAAAGCATGTTAAGCAAATTGTCACTATTATTTTCATTGAGCCATAAAGCTTCATCCTGTTGTCTTAGTATTACCGGCATTCGATTATAAATTGCAGGTGCAACCGAATTTGCGGAAGTAGTAATAATAGAAAATGTGTTAAACGATCCGTTTTCAGCATCTTTCCATGTTTACCAAATTCCCGCAAAGGCGAATAGTTCTTCTGATTTAAGAAATAATCTGTAGGAAGTTTTATTTTTATCATTTTTCCATTCGAAGAAACCGTTTGCAGGTACCAGGCAACATCTTTCTTTAAATGTAATTTTAAATGAGGGCTTTTGATTTATTGTTTCCGACCGGGTATTAATGTTCCGAAAACCCACCATTGGTTCTTTTGCCCAAAAAGGAATTAATCCCCATTTGAAAAAACTAAGGCTGTTATGATGATAATTTATGATTGCCGGTAATATCTGTGAGAGTGCGTATTATAGCTGGGACGGTACATGTCATCAAATACCTTCACATTAAATCATTCCGAGATTTGTTTTCACTTGACAGATAGTTTAAACCTCCCGCACATATAGATATGGTTTTGTTGCTAAATTACTATAATACAGCGTGTAATAAAAATTCATAAATAGCTGTGACAACTAATAAACTTTAGCAGCGATGCCCTTAGCTTTTACTCTGTTTGCAATTGCATTTAACTCATCATATGGAATTTTTTCAAGTCCTTTGGCCGGAGTTCCTCTGTCGATTGGATAAATCATTACGTATTCAGGATTTATTTTTTCCAGAATTTCCAGCCATGCCTTTAGTTCTTCATCAGTTGTATTATCGATAAAGTGACCATTATATTCACCTCTGAAGAATAATGTTTGAATAATTAGCTTACCATCAAAAGAAAGCAATCCTTCAATGATTTTAGATAGTGTAATACCTCCAATAGCCTGGTTTATTTTTTGAAATGTTGACTCAATTGCACTATCAAGTTTAAGGATATTTTTGTCAACCTTTTTTAATGCTTCTGTGACTTTGGGTTTATGTAACATGCTGGCATTCGATAATATGCTAATCGCAGCTTTTGGAGCAAACTTGTCCCTAGCTTCTATAGTGTCATCAATAATTTCTGCAAACAGAGGGTGAATTGTTGGCTCGCCATTACCTGCAAAAGTAATAGCATCGGGTTCATTTACCGTACCTTGAAGTTCCTGTAGTCTGTTTTCCAGTTTTGTTTTAAAATTATCGCGTTTTGGTAAAACAATTTTAACACCTTTATCTTTGTTGGTCCATCCACATTCACAATATATACAATTAAAATTGCAATACTTGTTATCAGTTGGCAACAGGTTTATTCCCAGGGAAACACCCAGCCTGCGACTGTGAACCGGTCCAAAAATCAATTCATCAAATAAAAATCCTGACATATTATAAGTTTATGCAAAAATAGATTTAAATTTGATTTTTGTAATTTCCGGGGAAAAAACAAACAGTTAATTATATGTTAAGCTTAATTTTTGAAAATATTTGATGCATAAATTACTTCTGTTATGTCGTTATTAAAAGAACTTAAAAAACCTCTTTCCGTTGAAATTAAAGACTTTCAGAAGGTTTTCAGAAATTCGGTAAAATCCTCAGTACCACTTCTTGATGTTATAATGCAATATATACTAAGGTCTAAGGGTAAGCAAATACGTCCCTTGATTGTTTTATATAGTGCAAAGTTGTTTGACGGAATAAATGAATCTACTTACAGGGCGGCAACATTGATTGAATTACTACATACTGCTACATTAGTGCATGACGATGTGGTTGATGACTCGGACAGAAGAAGAGGCAGGTTTTCCATCAATGCACTTTGGAATAATAAACTGTCAGTACTTGTAGGCGATTATCTGCTTTCACGGGGAATGATAACATCACTTAAAGCTAAAGATTATCACTTGCTTGAGATAGTGAGTGAGGCAGTAAAAGAAATGAGTGAGGGAGAGCTTCTTCAAATTGAAAAAGCCCGTAAGCTTGATATAAATGAAAACGTTTATTATGATATTATAAGAAAAAAAACGGCTTCACTAATGGCCTCTTGTTTTGCTGTTGGTGCTGCTTCAGCATCACAAAGTGAAGATAAGATTGAAAAAATGTGGAAAATTGGTGAATATACAGGTATGGCATTTCAGATAAGAGATGATATATTCGATTTTCATAAGAGTAATAAAACAGGAAAACCAACCGGAATTGATATTAAAGAAAAGAAAATGACATTGCCCCTTATTTACCTTTTAAATAACTCTTCATATCTTGAAAAACGCAAAATAATTAACATTGTTAAAAGACATAACACAAATAAGGAAAGGGTGAACTGGTTATTACAACAGGTGGCACATTCAGGAGGCATAGAATATGCAGAAAAAGTAATGACAAAATACCGTGATCAGGCTATGGAGTTATTGTTGAAATTCCCTGATAACGAGGCAAGGTCTGCACTTGAACAGATAATTGCTTTTACCGTAGAAAGAAAAAAGTAGTATCAGGCCATGTCCAGAGTAAATGAAAAGGTAGTTCCTTCTCCCAGGTTACTCCTAACGCTTATTGTTTGCCGGTGTGCTTCGATTATATGCTTTACAATGGCCAGTCCAAGCCCTGTACCACCTTTATCTCTTGACCGACTTTGTTCTGTCCTGTAAAATCTTTCAAACACCCTGATTATGTTTTCCTCAGGAATACCTATACCGTTATCCTGAACTTCAATAAGGTAATTGTCGTGAAAATTGTAAATAGAGATCTTTATCCTGGCATCTTCAAGGTTACCATATTTGATCGCATTATCAATTAGATTTATTAATACCTGCCGTATCCTTTTTTTATCTGCCTTAACTTTTATAATCTTTGATAAACTTGTGTTTATTGCAATGGTAGTATTGTGCTCAATAGCTTTTCGTTCCATGAAGTCAATTACCTCTTTTGTAAGTTCGTACAGGTTAAAAACTTCCATGTTCAGCTTAAGGTTTGCTGACTCAAGTTTTGTAATTTCTTCAAGATCTTCAACAAGAGCAATCATCCTGTTCACGCTTTTTACACTTTTCTTTAAAAACTTAATATTTATTGAATCGTCTTTTAGTCCTCCTTCGAGCAACGTATGTACGTAACCCTGAATATTGAATACCGGTGTTTTCAACTCATGCGATACATTGCCCAGAAATTCGCGCCGGTAGGTTGCCATTTGTTTTAGTTCCTCAATCTCTTTCTTCTTTTCTTCACTCCATCTTAATACCACCTGATTTACAATATCAAGTACATCGCTATTGTCATTTGGTTTTTTATCATTTCTGGGTTGCAATTTACCTATCGTTTTATAAATTACCCGGATTTTTTCATTAATAAATTTGTTAATGCTGCCATTTATTGTAATTAATGCTGTTAGAAATACTACTATTAGAAAAGATAACCATGTTATTAAAGAATAAGGTATTTCTAATACAGATATTACAATAATAGCAATTAAAGAAACGACTGTTATGATTGAAGCATTTATTACCGCTATGTTCCTGGGAGAGTTAAAAAGCATAAAATCAGGTGTTGAATTTATATCCTACTCCTTTAACAGTGCGAATAAACTCCTGACCAATTTTTTCCCTGATCTTTCTGATATGAACGTCAATTGTTCTGTCACCAACAATAACGTCATTTCCCCATACACGTTCAAAAATTTCTTCCCGTGAAAAAACTTTATCAGGAGATGATGAAAGAAGATATACCATTTTAAACTCTTTATTCGGTAAAATTATTTCATTTCCATCTTTTATTATAACGAACTTTTCTTTATTTATGGTCAATCCGTTAATTTCAATTACTTTTTCACCTTTTTCTTTTTTCGATGCAAATCTTCTGAGTAATGCTGAGATACGACTTGTCAGAACATTTGGTTTTATGGGTTTGGCAACGTAATCATCCGCACCTGCTTCAAATCCGGCGATTTGTGAATAGTCCTCGGACCTTGCCGTCAGGAATACAATAATAACGTCGTTAAGGTTTTCATCCTTCCTTATTTCCTGAACTGCTGTCATGCCATCCATTTCCGGCATCATAACATCCATTAAAATAAGGTTTGGTTTAAATTTTTTCGCTTTTTCAACTGCTTTAACTCCATTTTGCGCAGTATAGACTTTGTAGCCTTCTTTTTTTAGGTTGTAGCTTAGGAATTCAACTATATCTTCCTCATCATCAACAAGTAATATGCTAAACTGACTATTATCCATGATTATAAATTTAGTGATGCAATGTAACAAATAATAAGCCATCAACATGACAAAATTGTTAACTTTACATTAAGTTAAACAAAGTATAGCTGTAAGTTTCTACATATAATTTTCCTGTGTTTCTTAATTTTGTCCACAAAAACAAACTGTTGGAAAACGAAAGTAAAGATAATAAAGTTCAGGACTTAATCAAAACGCTTCCCGGGAAACCAGGTGTTTATCAGTATTTTGATGAGACTAACCGTATTATTTATGTGGGTAAAGCAAAGAATCTCAAAAAGAGGGTTTCAAGCTATTTTACAAAAACACATCAATCTGGCAAACTTAAGGTGTTGGTCAGAAAAATCAGAGATATTAAATTTGTTGTTACTGAATCGGAGGTTGATGCTTTATTGCTTGAAAATAATCTTATTAAGAAGTTCCAGCCCAGGTACAATATCCAGCTTAAAGATGACAAAACATTCCCATGGTTATGTTTGAAAAAGGAAAGATTTCCGCGACTATTTCCCACAAGAAACCTTGTACGTGACGGATCGGAGTATTTTGGGCCATATGCATCGATGAGGATGATGAAAACTATATTGGATATTGTTAAGCAATTGTATCAGTTGCGTACATGTACATTGAACCTTTCAGAGGCAAAAATTCAAAATGGAAACTATAAAGTTTGTTTGGAGTATCATATTGGTAATTGTAAGGGGCCATGCATTGGTGAGCAATCGGAAGAAGATTATAATGAAACAATTAACCAGATAAGATCTATTATTAAAGGTAATATTGGCTCGGTTATAGCTGGATTGTCTTTGGTAATGAGCAATTTTGCAGAAAAATATGAATTTGAAAAAGCCCAGATTGTTAAAGAAAAAATAGAAATACTTGAAAAGTATAAAAGTAAGTCAACAATAGTTAATCCTAAAATAAATAATGTTGATGTAGTATCGGTTATCAATAGTGAGAATCATTCATACTTAAATTATTTAAAAGTAATAAATGGTTCGATAGTACAGGCTCATTCTATTGAAATCAGAAAAAAACTGGAGGAAACTGATGAAGAAATAATTACGTTTGCTTTACTTGACTTCAGACAAAGGTTTGACAGTAAGTCAAAGGAGGTAATAATGCCGCTAATACCTGATATTGAAATACCTGGTGTTAAAATTACAGTACCAAAACGTGGTGATAAAAAACATCTTCTGGAACTTAGTGAACGAAATGCGAAACAATATAAAATAGAACGACAAAAACAAAAAGACCTGATAGATCCTGACAGGCATAAGAATAGAATTCTGGCCCGGATGCAAAAGGATTTACGTATGAATGAATTACCTGTTCAGATCGAATGTTTCGACAACTCCAATATTCAGGGAGAGTATCCGGTTGCTGCAATGGTTCAGTTAGTTAATACTTTACCAAATAAAAAAGCTTACAGACATTTCAATATTAAAACAGTTGAAGGGCCAAATGATTATGCCTCAATGGAAGAAGTTGTTGAAAGACGTTATAGCAGGTTGATAAAAGAGAATAAACCTATACCTCAGCTTATAATTGTTGATGGAGGTAAGGGGCAGTTAAGTTCTGCTGTTAAAGCTCTGAAAAAAGTTGAACTATTTAGAAAGGTTACTATTATAGGTATTGCCAAACGATTGGAAGAAATATATTTTCCAAATGATTCTGTTCCGTTGTATATTGATAAGACGAGTGAAACCCTTAAAATAATTCAGAGGTTAAGAGATGAAGCCCATAGGTTTGGAATTACACACCATCGCAAGCGGAGAGAAAAAGGTACCATAAAATCCGTACTCATAAATATTGAGGGTGTCGGATATAACACTTCGCAAAAACTTCTGAGGAAGTTTAAATCTGTTAAAAGAATAAAACTTGCAACAAAAGAAGAGCTTGCTGAAGTAGTTGGTAAATCAAAGGCTGAGATTGTATTTAATTATTTTCATGCTGAATGATATTTTGGATCGTAATTCACTAACAGAAATGGTAAATAAAACACAGCATTGGGCAATGGACTTAACTAGTCATGTAATCCATTATTACAGGCATTCCGTTTTATTTATTAGCATTTTAGCATTGTTAAAAAAAGTTAAACGGGAAAAATGTATATCGTTTTTCCTTAAATTAGCAATATTAACTTTAGCAGGTTAATTTTTTGGGTTATTCCTCTATACAGAGGTTATTTAGGTTAAATAAAAATCCCAAACCGCCCGGTTTGGGATTTTGCTTTATAGCTACTAATTTTAAGTTTAAATCTATAGTGATTATTCACTTTGCAGGA